>JAQVCV010000043.1 GCA_028689615.1 Bacteroidales bacterium | reverse complement strand
AGGAGGGGGGAAAGCTGCCGCTCTCTCCCCCCCCTTCTTTTTTATCCGGTACGATTCTTGTGAATAAGAGCGGTTTTTCAAAAAAATATGATCCCCGACCGATCCCTACCCCCTCGAGTTTCGCCACTTCTGCCTACCCTTCAGAACGACGACGACCTCCCGGCCGTTTTCAATGGATTGAAGTTTAACACCATCCAGATTGGCAACCAACTTCCTTTGATCATCGTGAACGACCCATCGACCGAACTCATTCGGGTTGAAGTAATATCAGAAGCAGGAATAGAAGATCAGTGGATTCCGCTTCAGGCTCAAATGTGTTCATGGTTGCTTAAAGAGGGATCGGACAAAATGACCGACAGTCAGCTTGCAGAACACTTCGACTACTACGGAGCCTTCACAGGATCAGGGGCACTGGCCAATTTCACTACCATCAACCTGGTGGTTCTCAAACGCTATTTTGAAAAAGTACTCCCTGCCTTTGCCCGTATGATAAGCCACCCATCTTTCAGTGAGCGCCCCTTCAGTCGCATCATGGAAGAGAAACGGCAGGAGTTTGTTATCAACCTTGGGAAAATCGGATGGGAAGCCAGGCGCCGGCTCATCAACAAACTGTTTGGCGAGCAACACCCCTACGGGCGACTTGTGACTGAATCCGACTTTAAAAACCTGCGCGCTTATCATTTGAACGAATTCCATTCGCGCCACTTTTTCAAACCCGGCCTCCGCCTCATGATAACAGGCAGAATAGATCAGCACGAGGTTAACATTCTTACAGATGCGTTTGCTTCACTGAACGATGCCATCGGCGATCCTACTCCGGCAACTCCGCACCCAATACCAACAACAACCACAGGGCAATGGGTAATTCCCGCAAAAGACTCGATGCAAACCGCCATTCGACTGGGAAGCCTGGCTCCGGAAATGACCCACCCCGACTTCATCCCCTTGCAAATTGCCGTGAACGCACTTGGTGGTTATTTCGGGTCGCGACTCAACATGGACCTGCGCGAAACCCGGGGGCTAACCTATGGCGTAGGAGCCGCCCTTGTTCCAATGAAAAACCATTCGGTACTTTCGGTTGGAACAGAGGTTGAGGCAGAACACACAGCAGAAGCCGTGGAAGCTATTGAACTGGAAATGCGTAAACTAGCCGCCAACCCGCCATGCGATGAAGAATTGCAGACCCTGATTACTTACTTATCAGGAAGTTTCTTGAGATCGGTTGACGGATCGTTTGCCCTTTCAGAAAGAATAAGATCAGTTAACGATTTTGGGCTTGACCACCGGTTCTATTCCAAATACCTCAGAGCCTTACAAACCATCACCCCCGAAACCATCGGGCGGATGGCTTCAACCTACATGACCCCTGCGACCATGACAGTGGTCAGAGTAGGAAAATAACCTTTAAAAATGAGCGTTTCAAACCATATGAAATCAGGGCTACTATCCATTGTATTGCTGCTGCTATCAGCACAAATTATTCGCGGCCAGACTGATAGTGATGTTGATTTATACGGATGCACGGTTCAGTCAGGGGGCGATGTTGTGCTGACGTGGACCCCCCTTAGCGCGTCGGCCGATTTCGCATCTTACGATATTTACCATGCAGTAGGCAATGGCTCCTTCATAAAACTCGCAACCATCAGCAACTCAACTGTTGGAACATGGACGCACGATGCCGGAGCCGCCGATAACCAGGTACACCGCTATTTCATTCAGGCTTTTGCATCGGGAGTACCTACCTACCCAAGTGATACCCTTTTCACTATTGTGCCAATGGCTACCAACATCAACGACATCGAAGTATCCCTAGTCTGGCAATCATACAGCGTTAACACACTCCCGGGTGCTGAACCCTATTACTACGTGTATCGCCAAAGCCAGGACGAACCATGGACACTAATAGACAGCACTCTAGATCTTTTTTACAGCGATTATCCCGGAATTTGCCTTAACAACCTAACCTACCGGATTAGCTGGCGAGTCAATAAAAACCAGAATTTCAGCAACCTCACCTTGCCGATGACTGACAACAACCCTCCTGCAGCCCCGGTGCTCGACAGCGTGAGTGTTGACGAAAACGGTCACATTGTTTTCGGATGGGAGAAAGGGATCTCCCCCGACACCAAAGAATACTTCATCCTTCACAATACAGCAACCTGGGATACCCTCGATCAGCGAAGATTTGACTTCGAAACCACAGCCTATACCACCACAACCGTTGACGGAACTACCGGACCGAAAGAATTTAGCATTGCCTCCATCGACAGGTGCGGCAATGCCACCGCCGATAACGGCATAACACAATCAGTTAAAACCATTTGGCTGCAACAACCCCAACATCAGGTTTGTCAAAAAAGAATAACCCTTAACTGGACACCCTACCAGAGGATGAAAGACGGGTTGGCCGGATACAAAATACTGGTTTCAGAAGACCAAGCCCCTTACTATACCTACGACACTGTGTACCCCGACACCCTTTCGGCCTTCTTTTTAAATCCCAGGCACGGGGTTTTCTACAAATTCAAAATCGCGGCATTAAGCAATTCCGGCATAACAGCCAGTTCATCAACGGTATCCTTGTTTGTTGTAAACCCCGCGGCGCCCCAATACGCCTATATAAGGTATGCGACTGTTGACAACAACCGCGTCATAGACCTGGCACTGGTTAACGACACCACAGCCCAGACTGCCGGTTTGGTGATTGAAAGAAGCCTTCTGTCGCCAGTTAATTACACGGTTCTCGACACCCTGATCCCAACCGCCGGAACGGAGTATTACACCGACAGCCTCGTAAGACCGACCAAAGAGCCCTACCTTTACCGCGTGCAGGCACTTGACAGTTGCGGGGCTCCCGAAATCAGTTCAAACATCATCAACTCCATTTATCTCACGTTGAGCGATAAAGCATTGGGGACACTTGAATGGACGCCATTGGAAGGGTTCCCCAACGGATTAAGTTCCTATCAAATTGAAAGGAGAACAGCCGAAACCGGTTGGGATTTAATTGGAGAAACCACATCGGGAATCACCACCTTTACAGATGCCGAATACCCTTCACTCATACCCGTTCAATCGCTTGAATACAGGGTAAAAGCCTATTCATGGCCCAACGATTTACTCCCCTTTTCCGATACAACCACCTCCAATATCATAACAGCAGTACCCTCCTACAGGCTCTTTCTTCCAACTGCTTTCCATCCGGGCGGAGAAAGAAACAACATTTTCAAGCCCGTTATGCTGTCAGTTGATCCAAGCGAGTATTATTTCGCTGTTTTCAACAGGCAGGGGCAACAGATCTTCGAGTCAACCTCGCCCGAAACAGGTTGGGACGGGACATTGGAAGGCGAAAAACTGAAATCGGGCATCTACGCCTATTATATAAGGATACTAACCGTTTCGGGGCGCTACCAGGAGCAGCGTGGCATGGTTACGCTGGTGGAATAACAGGCAGGGAAAAACTTGATTCAACCGGCCCGACAAGTCGATGAATCAGACCTGCAACCCTTGCGGGATATAGTAAATTACACTTAAAAAATGTACATTTGCAAGCCAAAAGCCTATTAAGCTATGTCAGCACAACATCCAAGAATTACAGGCGAAGGCCTGACTTATGACGACGTTTTGTTAATTCCGGCCTTTTCGGAAGTGATGCCCCGCGAGGTGGATATATCAACCCGATTCAGCCGCAACATTGCATTGAAAATACCCATCGTTTCGGCCGCCATGGACACAGTGACCAACTCCACCATGGCCATTGCCATTGCAAGAGAAGGTGGCATCGGGGTATTGCACAAAAACATGTCGATAGCCGAGCAGGCAGCAGAAGTGCGGAAGGTGAAACGAGCCGAGGCAGGTATGATACTCGAGCCTGTTACCTTAGGAGAAAAGGCCACCGTGGCCGACGCGCTCAACCTGATGCGGGAATACAAAATCGGTGGAATCCCTGTGGTTGACTCCGAGAAAGTTTTGATTGGAATTGTAACCAACCGCGATTTACGATTCGAGCGCAAATTGGTTCGCCCCATAGCCGAAATCATGACCCGCAAGCTCGTCACCACGCGCGAGTTTACCGACTTTGACACAGCAGCCGATATTCTTCAGCAGCACAAAATTGAGAAGTTGCCGGTGGTTGATGAGAAAAACCGCCTTATCGGTTTGATTACGTACAAAGACATTTTGAAGGTAAAATCGATGCCCAATGCCTGTAAAGATAAGAATGGGCGATTGAGAGTAGCTGCTGCCGTTGGTGTTGCTGCCGATACCAGAGAGCGTGTTGAGGCTCTGATTCAGGCAGGAGCCGACGCAATAGTTGTTGACACGGCTCATGGCCATTCGCAAGGGGTGATCAAGATTGCCAGCATGGTTAAAACAGAATTTCCACAGGTTGATCTGGTTGTAGGCAACATTGCCACTGCCGAAGCCGCTTTGGCTCTTGCTGCCATTGGTGCCGATGGTGTTAAAGTGGGAATTGGTCCCGGATCGATATGCACAACCCGGGTTATTGCAGGAATAGGAGTGCCGCAACTGTCGGCTGTGCTTGAAGTTGCTGACGCCCTGAAAAACACCTCGATACCTGTGATTGCCGACGGTGGAATCCGTTACACAGGCGACATTGTTAAAGCATTGGCAGCAGGTGCATCAACCATCATGGCCGGGTCGTTGTTTGCCGGCGTTGAAGAAGCTCCGGGTGAAGCCATTATCTACGAGGGCCGCAAATACAAAACTTACCGCGGGATGGGCTCGGTAGAGGCCATGCAGACAGGCTCCAAAGACCGCTATTTTCAGGACATGGAAGAAGACATCAAAAAACTTGTTCCCGAAGGGATCGTTGGCCGTGTACCCTACAAAGGATCACTAAGTGAAGTAATTCACCAGATGTTGGGCGGGCTTAGGGCTGGCATGGGCTACACCGGTAGCAAAAACCTCTCTGATCTTCGCTTCGCCCGTTTCGTACGGATAACCCAGGCAGGAATTACCGAAAGCCATCCGCACGACATCACCATAACACGTGAAGCACCAAATTACAGTCGTTAACAATTAATAACCAACCTTATTCATCACATGAAAAGTGTATTGAATTTTCACAAAACCTTTACGTTGATCATGGCTCTGGCAGCCATCTCCATCAGCGGTTTCGCTCAGGATCTTAACACCAGTCCGTTGCTCACAGTTGGCAACGAAACAATCACCGCTGGTGAGTTCTTAAACATATACAATAAGAACAATGTGCAGAGCGAAGCCATCGATCCTAAAACCATCGATGAATACCTGGAGTTGTTTATCAACTTCAGACTAAAAGTTAAAGACGCAGAAGCACAGGGTCTTGACACCCTTAAATCGTTCAAAGACGAGTTGGCGGGCTATCGCAAACAGTTGGCTCAACCCTATTTTACCGACGAAACTGTGATAGACCAATTAACAAAAGAAGCTTACGAGCGGTCGCTCACCGATATTCGTGCATCGCACATCCTGATCAAATGTCAGGCTGATGCCCTGCCTGCCGATACCCTGGCCGCCTGGAAGAAAATTAGCGACATCAGGAAGAAAATCGTGAAGGGAGCCGACTTTGCCAAAATGGCTGCCGAAAACTCAGAAGACCCTTCAGCGCGCGACAGAGAAGCCGGGCGTCAGCACCCTGCCATGAAAGGCAACAAAGGCGATTTGGGCTTCTTCACAGTGTTCAACATGGTGTATCCATTTGAAACTGCTGCATACAATACCAAAGTTGGCGAAATATCGCCAGTAGTAAGGACCGATTTTGGGTATCACATCCTTAAAATTACTGACCGCAGACCAGCACTGGGAAGGGTAACAGCCGCCCACATTTTCTTTACATTCCCCAAGAACGCTACTGCTGCCGATTCGTCGAAAATAACTGCCCGGGTTGATTCTGTTTATGCCAAACTGAAAGCCGGAGAAAAATGGGACGAGCTGGCCGAAAAGTATTCCGACGACAAAGCCTCAGCTCCAAAAGGTGGTTTACTCCCCCCATTCACGTGCAACCGTTTGGTTCCCGAGTTTATGAACGCTGTTTATCAGCTTCAGTCGCCCGAGCAATACTCCAAACCCGTTCTCACAACCTACGGCTGGCACATCATTCGCCTGGTAGAGAAGAAGCTCCCAGGTGCTTTCGAGGAAACCAAGAACGATCTGAGTCAGCGCGTCAAACGCGACAACCGTGGCCGCCAGAGCCAGGAAGTTGTGGTTAACCGCTTGAAAGCCGAATACAATCTGAAAGAGTATGGGTCGGTACTCGAAAAAACGGCACAAATTGTAACCGACAGCATCTTCAAAGCAACCTGGAGCGTGAGCCCCGAAGTTATCCCGACAGGTGTCGTTTTCAGTTATGCTGATAAAAAGGTTACCCCTGCCGATTTTGTAGCCTACCTGAAGAAAAATCAGAAAAAGCAAGATCCAGAGAACATCCAGATTTATATCGCCAAGAAGTTTAAAGACTTCGTGAACGAAACCATTCTGGCTTATGAAGACAGCCAGCTCGAAGCGAAATATCCCGATTTCAAGGCTCTTGTAAAAGAGTACCGCGACGGGATACTGCTGTTTGAACTTACCGATAAACTGGTTTGGACTAAAGCAGTGAAAGACACCACCGGGCTTAGAAACTTTTACCAGACTGTAAAAACCAAATACATGTGGCCCGACCGGAAACAGGTTGCCATACTCACGGTTGAAGGTGCTGCCGACGCAAAAAATGCCGACGACCTGATGTCAAAAATCACCAAATGGATCGACAAAAAAGGAAAAAGTTTGCAGTGGGTTCGTACAGAACTTATGAAAGACTCCACCCTGAAGGTGAATCTGACAGAAGAAAAATATGTTTCAGGCGAAAATCCCATGGTCGATCAATTGGAAAACATCGAAGGATCGGTTGTTAAAAGCACAACCGACAACAAGATCACCTGGGCTACCCTCTCAAAGTTGGTAAAGCCTGAACCCAAAGCACTGGAAGAAGTTAAAGGACTGGTTACAGCCGAATACCAGAACCAGCTTGAAAAAGAATGGATTGAAAAACTTCGCAAACAATATCCTTATACCATTGACCGTTCGGTATTGGAAAAAATTAAATAATTGAACCCGTGAGGGCGCTGCCATTCGTAGGTTGGTGACTCTGTAGCCAGCCAAAGGCAACGCCCTCACTTTATAATAGATGTCAGATGAAACTGAGTTCATACCTCCGAAACCTTGGCTTCCTGTTGCTCGCAACATTGATTCTCAGTTCATGCACCTACATTAAAACCAGGTTTACCAAGGATGAGGATTCCGTAGCACGTGTCAACAACACGTATCTGGATCGCGCCAACCTGGCCGGGATCGTTCCTCCAGGCACATCGGCCCGCGACAGTCTGGTAATGGTTAAAAACTACATCAACAATTGGATCAGAAACCAACTGATACTGGAACATGCCGAAGGCAACTTAACCGAAGAACAACAAGATTTTACAAGTCAACTGGAGGAATACCGCAAATCGCTGGTGATTTACACCTTCGAGCAAAAACTCATCAACCAAAACCTTGATACAACCATCAGAGAAGAAGAAGTTGAAACCTACTACGAGCAAAACAAAGCCAACTTTGAATTGCGCGACAACATCGTGAAGGTTATTATGTTTAAAATCAGTTCCGACTCTGCCAAAGCACTCAAAGCAGCCCGCGAGTTGCTCCGCCCCGACAGCATTGTCGATTTTGATGCCGTGGAACGCTTCAGTCTTAACCGCACCCAACAAAATATAATTAGCTACGACTCTTGGTATCTGTTCAACGATTTGTTGCAGTTGGTACCAATCACCACCTACAACGAATCGGCCTACCTCGAAAACCACAAATTTGTAGAGTTGCCCGTTGGAAACAGCATTTATTTGGTGCGTTTCTACGACTTTAAAATTAAAAACGGCCTTTCGCCATTGAGTTTCGAGCGGAACAACATCCGCAACATCATCCTAAACCGTCGTAAGATAGAACTAATCAACAAGATGCGCGACGACCTTTACGATAAAGCCAGTAAAAAAAATGAATTTGAAATCTATTAACCACCCTGTTTTCATGAAACATATCAATTCCCTTTCGCTTGCCGTGGCATGGTTGCTATCGGCAGCTTTTCTAAACCCCACTACCCAAGCCCAGTCACTGGTAATCGACGAGGTGGTTGCTGTGGTTGGGAGCAAGCCGGTGCTGGCCTCCGACGTTGAAACACAATACCTCCAGTATCGAATGCAGGGAAATATTAAAGGGAGTGCTGTTGAAACCAGATGTGCCATCCTGGAAGGGATACTCTACAACAAACTCCTCCTGAATCAGGCAGAAATCGACAGCATCACGGTGGGCGAGAAACAGGTTGAGAACGAACTCGACCGCAGAATCAGGTATTTCATCAGCCAGATTGGCTCGCGTGAAAAACTGGAAGAATACTACAAAAAATCACTCTTTGAAATTAAAGAGGAATTTAGGAGTATCATTGAAGATCAGATGCGCGTAGAGATGACACAACAAAGCATCACCAAAGACGTGAAAATCACTCCGTCAGAAATCAGAAAGTTTTTCCGTGAAATGCCCCAGGACTCCATCCCGATGGTAAATTCGGAGTTCACCATCGGACAGATCGTAAAAAAACCGAAAGTGGGATTGGCAGAAGAGATTGCTGTAAAAGAGAAACTTCGCAATCTTAGAAAACGCATTCTTGAAGGAGAAAACTTCTCTACCCTGGCAGTGCTCTACTCCGAGGATCCCGGAAGTGCAGCCAAAGGCGGCGAGGTAGGTTTGTTTGGAAGAGGTGAACTCTATCCCGAATACGAAGCCATTGCCTTCAAACTAAAAGACAAAGAGGTGAGTGATATAGTGAAAACAAAAGCCGGTTATCACATCATCCAACTCATCGAGCGCCGAGGCGATTTTGTCAACACCCGCCACATCCTTCTCATGCCCAAGGTTTCGCCTGTAGAGATGGCTAAGGCTTCAACAGAGCTCGACTCCATCGCCAACCTGATCGACAACGGCAAACTCACTTTCGACGAGGCAGTACAAAAGTTTTCTGACGACCCAAACAAAATAAACGGCGGACTTATGATAAACCCCGCCACCCAAAACGCACGCTGGGAACCCGATCAGCTTGATCCAAAAGTGTTTTATGTTGTTGACAAACTGGAACCCGGCAAGATTAGCCGCCCCATGCAATTTAAAACAGACGAAGATAAAGATGCCTTCCGGATTCTTTACCTGAAAGAACGAACCAAGCCTCATCGTGCCAACATGGCCGACGATTACGACAGGTTGCAGGGTTGGGCTCTCGACCGCAAAAAAAGTGAAATCATTAAAAACTGGATGATTGAAAAAATTGGTTCCACTTTCATCAGGATTAACCCCGACTTCAAACAGTGCCGGTTTGAGCAAAACTGGATCAAATAACCCTATTTTTTATAACGACAAATTAATGAATAACCTGTACAAGACAGACAAAGAGGCTGTTGACGCGTTCCACTCAAAATACCTCGAGCTTCGTAAAGAGATCGGGAAAGTGATCGTTGGTCAGGATGAAACTGTTCGCAATGTACTAATCTCCATCTTCAGCCAGGGGCATGGCCTCCTGGTTGGGGTTCCCGGATTGGCCAAAACACTGCTCGTGAGTACCATCAGCAAGGTTCTTGGCCTGAACCACAGCCGAATACAATTCACTCCCGATTTAATGCCAAGCGACATTACCGGTGTCGAAATTCTGGATGAAAAAAGAGCCTTCAGGTTTATCAAAGGACCTGTATTCGCCAACGTTATCCTTGCGGATGAAATCAACCGGACCCCTCCCAAAACCCAGGCAGCTCTCTTAGAAGCCATGCAGGAACATGCCGTTACCATTGCAGGAAACACCTACAAATTAGAAGAACCGTTCTTTGTCCTGGCAACCCAGAACCCCATCGAACAGGAAGGAACCTACCCCCTGCCCGAAGCTCAGCTCGACAGGTTTATGTTCAATATCTGGCTTGATTACCCTACGCTTGCTGAAGAACTAGCCATTGTAAAAAATACTACAACTGAAAAACACAGCGAAGTAAACACCATACTCTCGCGCGAAGAGATCGTTTTCTTCCAGCAACTGGTCAGGAAGCTTCCGGTAACAGATCAACTCTACGAATACGCGGTGAAACTTGCCGTGAAAACCAGACCAACTTCTCCCGAGGCCCATCGCCTGGCTAAAGAATATTTTACATGGGGCGCTGGTCCCAGAGCTTCTCAATACCTGATAATTGGTGCCAAATGCCATGCTGCACTCAACGGGAAATATGCTCCCGATCGTGAAGATGTGAATGCAGTGGCCCGCCCAATCCTTCGCCACAGAGTTGTAAGAAATTTCAAAGCTGAAGCCGAAGGCCTGAGCACCGACGACCTCATCATGCAACTCTTCTCATAAAAACACCTCGTATTATGCTAAGAAAACTCATACTTCTCAACCTGATCTTTATCAATACATTGCAACTCTTCGCTGATGAAGGGATGTGGCTTCCGCTTCTTCTGGAGCAAAAAAACCAGGCCGAAATGCAATCGCTTGGACTGCGACTAAGCGCCGAAGATATATACAGCGTCAACAATTCAAGTCTGAAAGACGCCATTGTGCACTTTGGTGGCGGATGCACCGGCGAGGTGGTCTCAGACCAGGGCCTTATTCTCACAAACCATCACTGCGGCTATGGACAAATTCAGGCACGCAGTACCATCGAAAACGATTACCTCACCAATGGCTTTTGGGCCTCCTCGTTGCAGGAAGAACTCCCCAATCCCGGGCTGACAGTCTCTTTTCTTATCGAGATGAAGGATGTAACTGCCGCTGTTTTTCAAGGCATAAACAACAACATGAGCCTATCCGAAAAAAACAGAAAAAAAAACGCCAACATTGCTGCTATTAAAAAAGAAGCCACTTCGGGCAATCACTACGAAGCAACAGTCAGGCCCTATTATTACGGTAACGAGTATTACCTTTTGGTTTATGAAACTTTTACCGACATCCGGCTGGTTGGCGCTCCCCCCTCAAACATCGGGAAATTCGGAGGCGACACCGACAACTGGATGTGGCCGCGACATACCGGCGACTTCTCTGTTTTCAGGATTTATGCCGGATCAGACAACAAGCCCGCCCCGTATTCAAAAGAGAATGTACCCTTTAAACCCCGCAAACACCTCACCATCTCTCTTCGAGGTGTTCAACCCGACGATTTCACTTTTGTGTATGGATTCCCGGGTCGTACCGAAGAATACCTCCCCTCGCTTGGTGTTGACCTCGCAGTGAATACAATCAACCCGATCCGGATTGCATTAAGAGGCATCAGACTGGGAATCATAAGCAAATACTCAGAAACCAACGACACCATCAGGCTTCAATACGCAGCCAAACACGCCGGTATTGCCAACGGATGGAAAAAGTGGATTGGAGAAAGCAACGGTATCAAGCAATTAAGAGGCGTGGAAAAGAAAAAAGAGTATGAGACCCGTTTTGCGGCATGGGCTGGCACCGACGAAGCCGACCCCACACCTTACAGCGAATTGCTTGCCTCTTTTGAATCAGCCTACAAACCTTATGCATACTGGAAATCGACCGAAACCTGGCTATCAGAATCGGTGATGAGTGTAGAGGCTCTCAAATTGGCACGCGCCTTCACCCCTTTGGCCGAGATTTGCGCCAACCGTGACTCATCTGAGGCAGCCATCAAAACACTATCAGAAAACTACATCAAATCAATAGATGGATTCTTCAAGAATTACAACAGCCGCATCGATCGCGAAATTTTCGTGGCCATGTTGCGCATGTACATGGAGGCAGGAAGCCAGAAAACAAATTATCCGGAAATTCTGAATACTCAATTGAAAAAATTCAACGGGAGTTATCAGGCTATGGCCGACCACTTCTTCGAAACATCACTTTTTGCCGACAAGAACAGGATAAGCAGCATGCTGCAATCGTTCACCCGCAAAAGCATCAAAAAAATCGAGAAAGATCCTTTCTATATACTAGGCATCGAATTGGAAAAATACCAACGCGAAAAAGTGGCCCCGGCCATAAGAGCTTTCAACAGAACGTTCGACAGTCTGATGCCCATTTACATGAAAGCCCAAATGGAAATGGAACCCTCCAAACGGTTTTATCCCGATGCCAATTCCACCCTGCGTGTATCTTATGGGAAAGTAGCAGGATACACCCCTTTCGACGGGGTAAACTACAACTACTACACAACCCTGGATGGTATCATAGAAAAAGAAAACCCGGAAGTTTATGACTATGTGGTTGAACCACGGCTCAAAGAACTATACCTGGCTAAAGACTTTGGTCCTTACGCCGATGCTTCGGGCGAAATGCGAACCTGCTTTATCGCCACCAACCATACCTCAGGTGGCAATTCGGGCAGTCCGGTAATGAACAGCAACGGAGAATTGATTGGCATTAACTTCGACCGGTGTTGGGAGGGAACCATGAGCGACCTGATGTACAGCCCCGACCGTTGCAGAAACATCTCTCTCGACATTCGTTATTGCCTGTTTATCATCGACAAATTGGCCGGCGCCCGACATTTAATTGACGAGATGACGATTGTACATTAAAAAAGGAGGCTTTGCCTCCTTTTTTATAGCCCGTATGCCCTTCCATCAATTCTGGCAGGAACCACCCTGAAGGGTTGAACCTCGCGCAAAGCAGGAAGACCGTAGTTGAACTCGCGCCCTGCATACTTTCGCATGATCACATTCAATGCCTCGGCCTTTTGTTGATCATCAACAATCAGCTCAACCTCGCCAAACAACAACACACTGCGGTATTTCATGCTCCACGAACAAGCAACCTGTTCGTTCTGGTAGCGCAACTCATGATCGGTGCTAAATGCTATACAAACCCGGGGATTACCCGCCAGCAACTCCATCTTTTTCCCCGTTTTGGCCCCATGCAAAAAAAGTATGCCGTCGTCAAATCCAAAATTCATCGGCACAACATAAGGACTTCCATCGCCCGAAACCATTGAAACATAACACACATCACACTTATTGATAATCTCAACAAGCTCTTCATTCTTTTCTATTACACGTCGTCGCATATCTTTATGTATAACTAATTATCGGCTAAAGAGAGTAAATAGGAAATAGCTGAGTTGGCCAGCGAAAACAACAAAGCAGGAACAAATCCGTCAACCCTGAACCCAACAACAACACCAGAGGCCATCAGAATAATTACCGCGTTGATCACCAATAGGAAAAGTCCAAATGTAAGCAGGGTAACCGGAATGGTAAGCAACACCAGAATAGGTTTTACCAGCAAATTCAGAATGGTTAAAACAACCACCAGGAACAGAGCAGAGCCGAAGCCTGAGATTGATATCCCGGGAATTACAGCTGCCAGCACCGATACCACCATGGCCGATCCGATAAAACGAATAATCAAACGCATCAAACTAATTGCAAAAGGGCAAACTTAACCTTTTTTGAGAAATTGAATATCAAAAAGCGTCGAGATTTAGAGTAAACAGCCAATCGAATGCCACCGATTGCTCCTCGACCAACCACGATAACCGCACCCCGGTTTGGAGTGGTGAAACCAACCTCAAAGCATGACCATCGGTATGCAACTCAACACCCAACGAACTAGCTGTATATTGAAATGCAGAGGTTCCGGCCAAATTGATATCGTAAAATGCCCTTCCGCTAACCCGACTGACATAGGCCAATTTCCCCAAATCCCAATCGGGACAGGCTATTGGGAAGGCGTAAGTTACGCTCCCTGCAATTCTGTTTGGCAAACGAAACGAACGGTAACCTCGTGGAAAATCAAGTGCAAAACCAAAATAATTGTTCCTTTCGGGCTGATGCTCATAACCACCATAAATTTTGATCCCATGATGATTGTAAAAACCCGGAAGGTAAACCCAGCCCTCTACCGAGGTCATCTCGCCCACGCCACCAGTTGCGAATGGTGAATGGCGGTACAGAAGATAGACAGCCTGACCCTGGCGAGGATAAAAATCGTTGATCGACGACCTGACAGAGTGCGCCAGATAAAGCGAATAATTCATGCTCAGGTAAGCATCCTGATTAAAATTTACCGCACTTCCGTCATCAGCCCGAAGCCACTCCCCCTTAAATGACACAGCTGGCGTAATATTGTATAAATCAGAGCCGCGATTCCAACGCAATGGCACCGACGACAACATATTAACGGTTGATTGCGACCAGTTAAAAACCAACGAGGTATCAGCCAACATCAAATCTGTAGAACGGCGGGAAAAAGAAGCCTCGGCCCCAAGCACCGGGAAAAGCCCATAGTACTGAATATTGGCAAACAACTCGTGGTTTCCGGGAGCCTCCAGATAACGATAGCCCAGAGCTGTCACCATGCTGCTTAAAGAGTTCTGCGACAACAGGGTGATTCCCGGCTTAACCTCCTGATCATCTACATCCAGGGCAACCGGAGCCCAACTGTGAAACCTGAAAAGATGTTCTGCCCTTCGATATCTTGATTTCACAGCAGTGGCTTCCCTATTAACATCACAGTTGGGGTTCGTCAACTCCTGCTCGACCGCAGCCAAACGCGACTCCATAGCCCATTTACCCGGTCGGACAACAACTTGCTCCCCTTTGGGAAAAGGAGCCTTCAAAATCCGATAACCTTTCGGAGTGTAAACATTGCACAAAAAATGATGGTTGTTCCATGCAGAAACCTGATGAACCCCATAACCTGTATCACACAGCACAACAACCGAATCGCCCTCCAGCATACCAACAACAGCCCGTTCTTCATGATCGGTAGTTATAGCAACACGGCCTCCCAACATCCCGGGAGACAAGGCAAAACGATATCCAAAACGAAAAGCATGCGAAACAGTGTCATGATTCAGGTCTATATTAACCAAACATTTACCCCCATCGCTGAGCAGCAAAGCAATAATATTTCCTGGTTGCGCCCACACAGGCGACATCAAATGATCTCCCCGCTTCATGGCAACACGCTTTAATTCAATACATTCAGGAAACGACATCAACACCAAAAACTCCTGTCCGGCCTTGTTTATCTCAACCACTGCAAGCTCATCGCCAGCTGGTGATAAAGCAGGCATAAACCATCGGGTTAGCTTTCTGAGTCTTTTCGTTGTTCCTTCTTGAAGATCATGGTACCAAACTACCGAAGACTGCCGGTGCTCCCACCGGGAATGATTTTCCGTTTCGGTCCACATTAAATATTTTCCAGCTGCCGTAAACGACTCCCTATCGATAGACCCTGGTAAACAAACCCTTTGAATGCAACAGCCAGTAGAATCGAACACCACAACATCATCAACCTCACCATAAACCGATCTGACGGCTGCCACGCGGTTTCCCGCGACACGAAAAGGGCGGTAGTAATCGGCATAAACCTGGTCAGGAACAACAGGCATCAATCCTTCCGGCAGGGAGATGCTGCATTTCAGGTCGTTAAGCGTTGATTTAAAGAGAGAAGACGTTGTAAGTTGCGTATAACGTTTTAATCCCGCCGAGAAGGCAAAGGGCTGCCATGGATGTGAAGCCACAAAACGGGAAACAGAATCCCACAAGCCTGTGCTAAAGCCATTTCTAATTCCAGTTACCATCTCGTAACCAAACGAATATGCTCCTGGATTAAAACGACGAAAGGAACCAAAGAGCAACTGGTTGTATGATTTCTTTTCCACCGAGCCGGCCCAGGCCCTGCTGTACATCCTAAACAAAGGATCGCGCCCACGACCCGATTCCGAAAATACGGTTTCAGAATAAACGGCATCCCCTTCGGCAAACCATCGAGGAATGTGAAGCCCAAAAACGAGCCCAGTTACATGCTCTCCAAAAACGCCGCTCAACCACCTGGTAGCACCACGGTTGAGGCTGGTCAATTGCACCACATGCCTCAACTCGTGCAACGCTAGTTGCCCGGGCCATGATTGAGCATAGGAATCACCTGGCGGAACCGGAAAAACATCGATACGTGATGGAGCCCAGACTGTTAATGCATTAGACCGTGTTGAGAAAGGATGAAGAATCACATCCAAAGGAGAGCTGTGTCCCAAAAGGCTCTTAGAAACCAACGGCGAAGCCATCGAAAAGGCATTCAGGTAATCCAAAGCCCTGGAGGAGTCGTGCTCCGGGAAAATCACCCTGAACCCGTAGCCCCTCAACTGCTCCCACCTCTCACTACCTCCATCGGTTCCACTCAGGTAATACTGTGCATCAGCCGGAGAAACCGTCAAAATAAAGAGCATCGGGTAAAAACACCCGCTAAAAAAAAGATGCCACCAATTTTTCATAAAAGCACAACAATGCATATTCAATTTTGGCATCCACCAATTTAAATTAGAGCATTCTGCTAAAAAGATCCCATACAGGATCAACAGGCAGAGGGGCTACAATATCAAGTTCGGATTTACTAACCGGATGAACCAATTTAACCGCCCTGGCATGCAAATGAATGGCTCCACCCTGATTGCTCCTCTCATAACCATACTTCAGGTCACCTTTTATGGGGCATCCCATCGAAGCCAGTTGAGCTCTGATTTGGTGGTGTCTTCCGGTGTGAAGGTCGATCTCGAGCAGAATGTAGCGATCGGAACGATGAAGCAACCTGTAATCGAGTTCTGCCAACAAAGCACCCTGTTTCGGATAGTTGTAGCAATACGACTTGTTTTGCTTTTCGTTTCTAAGCAAATAATCAACCAATTTCCCCTCCTCGGCAGGAGGTTTGTTCTTCACTACCGCCCAGTAGGTTTTACGAATCGTTCGCTGTCGAAGCATCTCGTTGAGTCTGGCCAGGGCTTTGCTGGTACGGGCAAAAACAACTGCCCCGCTCACAGGCCTGTCGAGACGGTGAACAACACCAATAAAGGCTTCCCCAGGCTTGTTGTACTTCACCCTGATGTACTCCCTAACCCATTCGCTTAAAGGCAAATCACCGGTTTTGTCGCCCTGTACAATTTCCGATGGCAATTTGTTTACAACCAGCATATGGTTGTCTTCATGCAAAATACGTGAAGCCAGATCGGGCAAAATTCCCGGGCTAGTAGGACTCTCTCTCATTGGGGAAGCTAAAGGATTTTACATCGCCGATATAAGCTTTAACTGAGCCTTTAATTTCCTCGTAAAGATTGTGGTAGCGACGCAGAAAACGTGGAGAGAAATTGTGGGTGATGCCCAGCATATCGTGAAGCACCAACACCTGGCCGTCAACATGCGGACCGGCACCTATTCCTATTGTAGGAATCTTCAGGCTGGTAGAAACCTCGTGTGCAAGTGCGGATGGTATTTTCTCAAGAACAAGCGAGAAGCACCCTGAAGCCTCCAGCAAATGAGCATCGAGCAAAAGCTTTTGAGCCTCTTTCTCTTCAGTGGCCCTCACCACATAGGTACCAAACTTATGAATGGACTGTGGAGTAAGACCCAGGTGCCCCATCACAGGAATGCCAGCCGATAAAATACGGTCAACCGATTCCTGAATCTCTTTTCCTCCTTCAATTTTTATTGCATTAGCACCCGCCTCTTTCATTATCCGAATGGCCGAAGACAATGCCTCTTTTGAATTGCCTTGATAAGTTCCAAAAGGCAAATCGACAACTACCAACGCCCTGTGTACAGCCCGCACAACAGAAGCCGCGTGGTAAATCATCTCGTTGAGTGTTATAGGCAGGGTGGTTTTATATCCTGCCATCACGTTGGAAGCACTATCGCCAACCAGAATCACATCAATCCCGGCAGCATCAAGAATGGTAGCCATACTGTAATCATATGCAGTAAGCATGGCTATTTTTTCACCCTTTAGCTTCATTTCTTGAAGAACGTGTGTAGTTATCTTCTTATACCGCTGGCTACCAGCAACATCAGAACCAGTTTCAAAATCAGGCTGGGCAATTGACATGAGTTAACATATTAAGATTAAACACATTATACTAAAAAACCAGATTGAAAAACAACAGTTTTCAAGCCACAAAAGTAGTTACCAACTCCATGAAAATCAAATATTTCTAAAACAATCACATTTCCAAACCCTTAGGGCAGATTTTTTTTAACCAAAAAATAGGGTGTTAATCTGATAATCACTATTTTTGCAGATATACCTATTGTCAACACTCATCCACAAATTAACTTGCCTTACGAAATGAGGATCAAAACATTATCATTAATTCTGTTATCTGCTCTGGTTTTCAATTCCTGCGAAACAGATTTTGATTTAAACGCCGAATGGAAAGACATCCCGGTAGTTTATGGAATCATCAACCCGAGTAGCAACACCCAGAATATTCGCATTCAAAGAGCCTTTTTAGGAGATGGCAACGCGCTGACTTTTGCCAAAATTCCCGATTCAAATTATTATGACACTGCCGTTATTAATGCAAAACTTGTAGAGTTGGACGGATCGGCGGTAGTAAGAACCATCGCCTTAAAACCCATGTGGGTTCCCAGGCCGGCCGATGCAACCAATCCCTTCTACAATCCTGACTTTCCCTACATTCTTATATACAAGACTGAGCCTTACGACTTTTACGAGATCGACGAAATTGTTGGCGACACCATTTGGTTTAATCCCGACCATCAGATTAAGCTAGAAATCAGAAATTCAAAAACCGGAAAGTTGATTCAGGCCACAACCCCCGTAGGAGGGAGAATGGGATTGAGTAAGCCAGGCTATAACATCCCGCTGAACATCAACGAAACCACATACAACACAATTAAATATACCACAACAGGAATTGGAAAGCGCTTTGAATCCATCCTCAGGTTTCGTTACAAGGAATACCACCCGGGAATGGCCGACACCACATTGAACAGTGTTGACTTTAGTTTTGGGTATCAAACCTCAACCAAGACACCGCAGGAATTTGAAGTGAAATATCTTGGTTCAGAATATTTCAAAATGTTGGGAAACAGGATACCTGCTAACCGAGAGGTTAAAAGAATTGCCTACCGTTTCGACATCATCCTGCGTTCACTCGAAGAAGAACTCAAAATATATCTGGATGTAAACTCCCCTTCTTCTGGTCTGGTTCAGGACAAACCGCTTTATACCAACCTGAGTGATGGGTACGGCATCTTTTCCAGTGCCAACACTCAAATGTTCACCCTTAGAATTCATCCTACTACAATCAACAGCATTAAGAGCACCTTTTCGTCGATTGACAACAGCTTTTAACAAACTGACAAATAAAGTATTTAGCCTATAAATTCTAAAAAACAGTATTCACTGGTTCATTATAAAAAAGGGCAGGAATTACCTGCCCTTTTTATTTCACTTTAGCAGAACTAAGTGAGGCGGTTTTGCCAGAGGCAATTCATCAAAACTGACTATTTGTCACAGCCCGGGCATAATTCTGACATAAAAGGGCATACTGATTCAAGACATAAAAACCTTATTTTTAACTTATTAACACGAATAAAAGACATTTAACAGTTTCTGCAACCCCATCAAAAACCCGGGTGGCATAATGATTGACAAACCAGCCGCAGAAAAAAATGAAAACCATAAAATTTTTATACAATGGGCAAAATAATTGGAATTGACCTTGGAACCACCAACTCGTGCGTTTCTGTTATGGAAGGAAACGAACCGGTTGTAATCCCTAACAGCGAAGGACGTCGCACAACCCCTTCAATAGTTGCATTTACCGAAAACGGCGAACGCAAAGTTGGCGATCCTGCAAAGCGTCAGGCGATTACAAACCCCCGAAAAACCATCTACTCGATAAAAAGATTCATGGGTGAGACCTATGACAGAGTAACCACCGAAATAAACCGCATACCTTATCAGGTAGTTAAGGGCGAGAACAACACCCCTCGAGTGGTTATCGACGACAGGAAATATACACCTCAGGAGATTTCGGCGATGGTACTTCAGAAAATGAAGAAAACCGCAGAAGATTATCTTGGTCAGGAAGTTACTGAAGCTGTTATCACTGTTCCCGCTTATTTCAGCGATTCGCAGCGTCAGGCTACCAAAGAGGCTGGTGAAATTGCCGGACTTAAAGTACGTCGCATCATCAACGAGCCAACGGCAGCAGCTCTTGCCTACGGACTTGACAAGAAAAACCATGACATTAAAGTTGCTGTTTACGACCTCGGAGGCGGCACCTTCGACATCTCGATTCTGGAATTGGGTGAAGGTGTTTTTGAAGTTAAATCGACCAATGGCGATACCCATTTGGGCGGTGACGACTTTGACCAGACCATTATAGACTGGCTTGCCAACGAATTCAAAAACGACGAAGGACTCGACCTGCGAAAAGACCCCATGGCGCTTCAACGCTTGAAAGAGGCAGCTGAGAAAGCAAAAATTGAACTCTCCAGTTCAATGGAAACTGAGATCAACCTCCCTTACATCATGCCTGTGGATGGAGTTCCCAAGCACCTGGTAAGAAAACTGAGCCGCTCCAAATTTGAAGCACTTATCGATCCTTTGGTTCAGCGAACCATAGAGCCTTGCCGCAAAGCATTGAAAGATGCAGGATTAACACCGAACGACATCAACGATGTGATCTTGGTTGGGGGTTCAACCCGGGTGCCTGTCATTCAGAAAGTAGTGCAAGAGTTCTTCCAAAAAACCCCTTCGAAAGGGGTGAATCCCGACGAGGTTGTTGCTATTGGAGCAGCCATCCAGGGTGGCGTACTTACCGGCGAGGTAAAAGACGTGCTGCTTTTGGATGTAACACCATTGTCGCTCGGGATAGAAACTTTGGGTGGAGTTATGACCAAGTTAATTGAAGCCAACACCACCATCCCCACACGCAAATCAGAAACCTTCTCAACAGCCAGCGATAACCAACCTGCGGTTGAGATACACATTCTGCAGGGAGAACGCCCCATGGCCAATCAGAACAAAAGCATCGGTCGCTTCCACCTCGACGGCATTCCTCCAGCCCCCAGAGGAATTCCTCAGATAGAAGTAACCTTCGATATCGACGCCAATGGTATTCTCAATGTTTCGGCAAAAGACAAAGCTACCGGCAAAACACAAAACATTCGCATTGAGGCATCTTCGGGTCTCACCGACGATGAAATCAAACGGATGAAGGCTGAAGCCGAAGCCAATGCCGACGCTGACCGTCGTGCCAAGGAGGAGGCCGATAAAATCAACACTGCCGATTCAATGATTTTCCAAACTGAGAAACAGTTGAGCGAATATGGCGACAAGTTACCGGCTGATAAAAAAGCAACCATTGAAGGAGCTCTGGCACAATTGAAAGAAGCTCATAAAAGCCGCGACCTTGCCTCGATTGATACCGCCATCAACAGCCTCAATGCTGCATGGCAGGCCGCCAGTCAGGATATGTACAATGCCACAAACCAGGGTGGACAGCAAGCCGACCCGAACCAAGGACCAACAGGCAACAATCCCGGCAACAACAAAGGCAAAGACGGAGCAGTTGAAGACGCCGATTTTGAAGAAGTGAAGTAAATTCAATGTCTTGATACAAAAAAAGCCGGATTAATCCGGCTTTTTTTATATCAAAAAAGCCCTGCAATCGAATTGATTACAGGGCTTTAAACTGTACCCCGGGCGGGACTTGAACCCGCACAGCCGTAAGGCCAAAGGATTTTAAGTCCTTCGTGTCTACCATTCCACCACCGGGGCATTGCTACAGAAAAAGAACTTTCGTATAGAAAAAATCCCGCACCGTTTTGAGAGGTTCGGGATTTGGAGCGGAAAACGGGACTCGGACCCGCGACCCCGACCTTGGCAAGGTCGTGCTCTACCAACTGAGCTATTTCCGCATTTTGTTTTGTTTTGCGATGCAAAGGTACTACGTTTTCCCGATTCGCTCCAAATTTTTTTTCACTTTTTTTTCGATAAAAGAGTTTTAATACTGTTGAGCTTCATCAGGGCTTCTACCGGAGTGAGTGTATTAATATCAGTATTAATTATTTCCTCTTTGATCTGCAACAAAAGAGGGTCGTCGAGTTGAATGAAACTAAGCTGATAATTGGCTTCGGGTTCCTTCTTACGACTCTTTGCGCCCTGTTGTTTTCCGGCCAGCGCCTCGTTGTTGTGCGACTGTTCCAGTTTAATCAGCAACTCACCAGCCCTGTCAACTACCGTTTGAGGCATACCCGCCATCCGGGCAACGTGAATTCCAAAGCTATGCTCGCTTCCGCCCGGGGTAAGCTTTCTTAAAAAAATAATCTTGCGACCAACTTCCTTAATCGAGATGTGAAAATTGCGAATACGAGGAAAAAACTGCGACATCTGATTGAGCTCGTGGTAATGCGTTGCGAACAACACTTTCGGACGGAACAACGGGTGGTTGTGCAAATACTCGGCTATGCTCCAGGCTATGGAAATACCATCGTAGGTGCTGGTTCCCCTGCCAATTTCGTCGAGCAGAATCAGACTGCGGTCGCTGATATTATTTAAAATACTGGCTGTTTCGGTCATTTCTACCATGAAAGTCGATTCGCCTGTTGAAAGATTATCGGAAGCCCCGACACGGGTAAATATCTTGTCAACCATTCCAATTTCGGCTGAGGCAGCGGGGACAAAACTTCCAATCTGAGCCAGCAACACCAACAAAGCCGTTTGTCGCAGCAAAGCCGATTTTCCCGACATGTTAGGCCCGGTAAGTATGATCATTTGCTGCGATTCCTTATCAAGAAATAGATCGTTGGGTACATAAGCATCGCCTGGAGGCAGCAACCTTTCAATAACCGGGTGACGGGCTCCCCTCAGATCCAAAGAGGTACCATCGGTCATTTTCGGGCGAACATAACGATGGTTGGAAGCCATTTGAGCAAACGACAGCAACACATCAAGCCGCGCCAACAAGGCAGCGTCGAGCTGAATAGGTTGTACATATTCAGAGATGCGGTCAACCAACGAAGAAAACAAATCCGACTCAAGGGTCATGATTTTCCCTTCGGCACCAAGAATCTTTTGTTCGTATTCTTTGAGTTCATCGGTTATGTACCGCTCTGCATTCACCAGGGTCTGCTTCCGGTTCCATTCGTTGGGTACTTTGTCTTTATGAGCGTTGGTAACCTCCAGATAGTAGCCAAAAACATTGTTGTAGCCAATCTTCAGTGAAGTTATTCCGGTGGCCTGCACCTCGCGTTGTAAAACCTGATTGAGATACTCTTTACCAGAAAAGAGGATGCTCCGAAGCTCGTCAAGCTCGATTGACACCCCTTTGGCCACCACGCCTCCCTTGCTAACCTGCACAGGAGGATCAGTTTGAAGTTCGTTTGCAATGGCCTCGGCAATCAATGGGCACGGATTCATCTGTTCCGACAGTCGCATGAAGGGAGGAACACCCGTTTGCGAGCAAACACTTTTCACCTGATCTACAGCCAACAGAGCTTTTCTGATCTGGAGCACCTCGCGGGGATTGATTCTTCCGGTGGAGGCTTTCGAGATCAGCCGCTCCAAATCGCCGCACTGCCTGATAGAAACACGCAGAGAATCCGATATCTCGGGATGATTCAACAGAAATTCGACCATCTCGTGACGCTCCTCAACCGGTTTGCGATCTTTCAGCGGCAGGGTAATCCACCTTCTGAACAATCTTGCGCCCATCGGGGAAATGGTTTGATCAAACACATCGAGCAACGACCGGGCATTTTCGCTCAAACCATAAACCAATTCGAGATTTCGGATAGTAAACCTGTCGAGCCAAACGTAATGATCCTCCTCAAGTCTTCCCAAAGAGGTGATATGACCAATTCTGTCGTGCTGGGTTTCTGAGAGGTAATGCAATGCTGCACCCGAGGCAATTACAGCCTTCTCCTGATCACTTATACCAAAACCTTTGAGCGACAGGGTTTGGAAGTGGCGGGTAAGCAACTCCTGGGCAAAGTCGATCGTGAAGGCCCAATCATCGAAAGTTGTAACAAAAAATTTATCGCCAAACAATTCATGAAAACGGCGCGATCTTGATTTTTGCAGGATTACCTCATTGGGGCGAAAAGTTTGGAGCAGCTTGTCAAGATAATCGGTACTTCCCTGTGCTGCCATAAACTCTCCGGTTGAGATATCGAGGAAGGCAATACCACAAAGAGGTTCATCAAGGTGGATACTGGCCAAAAAGCTGTTCTCCTTTTGTTCAAGAACTTTATCGTTGTATGAAACCCCGGGTGTCACCAATTCGGTAACTCCACGTTTAACAATGGTTTTGGTGGTTTTGGGATCTTCAAGTTGGTCGCAAATTGCCACCCTCATCCCTGCTCTGACCAATTTTGGAAGGTAAGTATCCAGTGAATGATGCGGAAACCCGGCAAGTTCAACATATTGAGCAGCACCATTGGCTCTTCGGGTAAGAACAATTCCGAGCACTTCGCTGGCTCTTACAGCATCTTCACCAAAGGTTTCATAAAAATCCCCCACCCTGAATAGCAGCAAAGCATCAGGATACTTGGCTTTAATTTTGTTAAACTGCTTCATGAGCGGGGTTTCAGCAATATTCTTCTGATCTTTTTGTTCCAAAGTAGTGATCGGTTTCAATTTTAAAAGGCAAATGTACCGAAAAACGACAAATAGGATTGCTACAGCCCAAAAGCCTTTCCTTATCTTTGCACATTATATAATAACCGCGATGAAGGAGCATTTAAAAACCTCGATGGAAGAACTGGACAGACTGAACCTTAATGAGTTCAAAAACGCTGAAAAGCTTCCGGTTGTAGTAGTTTTAGACAATATTCGCAGCCAAAGCAACACAGGTTCCTTTTTCAGAACCTGCGACGCATTCAGGATAAAAAAAATCTACTTGTGCGGAATCACTGCTACACCGCCACACAGGGAAATCCAGAAAACAGCTTTAGGGGCAACAGAAACAGTGGATTGGGAATATTCAGAAACTACGGTAAAATGCCTCGACCATTTAAAAAAGGAGGGCTACACCCTGATGGCAGTCGAACAAACAGCAAACAGCACAAAACTGGATGATCTTCAAAACAAGCACCAGCACCCAATCGCGTTAATTTTCGGGAACGAATTGGACGGAGTCGATCAGGCCGTAATTGATCAATGCGATCAAGCCATCGAAATCCCGCAATCAGGAACCAAACATTCTCTGAATGTATCTGTTGCGGGAGGAATTGTTTTATGGGAGATATACAAAGCCCTATATGAACAGCTTTAACAGTTCTGCTTTTTTTTCGTAACCTTTAAACAACCTCCTAAGTATAACGTTACTGTTCGGGTCAACGAAACTGATAAAACAAAATGCAATTCTGCAATATTTTTTCGTGTATTGGTTGACACTTTCAAAAAATAGCATAAATTTGTGGTGATTTCAGAAATTATAACCTAAAAAAAACCGTACCTATGAAAAAATTCTATCAAACCGTGCTCAAAGTGCTGCTATCGGCCTTTGTAGTTTTCTCAACGACGGGCATTTATGCCCAACAGGCAAAAGATTCCAAGCCTGCAAAATCTTCGTTTGACGGTTACTGGTACATTGGCGCTAACGGCGGTTTAAGCCTGCTTCACGGTGATATTACCAAATACAGGGTCATGCCCGATGGCGACAACACCAAGTTCGGCTTCAGCGGCTATTTTGGAAGACAGCTTACTCCGGTATTCGGATTGAGGGGTCAGCTTGGTTATGGCCAATTTGCTGGTAAAGAAGACCGTGTTCAATACAAAGGTTTTGACTTTTTCAACAAAGAAGTGGAAGGTGACTGGATTGACTATTCATTGCAGGCCACATTCGACCTCGATAACCTGATTTTATCATACAATCCTGACAGGCTGCTGGGTGTTTATACCTTCCTCGGATATGGTAACGCTCAGTACAAATCGCAGGTAACAGACTACAATACAAATCCTGCAACCGTTACCCGCCGCGGGTATGATGAAACCAATGGTAATGGTGGCAAAGGTTTTGGTGGCCGTCGCATCGTAGCCATGGTTCCTGTTGGACTTGGATTCAACATCCGTTTGGCAGAAAAATGGGATGCCAACATCGAGTCTTCAGTACGTTGGACTGATACCGAAGGGATGGACATTGTTCATGGTGGTGCCAAAGAGATTAAAAACGATTTCTACAGCTACACCTCACTGGGCCTGACCTACAAATTCGGCAGCAGTTCGAACATCAACAAGATGAAAAAAGACTACGGGATGGTTAAATACGATGTGGTTCCGGAAGTTCTCGAAACCACAGGCGACTCCATTCGCGTTACCATTCGTGGCGTATTCCCCCCAAAATATTTCCACAAAAAAGCTGCTATGCACTTCCAGCCTGTACTGCGCTACATGGGCGATTCAACAATGCTGAAACCTATTGTTCTGCGTGGTGAAAATGTTCAGGGAGAAGGTGATGTTATCAGCTATGCCAATGGCGGTACTTTCACTTACAAAGCTACCATCCCTTACAAACCAGAGATGAACACAGCCGAACTGCACGTGAACCCGTTTGTTTACCTGCCTACCGAACCTGTTACCGCTTCGATGAGCCCCAGCGACATCAAAACCAAATACAAATCGCTGGCATTAAACGATCGCAAACTGGCCGACGGTGTTATTTACACTTGCAAACGGATCAAAGCTGATCAGGATGTTGCCACCGCCGCACATGGCTACCAGCAAATGGCGATCGAAACTAAAGATGCTGCCATCTATTTCCCGAAAAACAAATACGATGTTAATTATAAATTCGGCAAGAACAAAGATGATCAGTCGAAAACTGCTCTGGCCGGACTTTACGATTACATGAAACAGGGACACAAAGTAAAAGACATCACCATCACTGCATGGGCTTCGCCCGAAGGTGAAGAAACCTTCAACGCCAACCTGTCGAAAAACCGCGGTGAGGCTGCTAAAAAAGTTGTTGTGAAAGAACTTGAAAAGATGAACAAGGATAAGAATTCGACTGTGAAATTCGACATCCCTGCCGTCACTTTCAATGTTGCAGGTAATGGTCCCGACTGGAATGGGTTTATGAAAGCTGTTGAAGGTTCGACTATTAAAGACAAGAACGTTGTTTTGAATGTAGTAAATTCGGCCGATCCCAAGAAAAAAGAAGAAGAGATTCGCAACATGATCGTGATTTATCCGGAGATTGAAGAGAATCTGCTTCCCCCTCTGCGTCGTGCTGAGATTGCTGTCAACACCTTTGAACCCAAACGCACCAACGAAGAGATTGCCCAGTTGGCAACAACCAACCCCGAGCAACTCACCGAGCCCGAATTGCTGTTCGCCGCGACTCTTACACAAGATGTTAAGGCTCAGGCTCAGATATACAAAAGTGCTACTACAGTGTTCCCCAACAGTTGGAAAGCCTACAACAATGCTGGTATGACTGCTTTGAAACAGAAAGATTTTGCAGGTGCAGAGTCGTATCTCAACAAAGCCAATACCCTTTCACCCGACAACGGTGAAGTGATCAACAATCTGGGTGTTGTAGCTGTTGCCAAAGGCGAACCTGAAAAAGCACAGCAATTGTTCGAGAAAGCCAAGAAACTTGGTGTAAACGAAAATTACAATCTGGCCACCCTCATGATTGCCAAAGGCAAATATGCAGAAGCCGTTCACGGGATGAAAGACCGCAAATGCAGCTACAATTTGGCCTTGGCTCAAATTCTGTCGAACAATACCGGCGAAGCTGCCCGTACACTCGACTGCGCCGAGAAAGATGCTGCCACTTATTACCTGACTGCTGTTTTAGGTGCCCGCACCGCAAACGCAGCTCTGCTTTACGAAAATCTCGAGAAAGCTGTTAAGGCCGACGCTTCACTTAAAGGTGTTGCCAAGACCGACAGGGAATTCATAAAATATTTTGAAACTCCTGAATTCAGCAAGATCGTTGAATAATTTCTGAATCACACGCAATGCAAAAGAGGCCGCTGGTTAGCGGCCTCTTTTTTTTAAAGTGTTGTTTAACTGAAATTAAAACCTGTAAACTACAGCATTGATATTCATTCCTGCTCCAACCGAAGCAAACAAAATCACATCGCCTTCGACAAGATCTGAGTCGAATCCATGGGTTTTTCTAAGGACCTGATCCAACAGTGTAGGAATCGTAGCAACCGAGCTGTTTCCCAGTTTATAGATGTTCATCGGAACCATGTCGGAAGGGATCTGACGCTGATTGTAAAGCCTGTAAAACCGCTTAATGATCTCTTCATCCATCTTTTCATTGGCCTGATGGATAAAAATCTTCTTCACATTGTGAATGGTTAGTCCGGCTCTGTCCAGAGCCAACTTCATAGCAGCCGGGACATGAGTCAGGGCAAATTCATAAATCTTCCGGCCATGCATTTTAATATACCGCAGCGAAGGGTCGGAATCAGGCGCATAGCTCTTCCCCAGAAAAAGATAATAAGCTTCACCACCGGCATGTGTCTCGCTGGAAGAAGCCAGAATACCGCGTTGAATGTTGTTTGATGCCTCCAACACGCAAGCCCCGGCACCATCAGCATAAATCATGGTATCCCGATCGTAAGGATCGACCACCCTCGATAAAGTTTCGGTACCAATCACCAAACAACGCTTAGCCAGACCACTACCAATGAACGAATCGGCTAAAATAAGCCCCTGGACCCATCCGGGGCACCCGAATAACAAATCGAAAGCGACGCACGAAGGATTCAATATCTTCAGGTTGTGCTTTACGCGAGTTGCCAGACTGGGTACCATGTCAGACTGCACCGTGTTTTTAATCACATCTCCAAAATTGTGCGCAACAATGATATAGTCGAGCGATTCGGGATCTATTCCAGCACTCTCAACAGCCTGTCGCGCAGCAAAAGTAGCCAAATCGGAAGCTTGCATTCCTTCAGGAGCATAACGCCTTTCCTGAATGCCTGTGATGGCCGTCAATTTGTCGGAAATCTCTTTGTAGCTTCCCTCCACCCTGTTTCCTTCGCTGTCGAGAAACACGTGATCGCGAAAATGATGATTGGAAATGGTTATTTCAGGAATATAGGAGCCTGTGCCTGTTATAACAGCATGGGTTTTTCGATTCATAGAAAATTCATAAGACTATTGATACGGCAAATAGAACACCCCAAACCCTACATTGTTGTTGTTACAAAACCGGAAAACAACAACCCGCTCAACCCCAGGGAGGTACAATTCGGTGAATTCCGGGTTGATAGCTTGTTTCAAGTAGCGAGCAAAGCCACTTATAATGCTCTGGTATTGTCACAAAATCGGTTTGATTGGTATCAACAACAAGAATTCGATGAGCAGGTTGTTGCTTAAAATACTCCATATAACCTCCCTGAATCCGCTCCAGATAATCCCTGGAGATGGATTGCTCATAAGAGCGCCCTCTGCGTGCAATATTACGAAGCAGACGATTGGTATCGGAGTAGAGATAAATCACCAAATCGGGAACTGGCAATTGAGGGTGAATGATGTTGAACAACCTGGAATACAAGTTAAATTCATCGTCGGGCAAGGTGGCTCTCGCAAAAATCAACGATTTCTGAATAAAATAATCGGCAAGGGTTAATTCGTGAAAAAGATCAGTTTGAGATAAAATCCCTTTCAATTGCTGGTACCTTTCTGCCAAAAAAGAGAGCTCAAGCGGAAAAGCAAATTTTGCAGGATCGAGATAGAATTTTGGCAGAAATGAGTTATCGTCAAACTGTTCAAGTACCAGGCGGGCATCAAACTCGTTGGCCAACATCTTAGACAGGGTAGTTTTCCCTGCGCCTATGCAACCCTCAACAACTATATAATGATAGGGTGACTTCATTGTTTCAAATTTTGAACAGACCAAACCTGATTGCTATAGCAATGCAAAATAACATCGCTCCGATCGGGGCAGGATTCCAGCAATTGCTGAAAAGGAGTTTTAAGAACCGGATGACAACCTTGAGGGAGCAACTGCAACAAGGGAACAAGAGCGAACCTCCGCTGCACCAGTCGCGGGTGGGGAACCGTAAGGTTGGGCAGGTTTATGATCAGATCATCAAAAAGCAAAACATCGATATCGATGGTGCGCGAACTATACCCGCTGCCTGACCTGGTGCGACCCAGAAATGCTTCCACCTCGAGACAAACAGCCAACAATTCTTCAGGAGACAGGCTCATCCGAACTTTAGCTGCCATATTCAGAAACCTATTGCTTGAATCGAACCCCCAGGGATCACTTTCGTAAACATGCGACCACTCCAGTGGCGAAACTCCGCGCGAAGCCAACGCGGATAAAGACTCACTCAAGTTCAACAACCTGTTTCCCAGATTACTGCCTAGCAATAAGATTGCATTATTCATTCTTCGGTTAAAATTGTAAAATTAACCAAAGAGCATTAAAAAACAGACAACACATGAAAGAGAAAAGAATTATTATTATCATTGCACTGAAAAACAAAATTCTATTCACATGAAACAGTTTCTAAAATTTTTTCTTGCATCCACTTTAGGTACACTGGTATCGCTTTTTATCATCGTTCTGATAGTTATGGGAATGATTGCCAGTATGCTCACTTTTTCGCAAAAAGCCGAGACAGAAATTACCGAAAAAACCATTCTCGAGCTTCGCTTCGATACTCCCATTACTGACAGGGCTCCCTCGAACCCATTTGCCGGATTCAACTGGCAAAAAATGGAGAACAACCAGCCAGCCGGACTTGACGAGATTATAAAAAACATCCGCAAAGCCAGCCGGGATGAGAAAATTGCCGGTTTGATGCTCAACCTTACCGATGTGACTGCAGCTCCAGCCACTATCGAAGAGATCAGAAACGAATTGCTCAGATTCAAAGAGAGCGGAAAATTCGTTGTTGCCTATGGAGAAGCCTACAGTCAGCGAGCCTATTACCTGGCTACAGCTGCCGATCAGATTTTCCTGCAACCCGAAGGGTCGATCGACTTTAAAGGACTTTACACCCAGATCATGTTTTTCAAAAACTTGTTTGAGAAAGTTGGCGTTGAAGCCCAGATTATACGTCACGGGAAGTTTAAAAGTGCTGTGGAACCTTTCATGCTCGACAAAATGAGCGAAGCCAACCGCGAGCAAACAAGCCGCTTCATTGGCTCCATATGGGAAAACATGATTGACCAGATGGCCTTAGGCAGAAGAATGGAAGCCGTAAGAATGAACCAGATTGCCGACAGCCTGATTGCAGAAGATGCCACTTCGGCGCTCTCATCAGGTTTGATTGATGGCATGAAATATTATGACGAAGTGACCAGCGAACTGAAGTCCAAAATCGGGGTGATGAGCGACGACAGCCTCAACCTGCTCCCCTTTGCAGATTATTTCACTGCCAAAGATCCCGAGAAAACCAAAACAATCAGGTCGAAAAAAATTGCCATCGTTTATGCAATTGGCGAAATTGAAAGTGGCGAAGGCAATGATCAAACCATTGGATCAGATCGCATTGCGGCAGCCATACGCGAGGCCCGTCTCGACGAGAAAGTAAAAGCCATTGTACTTAGAGTTAACTCACCTGGAGGCAGTGCCTTAGCAAGTGATGTTATCTGGCGTGAGGTTAAACTTGCTCGCGAAGTTAAACCTGTTGTAGCATCTTTTGGTGATGTTGCTGCTTCCGGAGGGTATTACATCGCTTGTGGCGCCGATACCATCATGGCCATGCCCAACACCATCACCGGCAGCATCGGAGTGTTTGGAATGATTCCCAACATCGGCAAAGTGGTTACCGAAAAAATAGGGATAACTTTTGATGAGGTTAAGACTAACCAAAACAGCGATTACATCAGCCTTGTGAAACCCCTTACCCCCTACCAGCGCAACTTCATTCAACAAGGTGTTGAAAAAGTTTACGACACTTTTATCACCCACGTTGCAGAAGGACGCGGAATGACAAAAGCCGAAGTTGACAGCATTGGACAGGGACGCGTTTGGAGTGGCATTGATGCAAAAAAAATAGGACTGATCGATCTCTTTGGAAGCCTCGACGATGCCGTGAAACTGGCCGCCACCATGGCAAAAATTGAAGAATACCGCGTGGTAAACCTTCCTGAAATGACCGACCCCTTCAAAGAGATCTTTGGGAAAATGGGAAATGGTGATGCCGACGCCCTGATCTCAAAAAACTTTGGTGAATATGGTCGCGCCATCCTCACCCTTAAAAAACTTGCTAAAGCAGAATCAATCCAGGCCCGTATGCCCATGGACATCATCATTCATTAAGTTGAAATTCAAACCTTTTTAACAGGCAGCCGGAAGCAACCCTTCCGGCTGCGCTGTTTTTGAACACCGCCAGCCCAAGCTGCAACAACAAACAAACACCCCGAACCAGCACCAGAACCAAAAAACATATCTACCTTTGCCCAATGAACACCGACCAACAAAAAAGCCTGATCAGAAAACAGATCAGAGAACTGAAAAAACAATTGACGCCAGCTTTTAAGCAATTAGAGGCAGATGCTGTTTTTTCTGCCATCGAAAAAATGGAATCGTTCATCAAAGCCCAAACAATCATGGCCTACTGGGCCATGGACGATGAGCTTCCCACTATCGGTTTCATTGAAAAATGGTGCCAACACAAAACCATCATCCTCCCATCTGTTGATGGCAACAACCTTAGGTTCAGGGAATACAAAGGCACTGAGCACCTGGTTGCCGGCGATCGCTATGCCATCCCCGAGCCGAATGGTCCCGATTTTACCGATACAGGCTCGATAGGATTTGTTGTGGTTCCCGGAACGGCCTTCGATTCAAAAAACAACCGGATGGGAAGGGGAAAAGCATACTACGACCAGTTGCTTTCAAGCCTGAAATGCTTCAAGGCAGGCGTTGGTTTCAGTTTTCAACTTATCGAACACGTTCCTGTTGATCGGCACGACATACCCATGAACATTGTAGTAGCCGGAAAGGTTGTTACTCCCATTACAAATTTCTGACACCCTGATAGCGGCCACCCGATTGCTCCCCGAAAACTAATTAACTCCATATGAATATTACAAAAGAACAAGTATTGGCAGCCCTTCGGCATGTTGACGATCCAGATCTGAAAAAAGATCTGGTAAGCCTGAACATGATTGAAGACGTAGAAATTGCCGGCCAAACCGTGAAGTTTAAAATTGTACTCACTACTCCGGCATGCCCCATGAAAAACCTCATCCAGAGCGATTGCATCAAAGCAATCCATCAACACATCTCACCTGATGTTGTGGTTGAAGCAGAACTCACATCAAGGGTCACTACCCAGCGCAAAAAAGCCGAAACCATGATGGCAGGGGTGAAAAACATCATAGCCGTTTCGTCGGGCAAGGGAGGTGTTGGTAAAAGCACTGTTGCCGCAAACCTCGCAGTGGCATTAGCCAAGACCGGAGCCAGAACAGGACTGCTCGACGCCGACATCTACGGCCCGTCAGCACCGCTGATGTTTGGACTCACCAACCAACATCCCACCACCACCAAAAAGGATGGCCGCGATCTGATTGTACCCTTGACCCAGTATGGCGTGAAAGTGCTCTCCATCGGCTTCTTTGTCGATCCCAACAAAGCCCTGGTGTGGCGGGGACCCATGGCCAGCAACGCCCTCACACAACTGTTCACCGAATCGGAATGGGGTGAACTCGACTATGTAGTAATCGACATGCCTCCTGGAACAGGCGACATTCACCTCACACTGGTTCAACAATTACCAGTGACCGGAGTTGCCATTGTGAGTACACCCCAGGAGGTGGCGCTGGCCGATGCCCGCAAAGCCCTCGACATGTACACCACCGATAAAATCAATGTTCCTGTACTTGGCCTGGTTGAGAACATGTCGTATTTTACACCTGCCGAACTCCCCGACAACCGTTACTACATCTTTGGAAAAGAGGGAGGCCGCAAATGGGCTGAAGAAGCCGGGATTCCATTGCTGGGAGAGATACCTTTGGTGCAGGCAGTTTGTGAATCGGGAGACAACGGACGCCCGGTGGTTCTTGACACCGAAAGCCCGGTTGCCAAAGCCTTCGACAGGCTTGCAGCCAATGTAGCTCAACAAATTGCCCTTCGCAATGCAAACATGCCCCCAACACGTATTGTTGAAATTGATCCGGAGACCGTGAAATAACCACACCTCTCCTACCCTTTTCATCATAAGCTTGTTTTAACCCCTTAAAACTGGTTGCCATACAAAGTGATGGCAACCAGTTTTTTTTCTTCAACATTTTAGAAAACCCCGATGCTAACTCAACACAGCAGAAGGGCACCAACTTCGCGCAACCAAAACCCGGAATACGAAAAAAACTTCAGGCAACTCAAACAAACACCCATAATTAGGTGTTTCAACTCCACAATAAAATTCGCTGTAACTGATATGAATTATAAATACATGCTGTTGCTAACAGCCGGCTTTTTCGTTGTTTGGATGACAAAAGGGCAGCAATCCTTCGATCCATCCAAATTTTCCACCGATGGGCAGATAGGCATTTATGAACATCTGGACGAAACCATCCCATCCGACATACTCCTGACCAATCAAGACTCGGTGTTGGTGAACCTCAAAAGCCTGATCACCAAACCTACTGTGATCTCCTTTGTATATTACAACTGCCCTGGCTTGTGCAGCCCCCTGCTCGACGGCCTGGCAGAAGTGATCGATAGGTCGGAGTTGGAATTAGGCACCGACTACCAGGTGATAACCATCAGTTTTAACCCCAGTGATGGCCCCACACTGGGGAAGAAGAAAAAGACCAATTACGTGCAGCAAATACACCGCCCTCTGGATACCCGCCATTGGATCTGGCTCACAGGCGACAGTGTCAATATAGCCAAAGCCACCGCCACCATGGGCTTTCGATATCTAAAAGAGGGCAAAGATTATGCCCATGCAGCCGCCATCATGGTGGTGAGTCCGAAAGGAAAAATCACCCGCTACCTTCACGGAACCTACTTTCTGCCCTTCGATTTAAAGATGGCCGTGACAGAAGCCCGCGAAGAACGCAGCGGTCCCACCATCAGCAAGGTTCTGAAGTTCTGTTTCTCGTATGATGCTGAAGGGAAGAAATACGTGTTTAACATAACAAAAGTAACCGGTACAGTAGTACTCGGTTCCGCCATACTGCTTTTTTTAGTGCTTGCCCTTAAGCCGCGCCGCAAAGAAAAATCCGACAACCAAACTGTATAAACGCTTATGAACCACTCAATACCCTCTGGCGGTTTCTTCGACAACGAAGGGAAGCCGGCCTGGCTGGCCTGGCTAACCACCACCGACCACAAACGCATTGGATTGCTCTATTTCTACAGCCTTACCGTATTCTTTCTGGTGGGGGTGATTCTTGGGCTTTTGATGCGTCTGGAACTCATCAACCCCGGGAAAGACCTTGTAGAAGCACAGACCTACAATGGGTTGTTTACCCTTCACGGTGTGATCATGATATTTCTTTTTGTTATCCCGGGAGTACCCGCGGTATTTGGCAACATTGCCCTACCCTTGCTTTTAGGTGCTCGCGATGTGGCGTTCCCTAAACTCAACCTGCTCTCGTGGTATCTTTACATCGGAGGAGCCATTCTTGCGTTGAGCACCCTGCTGGTTGGCGACGGCCCTCCCGATACCGGCTGGACCTTTTATGCACCTTACAGTGTAAAGACCGGAACCAACGTTTCGATGGCAGTGTTGGCAGCTTTCATTTTAGGCTTCTCCTCAATATTGACAGGTCTCAATTTTCTAACCACGATTCATCGAATGCGATGCCCCGGCATGAGTTGGTTCAAAATGCCACTATTTGCCTGGGCACTTTATGCCACCTCGTGGATTCAGTTGCTGGCAACCCCGGTGGTAGGCATCACCCTGCTGATGATTGTAGTGGAGCGCTGGCTTGGCATAGGGCTGTTTGATCCGGCACTCGGTGGCGATCCGGTGCTCTACCAACACCTGTTCTGGATTTATTCACACCCTGCGGTTTACATCATGATTTTGCCTGGGATGGGGGTAATCAGCGAAATTATGCCAACCTTTTCCAGGCGCCGCATTTTCGGTTACAAAGCTATAGCCTATTCCAGTCTGGCAATTGCCTTTATTGGCTATTTTGTTTGGGGGCATCATATGTTTACAAGTGGCATGAGCGGCCCGGCCCGTATCATCTTCAGCATTCTCACCTTCCTGGTGGCGATACCCAGCGCCATTAAGGTATTCAACTGGCTGGCTACCATGTATGGAGGCTCGATCGACATGAAACCCCCGATGCTTTATGCCCTCGGATTTATTTTCCTGTTTCTGATTGGTGGCCTCACCGGTTTGGTGAATGGCGCACTTGCTACCGATGTTCACATTCACGACACCTACTTTGTTGTAGGGCATTTTCACTATGTAATGTTCGGCGGCACCGGTTTTGCCTTTTTTGCCGCACTGCATTATTGGTTTCCAAAGATCTATGGCCGGATGTACGATGTAAAAGCTGCTACACGAGCCTTCTGGGTGTTGTTTACGGGTTTCAACGTGCTCTATTTCCCAATGCTGGTGGTAGGCATGATGGGCATGCCCCGACGCTACTACGACTATCTGCCCCAGTTTCATTTGCCCAACCTCATCTCAACGGTTGGCTCGTGGATAACAGTGGCCGGATTGATCTACATGATTGTGGTGCTGGTGAAGGGATACCGAAAAGGGGCAACTGCCAGCGCAAATCCCTGGGACGGACTCACCCTCGACTGGCAGACCGACAGTCCTCCCAGCAAAGAGAACTTTGACACAATACCTACGGTAACAGAAGGGCCCTATGAATACAAATAACACAACCTCAACGCATCACGAGCACCGCGACGACGCTGCCCGGAAAATGGGAATGTGGCTGTTCCTGTTCACCGAATTGCTGTTGTTTGGCGGGTTGTTTCTTGTTTATTCAATTTACCGCTACCTCAACCCCGAAGATTTCAGCAACGGATCGCACCACCTCGACGTGTTTATGGGGGCACTCAACACCATGGTACTCATCACCAGCAGCCTCACCGTTGCACTCAGCATCACAGCCATCCAGAAAGGAAACAAAACACTGGCTCTTCGATTGTTGGCAGCTACTATTTTCCTGGCTCTTGTATTTCTGGTAAACAAATACTTCGAGTGGGGGCATAAAATCCACTACGACCTTTATCCCGGAACCGATCTCTTTAAAGCTTTGCCGCCAGGCGAAGGACTATTTTATGTTCTTTATTACTTCATGACAGGGCTGCACATGCTCCACGTGATTGTTGGAGCCATAATTCTGGCCGTGATGGGTAAATACATCAAAGATGACAAGATAACCAAAGACAATTACGTACTGCTCGAAAATGGCGGTCTCTACTGGCATTTGGTTGACCTGATCTGGATCTATCTGTTCCCTTTACTCTACCTCATCCACTAAATCACCAAGGGTATGGAAAACCACAAACATCATATTGTTGAATACCTTACCAACCTGTACGTGTGGGTTGGTCTGGCTGTACTTACTATTGTCACCATCTGGGTGTCGGAATTCGATTTAAAAATGCTAACCGTGGCGGTAGCCCTTGGTGTTGCCACCGTGAAAGCTGTGTTGGTGTTGATGTATTTCATGCACCTGAAATTCGACAGCAAAATACTCACTGTCATGGTCATCGTGACGTTGATAGTGTTTTTAAGCATGATAGTTTTTACCTTTTTTGATTACACTTTCAGAGCCTAACCTATGAATACTGGAGCCTCTTCGTTTTCGCAGGGTGTTGATACCGCGTTTATCGTCATCCTCTCTATATCGCTGTTCTTTCTGGTGGGCATCACCGTTGCCATGATCTGGTTCGTGATACGCTACAACCGCAAACGAAACCCGAAACCCAGGGATGTAAAAGACAACACGAAGTTGGAAATCATCTGGACAGTTATTCCTACTATTTTGGTGCTGGTGATGTTCTACTATGGATGGATAGGCTATACACCTATGCGCAAAGTTCCTAACGGCGCCATGGAAGTAAAAGCCACCGGGCGGATGTGGAGCTGGCAATTCGACTACCCCAACGGAAAACAAAGCAACGTATTGGTAGTCCCCTTGGGAAAACCGGTAAAACTCGACCTCTATTCACCCGATGTGCTTCACAGCCTCTACATCCCCGCCTTTCGTATCAAAGAAGATGTAGTGCCCGGATTGAACAACTACATGTGGTTTCAGGCCGACAAGCTGGGCGAATACGACATTCTGTGTGCTGAATATTGCGGAGTGCAGCATGCCTATATGTTGAGCAAGGTAAAAGTGGTGCCCGAAGAGGAGTTCCTTGTGTGGTTTAACACCCGCGAACCAGAATCTGACACCCTTGAATCGGTTGGCCTTCAGATACTGAAGAAAAACGGGTGTCTGGCTTGTCACTCACAGGATGGCTCAAAACTGGTTGGTCCTTCGTTCAAAGAGTTGGCAGGTTCGCAGCGAAAAGTAACAACATCATCGGGAGAAGAAAAAACCGTAATTGCCGACGACGCCTATATCGAACGAAGCATTTACGATCCCAACGCCGAAATTGTGGAAGGTTTTAGCAAGAATCTGATGGTATCATACAAAGAACAGATCACCCCCGAAGAGGTAAAAGAAATTGTTCAGTTTTTGAAAACCCTGAATGAAAAAAAATAAAATAGCACTATTCATCGGCATCGTGGCCGAGCTGGGCAAGGTAAAAATTACCGTGGCTGTGTCGCTAAGCACCATCCTGGGCTACATACTCTGGAAAGGAACAGCCGACGCCTCCATGTGGCTTCCCACTCTGGGCATTTTTTTGCTGGCCATGGCCTCGTCGGCAATCAACCATTACCAGGAACGCGATTACGATGCACTGATGGATCGCACGCGCCTGCGGCCCATCCCTTCCGGACGAATTTCGCCAGGCGGGGCACTTGCTGTGGCGTTGGCACTGGCTGTTGCTGGTTCGGCTCTGCTGTGGATCGAATCGGGATTTCTGGCCATGCAGTTGGGGTTGCTGGCATTGCTTTGGTACAACGCCATTTACACCCCTCTCAAACGGGTTACACCTTTCGCCGTTGTGCCAGGTTCGGTTATTGGTGCTATTCCTCCCATGGTAGGATGGGTGGCAGCAGGCGGTTGGTTGATGGATCCTAAAATTCTGATGGTGGCCTTCTTCTTTTTTATCTGGCAGATACCCCACTTCTGGTTGCTGTTGTTAAAACTGGGACCACAGTATGCTCAAGCCGGATTTCCCGTGCTCACCAACCTTTATAGCAACAGGCAGTTGCGAAACATCACCTTTGTATGGACCCTCACCATGGCCATTTCATGCCTTTTCATCCCGGTGTTTGGAGGGATGCATACCAACGTGGGCCGGCTTCTGCTGTTGGTTGGATCGGTTGCGCTTGTTCTCTTGTTCGTGCGACTCCTCCTGCTTAAAGATGACCAAGTTTACGACAAGCGCTACTTCCTCTATATCAATACGTATCTTTTGGTAGTGATGGTTGTGTTGGCTGCTGACGCTGTAGCATAGCATCCGTTAAAACAGCATTCGGCAAACACTTTCCGCTTCCTTTTTGCAGAAATACCGGAAGTTGTATCTTTACGCCTCAATTAACATGAATGGTGAAAACCCACGAAGAAAATCCAACACCACTCCTTGCTCAGGATTTCGAGATTCTGTTTCGCACTCGTTTTAAACCATTGGTAATTTATGCTTTACGGTTTGTGAAAGACCTTGAAACAGCCAAAGGGTTGGTTCAGGATGTGTTTATTACCTTATGGGAAAAGCGATCGGATTTGGGAGGAAGTATGAGCGAGGCGGCTGCCTACCTCACCACTTCGGTGCGCAACCGGTGCTTGAACCATTTACGCGATCACAAAAAATTTAACTACGAATTGCTGGATTTCGAAGGGCTTTATTCTGAAAGCGATAGCGAGCTCCCGTCGCAATCGGTAGAATTGGCTGATTTAAACCGACAAATAAACCTTGCTATAGGGCAACTTCCCGAAAAATGTCGACAAATTTTTGTAATGAACCGTTTCGAGGGTAAAAAGTATCGCGAAATTGCCGACGAGCTCAACCTGTCGATAAAGACCGTGGAGACCCAAATGTCGAGAGCCCTCAATTCGCTGCGGACAAACCTGGCCGATTGGCTCGTGGTAACGGGCTTTATACTGATAACAAAAATAATTTTATGGTTATCGTAGGGGTAAACTCTGGTATAAGTGTAATAAAGAAAGACGTAAAGCCATGAACGAAACCACATCCTATTATACTGAACTGATAACCCGGTACCTCGCAGGTGAGGCATCGGAGGAGGAGATGAACCAACTCGTGGTGTGGATTGGCGAATCGGCCGACAATGAATTGCTTTTCAGGGAGATGAGTTTAGCCGCCAACTACATCGACGAAGCTGTTGTTGAACAATCGCTCGACATAGAGCAGGCATGGCGCCAACTGCAACAAAAAACCACTGGCAGGGCCAGAATAACCTTACCGTTGAAAGCCGGCAAAACCCGGTCAATTCCTTGGTTGCGAATAGCCTCCATAGCCGCAGTGTTGTTGGTAGTGGTGATGTCGGTATGGGTTTGGGACAACCTTTCGTCAGGGCCCGATTGGGTCACCATTGCCGCTGATGGCAGCCGATGCCCTTACAAGCTGCCCGACGGAACCCTGGTAGTGCTGAACCGCGGATCGCTCTCCTATCCCGAGGAGTTCGCGGCGAATCAACGCGAAGTTACCCTGAGTGGAGAAGGATGGTTTGAAGTAGCACCCGACTCAGCCAGCCCCTTTGTGGTGGCAACCGGCACGCTCAGACTCATGGTGCTTGGCACCAAATTCTATTTCGACAGTCAAACGGCCGGCGAAAAAGCGACAGTGGTTTTGGAAGAGGGAAAAGTAGCCCTTTACCGCATTGCCAGAGAGCAGGATGCCGTGATACTGGCTCCTGGCGAAAAAGCCGCTGTTACTCACGATGAAATCACAAAAACCACCAACACCAACAAAAACTACATTGCATGGAAAACCGGGCGCATCAATTTCAGCAATCAGCCCCTGTCGGAAGTTACCGAAGTGTTGTCGAAGGTGTACGAAAAACAAATAGTGCTATCTAACAGCGCGTTGGCAAACTGTAAACTCACCGCCGATTTCGATCAGGCCTCGCTCGATGCCATTTTACAGATTATTGCCACCACCCTCGACCTGCAAGTGTCGTATCATAATCAAACCATTGTCCTTTCGGGAAAAGGATGCCGCTAATCTATGTCCGGACGACAGCTTTTTTTTACCGGATTGTGGGTTTGGATGCTGATGGCATCCCTTGGGAAAGCAGAACTCTTTGCCCAAAGCCAACAAACTCCGCTTACAATACACCTTTCTCGCGTTCCATTGTCAGAGGCACTCGACACACTTGCTACTTCAGCAAAGGTATCGTTAAGCTACAATCCAGAAGCCATAGGCGCTGATCGTACAATCGACCTTCATGCTACCCGGAAACCGCTTTATAAAATTCTTGACCAACTTCTCCCCTCTTTATCTATTGAATGGCAGAATATTAATGGGACCCTGATATTAAAACCAGCACCCAAAGCTGATGCCCTGCCACAACACATCACCTTGAGCGGCTATGTGCGCGATTCGCTTACGGGCGAGGTGTTGATTGGAGCTACCGTGCTGGTGGCCGGCACAACCATCGGAACCACCACCAACGGGTATGGATTCTACTCCATTCGTTTGCCGGCCAAACCCATTCTCTTGGAATTCAACTTTATGGGCTATGCACCCGTGAGTTTCCCGATAAACATAAAAACATCGGCAAGGCATAACCAAACGATGCGGCCTGCCCTGGTGAACATGTCGGTGGTGGAAGTATCTGACCAAAGCTATTCGTCGCTGCTGAACGATGGGCAGCCGGGTCAGATGAAGCTCACCCCACTGATGCTAAGCCAACTCCCTGGATTTGCAGGGCAGAAAGACGTGGTTCGGTCGTTGGCATCGTTACCTGGAATCACCTCGTTTGGCGACGGTTCGGCT
>JAQVCV010000042.1 GCA_028689615.1 Bacteroidales bacterium | reverse complement strand
TTACCCCTTCTCGGCCTCCACCACCGACGCCCCCAACCGTTTCAAACTCACCTTGGGCAGCGTGGGCATCGACACACCGGTGGCTTCACCCGTCAGCATCTATACTTACGCCAACCGCCTCCACATCCTCAACGCCACCAACGCAACGGTTGAGATTATCAACATGGCGGGTCAGGTGGTGGAGCGGTTCCACATTAACAATGAGAACACGTTCAGCCGGCTGTTGAACCTTCGGGCCGGAGCCTATGTTGTAAAGGCGGTGAACGGGTTATCAGTCAACACCCAAAGGATTGTAATTAACTAACAGAATCAGGATAGTATTATGAAAAAGTCGATAAAATATGTAAGTCTGGCCGCGTTGCTGTTGCTGGGCACGGCACTGTTTAACAACCTTCAGGCCGATCCTCCTCCACCTCCACCAGGCGGAGGTCACGGTCAAACCGGTAACCAAACGGGAGGTGGAGCAGCTCCTTTACGAGGGGGCATAGCCCTGTTGGTTGGTTTGGCTGCTGGTTATGCCGGCCGGAAACTTTGGTCGGAATGGCCGGCCCGCAAGGCTAAAGCATAGATAGCTCAGGGCAAATGCTTACAGTGCAGCATATCGCTTTGGCGATGGGCTGCATTTTTTATTTGGCGATGTGCGGGGCGTTTTGGGCAGCCCATGCCGAAGGGGTAAGCCCGGTGTGGCGTTTGAACGCGGCGATAAAGGCCGATTTGCTGTTGAAGCCTGCTGTTTGTGCCAGGCCCAGCAACGAGTAACCGCGATAAGCTTCGTTGTTCATGAGCTGTTGTACTTTGGCAACACGCCGGCTGTTAATCAAAGAAAAGAAATTGCATCCGCAATGCTCGTTGATCACTGCCGAAAGGTATTTGGAATTGGTTTCGAGGGCTTGGGCCAGATCGGCCAGGCTAAGCTGGGGGTTGCAGTAGGGTTCGTGCTGCTCGAGGTAGGTGTTGAGTCGGGCGAAAAGGGCGGTTTTTTGCTCTGATGAAAGGAGGGCTGCCTGTCTGTCGTGGTTCAAAGTCTCGGGAACAATGTTATCTTCATGTGCATTATCCACCAGGGCTGTTGGTTTTTCACCGTTGTGCTTAGCCGGGCGGGGCAGCATTTCAATTTCCATCCCCAGCCATCCCATCAGCGGAACGTAAGCCACCAGCAGGGCCGTGTAGTATTGTTGGTACCGCGACAGGTCGATGATCAGCCCCACCAGGTAGGTGTCGAGCAGCAGGTAGAACCCGAAGAAGAGGGTGATGAGCCATCTGAAACGGAGCTGATGACGGCGTGGAACTGTGCTGTACCATTGTTCAAACATCACGGTGTAGCGCGGGTAGCGCAACATCAGGCGCAGGGTGTAGCCCACCATTTGCAGGAAAAGGATTGCAAACACCACGTGTTGGTTGATAAGGTTGATCCACCATCCAACCGGGCTTGCCTGCTTAAGGCCGGCAGTGCCTGGTGCCCAAAGTATAGGAAGGTTGAGCAGCAGCACCAACAGGGAGGGAACGGCATGCAGAAAAAGGTGGTGTTTTGGCGAAGGATGCGAGGAGATAAGCTGGCGTGCAAAGAGGTAAAACGAGGGGACCATGGCCAAAGCTAAAGGTATTTTGAGCCATCGGAACAGGAGCGGCCAATCCGATACTCCAACCTGCAATACATTGGTAGCCACAAAATAGAGTGCGGTGATGATAAGAAAACCCGAGAGGAAAAGGCGTGGCTTGTCGTTGCGGCGCAAAGCCCTCTCCAGCGCCAAAAAGGCAAGCAGAAGGCTCACAACAATCCCGATGGCAAGTATGGCTGTAGTAGAAAAAAGCATCCTCTTAAGGTTTCGTGGCAGGGCAAAGGTAGTAAAAGAGGTTAAAAGGGTTCTGATTCCGTGAATCGCTACCGGTAATGTTTGTTACAGCAGTGGTGGCAGGGTATTTTTGCATCGTTCAAAACTGTAGTCACGATAAAGATTTGGGGAGATTCATAGGGTAAGCACCAATTCTACAGCTTTTGACTGGCAATAGGATGCTTGTAACTGAAGCGGCCTGAGTCAACAAATCACCAACGGCATCACAGCCGTAAGCACGCTAGATACCAATTACCGGCAGCTCATGAATGGGCTGCCGGTTTTCATTTCAGCTGCTGATAAACAATACATTCATGAAGTTACTAAATGGCAATTAGTAAGAATGGCTGATTTTACTAATTGCCAATGAGTAATTGTATATTTGCAGCAAAATTGATTGATAATGAAACAGAATCTTTTGCATATAGCCTACAGGCAAAAAGAGCAATTGGGTTTTAGAACCCGACTCATCGAGCGCGATTGTATGGCTCAGGCCAGGGAGGCGTTATTGTCAGATAATCGGGTTCTGATAGTTACCGGTATGCGCAGGGTGGGTAAATCCACTCTTGTCAGGCAATTGCTCAATACGGTAGAAACCTTTTGCTATTTCAATTTTGAGGATGAGAAGCTGTTAGATTTCAGTGTGGAGCAGTTCGGTGAACTCGAGGAGGTGTTGATCGAGGTGTATGGGGCTTCTAAGTATTACTTTTTCGATGAGATACAGAATATTCCGCAGTTCGAGGTTGCAATTCGTCGGCTACAGGATGGTGGTAAGAAAATTGTGCTCACAGGATCTAACTCTTCGATGCTTAGCATGGAGTTTGGCGACAGGCTCACAGGACGTTACAAACAGATCGAGCTATTCCCATTCTCGTTTGCCGAATACCTGCGTTTCCAGGATGTTGTGGTTCAACCAAAAGATTTCCATCTGGCCGAACCGAGGGTATTGTTGAAAAACCAATGCCAGCAATGGCTCGAAAGCGGAGGGCTTCCGGAATACCTCCATTTCAACGATCCCGATTATGTTCGCACCCTGTTCGATAATATTTTATACCGCGACATCCTTACGCGATATGGCATCAAGCGGCACCGTGAGTTTCGCGAATTGATCCAGTTGCTTGCCACCAACTTAGCGTTGCCAGTTACTTTCTCGTCACTGCAGAAAAGTATCGGGCTTTCAAATTCCGAAACGGTTAAGCAGTATATGGGCTACTTGGCCAACTCCTACATGTTTTTTGAACTGTACCAGTATCATCCATCGATAAAAAAGCAGTTGAATAGTTCGCGAAAAGTTTATCTCAACGATGTGGCCTTCCATAATCTGGTGGGATTCACTATTTCGCAGAACAGTGGTCGTAAGCTCGAGAATGCTGTTTATCTGCATCTTCGCCGTCATTCTGCGGGGTTGTTTTCGTTTCAGGGAAAGGGGGAGTGCGATTTTGTTGCGTTCGATCACCAGCGTCGCCCTGCTGCCATTCAGGTGTGCCACGAACTCCACCCGGGTAATGAAAAGCGCGAAATGGATGGTCTGCTTGAAGCTATGCAGGCCATCCATCTTGAGCAGGGCACCATCGTTACGCTCGATCAGGAGCGGTTGTTGACCCGGGGCAGTCATCAAGTCAGTGTCATTCCTGTTTGGAAATGGCTGCTGATGGCTGTGCCGGATAATTTGAGTTTATAGTCGTTAAAGGTCAATCCGTTTCATAAGCGACTGTTTGCCGCGGCTGATGCGGATAAAGAGTGACTGATCGTGCAGATTTGGGATTTTGATGCGGTTGTCATAATCGCCGGAGTGCCGCTTCAGATGTTCATCGTGGATCAGGTTTCCATCGGTATCGAAGAGTTGAACCGTGAGGTTATCGTTACCAGGTGACGAGAATTCAATGCGCAGTTGTTGCCCCGAAGGCGATGGCGTAACCTTAAGGTTGTCGATTCCCAGTGGGATGGTGCGGCGGGTAGGTTTCAGGTCGGTGTTTTTCAAGTGGCTGATCTCGTCGGTGGTGAGATCAGCAAGGCGGGCACCACGATTTTGATCGGTGTACGACCAGTAATAGTTTCCACGGCTGTGGCTTTTCGGATGCTTTCGTTGGCGGTCAAAAAAATGGTAAGCATGCCGGCCAGGTTTTGGGTTGTTCCATGTCCAGTAGAAGTTACCTGATGAATCGCAGGCCGCTGTGTCGCGATAGATTCTGACTCCGTTGATGTAGATGTTTTTTCCGTTTCTGAGGTCGATGGTGTCACCAACCAGGTTGTCACCTCTGACAACAAAGTAACCGTTGCTGTCAGCAAGCGAATAGACCATGCTTCCATCGCCTTCAAACACGACAGTATCGTTTGTTTTGCCGCGCAACACCATTGTTTTAAACCGCTTTCCGTCTTTTCCGGGGATTGTGTCACACGCTTCCAGGCTAATCCAATGTCCCCCGGAGCCGGGGGGTGACAGAAAAAAGCTGTTCCAATTGTCGGGTTCACCAAAAGGCTCAAAGTTTTCAAAATCGAATCCATCGGGAGGGAAAAATTGTGGTGGGCGTTGGGCCAAATCGTTCCAATCGGGGATAGCTTCTTCAAAGTCGTCGAACCACGCCTCGTCCTGCATATTAGGTGCAATCTCGGAGGGGTCGATCCAGCGCAGATCGTTTTCTGATTGTTGCAGGTATTCCTGCATGGCTTGCATTCGTTCCTGCATATGAGCCATCCGGCGTTCCATGCGATGGTGAAGGCTGTCGGTCATGGCTTGATCCACGGCCATCGGTTCGTCATGTTGTGCCGAAACCATCAGGGGTGTTGAAATCCAAAGAAGTGCAGCAGCCAGACTTCCGTGTTTGAGAAGGAAAAGAACAAAAGAAAAGGTTTTCATGGTGAATGAGGTATTGATTTGTGATGCAAAGCTATCGCTATCAGGGAGTCGCAAAGGTTAATACGAGGTTAAAACTGGTTAACAATGAGTTAAAGTTTGCTGCAAGGCCATTAGCTTTTTATATTTTTGCTGCATGAACAAACGGTTGATTCGTATAGTAATCCTTTTCACTGGTATCTCGCTGATGGGTATCGTGGCTTTGCAGTTCCTGTGGATTCGCAACGCGCTTAAACTACGCGAAGAGCAATTCGACCGCGACGTGACTCAGGCTTTGCAGGAAACAGTGAGGCAAATGGCAGAAAACCAGGAGATGTATCTGTTGCAAGACAGGATGAAAACCATCGAGGGTATGGATTCATTGGTGCATTCTCCAGTTAAAAATGCTGTAGTTAAAACCAGAAAACCTGTTGCAAAGCCTGTTGCACCCAAGCCTCTAACGCCCCGGCAGCGCTATTTTCAAATGGTGAAAGAGCAACGCAAACGCGATTCGTTAAGAATGATAGCCCGCCGCAAACAACCACCCGATACCATGCGGGTAACCTATTACATCAACGGTCAGTTGGTGGAGTTTAACGCTCCGGTGGTACACGATTACGACGTGGTTAGCCAGTCGTTTGGAATCCAGTTTTGGCAGAGCGATGAAGCCTGGATGAGCCCGTTGGGTCAGCCGGATAGGTTTTTTGGTTATCCCGACCAGGTAGCAGTTCCTCAATCGCCTCGCGACGAGCCTTTGTTTTATGACAGGGGAGGACGTGCGCACAAATCGCCCAGGGAACGAGAAAATGATTCTCTTCAAAAAGTGCTGATGCAGATGGAAAACAAGTTGTTAAGTCAAAACCAGGCATTGACCCGGATGATGGATGAGCTTAGGAGCTTGCAACAACCTCTGGCCTTGCAACTCGATGTTCCTGGTACCCGTGAGATGCTGGCCCGCAATCTCGATACCCGCAACATCACCTTGCCTTTCGAGTATGCCATCATCAGTTGCACCAACGACACCATCAGCCGATCGGTTTCATACCATCTTCAGCAACCTTCAAAAACGTATCAGACCAACCTTTTCCCCGAGCGGTTTATCCAAACAGGCGACCGGCTCGACTTGTACTTCCCTGGTCGCCAGAAACACATTCTTGGCCAGGTGGGCTTCATGCTGGCAGGCTCCCTCGCGTTTACGCTGCTGATCGTTTCGGCTTTCATCAGCACTGTTCTCATCATCCTCCGACAGAAAAAAATATCAGAAGTAAAGAGCGACTTTATCAACAACATGACCCATGAGTTTAAAACCCCCATCGCTACCATCTCCCTGGCTACCGATGCCATTGTAAACCCTAAAGTGCTGTCCGATTCCGAAAGGGTTCGTTATTACACCGGGGTGATCCGCGAGGAAAACCGCCGCATGAACCACCAGGTGGAGAGCATCCTGAAGATGGCTTTGCTCGAGAAAAAAGATTTCGGGCTGAAACTCGAAACAAACGATTTGCATGAACTTATTGGCAGAGCCATTGAACACGTGAGCCTTCAGATTGAGAAAAGGGGAGGCAAAATCGTGTTCAAACCCGAAGCCGCCAACAGCATTGCCCGTGTTGACGAGATCCATTTTATCAACGTGATGTACAACCTGCTCGATAACGCCAACAAGTATTCTCCCGAAATACCCCGCATTGCTGTTGCCACACGCGACGAAGGCTCTTTTTTCGTCGTGGAGGTTGCTGATCAGGGAATGGGTATGGATAAAGAAACCCAGCAGCATGTTTTCGAGAAATTCTATCGAAAATCAACCGGTAATATCCACAATGTAAAGGGCTTCGGACTTGGTTTGAGCTATGTGAAAGCCATTGTTGAGGCCACGGGCGGCCTGGTTAGCGTGAAGAGCGAGCCCGAAAAAGGAAGTTGTTTCACAGTAAAAATTCCCATTAGCCATGAATAATTACAATCCCAATGTTTTCCTGGTGGAAGACGATCTGAATTTTGGTGCCATCCTGAAGTCGTACCTCGAGTTGCAGGATTTTCAGGTGACATGGGTTGACGATGGCCGCGATGCCATTGCCACATTCCTGAAAGGACAATTCGACATTTGCATCCTTGATGTGATGCTGCCACATGTTGATGGGTTCACCATTGCCCGTGAAATTCGCAAATCGCATCCCAATACTCCCCTTATTTTTCTTACAGCTAAAACACTTAAGGCCGATATCGTGGAGGGATTTCAATCGGGTGCCGACGACTACATTACCAAGCCGTTCGATTCGGAGGTGTTGCTGTTCAAAATCAGGGCTATCCTCAAGCGGAATGCCGACACCATGAACCGCCAGAAACAACAGGAGTTTGACATTGCAAGCTACCGTTTCAACTCCCACCTTCGAACCATCACCCGAGGCGACGAATCGAAACGGATTTCACCAAAAGAGTCGGATTTACTCAGGCTCCTGTGCGTGGAGATGAACAACGTGCTGCCCCGCGAGTTGGCTCTTAAAACCATCTGGGGCGACGACAACTACTTCACCACCCGCTCGATGGACGTTTTCGTGAGCAAATTGAGAAAGTACCTGGCCGATGATCCCCGTATCGAGATAGAGAACATCCACGGTACGGGTTACAGGCTGATGGTAAAGGGATAATGTAGAGAACTGAATGTTGGCCTGTTTATTCGTTTTCTTCGGTTGGTGCTCTTGGCAAACTGTTTGATCTTTAGCCGGCTTTTTTTGTATTTTTACCAACTAAAATTTTGATTTATGAACATCAGAAGAATATTCAGCCATTCGGTTATTCTTTTATCAATGCTGTTTCTTGTGGTTGGTTGTTCCGAAAACTCCGACGATCCCACCATCAATGTTTTCTCGGTTGACGACGACATTTCGCTTGGGCAGCAGGTTGATGCAGAAATCGCTGCCAACCCCCAGGAGTATCCCGTTCTTGATTCCGCAAGTCATGCCGCCGCTTATGCCCACCTCTACCGGATTCGCAACAATATTTTGGCCGGAGGTAAAGTGTTTTACGCGCAGCGCTTTCAATGGCGTTGCCGAATCATTAAAAACGACAGCGTGGTGAACGCTTTCTGTGTACCGGGCGGCAATATGTATTATTATACCGGGCTTATCAAACTGCTCGACAACGAGGCGCAGTTTGCAGGAGTGATGGCACATGAAATGGCTCATGCCGATCGACGCCACAGCACCGATCAACTGACCAGAGCCTATGGTATTCAGATTCTGCTGGGTATTTTACTAGGCAACAACGCCTCGACACTCGAACAAATCATCGCCGATCTGGCCGGAGGTCTGGGCACTCTGGCTTTTAGTCGCTCCAACGAGTATGAGGCCGATGAATATGCTGTTAAATTTCTGTATCCTACCAGTTACGATGCTGCAAGCCTGGGCGACTTCTTTGCAAAACTTGAAGGGCAGCCCCATCCGCCAACTTTCTTAAGCACCCACCCTTCGCCCGAAGACCGTCTGGAAAAAATAAACGAAATTTTTCAAAGTCAGGGTGGCCAACACGGTGAAGTTTTTGTAGATCGTTACCAGCAGTTTATAAATTCATTACCCTAAGAAGCAAACATTTTATGAATCGACTATGGAGTGAGGCGGTAAACCTTGCTCCTTTTTTTTTCGTCTGAAATGTTAAATGCCCGATTTTTCGATAATTTCGGCCCAAATACGAATCTATGAGAATACTCTTTAACACGCTCATCATCATGGGGTTTATTTTGAACCCTTTAATCACAACCAGGTCGGATGCGCAACAAAGCAACCTGATTAAGAAATTGGTTATGGAAGATGGTATGGCTCAACGAGCTCTTCCCGAAGAGGTTGATAACTCTTCGTCGCCGTGGTTTCCTCCCATTTATTCCCAAATTTGGTTTCCCAATTGCCAACAAGCTTCGGGCGTCTATCATGCACTCACCTACGCCCTCAACAGGGAACGCCAGGATACCATAAAAACCGACGACCAGATTATGGCTACCAATTTCACTTACAACTTCTACGACGGGGAGTCGCAGGATGGGGTGAGTTTCTTACACAGCTACCAATTGATTAAAGAGGCCGGAAATCCAACCCGAACCGATTTTGGCTACGATCATGCTGTGAGCGGGCTTTACTGGATGAGTGGTTACGATAAATATGTAAGGGCCATGAACAACACCCTTGATGAGGTTTTAAGCATTCCGCTCAACACCGAGGAAGGGGTAAACACCATGCGCAACTGGCTTTTTGATCATCTCGACGGCTCCGAATGGGGCGGTGTGGCTGTGTATGGAGCTCATCCTCCTATTACGAATACTGTGCTTCCTCCCGAATCTCCCCACGCCGGGTTTTTGGTGATGGCACGAATAATAACCACCCCGGCTCATGGCATGACCATTGTCGGTTACAGCGATTCGATCAGGTACGACATCAACAACGACGGGCTTTTTACAAATAATATTGACATCAATGGCGATGGAAGGATTGATTTGGGAGATTGGGAAATAGGGGGTTATCTGGTTGTAAACAGTTACGGGGAAGAGTGGGGCACCAACGGGAAGTTCTATTTAATGTACAGTGCCTTTGCCCAGGGAATTGAAAACTGGGGCGCCCCAAACGAATGTGCCTATGTTGTGAAAGTAAAAAAGAGCTATACCCCGTTGATGACAGCCAAGTTTTTGATCAGTCACAACATGCGCAACCGACTCAGCCTAAAGGCAGGTATAGCCGCGGATACCAGTCGCGCGTATCCTGAAGTGATCAGAGATTATCAGATTTTCAACTATCTGGGTCACGCGCATAACCTTTCTGGAAACGATTCGGCTGCTAATGGCGAACAATTGGAGGCTGCCCTGGATCTCACGCCGCTTCTTTCGTACGTGGAAGCCGGAAAGCCTTTCAAGGTTTTCTTCGTGGTTGATCAACGCGACGTGAACGACGGTCAGTCTCGGGGCATCATTCACCGGTTTTCTGTTGTTACCCCCGCGAAGGAATTCGTGAGTAATGTTCAAGACCTGTCCATTCAGGGGGTTGTGCGCACACTTGTTCCTGTTCTGGTATCGGTGGAAACCAACAACCAGCCAGTCATTACAACACCCGAAAACCTCGCGTTTGTGGCCGGAATTCCACTTTCAAAACAAATAGAAGCAACTGGCGGAATGGCACCTTATAGGTATGATATTCAGTGTAATTATCAGATGTCTGAGACCAATGCCCAACAACCGCCATCCAATGTCATGCCTCTGCCAATTCGCTACACAAGAACACGATTGGCTTATCTCGACATTCCATTTGAATTCCCGTTCTATGGTAAAAAATTCTCAACGCTCTATATCGGCGATAACGGTACTATCAATTTCGACAGCCTTTCTTATCCCTATGCCTATATCCGCGATGGATTAGCTTATCTGAAAGAGCGTTTTTGTATTGCCGGGGGCTATTCTATGAGTGGGAATTTCTACAGACCCGAAGGTGACCTTATCATGGCGGAAGTGCGCGACGACAAGGTTTTAATACAATGGCATATAGTTTCACACCTTACAGGCGATACCCTTATGCCAGCTGTCGCATTGTATCCATCAGGGAAAATTGAAATTTTTAGGCCCCCATTCACAGGAAGTAGCCCCGAAATAGTTTATTCCGGAGTTTCTCGTGGCAACAATTCCGATTTTCGCCTGATTCCTTATGTGGAGTCCGATATCCATGCTCACCATTGTCTTACTTTCCTTCCCGAACAACCTCCGGCAGGTTTTCATATTACCAGCAATGGGTTACTGACTTTTAATCCACCGACTGATACCACAGGTTATCATTTAAAGGTAAAGGTTACCGATGACCAGAAAAGGTGGTCGGTTAAGGATTTCAATTTTTACAACAGCATTGCTGCTAATGCAGTTGCGTTGAAATCTAATCAAAACGATTCTGTGTTTTTCCTCAATATAAACCTTGCAAATCTATCGGAACACTCTTTGCAACAGGCTTCTCTGGTTGTTTCAACCACACATCCTCTGATCAGAATGGAGCATTCGGTGGTTGAAAATATAAACCTTGAACCAGGTGGAACCACCGCCATTGATAACCAGGTCAAATTTGTAGCAAAGAAAGGATTTTCAAGCGCCGATGAGGTCTCTTTCCGATTGGCCTTGAATTCGCCGCAATTAAGCCGTTCAGTTTATTGCCCCGTGAGGATAACCCTTCCCATGGTTTCAATCATGGCTTCCCAAATAGATGATGGGCATAACTTCAGGCTTGATCCGGGTGAGACGGCTGATTTGGTGGTTACGGCAGCCAATGTTTCCGATGTATCGCTCGATCATCTTTCGTGGAAGCTTGTATCGCAAAATGAGTTCATTGTTGTTCACGATACTGCTTCTTCAAATCCGGTAGCGCTCCCTTCTGGCCGGTATGGATCAAGAAGGTTTACGCTTCATGCCGGAAGGGAAATTGAGCCCGGCACCAATTGTCAGTTGGTGCTTAATCTGAACGATGCCTCGGGTTTTTCGAAGGATTTCTCAATTTCTTTAACTGTGGGTCAGGCGGCGGTCTTGATTGCTGATGCAGCAAAGAAATCGTTCACGGCCGATACACTGCAAAAGTATTTTGAATTGATGGGCATTGCCAATCGCAGGGTGAAAGGAGCTACGGTCGATTTCAATTCGCCGGCCATATTCCTGCTTTTAGGGTCTCAGGCCAACCAGCACAACCTTTCGGTTGAGGAAGCCGGACGTTTTGCCGATTACCTTTACCAACGAAAGAACTTGTATGTTGAGGGCTTTAACTTTTGGCATTACTCTTTTAAAACGCGTTTCAACAAGTATTTAAAATATTCAACTACCTCCTCTGCTGTAAACCGATACGACAGCCTGGTTGGTCATCCCGACAACTCGATGGCTTCACAAAGGGTGAAACTTGTTTTAGGGAACAACGTCTCGACTTATTCCATGAGCATGGTTGGCAACAGCAAACCTTTGTTTGTTAGTGATATTGCTCAACCTAAAATCATTGTTTACAACAAAGACACCTCCTATAAGGTAATCGGTAGCATCGCCGAGTTAGGCAATATGCAACCGGTTTATCCTTTGCCGATGCGTAAACTGATTGGGTCGTATTGCGATTTCCTTGGGATTGATACGTCGGGTATTCAGCCCCTCTTTCATGCTGGCAATCGTTTTGTATCAACCAGAGATACTGTTAGTTTTTTCGACGATTCTTTTTCCGATATCGAATCACGGCAATGGGAGTTCACAGGGGCAACACCTTCTGTCTCCTCTGAAGCAAATCCTAAGGTGGTTTATCCATCTGAAGGTGTTTATGATGTGAAACTTACTGCATGGAAAAAGGGGCTGAGCCGAACCATTTGCCGTAAGGCTTACGTGAATGTTACAAAGGCATCGGGGGCCGACCAACCCTCGTCGGAACCATCCTCGTTGATTGTTTTCCCCAACCCTGCTTCTGATTTTGTTTCCCTTCAATTGCCGGTTACTTCTGGTACGGTTGTCGTTTCCTGGATCAACAGCGAAGGGCAGGTGGTGTCATCTGAAACGGTTCCTGTTTCGTCAGTCGTTACTTTGTCGGTTAAGCATTTGCAACCTGGGTGTTACTTCTTGAGCCTTTTGGCAAACAAGCAAAAGTACTCAGCTTCGGTAACTGTGGTAAGGTAATTAAACAAAGAGAGGCGAAACCATCGGTTTCGCCTCTCTTTTTTATTTCACAAGGTTGATGTTCAATGAATTTCCATCCCAATCGAATTCAAAAGTGGTAAAACCCTGGTCAAAGGTTTGGTTAAGTGGCCTGGAGGCAGTTTCTGGAGCTGTTTTGTTAACAATCGATACTTCGCGGCAGGCATGGTTGGTCAACACCTGGAAGGTCATGTTTCTGATTGTTGGCTTTCCGGGCCAATCCCCCTTTGACGAAATGCTTACAGACCATCCGTCGGCTGTTTCTGTCCCTGAATAGGTAATCAATTCAAACTTGTTTTCACTGATGGCCAGGTTGTTGATTCCGTCGTCTTCATACTGAACAAACAAAGAATTGCCCGACGGGTAGTATTTTATAATGTAGTGAGAGGCATTGTAAAGGTCAGTAGAATTGATGGGGGCAATGGTAGGGATGAAGGCCCCTGCCTTGATGTAGATGGGTATGGTGTTGATAGTTACATGTTTTTTTATCCATTGAGAGCCCTTATGTTGTTTGGTGGTATGGTAGTCATACCATTCTCCTTCAGGTAAATAGATATCTAGAGTGTCGATGCTTGGTTCCAACACAGGAGCCACAAGCATGTTATCGCCCCACATGTATTGATAATTGATATTTGCGGCAGTTGTATCCTGTGAGAAGGAATAGAAGAGGGGGCGCATCAGGGGGTAACCCATCGATGCGTTTTGCCATGCCAGTGTGTAGTTGTAGGGGAGAAGTGAGTAGCGCAACTTCATACTGCTCCTTACAATTCGTTGTGTTTCACTGCTAAAATAGACCGGTTCGCTGGGAACACCCGAACCATGAGGGCGCAATATTGGTGTGAAAACAGCAAATTGCAACCATCTGGTGTAAAGCTCATCATCTTTTTCGCCCATGGCAAAACCGCCTGCGTCGCTGTGTGTATATCCCAGGCCGTTAATTCCCATGGTTAGCAACAGTGGAAGCTGGGCCTTTAAACCACTCCAACTTCTACCCACGTCGCCTGTCCACGGGAATGCAGAATAGCGTTGTGATCCGGCAAAACCGCTTCTTTGCAGGTGAAACAACCGGGTTTTGGGATGGTGTTTCCGGTATTTTTCAAACAGCATTTTGTCCCAGTAATGGCCAAAAATGTTGTGAACTTCATCAGCTCTACCGTTAACATGAACTATATCGGAGGGATGGCTTTCGGGTTCGCCCAAATCGCCCCACCATCCGGCGATGCCTTTCCCAATTTGGTGTTGGTATTTTCGCCAGAACCAATCCTGTGCCTGGGGTTTGAAAATATCGATCAGGCTTCCGTGCCCAAAGTAAAAATTGGTGTCGAGGTAGGTCTGGCCCAAAGTGTCGGTTACAAAGATTTGACTGGCCACGCCGTCGGAATAATTTTCGAGGGAATCAATCACATAGGGCTCTGTAATCAGAATGGTTTTAACCCCGAGTCTGTTGAAATCCTGAATCATTTTTTCTGGTTCCGGCCACGAAGGTTTGAACCAGTCGAGCCGGCCAAGATGTCCTTTGATGCTGTCGCCAAACCAATAAAAATCGAGAATCAGGGCATCAATCGGAAAGTCGTTGGCTATCATTAGTTTCACAACACTATCGGCCTCCTTCTGATTCCGATAAGCCATTCTGCTTTGAAGGTTTCCTAAGGCCCATCGGGGAGGCAGCGATTGACGGCCGGTTAATTTCGTGTAGTTGGTGATAAGGTCGGGGTAGGTTTCTGCTACAACAACGAAGTATCTTGCCTGCCCCCCTTGCGCCTGCCAGGTGAGCCGGTCGCGTCGCGTTTTGCCTATGTCAACCACCCCTTTTTGAGGATTGTCCCACAGCATCAGGTATTTTTTGGATGATACAACAACCGGGACAGAGTAATTGAGAGAGGTAGCACCTATCCCATAACCATAGTTTGGCTTGTTGTAAAGTGGCAGTTCGTAACCGCGCCTGTTGAGAGGAATGGCCCTTTCTCCTGTTCCAAAGATCATTTCAAGGCTGTCGATTGAAACCGAAACCTGGCTGTTTCCGGGAAAAACCCTGAAGTCTGCTGCATCGCTAATTAAGGTGTCTGATTGTTTTAAAATGCTAATTTTAAATGGATTGGTTACCAGTAAGAATTGCAGTTGGTCGGTAGTCAGAAGCCATTCTGTTTCCGATATACGGGTAGTAGAATGAGGTGTTTTTTCAGGTTTCAACACAACCGCATGAGAGGTGTCAGAAGAAATCCTGGTGGATGGCATCCATTCCAATTCAGCGATTTGATTGTTGTATAGCTTGATTTCCAACTCACCATGGGTTGCTTCTATCAGCCAGCCCGATGGTGTTTCAACGGGGGGCTGGCTTGTTTGTGAGTATGTGCTGACTACTGGCCACCCCATAACGATAAGGGCGATGAAGGCAATTGAGTGAATTTTCATAAAAGAACCGTAAATATCTGTTTATATCCTTTGAGACTTTTTTTATACAATACTGGTTAACAGTGATTAAGATTAGAAATGAACAATCTTATCTATTTGCAAACGTTTGAAAACGTGGTTATTTAATGACGTAAAGATATATTTTTTGATGAAGCGCATATCAAACCTTTCGTACCTTTGCCCAATAATAATTCTATCGATGATTAAAAGCATGACGGGTTTTGGTAAGGCCATGGTGCAGTTACCCGAACGAAACATCTCAGTTGAGGTGCGGATTCTCAACAGCAAACAACTCGACCTGAATGTTCGATACCCCTCCATGTATCGGGAAAAGGAGCACGAAATCAGGGCGTTGGCCGGACAAATTGTTCAGAGGGGTAAAACCGATATTTTTATCAATACCGAAGATACCGGGCTGGCTGCTTCCCACTCCATCAATCACGAATTGGCGGCGGGCTATCATGGTGAATTGAAAAAACTGGCAGAACGACTGGGTGTTTCCGAACCGGCCGATTTTATTTCGTTATTGGTACGGATGCCCGATGTTGTGAAATCGTCGTCAGAAGAGATCAGCGACCGCGAAAAGGTGGCATTGATGCAAGCTGTTAAAGAGGCCTTGTTAAAGGCCGATGAATTTCGTAGAAACGAGGGGTTGGTTCTTGCCGCTGATTTGAAAAACAGGGTTCAAAAAATCGACACCCTTTTTGCCGCACTCGAGCCGTTTGAACAGAGCAGAATGGACCAGGTTCGCGATCGTATCCGTCGTGATCTGTTGTCGGTGAATGAATTGAAAATTGATGAAAATCGATTCGAACAGGAGTTGATTTATTACCTGGAGAAAATTGATGTTAACGAAGAGAAAGTTAGATTGACCAAGCACATCAGTTATTTCATCGACACCCTTTCCAACGACGAGTCGGCAGGCAGAAAATTGGGTTTTGTGGCTCAGGAAATGGGGCGCGAAATTAATACCATTGGATCCAAAGCAAACGATGCCTCTATGCAGCAATTGGTTGTAGAAATGAAAGACGAATTAGAGAAAATTAAAGAGCAGGTTTTAAATATTTTATAACGATGTCGGACGGGAAGCTTATTGTTTTTTCTGCCCCTTCGGGTGCTGGTAAAACCTCTGTTGTAAAGGCTGTTCTGGCGCAACTACCTGATCTTGCTTTTTCTGTGTCGGCTTGTAGCCGTCAGCGGCGCGAGGGCGAGCGCGATGGAATAGATTACCATTTTCTTTCGGCTGATGCTTTTCGCGATAAAATTGAAAAGGGGTTATTCCTGGAATGGGAAGAGGTTTATCCGGGTAGCTACTATGGCACCTTGCTGTCGGAGGTTGAAAGGATTTGGGCACAAGGGAATCACGTTATTTTTGATGTCGATGTTGTTGGTGGTTTGAATATTAAAGCAAGGTTCCCTCAGCAAACGCTCACCATTTTTGTGGCTCCACCTTCCTTGGAAATCCTTGCCCAAAGGCTTAAAGGCCGTGGGACTGAAACTGAAGAGAGTATCAACAAGCGCCTGGGAAAGGCCGAATGGGAACTTGAATTTGCCAAAAAATTTGATGTGGTTGTTGTAAACAACAATTTGAACGACGCTATTCATGAGGCCTTGTTAAGCATCACTGCTTTTCTGGCGTCCTGAAAACAATGGGGTCATAGCCCCATTCGCCTGATTAAAAACGGTAGCGAACGTTGAGGCCAAAGCCATCGCCATGAAACCCGTTGGAGTTGATAAGACCAATCACCGGACGCCAGTCGATACCTATGGTCAAGGGAATGTCAAATTTGTACTCAGCACCAACTTCGCCTGCAACTCCCAGATTGAACTCGCCAAAGGTGTTGATAACTCCTCCTGCTCCAGGGTAAAACCAGAAATTGTTTCCAATAGGAAACTGCCAATTGTAAAGGGCAGCCAATGTTACGCCGTTGTCCCAGAAACTTGCATCGGCGTGTATCCTGCTCCCTCCAAAAGGTATCATGGCATCAATGCTTGCGCTACTTCCGTGAGTATCGCCAAGCCGAATACCGAGTTCATAACCATTTGAATAATGCCTCTTTTGAGCAGTAACAACGGTAGATAATCCTATCAAAACCGTTAACAGCAAAGCAGTTTTTTTTAGTGCCATCATAGATAATTTAAATTTGCCGATCTTAACAATTGGTATGCCAAATGTGTTTGTAAGAAGTGAAGGTTAGCATAACAAAACAAATACATAACGCATAAAATTGAATAATATGATTTTGCCAATAATCGAAAACAGGTGGAGCCCCAGGGCTTTCTCATCCCGTGAGGTGTCGCCCCAACAAGTTAAAACGCTTCTTAAAGCAGCCTCAATGGCTCCATCGGCTTTCAACGACCAACCCTGGGCATTTTTTGTGGGTTTTAAAGGCGATGGTTCATGGAATACCATTTTTGATACTCTGGCCGATGGAAATAAAGTGTGGGCCGAAACGGCTCCGGTTTTGCTTATGGCAATGGGACGTAAACACTGGCTTCGTGACAAAACAACCACCAACCCTACCTGGAAGTACGATCTTGGTCAAAGCGTTGCTTTTCTGACGCTTCAGGCGTCAGAAATGGGCCTGTGGGTTCATCAGATGGGTGGCTTCGATCATGGAAAGGCTATCCAAAGTATTTCAATACCAATAAGCTGGGAACCGGTGGTAGCAATTGCTGTGGGTTACCTGGGTGATGCCGGTCAGCTTCCTCCCGATCTGGCTGCCCTTGAAAAAGGCCCCAAGAAAAGGAAAGAGTTTTCTAACTTTGTGTTCTTCGAAAAATTCGGCGTTTCCGATAACCGATTTGAAGAATAAAAGTTTTTTTATGAAGGAAAAAAATCTCAGTTTCATTGCATTAGTTTGCTTAGCCGTGGTTTTATGGAGTTGCAACAACACTCCGGCACCATCAGAAGCTAATACTGAAAAAGACACCCACCCCTCGATGGAGTTGCCGGTGTTCGACCCCGATTCCGCCATGGCCTACGTTACAGGTCAATTGTCGTTTGGTCCCAGGGTTCCCAACTCCGAAGCCAGTGTGGCTTGTGCCAAATGGCTGGAAACAACCCTCAGGAGGTTTTCGCCGGATGTTGTGGTTCAGGGTTTTAAAGCAAGGGCTTTCGATGGAACTGTTTTGAATGGTCGTAACATTGTTGCATCCTTCAACCCCGAAGCTAAGGCTCGTATTTTGTTGTGTGCTCACTGGGATTCGCGCCCCTGGGCCGACCATGATCCCGATCCCGACAACCACAACAAGCCCATTGATGGCGCTAACGATGGTGCCAGTGGCGTTGCCGTACTGATTGAGCTGGCGCGCTTGTTCCACGCGCAACCACCTGCTGTAGGCGTTGATATCGTTTTGTTCGATGCTGAAGATTATGGCCCCCCACAGTCATATCAGGGACGCGACAGCGACGATGCATGGGGGCTTGGGTCGCAATATTGGTCGCGGAATCCACATGTTGTTGGCTATAAAGCGCGCTACGGGATCCTGCTGGATATGGTTGGAGTTGAAAACCCAACTTTTCTTAAAGAGGGCTGGTCGCTTTATTATGCTCCGCATATTGTTAAAAAAGTATGGAGTATTGCCCGTCAGGCAGGCTTTTCGGCCAATTTTATCGACGATGAAGGAGGTTATATTACCGACGACCATTATTATGTAAATCGCGACGCTAACATCCCAACAATCAATATAATACATTTGCAAAGAGAAGGATCTTCGTCAGGGTTTTACCCCCATTGGCATACCGTTCATGATAATCTGGACAAAGTCAGCCGGACGAGCCTCGCTGTGGTTGGGAATGTGCTCATTCAGGTGATTTACTCTGAGAAATAAAACCAGAAGGCCTGATGCTTCCCAGCGTCAGGCCTCCTTTTAAAAAACTGTATATAATTAACAACGGAGCTTTAGAAATTCACCAGAACTACTTCAGTGGTGAATTGATTTTCTTTGGTGATTGATTGGATTTGAGGATTTTATCACCCGAAGGTGCCGGCCTCCTCTGCCGGCAACCTCCCGGTGATGATTGTTCCCCATACCCATTGAGAATGTCTCAATCCAATTTTACTAACCCTAATTTCGCGGTCTGTATTTGTAACCCTGACCGTATTTATGAACTTGTGATGATTTTCATCCCGGTTTCCTAAAATCGTGCCAAAACCATAATACACTGTAAATCATGGAATTGAAAATCGATTTTTTAAAAAGTTTTTAAAGTGTTAGTTTTTTGACCGACTGCAATTGATTGCAGTGTCTTGTTGTTGAACAGTGTTAAAAAACAGTACGGTAGCAAATGTTTGGAGGGTAGCTGTGGTTGTTGTAAATTTGAAAAAAAAATAAATGGATAGTAAACGATTGATTACACGATCCGGAACCCCTTACGAAGTTAGAGGTCTCACGGTTGATGAAGCCCTTCAGGTTTTGGAGGGTGGTGCAAGATTGATTGACGTCAGGTCAGCCGACGATTATTTATTGACTGCCATTGATCACCCGTCGGTTGAGAACATTCCTATGTTGGAGTTGCTTGAAAAAATGGAAACCCTCGACAAACAACGTGGGTATCTTTTTACCGACATGGACGGCAATTTTGCCTGGAAGGCTGCTAATATGTTGTTGTATAACGATTTTAAGGAAGTCTGGTTTGTGGCAGGAGGTGTTCTTCAGTGGAAGAGTGCCGGCATGGCTCTTAAGGGGAAGGTTCCCGATCTCATGAACAGTTGTGGCGATCACAGCAGCTGTGGAGGTTGTTCCTGCGGATGCTAAAAGCGTTTTTTGTGATAATCGAAGTATTGGTTTTCCCTGTAAAACCGGATGATGGCAGCCAAGTGGATAAATATATCCAAATTTCTGTATTTCAGCCAATTTAGGCCTTCTTCTTTGCCACGGCAGGCGTCAGCAAATACCATATATACCAGCAGATTGTTCCTCTTTAACCAAAGGTAAGCCTTCACATTATTGTCGATGGCTGCATCAAGAGCTGCCAGGCTCGGGTGCTTGGCCATCAGGAATTTTTCAGCATCAGCGCTTCCTCTCACAGCATTGCTAAATGCGGCTAGTTCAGGATAGCCATTGCTGGCCAGCCATAAGTGAATCTGATCGTTACCCCTGATCGATTCGCCAAGTGCCACGAGGATTTTGGGCGGGTATTCGTGAAGTAAAGGCATTAGAATATTTCTACGTTGAACCCTGCGGAAGCAACTTTTTGAGCAATTTCCTCCAGTTTTTCATGCGAAATCACTTCAAGCTTATCAGCAGGCGTATCGCGTGCGATTGGATATATCATTACCAAATTAGGTTTGATCTGTTTTAAATGACCAAGCCACGCTTCTACCTCTTCATCAGAAGTGTTGTCAATAAGTTCATTGTCCTTTCGCCCCCTGAGAAAGAGGGTTTGAATGGTCAGATCGCCATTGAAAAGCAACAGGTTTGACAAAATTGTCTGAAAAACGTAGGATGAAGCTGCCTGATTGATTTGCTTGTAAGTTTTTTCGGTCCCGGCATCGAGTTTCATCACATGGTTATCGGCAAGAAGAAGGGCTTCAAAAACATCAGGACGGTTGACAGTGGTTGCGTTTGATAATACCGTAACCCGGGCCTTTGGTGCGTATTTATCGCGAAGGGCAACAGTCTTCTTCATTATGGCTAGAAAATGAGGATGAAGTGTTGGCTCTCCATTTCCGGCAAAGGTAATGCTGTTGGGCAGATCGTGTTCATTTGCCATTTGAATCAGTCGTGATTCGAGCTCAAGCATAGCCTTTTCAGGATCGGCCAATCCATCTCCGGCGCCATGACTTCCATCCGGGGTCCATCCACATTCACAATAGATGCAATTAAAACTGCAAACTTTGCGATTGCAAGGCAAAAGATTGATACCCAGTGAAACGCCAAAACGGCGACTTCTCACCGGACCAAAAATGGTTTCGTTGAAGAGGAACGTTGACATAAAGTGATGTTTCTGCAAAACTAAAACAAATTGATGGGTTATGCGTTCCCTTGCACTACCTGTGGTGATGAATCATCTGGCTTTTTTGTACTTTTGAACACTTTAAATAGTCTCCTATGCCCTCGCTTAAAGAGATACAAGTCCCGGTTGCTAACCACATGCTGCAATTTGAAGGTGTTTTTCACAACGCTATCAAAAGCCCGGTACCGCTGCTCAATCTCATCATGCGCTATCTTACCAGGCGCAAAGGGAAGCAGATGCGTCCGCTTTTCGTTTACTTATCGGCCGACTTGTGCGGCGGGGTGACTGAATCAACCCATAGGGCTGCCGCTCTTATCGAACTTCTTCATACAGCTACCCTGGTTCACGACGACGTGGTGGACAATTCAAACGAGAGAAGAGGTTTTTTCAGCATCAATGCGCTGTGGAAAAACAAGATAGCAGTGCTGTCAGGCGATTACCTTCTCTCGCGCGGCCTGCTGCTTGCGGTTGAAAACAACGAGTTTGATCTGCTGCGAATTGTTTCACAGGCAACGCGGGAAATGAGCGAAGGAGAACTGCTTCAAATCGAAAAGGCCCGCAGGCTCGATATTCATGAAGAGGTTTATTATGAAATAATCCGCAAAAAGACAGCCGCGCTTATTGCCTCTTGCTGTGGAGCAGGTGCTTCTTCGGCCCACGCCTCAACGGATCTGGTGCAAACCATGGCTTCCTTCGGCGAAAAAGTTGGAATGGCGTTCCAGATAAAGGATGATTTGTTTGATTATCAATCGGTAAACCATACGGGCAAACCTAACGGCATCGACATCCGTGACCAAAAAATGACCTTGCCCCTAATTCATTTGTTGTCAAAATGTTCATCAGCCGAAAAAAGGTTTGTGATCAACACAGTGAAGAGTCACAACACCGAGCACCAAAGGGTCAAAAAGGTTGTTGCCATGGTGGCTGAAGCAGGTGGATTGGATTATGCTCACCAACAAATGATCAGATACCGCGATGAGGCTCTTGAAATGTTATCAAAGTTTCCAAACGTGCCGTCACGCCAATCGCTGGTTGATCTTGTAAAATTTACTACCGACAGAGACCGATAATATTTATTAGCTTTTAAGTGCATGAAAAAGATTTATTTAGTGGCCATTTTGCTGGCAACAGCATGCTTGTTGCAAGCCCAAAACAAAGTTACCGCATGGTGGGATAGCGCACAAACACAGAAACGTGTAGAGGGTTTCTTGTCAGATACTGTAAAAGACGGCACGTGGACAACTTACTTCAGAAGTGGGTCGAAGGAGTCGGAGGAAGTGTATCAAAAGGGCAGACCCGCAGGGATTTGGCGGTATTGGTACCCATCAGGCGACCTCATGTTGGAGATCCCTTCGTTGTCTGGTCGTCGGGTTGAATATTTTGAATCGGGTAGTATTAAATCAACCTGTCCCATTGTCGATGGGCAACGGGAAGGGGAGAGCCTTGAATACTTTTCGGCGGGTGGTGTTTATAAAAAGCTCTTTTTTTCTAAAGGGTTGAAGCAAGGTGAGGGTTTTGTATATCATCCCGACAGCTCTATGGCTTTTAGAGGTACTTATGTGGATGACAGCCTTAATGGACCAGCTGTGTTTTATCGACCTGGTGGAATAATTGAGATGGAAGGTGTGTTAAAGAACGATCTTCAGGAAGGAGAGTGGCTTTATTACCAAACCAACCAAAAGATTGGAAGTCGGGGGAATTTTAAGGCCGGAAAACAAAATGGTGAATGGAAATATTATTACCCGGGTGGTGAGTTGTGGAAAACCGGCTCCTACAGCGATGGTTTGCGCAGTGGTGAGTGGATTGTTTTTTTTGAGAATGGATCGGTACATCATAAAGGGGCTTTTGCTTTTGACAGGGAAGACGGGTTTTGGCAGTGCTGGCTTGAAGATGGTCGAATTGATTATCAGGGATGGTTTGAAGAGGGGAAGATGGATGGATTGTGGGAAGGGTGGTATCCCAATGGACAAAAGAAATATGAACACCAATATGCCAAGGGTGAAAAAAACGGGAAATCGGTGCTTTGGCTAGAGAGTGGCAAGAAGAGTTACGAAGGTCATTACTTGTCGGGAAAGCGCAACGGTTCCTGGATTGATTATTATGACAGGGGAAACATCAGGCAGCAGGGGCAATATCTTAATGATAAAAAGGAAGGCAGATGGCTTTTTTACGATCCTGCCGGAATGTTGATTAGAGAGCAATATTTTCGTGACGACAAACCAGAAGGGCCATTTACAACTTACCATCCGAATAACCGGAAGGCCTCGCAAGGCAGTTTTGTAGGGGGCAAGCAGGAAGGAACGTGGTATTTTTGGGATCAGAGAGGCGTACTCACCATGACGTTGGTGTATAAGGGTGGTGTTAAGATGCAAACCATTCGGCCTGACACAGAACAGGATAACACGAGGCAGCGAAAGTTTTAATTGGTTTTTCGAAGTGTAAAACCGAAGGTTGTTCCAATTCCCAGAGTACTGCGCACATTAACGCTTTGTTCGTGTGCCTCGATAATGTGTTTCACAATTGCCAGGCCCAGTCCGGTTCCTCCTTGTTCGCGCGAACGAGCTTTGTCGGTGCGATAAAAGCGTTCAAATATTCTTGGCAAATCGGTTTGCGCTATTCCCGGTCCGTTATCGGTTACCTCGGTGAGGATGTTCTCGTCCATATCAAAGAAACTTACTTTTATCCGTCCTTCTCCCTTCTTGTTGTATTTGATGGCATTGTCAATAAGGTTGGTCAACACCTGTGCTATTCTGTCGCGATCGGCATGTACAAAAATGGGCCGATCGTAGCTTTGCGAAAAGTAGAGTTGTATCCCTCTTTTGGCTGCCTTCATTTCAAGAGAGTCGATCACTTCCTGTGCAAGCGATACCAGGTCGAATTTTCCAAAATGAAGCTTCAATTCATTGGATTCAAGTTGCGTGATCGTTTCCAGATCTTCCACGATTGCAATCATCCGGTTGATGCTTTTCTCCGTACGTAAAAGGTATTCACGGTTTATCGACGAGTCTTCCAGCCCGCCGTCTAAAAGTGTCAGCACATAACCCTGAATGTTGAAAATGGGAGTTTTCAGTTCGTGCGAGATGTTTCCAATATATTCGCGCCTGTAGTTTTCTAACTCCTGAAGCCGTTCAATCTCTTTTTTCTTATCTGCGCCCCACTCCTGAACATCCATGTTCACTTTCTCAATAGAGTCAGGAGTAAGCGACTGCCTGTTCACCGATTTCGCAACTTTTTGTTGATGAATGGTTTTGTATATTACCCTGATTTTCTGGTATATAAATTTATTGATCAGGAGATAGAAGGTGACAAAAGAGGCTATACCAACCAAAATGCTTAGAATCGCAACATATTCCCATCCGTTGGTTTGATAAACAATGGTTTCTACCGACAGGGCAATGGCTGTAAACAGAGCGGTAAAAACGGCTCCGTTGCCGGCGGTTTTTTTGGATTCCAGAAATTTCATAAGGTTTTTTTTAAGCCTTGCGATAGGTTGGGCTAACCGCCTTGTACTTCGTATTTATAACCAACCCCTTTAACTGTTTTGATTCCGGGTGTGTTCAGGCGTTCTCTGATTTTTCTTACGTGAACATCAATGGTTCGGTCTCCTACAACTACATCGTTTCCCCAGATGGTTGCCAAAATTTCGTCGCGGGTAAAAACTTTGTTGGGTTTGCTGGCTAAAAGCATCAGCAATTCAAACTCCTTCCGCGGGAGGATTATCTCCGCGCCATCTTTAACCACAAGGTAGCGTTCACGGTCAATTGTGAATTCGTTGAGTTCAATAGTCTGGCTTTCACTTAAAACGGGAATACGTCTGAGGAGAGCTTTCACCCGGCTGATTAGTACCTTGGGTTTTATAGGTTTAGCAACATAGTCATCAGCTCCTGCTTCAAATCCGGCTATCTGGCTGTAATCTTCTGCACGGGCAGTCAGAAAAATCACCAGGGTTCCTTCCAGTGTACTGCTTTTTTTAATCTCCGTGCAGGTCTCGATTCCATCCATTCCGGGCATCATAACATCGAGAATTATTAGAGAGGGTTTCTCTTTTTCAGCTATTGCAATTGCTTCCTGGCCATTCAGGCATGAAAAGACGTTGAATCCCTCTTTTCTCAAATTGTAGCTTAAAAACTCGATGACATCGGGTTCATCGTCAACCAGAAGAATTTTTACCTGATGGTTTTCCATATAAATGAGAATAAATGATAATTACTTTGAGCACATCCTGGTGCTGGTTATCAGTTGTCAAAAGTACGAAAAAATGATGTGTCGTATTTGAGCATAAAAGCCAAGTGTTTTTTCTAAATTTGACAAATGAATTTCGTTTTCTGAATTATTCTTAAAACACTAATTAATAATAAGTTAAGTTATGTCAGATTGGATTGAGGAAGCTGAGATGAACGGGGGGGCTGGAGAAGTCTCGCACAGGAAGGGAATGAACCTTGACCAAAGAAAGCAACTGGTTGAGCGTAATTATCAGCTGTTTGCCCAAAAGTATGACGGTTTTATTACGGAACTGTCAAAACTGGTTGCCCGTGTGAATAACCTGCCACCTCACGTGCGCGAACCATTTGGAAAACTTGAAGCCCGGCCTAAAAAATCAAAACTTGACAACCATCTTTTTATTCTCTCTTCAAGCTATAGGTTTCGGAAGAGAAAAGCCAAAGGTTTATTCGGATGGTTTAGTTATCGGAGTTACAAGCATATAAGGGTTATTTACTTTTCGGTGTCAAAAATTGAAGGGAAGGTTGACGTTGAGGTTAAAGACTATGTTCTTGAAAAACACCGGCTTGGTGCCAAGGGTGAGGATAAGAGTACCCTACACGATCATCTGCTTGGAGAAACCCCAATGGTGGAACTAAATCGCGAAATAGCTCGCGTTGTAATTGATTGGTTGGTCTTTAAATCAGAAACCCAGGCTCTGCCGTTTTCTTTAAACCTTAAGTAATTTAAAGCCAACGCTGCTTACGGAAATAAAACAGCATAAACAGAATTAATGAGAGCATTAAGCCGGTAATCATTCCAAAGGCATACGGGTGCGATTGGAAGGGAAGGCTGATGTTCATGCCATACAAACCGGTAATAAAGGTTAACGGGAGAATGATGGATGAGATAAGGGTCAGTATTTTAACGATCTCGTTGGTACGGTTGGCCTGCATGGAGTCGAAAGTTTTGCTGTAACCCTCAATCAACTCGCTGTAGTCTTCAATCAAGTCCCACATCTTCTGATAGTAGTCGAGAATGTTGCCCCAGTATTCTTCCATGTTTTCGGCAAATCCCTCAATTTCACCCGATTCAAATTTGTTGAAAACGGGTAGCTGGGGTTTGAATATGGTGTTTAGCAGGATGATGTTTTTGCGGGTAACTGATATCCTCTCGATGGTTCGGATTGCTCTTTTATCGAACAATTCTCTTCCGCTTGAATCAACGTGATCGCCAATTTTCCGAAGCAGAATATAGGTTTCTTTCATCAGGTGTTCCAGAATCCGGTAAAGCAGGGTATCGCTGGTGGCAATCTCGATGTCATCTTTTCGCTCAATCCTGCTTCGATAATTCCTGAAAAGCTCCGAAACAACCCAGTGCGCCTTGCCAAGTGTAATGATGTAATCTTTACCCCAGAAAATCTTCTCTTCACGGGTGCGCAGAAAGGTGTTGGTTTTGTCGTAGTAGGGAAAGTGCAGTATTAAAAAGTAATAATCGTCGTAAACGTCAATTTTCGGGCGTTGATTGATTAAACTTCGGCAGTCTTCAATATCAAGAGGATGGAAATGAAAATTGTCTTTCAGATACTGTAAATCTTCCTCTGATGGATTCAGGACGTGGTGCCACTTCAGCGTCCCCATTTTAATAGTCTCAATCATGTGCCTCCTGTTTTTAAGGACGTTCTGAAAACGTATTTCTACATTCCTGTTTTACTTTAAAATAATCACGACAAAGGTAGTGATTATTGTTTATTTCAGGCTCGACAGGGGTGGCCAATCGTTTTTTGCTTTAGGCAACGGCTCGGTAGCAGTCATTGTTTTCAACCGATTCTGTAACAATAAAAGGGTAGTAAAACCAGTTTACCACCCCTTTGTCAGATTTCCCAACCTTTTGAGGTCAATCCTGTCGATGGGCTGATTAAGCCTATCTGGTGTTTAACCGGCCATGGGTTTACCGTTTTTTTATCAAAAGTTTCTTGTAGGCAACTACCTGATTCGCTTTGTTATAGCCCAGAATCATATAAGCTCCTTGCGGCAAATGGCTAACAACCAGCGATATTGTCTTGTTTCTGCCGGTGTCGAGCAAGTCAATCCGCTGTCCCAAAGCATTTTGGATAACGATTGTTTGAACGTCTGTTTCAGTGGATGGTGCAATTTTTACGTATTCTGAAGCAGGATTTGGCCAAACGATGAGGGAGTTTTTAGCATCTGTCAGGTTCTGACTATCGTCACCAAGATACCAATCGCGTGTATATACCGTCAGATCGTCAAACCAAAATCCATCGCGATTAATCAAAGCATCACTTATGAGGGTGAAACGCAGTTTCAGGTTGTCGCTCTGCTCAAAATCCGACAGGTTTATCTCTTCTTTCACCCATTCATCCTGGAAACCATCATAAAGAGGTGCATCGATTCTTTGGTAAGGTCCGCCTGGTTTGGTATGGTTTCCTTTCAACGGAATCCAGCTTATTCCGTTATCCGAAGAGGCTTCAGCCACAACATAATCTCTGCCACGTTGTATATACCTCCGTGTCCAAAAGCTTAGCATAGCAAATGGGTTTCTTTGGTGGTCAACCTGAAGATTGTTGGTAAGCTCTATGGTACGCATAGCATTGGAGGGGTAGTTGCCTATTGGAGAGTCGGTGATGCTGGTTGATGGCGAGTGATAATAAAAAGTAGTTGTATTCCAGGTTGATGATGTCCAGAAATGAAGGTCTGATCCTTCGTCTTTGAAGATCTCTGTGAGGGCGGGGCCAATAATTTTCTTAAGGGTGTCGGTTTTCGTGTAATAACCGTTGTCAACCGAGAGTGTAATTACAACAGGTTGGTTGGGTTGTGCCAGGTTTGGTTCAACGATGTAGAAAATGCTGTCAACAATGGTATCGTATTGCAAGGGGTTGACATAAACCTTTGGTTCTCCAAAACTTACGGGGTTGGCCCCAACTGATTGCATTTTAACAGTGTAGGTTCCTTCGTCAGACAATCCGTTCCTGATCAGTTGGTATTTGAGATACCCCTGGTTATCTGGCAAATACATGGTACTAAGGTCTCTGGCAACTGCATGACGACCGGCCAGATCAACCGTCAGCAGATTTGCCGGAATGTTTTCCTGACATAAGGGTATTATTCTGCCAACTGTCGGCCAGAATCCATCAGTTGATGAGTTGCCAATTTCAGGGGTCATGGATATAATGGGGTCATGAAGGGTTCCGTCTCCATACATCCAATCGTTTGCATCGCCGTTGGTATTGTAAAGCAATTGGCCAGCAGTTCCGGTTGAGTATCCATTAAAATCGGACATGCGGAAAGCATAATCACGAAATGTCAACGAGTCAGGGGTTTCCAATAATTGGTACCCAAACGGATAGAGCAGCAGATTCCCGTGGCTGTGGTAGTTAAGGCAGATGCTAAAGTTGTTTTGGTTCACGAAATCGCGCAGCGCCTGAGTTTCGGGTTCTGAGAAGGGTGCTGCTCCACGGTAGGTTTCAGCCCATGTATAAGGTGATGAACCCTCGTCGTCGTAACCCCACATGTATCCGAAGTTCCGGTTAAGATCAACGCCATAATTGCCATCGCCATGGTCGAGTCTGTTTTTACGCCACAGTCCACCTCCTGCTGGGTTGGTTTGCTGGTTGTAGATGTATCCATCAGGATTAACACAGGGGATGAAGTATATCTGTGTGGTATCAATCAAAGCCTTGATGTAAGGGTCAATCTCATAATTTTCAACTAAGTAGTACATGAAAAACAACATTTGTTGCATCCCTATGGGTTCGCGGGCATGAGTCAGTGCGGTAAACAAAACCGAGGGTTCGTTTTCGTTTTGGTTAGGGTTATCGCTAATCTTCACGTAGTAGATTTGATTGCCGTTATGGGTAGTAAGGGGTGAGATTGGGCTTTTTTGTGTTACGAGGGTTGGGTATTTGGCAAATAAAGTATCGAGGTGAGCCATGAGTTGTCCATGAGTTGAAAAACCTCCCATGGTTCCGAGACTGAATCCCGATGGAACTGGCACCAGCCCATCGACAGATGTTGTTGATTCTGTACTTTTTGTGTCAGGCAGATGGTTTCGTGTGCGGTAGTATTCTGTGAGGTTGTGAATCTTTACAGCGTATCGCAACCCTGCATTCTTTAAAAGGTTTATTTCGCCCGAGAGCAGGTCGGCGGCAAGCGAATCCTCTGAAATCATGAAGCAATCTTCAAAACTAATCGAATTCGATTTCAGAATGTCGATGTTTTGTTGGTTGTAAGCAAATGCAATTCTATGTCCAATAGGGTGTTGAGCATAAAGTGCCTGAACGGCTATTAAGGTGCAAAGCAGCGTTGAAAGAAATCTCATCTTTAAAAAAGGTTAGAATAAGTGGTTGTAAAAGTAGTTTATTTATGCTATACCACAACTATCTTGTTGTAAATGTATTAGTTCACCGAATTCTGCCATCTGAAAGTTTCAACCATATGAATCAGGTCTGAATTTAGAAATTCAATCACGGGTCGGAGTGAATCGTTATTTGGAGTGAAATTAAAATAGAGTGCTCCTCTTACAAAATGGTGGGTGCTGTCGGTCAAAAAGAACTGTATAGGGCTTGCGGCTCCGGTTCCGTTAATGTTGTAAAGAGTTCCAAAGATTCTGGAGTGGCTGTTTTCAATTCTTAGCTCTTCAATGCCGTTTGATTTGGCGATGTGTCTGCTTAAGAACAGGTGATTATCTTCAAGATAAGTGGCTAGTTCGTTTTTTTTGATGGGCTTATAGCTCAGGAATAGGGTTGCTTTCATTTGCCCGAAATTCATATTCAGCCAGAAGGGCATTGCCTGCCGGGATGTATCCGGAGTGAGGTGAGCATAAACAGGGTATTCAAACCTGAAGGGGTAGCACGAATCAAAAGTGGTGTAACGCTTTTCAGGGAGGTCAATCCTGATATAGCCCCGGGGTTTCGGGATGGGTGTTTCGTTACACGAAGTTGATGTTATTATGAGGATAACCAGGTAAACAGCGAGCCGTATTTTTGGGGATGAAACAAAAGTGTATTCTTGCATTATTCGGCGAGCTTGGTGACTTTTATTCTTTTAATTCTCCTGTGTTCAACCTGTTCCACTTCAAAGGTAATCCCCTGAATAGTAATTTGTTCGTTTTTTGATGGGTAGCGCCCCTCTACTTCCAGAATCAGGCCTGCCAATGTATCGGCCTCTCCTCTGATGTCGTCGAAAGTTGAATCGGGAAGATCCAGAATTCGGCAAAAATCGTTTATCAATATTTTGCCATCAAATCTGAACTGGCGTTCGTTGAGGGTTTCATAAAACACTTCATCGGTTTCCTGATCGGTTTCGTCGTTAATGTCGCCTACGATCTCTTCCAGAATGTCTTCCAGGGTAACAATGCCTTCTGTCCCACCGTATTCATCAACAACAACCGCAAGGTGGATTTTCTTTTCGCGTAACTCAGCCAGCAAATCCCCGATTTTCTTATGAGAAGGAACCAAAAATGCAGGTCTTGCCAAAGCAATCCAATCCTGAGGGAGGGTGTTCCCGAAAAAAGGGAGTATATCTTTTATGTAGAGTATTCCTGTGATTTGGTCGATGGATTCTTTATAGACAGGAACTCTTGAATAGCCCGATTCCACAAAGGTTTTAATAACTGTCTCAAAAGAGAAGCTCTCGCAAACGGCTGTGACGTCAACGCGCGATTTCATGATTTCTCGTGCTTCGGTATCACCAAATCGTATGATCCCTTTTAGCATGCGGCTTTCATCGTCGAGATCGTTCCCCTGTGAATTCATCTCCATAGCTTCGCTGATTTCTTCTACAGAAATATTCAAACCCCAACGGTTCATTCTTCTTTCAAATAGGCGTACAGGATTGATAAACAGGCTGGTAAAAGGGGTCAACAAGTTGGTTATGACGCGAGCTGCCATCGCGTTTTTGCGGGCAGACTTTAGCGGGTTTTTGCTGTAAATGGTACCAGGAATGAGTTCGGAGAAGGAGAGAATTAAAAGGGTTGATAAAGCCAGGGCAATGGTTAGAGATGACCAGATTCCTCCGATGTAATTAACCAGCGAAAGCATTGAAGCCAAAACAAGCAAAACAACGGCAGAATTGATAAGACTGCCAGCTAACAGCAAAGAAGCAAGCAGGCGATAAGGTTTTCCCAGAAGCTTTTGAATTGAGGTGTCGGCCTTCAGCGAACTAGTTTTCATTTGGTTCAACTGAGAAGGGGTCAGGCTGAAAAAGGCTATCTCGATGCCAGCCAGCCAATTGGCTAACACAAGAAGCAGTATCAGAAATAAAAGAAAGAGAGGGAAAAAAGGTTGCAGCAGACCAACGAATTGTTCGGTGAGCGCTGCGGTGGATATTCGGAAAATATCAAGATCGGGATTGTCCACAATTAGCTATATGAAATTGCTTTGCAAAGGTAGTAAAAACAACCTGTATCATAAAGTTATGAAAAGAAGTGGATACCCGGGACTCGGCAACATCGGCTATTGGGAAGCTCTCATCATGGTCCCGGGTTTAAGTCATTTTAAGTTTGGTTTAGAAAGGGAGTCCTTTGTCGTCAGCCGTGTTTTCAGCAGCATTGTTGAAGGTGGCTGGATCTTCGTCGCGTTTGGTTGAAAGCATGTTCATTGCATCGGCCAAAATTTCAGTGAAATACTTTTTGGAGCCGTTCTCTTCGTACATCCGGGTTTTGATCTTCCCCTCGATGTAAACCAGATCCCCTTTGTGAAGGTATTTCTCGACAACTTCAGCCAATCCCCGCCACAGCACAATATTGTGCCATTCGGTTTGCGACACGATCTGGCCGTTTTTGTCTTTGTATTTCTCTGTGGTGGCCATTGAAAATGAGGCTTTCTTCACGCCATCAAAGTTCTGGATTTCGGGATCTCGCCCCAGGTTTCCTACCAGAATCACCTTGTTTACTCCATTTGACATGTTGATAAATATTAATTTGTTTGACATTTTGAGTTACCTCTGGGTAACCTGTTTACAAATATAGCGAATCATTAACAAAAAGTGCAATCAGATTCGATCTCGGGTTTTAAATAAGTATGGAGGTAGTTTAATATCGGACGAGGGAACGCGAAGCGGTGTGTTTCACTCATTGGCAATGAGATACAGCTTTCTGTGAGTGGTTTTTCAAGGTTGGTATTGATAAACCAACAATGCAAAGTTTGGTGAGTGAGTTTGTGCTTAACGTAAACAGCTTTCTGTATGTCAGGTTTTTCTGTTAGTCCCATCGAGGTTAAATGTTCAATATGCGCTAATGATTCTGAATCAGGAGGGGCATTTGTTTCAATCATAGGGAATTGGTAAAGCCCTTGCCAGATATCTCCGGCACCTCTTTGTTCAATCCATATACAAGGTGTTTGATCACGCAAGTGCAAGTTTACCAGGAAAAGGAAGAAACGGGTTCGGGTTTTGGGCTTAGGGGCCTTGAGTGGGTAAGAGCGTTGATTGCCCGATTGATGTGCTTTGCACAATTGTTTCAGCGGGCATTGGTCGCACATCGGGTCGCCTGGTTTGCAAACGGTTGCACCTAATTCCATCAAAGCCTGGTTGATGTCGCCGGGGTGGGCTTCGCCTAGAAGAGGTTCCATTATTTCAGAACACTTCTTTTTAAGTTGCGGAGAGTTCATCGGATGAGACAGGCAGAAAACCCTTGACCAAACGCGCATTACGTTTCCATCAATAGCCGCTACAGGCTCTTGAAAAGCGATAGAAGCAATAGCAGCAGCTGTGTAATCGCCAATTCCGTCAAGTTTTTTCAATTCAACGTAGGTACTTGGGAACCTGAACGGCAATGTGTTGAAAATCAATTTTGCTGAATTGTGGAGGTTTTGCGCTCTTCGGTAATAACCCAACCCCTGCCAAACGAGCAGAACGTCGTTGAATGAAGCATTGGCCAGGTGGGCAAGAGTAGGAAAAGTTTTTATAAACTTCTCATAATAAGATATTCCCTGGTCAACTCTGGTTTGCTGAAGAATGATTTCAGATACCCAAATCAAATAAGGGTTAGTTGTTTGGCGCCATGGCAGATCGCGTTTTGAATGTTGAAACCACTTTAAAAGAGGAGTTGTAAAGGAATTCATACTATGAACAAATTTATATAGAGGGTCTTAGAACGAAAAAAAATTCACATAATTTTGGCAGGGTATAAAAAAGTACTATCTTTGCAGCCCTATTAGAAAATTAATATTCAAACCTTTAAACGAATATAACATGACTAAGGCAGAAATCGTAGCTGAAATTGCTACCAAAACAAACATCGAAAAAGTTGCTGTTCAGCACATTGTGGAAGCTTTCATGGAGACCATCAAAGGTTCCTTGGCCAATGGCGACAACGTTTATCTCAGGGGCTTCGGTAGCTTCGTGATTAAAAAAAGAGCCGAGAAGACCGGTCGTAACATCTCGAAGAACACTACCATCATCATTCCTGCTCACAACATCCCCGCTTTCAAGCCGGCCAAGACCTTCGTGGGCGAAGTGAAAGAAAAAGTGAAGTAAGTTATTAACTATTCAAATTAATTACCGTCATGCCGAGCGGAAAGAAAAGAAAAAGACACAAAATGGCTACCCACAAGCGGAAAAAACGCTTGAGGAAGAACAGACACAAGAAGAAATAAGCCTTCTGGGGCCTGTTTCCGTGCGGAATGATTATAATACAATGTCCTTATGGGCATTGTATTATAATTTTATACTGGTTTGGTTTGGTTTTTAGCACTTTTCTAAAGGCAAATCGCTAGTTATTAATTGCTTCATCAAATTTTACAGTTTGGTAATTGGACGAACAATTGGTATTCGCACTCTTCAGACCAGTTGGGTTGGTGTTGTCTGTTCCGGGTACCTATTCCGGAAACATCCTAAACCCCAAAAATTGTGAACAGGGATCTTATTATTGATTCGAAGACCTCCGAAGTGGAAATAGCCCTTCTGGAGGAGAAAAGTCTGGTTGAACTCCATAAAGAACGAACGAACAATAATTTTGCTGTAGGCGATATCTACCTTGGTAAAGTTAAAAAAGTGATGACAGGCCTCAATGCAGCCTTCGTTAACGTGGGCTACGAGAAAGATGCTTTCCTTCACTACCTTGACCTGGGACCTCAACTTGCATCCCTAAACAAATTCATTAAACCGGCACTTGCCGGTAAAATTGAAACCAGCAGCCTGGCTCAGTTCGAGGCAGAACCTGATATTGACAAGGCAGGAAAAATTTCTCAGGTTCTTACTGTTAATCAGTCTGTTCTGGTGCAAATTGCTAAAGAACCCATCTCTACTAAAGGGCCACGCGTAACCTCCGAGATCTCCTTTGCTGGTAGATTTATCGTGCTGGTTCCTTTTTCTTCAAGGATCTCTGTTTCTCAAAAAATTAAAGATCCGGAAGAACGCAATCGTCTCCGCCGCCTTATCAGCAGCATTCGCCCTAAAGGTTTTGGGGTGATAATCAGAACAGTTGCTGAAGGAAAACTGGTAGCTGAGCTCGACGCTGATTTACGAAGCCTCATGGCCAAATGGGAAAACATGGTAAAAATGTTGAACCAGGCTCAGGCTCCGGTCAAAATTTGCAGCGAACTTGATCGAACCTCGGCAATACTGCGCGACCTGCTCAACGAATCGTTCAACAATATACACCTTAACGATCAAACACTTTACGACGAGATCCGCTCCTTCATTGGCACGATCGCTCCTGATAAAGTGAATATCGTGAAGTTGTACAAAGGGAAGATTCCCATTTTCGAACACCTTGGTATTGATAAACAGATCAAGAATTCGTTTGGCAAGGTGGTCACTATTAAAAGCGGTGCTTACCTGATTGTTGAACATACTGAAGCTCTTCACGTGATTGATGTGAACAGCGGCCACAGGGTTCGAAAAGAAAACGATCAGGAAACCAATGCATTGGAGGTCAACATGGAGGCTGCAGTTGAGGTGGCACGCCAACTTCGATTGCGCGATATGGGTGGTATCATAGTAGTTGATTTTATTGACATGATTCAACCCGGCAACCGCCGCAAGCTCTATGAACATCTGAAGCAGGAAATGTCAAAAGACAATGCCAAGCATACGATCTTGCCTCCCAGTAAGTTTGGCCTTGTGCAAATCACCCGTCAGCGGGTACGCCCCGAAACCAACATTCAGGTTTTGGAAAAATGCCCGGTTTGCGGTGGCTCTGGCGAAATCAAGGCAAGTGTTATGTTGGTTGATGAAATCGAAAACCACTTGCGCTACCTCATCCAGGAGCAGAATGAAAACAAAATACGCATTTCGGTACACCCCTACCTTTATGCTTATCTTACCAAAGGAATTCCATCTATCAGGATGAAATGGTACTTTAAGTACAAGAAATGGATTGCAATCCACAGCAATGGCGCTTTTCATTTCCTTGAGTACCACTTTTATAACCAGAAAGATGACGAAATCAGGCTTTAGCTTGAGTAAAATTATTGTTCAACCAGATTTTTTCATCGACCCGGCTCCCTTTTGGAGGCCGGGTCTTTTTAGGTAAAAAAAATGTTAATTTAGCACCATGGAAATTGTTGTAAGTGGAATCAGACCCACAGGTGAACTACACCTTGGAAATTATTTCGGAGCAGTTCGTAACTTCTTACGAATGCAATACGAAAATCAATGCTATTTCTTTATAGCCGACTACCATTCTTTAACTACTCATCCAACTCCAGCCGATCTGCATGGAAACGTCAGAAGAGTGTTAATCAATTATCTGGCCGCAGGGTTGGATCCGGATGCCAGCACCCTGTATATCCAAAGCGATGTGCCTGAAGTTACGGAATTGTATCTTCTTTTGAATATGAATGCCTATTTAGGCGAACTCCAGAGGGTTACTTCTTTTAAGGAAAAAGTAAGAAAGCAACCCGACAATGTCAACGCCGGCTTACTCACTTATCCAACCCTTATGGCTGCCGACATTATTATACACAAAGCTCACAAAGTTCCGGTAGGTAAGGATCAGGAACAGCATCTGGAGATGACCAGAACCTTTGCCAACAGGTTTAACCGAATGTATAATGTAGAGTATTTTGTTGAACCCCAGGCGTATAATTTTGGTGAGCAGCTCATCAAAATTCCAGGCCTCGATGGTAGTGGAAAAATGGGTAAATCGGAAGGAGAGGGCAATGCTATCTTCCTGTCTGATTCGCCCGAAGTGATTAAAAAGAAAGTAATGAAAGCTGTTAGTGATTCGGGGCCCACCGAGCCTAACCAACCCAAACCCGATGCCATTCAAAATCTTTTTACCCTGATGGAGGTAGTCTCATCTCCTGAGACTCTGGATTTCTTTAACGAGAAATACAATACTTGTCAGATCAGGTATGGCGACATGAAGAAACAATTAACCCAGGATATGATTCAATTCACAGCCCCTTTTCGCGAGAAAATCAACGAGATAGCTGCTGATGAGGCTTATCTGAAAAAAGTTGTAAACACAGGAGCTGAAAAAGCCCGAGAAAGTGCCGCTAAAACTGTAAGAGAGGTGCGGCAAATCATTGGGTTCCGTTCTTTTTAGTTAAACAGTAAATCATTAAACCAATGCAATCTGAGAGGGAAAGAAATCTGACCATCCTCTATCCGGTAATGAAAACGGCTGTCATACTTTTGGTAGCTAAATGGCTTTATTCGCTTGTGAGCGACCCCGGATTTGAAATATCGTTCTGGAATGGGTTTGTACAGGTGGTTGCTGTGTTGGGATTGCTGATTCTTAGTGTTGTGATTTTTGCTCTTTCCCGAAGTAATTTCAATGTCGTTGGTTTTTTTCTGGTAATGCTCGTTGCAATGATCCAGATTTTGACCATCTTTCTTAATACAACTGGCGAGGCGTTGTTACGCTTGCCAGAGAATTTTTTGCTGATTGCAGTTTCGTTTTATTTCATCACTGCGGCGGGTCGCGGTTCGCGGCATGGCCGATAGTTTATCCCATAAAAAAAGACCCTGATGCCACAGGGTCTTTTTTTTTAAGGTTGTCATTAATTCGATTTCGGAGTTTTCAATTCCAGATAAAGTTCATCAAGCTGCATGGCGTTGATGGTTGACGGAGAATCTATCATCATGTCGCGTCCACTGTTATTTTTCGGGAAGGCAATGAAATCGCGAATTGATTCTGATCCGCCAAACAACGAGCAAAGCCTGTCGAAGCCAAAGGCAATTCCTCCATGGGGAGGAGCTCCGTATTCAAAGGCATTCAGCAGGAATCCAAATTGGTGTTGAGCCTCTTCATCGGTGAAGCCCAAAACAGAGAACATCTCTCTCTGCAATTGTTTGTTGTGAATGCGAATACTACCGCCTCCAACTTCAACGCCGTTGATAACCAGGTCATAGGCATTGGCTCGTACTTTTCCAGGATCGGTTGCCAGCAACGTTTCGTCTTCAGGCTTTGGTGAGGTAAAGGGATGGTGCATTGCATAAAACCGGTTGGTTTCTTCATCCCATTCAAGAAGAGGGAAATCGACAACCCAGAGGGGTGCAAATACATCCGGGTTGCGCAGCCCCAGTTTGTTTCCCATTTCCAGACGCAGTTCTCCGATAGCTTTTCGCGTACGGTTTTCTTTTCCTGCCATGATGAGAACCAGATCTCCTGGCTGGCCTCCACATGCCTCGGCAATTTGTTTGAGACTGACAGGATCAAAGAACTTATCTACTGAAGATTTCAAGGTCTGGTCAGCATTGTATTTTATGTAAACCAGACCGGTAGCACCAATTTGTGGCCGTTTTACCCATTCGGTCAGGGCATCAAGCTCTTTCCTGGTGTATTCGCTGCATCCAGGTACGGCGATGCCGGCAACCAACTCTGCGTTATCAAATACCGTGAAACCGCTGTTTTGAGTCAATTCGTTAAGATCGGCAATTCGCATATCAAACCTGATGTCTGGTTTATCGCATCCATAGTATTTCATCGCATCGGCAAAGGTCATTCTGGGGAAAATTCCCGGATCTGTATCTTTCACTTTTACGAACAGGTGTCGGGTAAGTCCTTCAAAGATGTTAAGAATGTCTTCCTGCTCTACGAACGACATTTCACAATCAATCTGGGTAAACTCGGGTTGGCGGTCGGCACGCAAATCTTCATCGCGAAAGCATCTAACAATTTGAAAATAACGATCGTAACCGGCTACCATCAGTATTTGCTTGAATGTTTGTGGCGACTGAGGAAGCGCATAAAACTGGTTCGGATTCATCCTCGAAGGAACTACAAAATCCCTAGCCCCTTCGGGAGTTGATTTGATGAGGTAGGGTGTTTCTATCTCCATGAATCCCAGGTCGTTGAGGTAATTGCGTGTGAAAATGGAGAGGTTGTGCCTAAGCTGCAGGTTGTTTTTTAAAGGATTGCGACGCAGGTCAAGGTAGCGGTATTTCATTCGCAGTTCGTCGCCACCGTCCGATTGATCCTCGATGGTAAAAGGAGGGATAACCGATTGGTTCAGTACGGTGAGTTTTTGCGCAATAATTTCAATCTCTCCTGTCGGGATCTTTAGGTTTTTGCTGCTTCTTTCTGCAACAATTCCTGAAATGGAAATAACAAACTCACGACCCAGCTTACGGGCCTCATTGCAGAGCAGGGCATTGGTTTCCATGTTGAAAACAATCTGCGTGATGCCGTATCGATCGCGAAGATCAATGAAGGTCAATCCTCCCAGATCGCGGGAGCGTTGTAACCAACCGCTAAGCGTAACAGATTGATTAACATTGTTTATAGTAAGTTCACCGCAAGTATGTGTCCGGTACATAAGTCAAAAATGTGTTTTTAATTCAGGGTTGCGAAGTTACGAATATTCAGCGATGGTATAAGAAGATGGTCAATAGACGATTTGGGTACCCGGAAGCCACTCTTTCAAGTTTTCTTTTGCTCCTGGTGAGATGGGATTTCCTCTGAGAATCAGCAATTGCAATCCGCTTTTTTCCTTCCCTTGTTCTTTTATAGCCAGCCTGCCAATCTGCACGGGCAGTTCTGTGAGTTTGTTGTTTTCCAGATTTAATACTGTTAGGTATCGCATCTTCCCAATTGTTTCAGGTAACCAGGTAAGTTGATTGCCAGCAAGGTTGATTTCCTGAAGATAAAAGGTTTCGAACAACTGAGCCGGTAGTTCAGTGAGCTTGTTGTATGACAAGTCAAGGAAAACAAGGCGTCGAAGATCACTTATGTTATTCGGGATGTAGTTAATCTGGTTTTTAGAAACCGAAAGCACTTCCAGACGTTCAAGGTTACCGATTTGTTGTGGAAGCGATGTGAGTTGATTTTCGTTCAGGTTCAATTCGGTGAGAGCCCCGAAGTCGCAAAGAGTTGACGGATAATCAGTAAGGATGTTTTTTGAGAGATTAAGGTAACTAATTGATTGAAATTGCGACAATGGCAGTGGTGGCGTGGATAGTTTGCAATTGCTCAGATACAGCTGCTTGAGTTTTCGCAACCCGGTTAGAGGAGCCAGCGAGGTATTGAAATCCATAAATTGATTCCCGCTTAAATCAAGGGTTTCCAACTCGATGCAGTTCCGCAAGGTGTCTGGTAAAATTTTTATCCGGTTGTGATGAACCGAAAACAACTTCAATCTCTTTAAAGATCCGATACCCATGGGAATCTCTTTCAGTTGATTATCCCCTAAGTAAAGGTACGATATATATTTTAATGATGTCACTCCGGGCGGTACTTCTGTGAGCATGTTGCCTCTTAGGTCAAGAATTTGAATCTTCTTCAGGCAGCCGAAGTAGCGCTCAGAAAATGCCATCTCCCAATCCAAACGGGGATTCTCGGCTAGGCTTAACACCTGCGTACCTTTCAACCGGCAGAGTCGCTCACTTAGTAAATCCAAATCCTGCTTCGACAAATCGAGTACATAAACATTTGCAGGGTTGGCAAAAGCATCGTCATACGATTTGAAAACTTCTTCCTCCATCAACGATTCAATGGTCATCAGGTACTGTTCCTGAGCTAAAGCATTATTGAAAAGGCTGGCCAGGAAAATCAATTCAACAACTAAGACTAATCGTTTTGATACCAGTTTGTTATATGTATTTCGTTTAAAAGCAATCATATTGATTAACAAGGTCAACTTATACGGTTAAGTCTGGAAATTGTTTCTTTTAGAAGAGTCTGTTGTATATTCGTAATTGAATAATTAAACAAGAATAGCCCCATGCAGGATTCACGATTTTTGGTTAAAACGTTGGTAATTTATGTTTTTGTGATGCTTATAAGCAGCCTTTCCCTGGCACAACACTTTAGAGAGAAAACGGGAGACGTTTCGGATATTGTGTTTTCGCGTTTGTTTTTTGATGTGAATCCTGCAAGCAGGTTTATCAGTGGAGAGGTTACTCATCATTTTTTGATCTCAAACAGTTCGGACACTCTTTGTCTTCAGCTTAGTGATTCGTTGGTTGTTGACAGTTTGTTGTATCACGGAGTGGCTGTTGAAGTTCTCAGGCCTGGTTCTGGGATGCTTTTAATCCCCTTGAGTGCTTCTGTGGCAGGGGGTCTTGACAGTGTTACAATCGTATATCATGGTACTCCTCCCGACAACGGTCGTGGCTATTTTGAAACAGATTATCACAACTCTGTACCCGTAATGTGGACCCTATCAGAGCCTTATGGGGCATCCGACTGGTGGCCGTGTCAAAACACGCTGATTGATAAAATTGATTCATTACACCTGTCGGTACGCTGTCCGGTTGGAAACAAGGTAGCTTCAAATGGTCTCCTTCGTCGTGTCGAAGAAGCAGGTAATCATCAGGTGTGGCATTGGCGGCATCGCTACCCGATAGCCGATTACCTGGTGGCTTTTGCAGTTACAAATTACTCCTATTATGAAGAGCGGATACCTGTTGGCCTTGATACGATCTTTGTGGCCAATTACGTATATCCTGAGGATTCTGCCGACAGGGTGGTACGTACAGGATGGATTCACCAGGCTTATGTTCTTTTCTCCGATTTATTTGGTCCTTATCCCTTTCTTGATGAGAAGTATGGTCATGCCGAGATGAACCGGGGTGGAGGGATGGAACATCAGACCATGACCTTTTTGGGTAGTTTTGATTATGAAGTGATGGTTCATGAATTGGCACACCAATGGTTTGGTGATGCAATTACATGTGGTTCCTGGTTCGATCTCTGGTTGAATGAGGGGTGGGCAACCTATTGTTCGGCTCTGGCCTATGAACGTTTGCAAGGAGGCGTTTTCTGGAAGCCATGGAAAGATTTCTGGCGAAGTTATATAACGTCTGAACCCGACGGAGTTGTACAAACAACAGATACCCTTGATGTTCCCAGGCTTTTCGACAGTCGCCTCACTTATGGAAAAGCGGCTTATACACTGCATATGCTCCGTTGGGTGATGTCAGACAGCCTGTTTTATGAAGCCACACGACAGTATCTAAACAACCCGCAATTGTACATGAAATTTGCCCGCACTAACGACTTTAGGGCACATATGGAGGATGTTTATGGCCGCGATTTAGAAACTTTTTTTTGGCAATGGCTTCAGGGTGAAGGTTATCCAACATACAAAATCTCCTGGAGTCAGACCAGCGATACCTTGACGCTGGTTGTAAACCAGGAAACCAGCCATTCGTCAGTTGGGTTCTTTGAAATGCCCCTGCCCATTACCGTTCTTTCCGGAGTTGAAGCCACGCCTCTTCGATTGGAGAATAGTGTCCAAAACCAGGTTTTTCAACTCATTTTTCCTTCGCCGATTGATTCGATTCAATTCGATTCCGATCAGTGGTTGCTTTCGGGGAACAATCAGGTTACTGGTGTGCAAAGCGCAGAAAATCAACGGTTATTTAGATTTTACCCAAACCCATCATCACAGAAAATCAGTGTTTTATCCTCTGATGATGGTTTTCTTACAATTTCCGATTTGTTCGGAAAACCGATTCTTCAGTGCAAAATAAAGTTTGGCATTACTCATTTTGTTGATATAGAGCGATTAAATGCAGGATTTTACTTAATTTCCTTTGAAAGTCCAGGTTTTAGAACCTGTTCCAGACTTATAAAAATGTAGGCAAATGTATCCAGTGTTGCCAAAAAATCGAAAAAAATTTTATCACTTTAAAGCATTGATATAATGCTTTATGACTCTGAAAAGAGTCACTAAGGCGTAAGAATTTTGATTTTTTTTTGCAGAAAGTGTTTGTAATTCAAAAAACGTTTCTACCTTTGCAACCCCAAACACGACGGACCAGTGGTTCTGAAATAAGAGGGAAAGTTCATTGAAGAAATTGAGTAAATAAGTAAGCTTGAGGCGAACCACGTCAATCATTAAGGTGAAAGACG
>JAQVCV010000099.1 GCA_028689615.1 Bacteroidales bacterium | reverse complement strand
TGAAAAACAGTCTAAAGTTGCCCCCCTGGTGCCAAATATGATAAATCCATTGTCTTCAGTTTCAAAAAGGTCGCGCGCTAAATCAAATTTCGCACTACCAAAGCATTGCTCCCAAAGCAAACTTCCGGAACTATCAATACGCACTACCCATATGTTGTAGGTGTTGTTCTGGCCAGGAGTCCCATTAAAACCTGTTACATCGCCATCGTTGGAGTTGGTTCCTGCCAGAAGGATATATCCATTATCAAGTTCTTTTATGCCATACATTCCATAGTCATTGTAGCTTCCTCCATAGAGCCTCTGCCACTCTATGTTAAATTGCCGATCAAGCTTAACACACCAAAGGCCATCGTCGCCATGATACCCCTCAAGTGGAATCATCCCGCCAGGACACCCCTGCGATGTAAAGAAAAAGCCCCCATCGCTGGTTTCAATTAGGTCAAAAATGCTGTTATGAACATAGTTTCCTAATACTTTGTTCTGAATTATCTCTCCGTCGGGTGTGAAAATAAAGAGCCAGACATCGAGATACCCGTAATTGATACCCACATCGCCATCGCTGCTCGAACTTGCCCCGAAGGAAATAAGGTTGCCATCGGACAAAAGCCGCAAATTACCGGAATAATCTTCACCGGAACCCCCAAAACAGTGCTCCCAGATGATGTTGCCCAATGAGTCGATTTTAACAATCCAGTTATCGCCCATCCCATGATTGAAAGACTGAACATTGCTATCGGTTGATGATACAAAACCCGAAAAATAATAACATCCATTACCATCTGCAATAATATAACCACCATAATCAGCACAGGAACCACCATAATACCGCTGCCACTGAACTTCCCCACTTGAGTTGGTTTTAACAATCATAATGTCGTCGTCGCCAAGCCCGTTGGGGGCAATGTTGGTTCCATCCGGTATCACCGTACACATAATAAGGTATCCTCCATGGTATGCTTTGCAAAAGGACGCATCGTAATCGAAAGCACTTGTTCCGAAACAGCCTTGCCAGGTAAGCTGGTAAGGGCTTTCTTCTTTATTCTGGCAGATACCAGGTGTCATCGCTGACAAAAAAAGGAAAAGAAAAAACAATTGTTTAATCATGTTACACCTTTTTAAAAATGCAGGCGGCCGTGACCGCCTGCAATGATAGTCAAAATTATTCTACCACCAGCTTTCCCGAACGGCTTAGACCGTTGCAGGTGAGTGTGTAAAAGTAGATACCCGGTCTGAGGTTGTGCGTATCGAATACCTCTTCCCCCTGCATTTCGTGCAGTTCGACGGCTTTTATCCGCCGGCCCTGGACATCGGTTAAGGTGAGCAGGGCTCCCTCTTTGGCTGCGGGCAAAGTGTAGCTGAGTACTACCCTGTCATCAGCAGGGTTGGGACGGACTTCCAGCTTTCCGTTTCCGGCAGGAAGCTCTGACAACCCTACCGCCGTGTCTTTTATTTCAAATACCCAGTAATCTGATTCCAATGGAACCGATTGATGAGTGCACGAAACATCGTAAGTCGGACCCCAATTCATCTGGCCGGCTATTACATAATCACCGTCGCCTTTTTGTACTACGCCAAATTCCAGTTGCTCATCGCCTATGCCTCCTATACACTGCTGCGATACAAATTCTCCGCCGGAACTTAACCTCACCATCCATATATCGTAAATCGTCGGATCAATATTGTGGTTACCCGACACATCCCCATTATTCGATTGTGTAATACCAAAAACCACGTAGCTGCCATCACTCTCAACACATATATTTGTCGGAGTTTCATAACCTGTACCCCCAAGGCATTTCTGCCAGACTATGCTGCCGTCGAAATCAATTTTTACCACCCAAATATCTCCCCCTCCATGATAACTTGTAACATCTCCATCACCTGACCATATTGTACCTGCAAACACATATCCGTCATTTGTCTCAATCAACCGGTTTGTTATATCATCCAACGACCCTCCATAACATTGACTCCATTCAATATTCCTTAACGAATCGAGTTTTACAACTACAGCTTCTGCCCCACCGTGAAGATTGCACGAAAGGTTACCCCCCTGAGTAAATTTACTGGTTCCTCCTACCAAAAACCCTCCATCAGAAGTTTGAATGATTGCCCAGGCATAGTCGTAATATTCATTTCCCAGGGTAAAATCCCACTGTTTCTCTCCCTGTGCATTGAGTTTTACCATCCACATATCATAAGCTCCGTAATAGTTAGAAATATCTCCATCATCGGAATTGGTGTAACCAATGGCCACTATCCCTCCGTCGGTAGTAACAACCCCGTTTGTCAGCCATTCCCCACCCGTTCCACCTAATATCTTACTCCATAGAATATTGCCCGAACTATCCGTTTTCACTATCCAGTAATCAGGAGAAAGAGGATAAGGATCATAATCAATATCCCCGTTCGATGAATTGGAAATACCCAACAAATAATACTGATTGTTCGGGGCCGGTATGATTCTGATCCAAAAATCATCGCTCGACCCTCCGAATGGTCTTTGCCATTGAAGGTTTCCTGTATTATCAATCCTGACAACCCAGCCTTCCCTGCCTCCATGGCTATTGGTAATGTCGCCGTCGTTCGATTCTGTTCTCCCTGCCAACAGGTAACCATTCCCGCACGAGGCTATATCTGAAGCATAATCTTCATCTGATCCCCCAAAACAGTTCTGCCACTCCAATTGCCAGGTCTGGCACATTAAAGGAGAGCCACCAATTATCCATAAAAGTATAATAAACAACTTTTTCATATCCTTTTAGCTTTATGAGAGTGCTGTGCCAAAGGTATGGCACAGCACTGTAACACATAAATATTAATGATTCACCATGAGTTTACCTGATCTGCTATGGGTTCCCGCGGTGAGGGTATAGAAGTAGATGCCGGCGTTCAGGTTTCTGACATCAATCAGCTTCTGCCCTTCCTTACACTGAAGGGTGAAGGTTTCTAGCTGCCTGCCCTGTGCATCAGTCAGGGTGAGCGTGGCCTGGGTTTCGGTCAGAGGAAGGGTAAAATAAACAGTTGTCCATTCGTTGGCCGGGTTGGGGCGAAGCTCGGCAGTCAGACCCCGGGCCTGAGCTAATGATTCGGGGTTGATGGCTCCCGTACGTTTAAATCCTTGTGAGCCTAAATCTAAACATTGGCAGGTGTGCTGTCCGTAGGCATACTGAAGGAGTCCACGGGCGAACGCTCCCGCCGTGCCGCTGCTTTTGTCGGCAGTGGTTGTAACATCAGCCAATTCTGTGCTGTCAAGATCAAAGATTGTACGGCTTTGCTGAGCCAGGTTAATTTCGAGGTTCAGCATTTCCATATACATACCATGTTCTGAAAGCTCGTCTTCGGTTAGCTTGTAAGTAGTGGGGAAGGCATTGGCCAGGGCCAGGGCCTGGGTGTAGTTGCCCTCCTGCATATAGGTAGCCACTATCTGTTCACCCGAACGGAGACCACCCAGGTTCCCGTACCAGGTGCGAAGCTGGGCCAGATCGGTGAGGGTGTCGTTGAGTATGCTGCGGATCACATCGTTGGCCGCACGGGTCATCAGCCGGTGGTAGTACGACATCTGACCCTGAAGCACGGTCTTGTAAGTAGTTCCTCCCACTACGCCGCGCAGGATATCAATCATATAGGCAGGCAGCGGATCATCCTTGGTTCCAAGGTAGGTAATAAGGTCGTACTGTTTCAACTCGTCGGGGTTGGCCATCATGATGTCGAATATGGCACTGGCCGGAAACACATCGGTCTGGTCGGCCACGGCAATGTGTACTTCGCGAGAGAGGTGCGGAGAACGGGCCAACAGGTCGTTGTAGAGGGTCCACATCTGTTCAGGATAGCTGTTTTCGACATCGACCAACAGAGCCTGGGAATTTCCACCATCCACCAGACTGGTGTAGAGCACATCCATGGTGTTGAACTCTGATAAAGCGGCGGTAAAGTCTGATCATGATGAAGTGTTTAGTTTTTATAACAATATTATTTTTTTGGTAACATACATCCCATTTTCGAGAAGAAACCGTGCAATATACAGCCCTTTGGGATAGCTGCTGACTGTATATTTTTGAGCCCGATCAAATTGTTCTAAATCTATAGAAGATGTTCCTGACAACAATTGGATTTTGACTATTTTGACACCTGAATAGTTTTCAACAATCATGTCGTCTTTTACGGGGTTTGGATAGATTCCGATTAGTTTACTGTTAGCGTATCTATCTGGAATGGATGAGAATATTGTATTTTGATTCCCAAAAGTATTCCAGAAAATGTAGATAGTATCATTTGAATTGTTTATGTAGTAATACCATTCGGTTGAGCCCGGATAATCTGTCGGAAGAAAAGTAACACTACTACGTGATGATAAAAACGCCACAAAACCTGGTGTATCCCACCATCCACCAGGATTCACACCAGTAAGTAAACTATAATTGATGCAGTCATTATTAAACAATGTACTATCCCACTTTGCCGTAACCGGCCAATTTTCTGTATAGATATCAATACAATTTATAGAATACGGTTCGTCGCATTCCATTTTTTTAATGTATTGTTTCTTTGTATGGAAAGTTCCTGCAATTTGAGAATTCTGCCTACTTATCCATTCATCCGTAACCCTGACATCGAATACCCCATTAATTGGTGATGATACAATATTTGTCTCACCAAGATGAATATCAATAGCATCTGTAGCCGATGGATCAAATCCAAGAGTAATAGTGTCTTTATTACCTGCTGCATCTGTAAAAAACATATTGAAGCTAAACTCTTGAGCCGAACTGCTTATGCTAAATAGAGACAACAGAATGAAAAGTATAAATCTGCATTTATGAGGATATACTGAGAAATTTGAATTCATAATATAAAGATTTGAGAAATTTAGTTATTCATACTGAAATTCATTTTTTTGTGCTCTGGCCGCCACCCAACAATGAAACCAGGGGGCGACCCGAATACTCGAAATCGTTTTTTCCCAATTCAAAGATATGCTTTGTTGTGAAACAAATGATTCGTTTACTTGCCCTCCAACTGTTTTTACTTTCCACCAGGTTTGTCGGAGAAAAAATCCCTGAACCAGTCAGTTTAACGACCAACGGGGTTCTGGATTTATAGATGGCAAGAAAAACTCTGTCGAGAAGTTTTGAAAGCGTCATCTTGTGGTGGTGGTAACGATGGAATGCAAAAATCAGTGTCCTGTCGAACGGGTATCTGTGAAAATCTATCGCTGCATGTATCTTCCTCTCTTGTCCACTTGTCCGCCCAACCTTCAACTGCATGTAGCGAAATCCACGCTGTAAGGCGGTACCAACTGTCAGGAGCAGAGGTATTGAAGAAGGCAGGAATCTCATGGTAGGTTTCTTTTGGTGTGGTGGGATGCGATTAAGGTGTGTTGTGGTTAGATCATGGTTAAGCTTATTAAATCAAAAGCAATGGAAAACAATTTATTGACGAATTTTCGCCCCCGAAAGGTTGCCTTGTCGGTCACTTTTTTTGTGTGCCTGATTGCGGTCAGCGTTTCTGAATGAGCGGATGGGGTCATCACTTTTTTGTTTGCGAATATTTTAAAATTTCGATGTTGGTGGTCAGCAACCCTGTGGCTGATGATTCACCTTATATATACCGAATCAACTTGATTTTATGCACAAAATAATTATTTCGGGCGTGCATGAGATCGCTGCGCTAGTTGCGAAAATAGCTTGCGTCTGGTGGCTCGGTACGATCTTCGTCCCGAGAACGAAGTGATTCGGGATTAACCGCCTCTAATGCCGAAGGGTCGGCACTTATAAGGCTCAAATGCTGCGCATTTTCACTAAGACGCGGTAAATATTAATGTCGTTTTTTGCAAAAAGGTGACCCCCCCCTTTGCCACAAAATCGGCAATTTATGGCGCCTGAAAAATCTAATCCACTGAACAGCAATCAGAAAAAAATTGAAAATTTCTTGAAAATTTAATCTTGGTGAATGTGTATTTAGATACGTTGGAGTGGGTGGTGGCTTCTGGTTTCTGGTTTCTGGTTTCTGGTTTCTGGTTTCTGGTTTCTGGTTTCTGGTTTCTTGTTTCTGGTTTCTGCGGTGACTGAGTGATTCTGACAGCAATCGGAAGAGCGGGTTTGAGGGAGGCGGAACGACCGAAGCAACCTCCGGCCAACTTGCCACTTCCCACTTCCCACTAACCACTAACCACTATCCACTCATAGAGGAGGAACGACGACCGAAGCAACCTCCTACAATCTTTTGTGACGCTTAGTAAAATTGACATGGGGACTGGTTTTATCTGAGTTGATGGGGAGATGTAGAGACGCACGGCCGTGCGTCTCAAACCGTTCAAATGCGTCTCCATCCGTTCAGAATGAGGCAGAAGGTGTGAGGAGCCTCAATGCCAACGCCTCCCGATAGCCAATGGCCAACAAGCGAATCTTCGCCCACGGGCGGACGAGCCACCAGCTCTCAGGCATATCTTCGCCCACGGGCGGACGAGCCACCAGCTTTCAGGCGAATCTTCGCCCACGGGCGGACGAGCCACCAGCTCTCAGGCATATCTTCGCCCACGGGCGGACGAGCCACCAGCTCTCAGACACATCTTCGCCCACGGGCGGACGAGCCACCAGCTTTCAGGCGAATCTTCGCCCACGGGCGGACGAGCCACCAGCTCTCAGGCACATCTTCGCCTTTAGTCCAGGCGAAAAAACTTCAGCCGAAGGAAATCTCCCCTGTTAACTCACCTGCTTTCACAAGACCGGACGCCGGAAAAAACTATTTTTGCAGCTACAAATCAAATCAGTTGTATGAAAACTCATTTCCCGAATCTGGCAGGTGCTGCCTCGCTCCTGCTCCTCTTTAGCGCCTGCGGGCAGAAACCCATAGTTTATACCACCCCCGATAGTTACCCTGTTTACACAGGCAACGACCTCGAACTAACCTATACCCCAAGCGAATCGAAGTTCAGATTGTGGTCGCCGGGAGCCGATGCAGCAGAAGTAAGGCTGTATGTTTCAGCCACCGATACCCTGGCTGCCGAAACCCTCTCCATGTCGCCCTCCGATTCGGGCACATGGACGGCCACAGCCCGCGGCGACAAAAAAGGGATGTTCTACACTTTCCGCATCCGTTACAACGGCAACTGGATGGACGAAACACCCGGAATCTGGGCCAAAGCCACAGGTACCAACGGGAAACGCGCCGCCATAGTCAACCTCAACGAGACCAACCCCGAGGGCTGGGACACCGACCAGGCTCCACCACAGAAGAGCTTCGCCGATATGGTGATTTACGAGTTGCACGTGCGCGACATCTCCATCAACCCCAACTCGGGAATCGCTCATGCCGGAAAATTCCTCGGTCTGGCTGAAGAGAACACCCACAGCCCCGACGGCCTCACAACCGGCCTTGCCCACCTGCGCGAACTGGGCATCACCCACGTGCACCTGCTCCCGGTGTTCGATTTCCACTCCATCGACGAATCCATACCAGAAAACGACCAGTACAACTGGGGCTACGACCCACAGAACTACAACGTACCCGAAGGGAGCTATTCCACCAACCCCGCCGACCCCGCTACCCGAATCCGAGAATTCAAACAGATGGTGATGGCCCTCCACCGCAACGGCATCAGGGTGATCATGGACGTTGTATATAACCATACAGGAGGGACCAACGAGCAATCGAACTTCCACCTCACCGCGCCGGGATATTTCTACAGGATGAACCCCGACTCCACCTGGTCGAACGCCTCGGGATGCGGCAACGAAACTGCCAGCGATCGGCCCATGATGCGTCGCTACATCGCCGAATCGGTGAAGTACTGGGCCACCGAATACCACATTGACGGGTTCCGCTTCGACCTGATGGGCATCCACGACGTGGAGACCATGAACCTGGTGCGCACCGAACTCGATGCCATCAGCCCGCAAATATTCGTTTATGGCGAAGGCTGGCTGGCCGGTGGAAGCCCCCTTCCCGAAGAGCAGCGTGCCACCAAAGCCAACGTGCCCAAAATGCCACGAATTGCAGTTTTCAGCGACGAAATACGCGATGCCGTGAAAGGCCCCTGGAACGACAACCACGCCACCGCTTTTGCTTCCGGACGGCCCGGCCTCGAGGAGAGCATCAAATTTGGTATCGTGGGAGCCATTGCCCACCCTGGCATCAACTTCCAACAGGTAAACTACACCCAAACCCCCTGGGCAACCGAGCCGCTGCAATGCATCACCTACGTGTCGTGCCACGACAACCACGCCCTCTTCGACAAATTTGTTCATACCTGTCCCGACGCCACCCCAACCGAAATCCGCGATATGAACAAGCTGGCCAACGCCATCGTGCTCACCTCGCAGGGTGTCCCTTTCCTTCACAACGGGGTGGAGATGCTCCGAACCAAACAAGGGGTAGAGAACTCCTACCAATCGCCCGACAGCATCAACCAGATTGATTGGCACTGGAAACAGCAAAACGCCGATGTAGTGGCCTATCACCAGGGGCTGATTGCCCTGCGAAAAGCACACCCCCTCTTCCGCCTGGGAAGTGCTGCAGAAGTGCAAAAACGCCTTACCTTCCTGCCCACAGGCCATTGCTTGGTTGGCTTCACCCTCGATGGCACCGGCTCTGCCGACACCTGGCAGGAGGCTTTCGTGGCCTTCAACGGCAACCGCATTGCCAAGAGCCTCCCGCTCCCTCAGGGCCAATGGAAAGTGTATGCCGATGGCAACGGAATCTATCCCGAAGGCAAACCCCTCCAACAGAATGGAGAAGTCACCCTGCCTGCCGTATCGGCTTTGATTTTGGGAAGATAAGAATGGCGGTGGGCGGTGGGCTTTTGGCTGTGGGCTTTGGCTTTGGCGTTGGCTCCCCCGCAATGGCTTTTGGGGCTATCGGGAGGCTTTGGCGTTGACCTCTCTCCCCCTCGCACCCCCAAGCCTTTCGCCCCACGCCTCTCATCCCTCTCTCCCCTTCCGATAACTATCGGAGCCCTCTCTCTCTCCCTCTCTCCCTCTCTCCCTCTCTCCCTCTCTCCCTCTCTC
>JAQVCV010000098.1 GCA_028689615.1 Bacteroidales bacterium | reverse complement strand
CTGTTCGACATGGGCGGGCAGCGGGTGGTGCAGCAAACCTTACAAACATCTGTTACTGCCATCAACACCGCACCGCTCACTTCGGGGGTTTACCCCTGGCGCATTGTATGGAAAGGCGAAGTGGTGGAAGAGGGGAAATGGGTGAAGGATTAGGGGCGAGGGATTAGGGGCGAGGGGCGAGAGGAGTCCCGGATAGTGATCGGGAGGCGATGACGCTAACGCCAAAAGCCAGAAGCCAGAAGCCAATCGCTAAAAGCTAATCGCCAATAGCCAAAAGCTAAAAAACCTCTAACTTTGCCTAAAAACAGACGATGCGTATTCTTCATACTTCCGACTGGCATTTGGGTAAGCGGTTGGGGCCGTTCGCGAGAATTGACGAGCAGCGCAGGGTGCTTGCCGATGTTGTGGCTGTGGCCAACCGCTGCGATGTGGATTTGGTGCTGGTGGCCGGCGATTTGTGGGATGTTTACAACCCTTCGTCGGATGCTGTGGCCCTGCTTTACCAAACTTTAAAGGAGCTTGGAGGGGGTGGTCGCAGGCCTGTGGTTGCCATTGCCGGCAACCACGATGCTCCCGAGAGGGTGGAGGCTGCCGAGATGCTTGCCCACGAAAGTGGCATCATCCTGTGCGGTTTTCCCGATACACAACCCTGCCTGTCGGGATCGCTGGCGGGTGCTGTGGTTTTGCGGTCGGCTCCTGGTTTCATCGAGTTGCAAACCAGTCGTTGTCCGTGGCCGGTGCGGTTGTTGCTCACCCCTTATGCCAACGAATTCCGGCTTCGGCAATACCTTGGTATTGATGCTACAGTTGGTTTGCGTGAGGCGTTGCAGGATCGTTGGAAAAGGCTGTCCGATGAGTATTGCACTCCGGGCGGTGTTAATTTGCTGGTTGGGCATCTGTTTATGACTTCCGGAGGTGGAGATCGACCTGAAGAGCCTTTGGATGAGGCCCGCCCTATAACAACTGTGGGAGGAGCCGGCGAAATGTGGGCTTCGATGGTGCCCTCTCAAATTCAATATGTGGCCATGGGGCATCTGCACCGGCGCATTGTCACGGCTGGTTCGCCTGCACCGGTGGTGTATCCGGGCAGCATACTGCAATATTCGTTTGCCGAGGCAGGGCAACCCAAATCGGTGGAGGTGGTGGAGTTGGAGCCAGGGGTCAGTCCGGTGTTTCATCCGGTCGGGCTGCAAGGTGTGCAGCCGCTGATAAGGCACCAGGCTTCATCGGCAGAGGCGGCGTTGCAATGGCTTGAATTGGCTCCTAAAGATGCATACATCGAACTCACGGTTAATACGCCGGCTTTTTTAGCCTCCGAGATGGTTAAAGCGTTTCATTCGGCACATCCCGGAATTGTTCAGATTGTTCCGCGCAACGAGGTTGTGGCTGGTAACGAGGAGCTGGGGGCTACCCCCTTGCCCGACCCTGCAGCCGAGATTCGAACCTTGTTTTCCGACTATTTTCGCAGTCGGCATGGTGCCAATCCCGATGAGGCTCTGGAGTCTCTTTTCGGCGAGGTGATTGGCGAAACCGATGAGATGCCACTGCAATCCTGATATTTGCAGGGGCAGAAAAAACCAACAGGGCAGCAAACTTATAGGGTTTGCTGCCCTGTTGGTTGGTATAGGTTTTCGTCAGATTATTTCACCACCATGATTTTGGTGACGGCTGTTTCGGTGCCGTCGTCGTTGGTGATGAACACCAGATAAACCCCCGTGCTCACTTTTTCGCCGTCCATGGTTTTGGCATTCCAGATGGCCTGTCCACCCTGGGCTCGCGTTTCATAAACCAGGTTTCCGCTGATCGTAGTAATTTTTACCCAGGCATTGCCGGTTACCCCCTTGATGGCCACCACCCCTTCGTAGCCTTGTGGGACAGGCTGAGGGTACACCGTGAGGTTGTCGTTTGAGGGCTGGGGAGGGGTGGCTTCGCCTTTGAAAGAGACAATGCCGTTTGGTGTCGCAAAATACACGGTACCGTCGTCGGCAATAGCGATATCGATGATAGAGTTGGAGAAGAGGGGACTGTTTTCGGCGGTGAAATGGAAGATTTCTTCGGTGCCATCCGCTGAGAGCAGGAAAGCTCCGGCGCGGTCGGTACCGATCCATTTTTGGTTAGCCCCGTCAACCTGAATGGAGGTCACCGTCTCGTTTTCGAGCAAGTATTGGTTGTAGCCTCCCAGCGATACAACGATGCGTTGTGCGTCGAAATTGGAGGTTCCGGTGAGCACGGCACCCGGATTGTAAAACACGGCAATGCCGGCATCGGTCCCAATCCACACTTCGCCGTCGAGATCTTCGCAGAGGGCATAAACTTTGTTGCCCGGAATGGCTCCGTTGCCCGATACCTCGTTGAGGATGCGGGCTCGTTTGGAAGGCTCGTTGTTCTCGTTGAACACCATGATGGAGTGATCTTTGCGCATCATCACCCATTTCTGGTTGTATTGATCAACAATAAGGTTTCCTATGTCGATACCACTCATGCTTCCACCCAGGTTGTAGGCGGTCCATTGGCCTGAAGGAGTCATTTTGTGCAACAGCGAAGAGGCTCCGGTGTTGGCTACCCAAAGGTTTCCTTCGGCATCGAAGTTCACACCGCTGATGTTGGTTTGGGTGGGGTTGGCCAGCCAGGGTTCGAGCGAAGAGTTGGTGGTGTCGAACTGGTTGGTGATTTGTCCGTCGGTGATTTCCAAAACGCCCATTCCCCAGGTAGCCGCGTAGGTTTTTCCCGACGAAGGGGCTGTTTTCACAGCCACCACGTCCCACACCGATGCCATAGCGGGTTGGGTGGTGTGGTTGAAGGTTTTCCAGGTGTTGCCATCCAGGTTGCTGATCCCGTCGCGGATGTAGAGGTTTCCCCAAACCGAGCTGCGACCACCGGCAGCAATCCAAAGGTTGTTCCCGTGGGTGCTCAGGTCGTAAACTTTTTGAGAATAGGGGCCTTGGGGGGCAATAAATTCACCTGTCCAACCCTGGCCTGTTACCTTCACAAGACCGTATCTTCTATCGGCAATCCAGGCGGTTTGGGTTCCTTCCATCGAGCAGGCCGAGGGTTGAAGGTACACGTTGGAGGGTTTGTAGATGAGGTAAAGGCTTTGGAAAGAGTTGTTGAGCAGGTCAACATTGCCTTCGTAGCTGATAGCCAGGTTGTCGCCGGCATTTTGAATTCTGTAGCAATTGGAATAGGTTGACGATGCCATTTTTTGAGCCGTTTGGGTGGCGGGGTTGTAAATCCAAACGGTGTCGTCGTTGTAGGCGTCGTTGGCCTGGGCGGCCACCAAACGGTCGGCAAACCAGGCTCCGGCACTGTAAGCGAGGTCGGGGTGGGGCAGGGTGTTGATTTTGTTCCACGACTGGTAGAGCGCCAGGATGGTTCCTTGCCGGTTGGCTTCGTACACCCCTTGTGTTGTAAGGGCGTATATTTTTTGTGGTGAAAGCACCACGTCCTGAACGTCAACCATTGATCCGTTGTCGCCGATGATGTAGGTATCGTGAATTTCGTGACGCGCCATATCAACCACCACGATGCCAAAACCGCAGGCCAGATAGGCGTATTGGTTATCGACAGTGACCTTGTTGATGGTTTTGTTTCCAAGAATGTTTTTTCGTTTGATGTCGCTCAGGTTGATCACTTTGCCGCCCACCATCAGGTCGATGTTGGTATTGGTATAGGCCACAACGAGGGTTTGGAGCGATGTGCTGAACCCAATGTCGGCTATTTCGCTGTCGCTAAGTCCGTTTACCTTGTTGTAGCGGGTTACCGATTCGTAGGATTTGTCGTAGGAAAAGAGACCGTAGCGGGTGGCACTGTACACCGTGTTGCCGGTATTGATCACCTGAACGCCCCTGTTGTAGGGGAGGTGGTCGCGCCATTCATGAATGCTGGTTTCTTGCTGGGCACTTGCGGTTGCCAGGGCAAGAGAGGCAAAAAGGGTAAGAAGGTATTTCATTGCACAAGATTATGATTTCTAGCCTGTAGATGCAAGGAGGATTCCGCAAATGGGTTCACCTGTTCTTGCAAACAATCCAACGCCGGATGTTGCTGTTTATTTTATTCGGTTTTTTTTGCCGGTTCTGCCTGCTCTGTCTGATAAGCTTTGGTGATGGTGGTCAGAAACTCGTTCAGATCGCTTTGCCCGTATTGGGTTTCGGTTTTGTAAACCACCACGGGATAATGAATCCCTTTGAGGCTGCTGCCTGCTGCACGTTGCGCGATGGAATACATCAGCGACCGGTTTTCTGGAATCCCCAGATCAACCACAACGAATGGGATTTGGTTGGTTGTAAGGAGGTTTTTTGCTGTTGTGCACCGTCCGCATCCTTTGTTGGAGAACACCACGGGACGTGTTTTACTTATGGAGTCAACCTGTGCCAGGGTGGGTCTGAAGGTGGAGTCGGGGCCCATATCTACCTGCTGAGCCTGGGAGTATCCTGAGAGCAAGAGTCCCATCAGAAAGGGGAGGAAAAATTTATTCATGATGCCTTGTATTTTTTTGCAAAGATAGTTTACCCGAGGTTTTGGTGGTGGGTGCAGTTAAACAATGCAATTTTTTTGCAAGGTGTTCCGTCTTTTTTGTTTTTGGTGTGTCATAAGAAGAGTAAAACCTATAAACCGTGTTTTTGCTGAAACGAAACAGTCAGAGCTTGATCGACAGGAGCCGCCGCGGCGATCCAAAGGCTTTGCATACCCTATACTCTGGCTATTGCGATTCGGTTTACAGCACCTGTTTGCGGTTGGTAGGGCAGGTTGCAGTGGCCGAAGAGCTCACGCAGGATGTTTTTTTGGCGGCCTTTGGCTCGTTGGCCAAGCTGCGGAGCGAAGAGGCCTTTGGGGGTTGGGTGCGACGAATAGCCGTCAACTTATCGTTGAACCACCTTCGCCGGCGACCCGAACCCCTCTTGTTTCGCGACGAACTTCCCGAGGTTCTTCCCGAAGATGAGTCGTTGGATGACTGGAGCCAGATTTCAACAACGAAATTGTCGGAAGCCATTGCTTCCTTACCCGAGAAAGCCCGCGTGGTTTTCAGCCTCTACCAACTCGAGGGGCTAAGGCATCGCGAGATAGCCGACACGCTGGGCATCAGCGAGTCCACCTCCAAATCGCAATATCAACGGGCTTTGATGCTGCTTCGCCAGAAGCTCATACCCGCCCACTCCGTAGCCTCATCCCAACAAACTGTAGCACCATGAATATCGATCAATACATTTCCCGTCACCGCCAACAACTCGACAGCCCTCTTCCCCAAAAAGAGCTGGTGTGGCTCGAGATAAACCGTCGCTTGGAAAAGAAGAAGCACCGGAGGTTGATGCTTACAACTGCCTCGCTGGCTGCCTCCATCACCGCCTTGCTCTTCCTTTTACCCCCTGTTTGGAGTCTGTTGCACAATTCGGGAGTGCGTCACGACCTTCCGGCCTTTTTCGTGGCGCAACAAGCCTCTTACGAGCAGCAATTCAAAAACCTCTCAGGAAAGTTGGTAGCCAACGGGATGCCGCCATCTTTGTGGCCCGACCAGGAAGAGATTTCACAAACCGATTATCTGATCAGACAATATACCACCGATTTGCATCAAAACGGCCCCAACACGGAGCTCATCAACACCCTGCTCGATCTGCACAGGAAGAAAATTCTCTTGCTCGAACGCATTGCTATTGAAATTCAAAACGAACAAAAAAATGAAATCGCTCTTATCACCCTCTAAACTCTTCATCCTCTTTTTGCTGAGCCAGGCGATTGCCGCCCCGGCCCAGGACAAATCGCGCGAAACCTTCGAGAAATCGTTTGCCGCCACCGACCTCAAAACGGTGATGCTTACCGCTTACGACTCCGACGTGAAAATCAATACATGGGATTCTCCGTCGGTAAAAATCCACGGCGAACTCATCATCACCGACGGCAAAGGGCGCACCGACGATCTGGAAGTGCTGCGCGATGCTTTTCAACAATCCGATTTCCAAAAAAACGGAACCACCCTCGAAGTGAACGCCCGTCTGGCTAAATCGAGTACCATGGTGGCCGGCATCTATAAAACCGTGACCCTGTTTAATGGAAAGACCATCAAGAACGTGTCGTTCAAAACCACCTACGAACTGTGGATGCCCGCCACGCTGGCCCTTGAGCTGCAGTCGAAATACAACAAAATTGATGTTGGCAACCTCGCAGCACCCGTGCGGCTCGATCTTTACAACGTTCGGCTCACCATGGGCACTTTTGGCGATGGCAGTTCCTTTAAAATGAAATACTCCAAAGCCACTCTGGGGAAAGGAGGAAACAGCCGTTTCGATGTTTACGATTCGGATCTGGTGGGTGAATCGCTGGGCAACATTGATGTGGTGAGCAAATACTCCTCGTTTAGATTCAGCACCTTGGGCGAAGCTGAATTCGACTCTTACGACGACGATTTCGAGTTTGCCTCAGCCACAGGGCTGAAGGTGGTTGCCAAGTATTCCAACATCAAGGTTGACGGCAACCTGGGTTTCACCAACCTGAAACTTTACGACACCGATGTGGCGGCCCGACAAACCGGAACCCTGCAACTCGATGCCAAATACTCCAAAATAGAGGCAGCAGAAGCTGGTGCCCTTGTTGTGAGCAACACCTACGACAGCCGTGTGGCTATCGGGCGACTGAAATCGGTAAACTGCCTCGGCTCCAAATACGATAAGTACAACCTGGGCGAGGTGGTCGAATCGGCCGTGTTTGCCGATGTTTATTCGTCAGAAATTGATGTTGAGCACACCTCATCGCTGTTTACCAACTTCAAAGGGAAATTCAAATACGGCAAAGTGACCCTGGGGTTGCCATCCTCGCTTCAGTACCGGATGAACTATGAAACCACCTATGGTCAGGTAAATTTCGACAGCGAGCGGTTTGGTCACAACCGCATCCACGACAAACGGTCGGATAAGAGCACCTTCAGTGGCTCCACGGCTCCCGATCCGGCCTGCACTGTCAACTTCACGGCCTACGATACCCGCATATCCATAGGCAGGTAGTTGCTTTTAGGACACATCTGCTCACCTTTTCGTATTTTTGCACTCTAATTCAACCCGGGGCGTTTGCTCCGGGTTTTAATAAATACCATTATGACATCCGATTTGCTGTTGCACAACACCTTAACCCGCCGGAAAGAGAAGTTCGAACCCGTTAATCCGCCCCATGTGGGAATGTATGTGTGTGGCCCAACGGTTTATGGCGATCCCCATTTAGGACACGCCCGTCCTGCCATCACCTTCGACGTGTTGTTCAGATATTTGCAGCATTTAGGCTACAAGGTGCGGTATGTGAGGAACATAACCGATGTGGGACACCTCGAGAACGATGCCGATGCCGGCGAAGACAAGGTGGCAAAAAAGGCCCGCCTCGAGCAGTTGGAACCTATGGAAGTGGTGCAACATTATACGGTGCGTTACCACCAGGCTATGGATCGGCTCAACGTGAAACGCCCCTCCATCGAGCCACACGCATCGGGGCATATCATCGAGCAGGTGGCTATGGTACAGCAGATTCTTGATAACGGGTTTGCCTACGAGAGCAAGGGGTCGGTTTATTTCGATGTTCTGAAATACAACCAGCAACACCCTTATGGAAAACTCAGCGGCCGTTCGGTTGAAGAGATGCTCAGCAACACCCGCGAACTCGACGGGCAGGATGAGAAGCGCAACGGTTTCGATTTTGCTTTATGGAAGAAGGCCCAGCCCGAGCACATCATGCGGTGGCCTTCGCCGTGGAGCGACGGGTTCCCGGGTTGGCACATGGAGTGTTCGGCTATGGGTGCCCGCTACCTGGGCGAAACCTTCGATATTCACGGAGGCGGCATGGATCTGGTGTTTCCGCATCATGAAGCCGAAATTGCGCAAAGCGTAGCCGCTCACGGCAAAGAGGCTGTTCGCTATTGGTTGCACAACAACATGATAACCATCAACGGCCAGAAGATGGGCAAATCGCTGGGCAACTTCATCACCCTTGAAGAATTCTTCAACGGCACGCATCCCAAGCTCGAGAAAGCCTACAGCCCCATGAACATCCGTTTCTTCGTGCTGCAGGCACACTACCGTGGCACCGTCGATTTCAGCAACGAAGCCCTTCAGGCAGCCGACAAGGGATATCGCCGCCTGATGGAAGCCCTGAAAACCGTGACCCTCCTAAAGCCTTCAGATAAGAGCGATTCCGATGTGAATGCATTGAAAAACAAATGCTACGAAGCCATCAACGACGACCTGAACACACCGCAACTCATTGCCCACCTGTTTGAGGCCGTGCGCGTGGTGAACTCGGTGAATGATGGCCACGAGAAGTTGACTGCCGACGACATCAAAAACCTGACGGAAACCCTTCAACTTTTTGTAACCGATATTTTGGGTTTGTCTGATGAAACCCAGTCGGCAGGCGATACCGCTCTGGTGGAAGGGCTGATGGAAACGATTTTGGCTTTGCGTAAGGAGGCACGTGCCCGGAAAGACTGGGCTTCGAGCGATCTGATTCGCGACCAGTTGAAAGCCGTGGGCATTCAGGTGAAAGACACCAAAGACGGGGTGGTTTGGAGCAGGGAATAAAGGGATTGTTTGTTTTCTCTGATTCAGGATGCCGAATCGGTTTGCCCGGCAGGCAGGTATAAAAAAAGCTGTAACACTTGGTGTTACAGCTTTTTTTGTGACCCCGGAGGGGTTATAATCTTCATGGTATTTGTTTATTGATTATCAAATATTTAAACAATTATAGAAAGAAAGAAAGAGCTAATTTTGTCTCACAAATATTTTTGTGGTTATGTAGTTCTTTACTGCCTGTAAAGTTAAAATATTTGTGGTTTTTTGTGTAATTGCGTGTTGATCGGCTTGTAATTCCACTTAATTACACGTTGAAACGTTAAAAGTTTTGCGGTGAAATCACTGGATAGCATGGGCAGGAATTATTGGAATGGAAAGGAATCCATACTTTAAGATCGAAGCCACCCATCCCGGGCGAAGAGTCCCCGATTGTTGAAATCGTGTTGTCATGGAATACGGATGACGTCCG
>JAQVCV010000041.1 GCA_028689615.1 Bacteroidales bacterium | reverse complement strand
CACGTTGATGAAGTCGGCGGTGGTACCATCCAGCAGGGTAATCTGGTAGCCTCCTTCGGGTGCAGTGTAGGGCCGGCCGGTGGTGTAGATCCATGTAGCGCCAAACACCCAGTTGCGCCAGGGGTAGCTGGCCACTACTTTGAATTCGTGGGTAACATCGTTGGAGGCATAGTAATCGTATTGGCCATAGTCGGGAAAACGGCTCACCACCTGACCCAGGGTGTAGCCTATCCAGCCGTTGAGTTTCCCGGTTTTTTTCTGGAGCAGCAGGTCAATGCCCCGCACCTCGCCCGATCCGGTGTAGAAGCTCTCTTCGTAGTCGGTTTCTTGTGGGGTGAAGTGGTAGCGAAGGGAGTATTCGGTGATGTTATAGAGTTTTTTGTAATACACTTCGGCATCGAACAGCAGGCTTTTGTTCTCGGTAGTGAAGCCGGCAGCCACCTGGTCTGATGAGCTCACCGGCAGCTTTTCGTTGTCGGATAGCACCCAGAAATCGCGGCTTCCCTGCAGGATGTCTTCGCGAATCACCCTGCGTGCAAACTGGTAATAACGTCCGGCAGATGCTTTGAGTTTGAGCCAGGGCAACACCTGGAACGATGTGTTGATGCGGGGTTCGAGGTAGTGGCCGGCGGTAGGGGTGAAGTAGTTGTAGCGCAATCCGGGTGTGATGCGCCAACGGGCACTGTCGAGCAGGATGTTGCTTTGCAGGTAGCTGCTCAGTGTGGCGCCCTGTGTCGAGCGGTCAATCACGGTGAGGGTATCGTTTTGTTTGTAGGTGTAATCAATGTCGTTGTAGGTGGCCTGAGCTCCAAAGTCGAATCTGAACCACGAACTAATGTTGTACTCGAAGTCGGTTTTCAGGCTGAAATCTTTCAGGTTGTTGTCTTCTATCACGCCCCGGCTGATGCTCACCGTCTCGTCGTCTTCGTTGGTGTAGGTTCCCGAGCTGGTGCGGTCGCGCTGGCTGAAATAGTTGGAGTAGCTCAGGAGCATGTTGCTGTAGAACGAACTGTTGTAGTGGTGCGACCATTTGAGCGAGGCTCCGGTGTTGCCCCACGAGGTGAGGTCGTTATTTTCCATGCTGAAATTGCTGATTTGCCCGCCCATTGGACCGCCGCCGCCCATTCTTTCGCCACCACCCGGCGACACGGAGTTGTCGAGGTTGTCGTTGCCATTATAGAAGCTGAAGGCGAAGGCGTCGTTGGCATTGGGGTGCCAGGTGAGTTTGGTGTTGAGGTCGTAGAAATAGCTGCTTACATCCGAACTGCCCCCTCTCTGGAACCTGCCGGTTGAAGGTTCGTTCTGTTCCAACGTGTTCTCGGTGGTGAACTGTTTGAATATTTTGTTGTAGAGCGGGCTTTGCCAGCTTCGTCTGAATGCTACGATGGTCGAGAATTTCTCGCCAACGGGGAATTCGATGAAGGCATTGGCCGACATGAGGCTCAGATCGGCAGCCATGTTGAATTCCTTGCGGTCGCCCTCTTTCCCGGTGATTTCCACCACGCTCGACAGGCGTCCGCCAAAGCGGGCATCGAATCCCGATTTGTAGAGTTGCACATCTTTGATGGAGTTGCTGTTGAACGCGCTGAAGAACCCGAAGAGGTGTTCGACATTGTAAACGGTGAATCCATCGTATTGCACCAGCGCCTGGTCGGGGGTTCCGCCTCTAACATACAGCCCCGAAGAGTTTTCGTTGGCCGCGCTGATGCCGGGCATGAGTTGAAACGAGCGCAGAATATCTTTTTCGCCCAGGTTTGGCAGGTTGATGAGTTTTCGGGGCGATAGTTTTAGCAACCCTGCCTGGTTGTTGGCCTCCAGCAATTCGTCTTTTTTCTCACCCTCAATGGTTACAGTTTGCAGATCAACGGCTGAGGGTTTCATGTCAATCTTCAGCCGGTCGGTCTTCATTTCAGGGGTGAGGTAGAGGGTTTGCCGCTCGTAGCCTATGTAGGTCACTTCCACCGCGCAGGTATCGTTGGGCACGTGATGCACCGCGAAGAAGCCATCCACGTTGGTGGCCGATCCCAGTTTTGTCCCTTTTACAGCCACCGATACGAAGGGCAGAGGCTCCTGCGAGGTGAGATCAACCACCTTGCCCGAAAGGGTGAAGTTGTGCCTCGACGGATTGCCATAGTAGGTTTTTTGATTCAGCGCCACCGCGTTGTCCTGGCTCTCCCAACGGTCAATCAGGTGGATTACCTGTTTGTTGTCGAGATAGTATTTCAGCTTTTCAGTTTTGCAAATGCGATCGAGCATCTGGCTAAGTTTTTCGCGCATGGGTCGTTCGTTTACATAGATGGCCGTGGCGCGGGCTTCATCGTATTGAAAGCTGACAGGGTGTTGTTTGGCTATCAAGGTGAGCACCTCGTGCAGGTTTCCGTAATAAAGATCGTCGAGGCGGGTGTCGAGAGGCGATTGCGCCACGACCAACGATGTTGTCAGTAGCAGCAAGGCCAGAAGCGATTGTTTCATGAATGGAATTGTCTTTCGGCGGGCAACCTGCCCGGCGGAAGATTAGAGTAAGAGGGCGGGAAGTGGTTTAAAATGCGGAAAAAAAAACAGCAAACTGTGGGTTAATTTGTAGGGGTAAACGCAATCTGGCGGGTAAATTGATTACCGGCAGGTTCTCCTGTGTCCTGTTTTTACAAGCAAGGGGAAGATGCGCGGTTTACTTTTGACCCGTAAAAAGAAAAAGATGCGCAATCTGTCCGAAATAAATCAGGTGCTGTTAGCAACCAGAGAATTAATAGCTCAGGTGGTTTCAGCCACCCATTCGTTGCCCGGCGATAAAACCGTTACCAGAGATGTGGTTGATTCATCGGTTCGTTTTTATGTAGCCTTGTCGCTGTTGCTTACCGATGGTGCTCCAGCCAGCCAGGCCCGCCTTCGTGTGGAGGCCCTCGATTCGCTCACTACACTCCGCGACGGTATGCGACGGGCTTCCCTGTCGTCGAACGAACGATTGAAACGGCTGCAACGCCATGCCGAACCGGTACTCAGAATGCTGAAAGAGAAAGTGTTGTGCTGCTGATGAGAAGTGTTAGTTACATTATGAATTGTGTTTATTCCCAAACAAATCCCCCCTGAAAGCCCAGGATGGTTTGATCGCCTGACAGACTCAGGCCCGGGCCAAGTACAAGAAATCCCCTCCGGCTGAATTTAAATGCAACGTTAATCCCAAAATTGAATACAGGTTTCGGATCGCTGTAGTTCTTCTTTAAAAGTATCGATTGGTTGAAGCCTGCTGTAGGAATTATTTGGGTAGTGCCCGATGAATTAAACCTCTTATACACTTCTAAGCCAATGAGAAAGGTGGGTATGTCGTTGGTTAGTCTGGAATTAACATATCCCAAATGAGCTGCAATTCCCAGCAAGCTGTCGTTGGGAGCTTGTAAGGAAATGGTCGGTATGAATGCAGATGCAGAACTTCTGCTGTAACCGTATTGAACCGAAGAGCTGGTAAATTGAATACCCACTGAGGCCATTCGTGATACCCGCTCGGAGGCCACCACGCTATAAGAGTCTGAAACAAATCCGTTTATTTTTGTGCCCGAAAAAGCTCCACCGATGGCATACCCTTCTCCGGTACGGTTGAAATAGGTCAACTGGGCAAAAGATTGATGTGCCAAAAACAGCACGAGAACGGTAGTAAGTAGTTTTTTCATAGCATCAGGTTGTTTAGTATTGGGTTGGTATTTGATGATGGTGAATTTAAAATCAGGATGTTAAAACGAACTTGGTGATAGCGTTGCTTAACTGTTATTGCGTAACCAGCCCCACCTCCCAGGTGAGGTTGCTCTCGCCACCCGAAAAGCTCATCGATGGGCCAGCCACGAAAAAGGCTTTTTCGCCAAGCCTGATGGCCATATGGAGACCCAGGCCAATAACTGGTTTGGGGTCGAAATAGGCGTCCTTCAGCAGAATCGAATGACTCACGGATGCAACTGGTATTACCTGAAGCACCCCTTCGGAGTTGATTCTTTTGAATATTTCGGCTGCCACGAGCAGGGTAGGCGTGTTACCCGTCAGATCGGAATCAGTATATCCTGCATGTGCAGCAAAACCTATGGGGATTTCGGGCGAAGTCTGCAGTGTGATCGATGGAATCAGGGCGCTCGCCGATGATTCTTGGCTATATCCGTTCATCTTGAAGGAAGTCTCTATGTATTGGAGGTTGAGAGAAACTCCTCTGGATAGGCGTGCTGATGCAGTAACTCCGTAAGTGGTTGAAGTGAATAAACCGTCGCTGTATGAATCTTGCGAGTAGGCTCCCCCGATGGCAAATCCTTTTCCGGTTTGGTTGAAATAGGTTAATTGAGCGAACGATTGAAGTGCCAAAAACAGCACGAGAGCGGTGGTGAGTAGATTTTTCATGTGGGGTTTGTTAATTTAATATGAACGATGATTGCATTGATAAGGTGGAAAGCGTGAACTACTATATTATTAAAGCCAAACCGGATGACAAGATAAATACCTTGTTTCCGTATGATACCCCTGTCGCTATCAGAAGGTTGCTGCCATTGGAAAGAGAATAGCCCAGGTTGAATCCTGTTGAAAAAAGGAGTTGAGGCGTGCTGGAGGGGTTATAGCCCGACTCAAGAATGAGGGTTGTTCCTGCTCCCAATTCGGGGAAAAGATGCCACCTCTCATTCAAATTAAACCGCCTGAAAACAGTGAATGAGACAGGAACAGATGGCAAAGCATCGTCAAATGTTTTTATGATTCCCACTGCGAGGGCTGTCTGGAGATAAGCTGCTTCGGGCGACTGAAGAACAAGGCTGGGGGCAATAAAGGCTTTTCCCCTGTATCCGGTCAGTCCTCCCCCCGACACTACCAGGTTGGTGGCCCTGCTGAAACGGTACCCGAACGAAAAGGCGAAAACATCGCTGTCACCATAATCACTTGAACCGGCAAAGGAAACCGAGTAGGAAGTGTGATGGATAGTGTCGTTGTAGAGCTCTACCTGCGCGTTTGCTTGCAGGGTGAAAAAAACCAGGAAAAATGTTGCAATCTTTTTCATAAGTTATTTATTCTAAGAGGCCAAACATTTAGTTTTAGGTATTTGATTTAAGAAACAGCACCCGATTAATCACTGAGAGGTCGTTTTGTCCGGGTTGCTGATTGATAGTCACGTCTGAGGGTTTGCACGGGCAGTCCGCAGAGATGGATGTCAGGTCCGTTTCAGGCCACTCTGTCTGACCTATCCTGATTGATCTGTGGTTTGAATCTTTTTTCTTGTACATTTACCCATGATTTGGTTCGTTACCTAATTGCACAAAAATAGGGATTTATTGTTGATATAAAAATTGTAGAAATGAAAATCTTTACCCTTGTTGAAATATGCAAGCTCCTGAACGGAGAATTGCAAGGCAATCAGATGCTTTCTGTTACGGGTCCCGAGCAACTCGAATACGCCACGTCCGATCAGATTACGTTTATAGGCCACCGGCGTTATCTGCCATTGTGGGAAAAGTCGAAGGCTTGTGCTGCCATCATCAACAACAACATCAAGGCGGAACCCGGCGAAGGGCGGGCTTTTGTCAGAGTTGCCAATGCCGATCTGGCTATGGCGCTGTTGCTTGGATCTTTTCTGCCCGAACCCCCGGTTTTCGATCAGGAGGTTCATCCCACGGCTGTAGTTCATCCCACGGCCACTCTCGGAACCGGAACCCGCATAGGTGCAGGTTGTTATGTGGGGCCTGGCACCATTCTTGGCGACCGGGTAACGCTCTATCCCAATGTCACCATCATGGATCAGTGCAAAGTGGGTTCTGATACCACGATATGGTCAGGGACGGTGATTCGCGAGAGGTGTGTGGTTGGGAGTCATTGCCTGTTCCATCTCAATGTGAGTATTGGTGGCGACGGGTTTGGTTTTCGTCCTTCGGCCGATGGTCGTGGACTTGTGAAGATTCCCCATATAGGTAATGTTGTGATTGGCAATGGGGTAGAACTGGGTTCGGGAGTTTGCATCGACAGGGGAAAATTCAGTTCTACCGTTCTTGGCGATGGAACGAAGATCGACAATCTGGTGCAAATCGGCCACAATTCCCGCACCGGACGGTTTTGCATGATGGCCGGTAACAGCGGGCTTGCTGGTTCGGTAACCCTGGGCGATGGGGTGATTGTGGGAGGTTCGGCCTCCATTTCCGACCATGTAACACTCGGAAACGGTGTGATGGTGGGAGGCGGATCGGGAGTGATGAACGATGTGCCCGATGGTGGTAAAGTGTTAGGCTACCCGGCAGCCGACTCGCGCGAAACTCTGAAACAATGGGTTGCATTGCGCAAACTGGCGAAAGAGGGGTGATGAGCCTGTGCCGGAATGCCATGCAGCTTCGTGGTCAGTGAAGCTGGGGTGTTAAGAAACAAAGCGAAAGGGATTTTCAATAACAGGAAATCCCTTTCGCTTTGTTGTAACTGATACGGTGAGTGTTTTACCAGCTTCCGCCGGCGCCCCCGCCTCCAAAACTTCCTCCTCCAAAGCCTCCGAAGCCTCCACCACCACCGAAGCCACCGCTTCCGCCGCTGAAGTTGCCCCAACTTCCGCTGTGTCCACGCGAACCCATGCTGTTGAGCAGGAACAGGGTGGTCCAGAACGGCAGATTGCTGCCTCCCATGGTTTGCCGGCGGCCGCTGCCCCGCATGAGCAACAGCACCACCGCAATGATGATGATGGGGATGAGGGCGGCGAATGGACTGGAGGAGTGTTTCTTGTCGTAATCCTTTGCAGAAAAGAGTTTCGAGGCCAAACCCATTATAATGGTAGTCCCTTTATCAATACCGGCATAGTAGCGTCCTTCTCTGAACTCAGGTATCATTTCGTTGTCAACCACGCGGTTGGCAATGGCATCGGGGATCACTTCTTCAAGGCCATAGGCAATGGCTATGTGAGCCTCGCCTTTCTCCCTTTCTGTTTTAGGTTTTATGAGCACCACCACCCCGTTGTTTTTTCCTTTTTGCCCCACACCCCACGATTCTCCGAGCCTGTCGGCAAACTGGGCTTTGTCGTAGCCGTTGAGAGTAGGAACAATCACTACCACGATTTGCGTGGAGGTGGAGTCGTTGTAGGCCACCAATTTGTTTTCAAGCTTGTAAACTTCTTCGGGAGCCAGAATGTTTGCAAAATCGTTGACCAGGCGGGGTGGGTCGGGTTTGGCGGGAATGTCTTGCGCGGCTACCAGTGCAGTGCAGGCAACAAGTAGCGAGAAGATGAGTAAACGGAGGTGGTTCATCGGGTGTGTGTATTGAAATGAAGTACCGGCATTGAGGGATTATTTGTCGTCGAACGAGATGTCGTCAGGCAGTTCGTTCACGTCGTCGGTTTGGTAGGGGAAGTGTTTTTTGAGTTGTTCGCCGGCCAGGGTGATGGCTTCAATAAGTCCTTGGGAGAACTGGTTTTCACGAAAGTGGATAAGCATTGATTGCTTGGCTTTACTCCAGAAATCGTTACCAACCACGGCGTTAATCCCGGCATCGCCGATGATGGCGAATTTCCGGTTTTGCACTGCCAGATAAATCAGCACCCCGTTGCGGAGTTTGGTTTGGTGCATTTTTAGTTTCCCGAACACGTAGCTGGCTCGGTCCATCACATCGCCCTCGCAGGTGTTTTCAATGTGAACTCTGATTTCGCCCGAAGTGTTGAGCTCGGCGTTTTGGATGGCCATTTTGATATCATCTTTTTCTTCAGCACTAAAGAAGGTTCGGGCAGAAGGTGTTATGGTTTGGGTGGTCATGAGGCAATAGGTTGTTAGTTACCGGATAGAACGTCGGATTGTGGCCGGATGGTACTCCGGCGCCAAAAGCCTGTTCGTCAGGAAGGCGAACAGGCTTGTAAGTTAAGCAAATCAGAATTTTACTTCGGGAGCTTTTTCGGCACCTTCGGCAGCTTCGAAGTAGGCTTTTTTCTCGAAGCCCAACATTCCCGCGATCATGTTTTTCGGGAAACGGCGGAGGATGGTGTTGTAAGCTTGTGCCATTTCGTTGAATTTGCGACGTTCTGTCGAAATTCGGTTTTCGGTACCCTCGAGTTGTGCCTGCAAATCGAGGAAGTTTTGATTGGCTTTCAGATCGGGGTAGCGTTCCATCACCACCATCAGCCTGCCTAGTGCTGAACTCAAACCATCCTGAGCTCCCTGGAATTTCTGAAGTTCTTCGGGGGTCAGTTTTTCGGGATTGATGTTGATGGAGGTAGCCTTTGCACGAGCTTCGATTACCTCGGTGAGTGTCGATTTCTCGAAGTCGGCGTAGCCTTTCACGGTATTTACCAGGTTGGGAATGAGGTCGGCCCGGCGCTGATAAGAGTTTTCGACGTTGGCCCACTGGGCGTTTACCCCCTCTTCAGCAGTTACAAGGCCGTTATACATGCCTGAAATCCATCCTATAATGATGAAAATGAAGGCAATTACAGCAATCAGAATGATCCATCCTTTTTTCATGTTCAAAGTGGTATTTAATGGTTTAAAAAAAGCCCCGTCTTCCGCCTGAGCACGCCTGGGGGAGACGGGGCAGGGCAGCGCCCCAAATATAGTATAAATAATTGACTTAGTCGATCATATCAACCGAGCGCCTGATGAATTGGGTAAGGGCGGCGCCTTTGAGCAGCCCCTGCGAAAGCAAGGCCAGATCGGTTAATTGTTTTACCACCTGCTTTTTGTTTTCTTCTTCGGGCTCATCGTTGATTCGCCCAATGAGGGGGTGGTTGGCGTTGACAACCAGGTTGTAGCTGTCGGGCATCGATCCCATGAAGCCCATGCCACCACCGCCAAGTTGCGACATCTCCTTGTAACGGCGCATGAACTCGGTTTGGGTGATGATTACGGGCTGGTCGGTTTCGCTCATGTTCTCGAATTGAACATGGAAACTGGTTTTATCAACCATCTCTTCAAACAGGGGTTTTAGCTTTTCTTTCTGTTCGTCGCTCAGTTTCGACGCGATGGCCTGATCCTTCTCGATGAGTTTGTCGATTACATCGGCGTCAACCCTCACGAATTTCGATTTCTCGAATTTGGGTTCGAGGTTGTTGATGAAATGGCTGTCGAGCACGCCATCCATTATCAGAACATCGTAGCCACGCTCACGGGCAGCTTCCACGTAGGCGTGTTGTTCAACGGGGTTGTTGGTGTAAAGGTACACCAGGTTTTTTTCCTTATCGGTCTGATTTTCCTTAATATGCTCTTTGTATTCGCCGAAGGTGAAGAATTTTTCTTCGGTGTTTTGGAAGAGACAGAATTTTTCGGCTCTTTCGTAGAACTTGGTGTCGGCAATCATGCCATAGGCAATGAAAACTTTGATGTCGTTCCATTTCTTCTCGAAGGCTTCGCGGTCGTTTTTAAACATCTCCTCGAGCTTGTCGGCCACTTTTTTAGCGATGTGTCCCGAGATTTTTTTCACGTTGGGATCGCTCTGGAGGTATGACCTGGAGACGTTGAGGGGGATGTCGGGCGAATCGATTACACCGTGCAGCAACGTCAGGAAGTCGGGCACCACGCCTTCAACCTGATCGGTTACAAACACCTGGTTGCTGTAGAGCTGGATTTTATTCTTCTGAATTTCAAACTTGTCTTTTACCTTCGGAAAATAGAGGATACCGGTGAGGTTGAAGGGGTAGTCAACGTTCAGGTGGATGTGGAACAGGGGTTCTTCGAAGGTGTAGGGATACAGCTCGTTGTAGAATTTTTTGTAATCCTCGTCGGTCATATCGGCGGGCTTGCGGGTCCAGGCCGGGAGCGGATTGTTGATGACGCGGGGTTTTTCAACCTCTTTGTATTCATCGTTTCCGTCTTTGTCTTTTTTTCCTTCGATTTTTTCCCTCGTTTTTTCGACGCCGAACTCAATTTCAACGGGCAGGAATTTGCAGTATTTTTTGAGCAGTTCGAGTATTTTATACTCTTCGAGGTAGTCTTTCGACTCGTCGCTGATGTGCAATATTATGTCTGTTCCGCGCTCTTTTTTCTTGCCGGGTTCGAGGGTGTAGTCGGGACTTCCGTCGCATTCCCACCGCACGGGTTCAGCATCTGGTTTGTGGCTCAGGGTGTGAATTTCCACTTTGTCGCTCACCATAAAGGAACTATAGAAACCCAAACCGAAATGGCCGATGATAGCAGTAGTTTCGGCTTCGGTTTTTCCTTTGTATTTGTTAACGAACTCTTCGGCGCTCGAGAAGGCGATTTGGTTGATGTAGCGGTCAACCTCGTCGGCAGTCATCCCGATTCCACGATCGCGGATGGTAAGGGTTTTCTTTTTGGCATCGAGAAGTATTTCAATGCGCGTGTTGCCAAGCTCTCCGGTGAATTCACCCATCGAGGCCAGGGCTTTTAGTTTCTGGGTAGCGTCAACGGCATTCGACACCAGTTCGCGTAGAAAGATCTCGTGATCAGAGTAGAGAAACTTCTTGATAATGGGGAAAATGTTCTCGGTTTGAACATTGATTTTTCCTTTTTGCATCGTTCTGAAAGTTTTTGATTTACTGGGGCGGCGCGTTTCAAATGTTGTGCCAGCGGGTGCAGGCTGACAAATTGGCAAACCTCCTTTCATCAGCAGGTTTTGTTTTTGGAAACAGAACTGTAGAGGTTTGATGCAAGTAGTAACTATTTTGTTTAAAATCTGTTATCTTTGGTGTACAATTCAGTTGGATGATGCACCCATCCCGCGGTTGCAATTTGGATTTGAATGGCTACATGTTGATTGTTTAATTAATTGAACCCCCTGGCGTGTGGAACGACCTGATTTCCTTTTTATCTCTTAAACTCGGATTGCGCTTTTCCGAACACGACAATGGCTTTGTAATTCAGAAGCTAAAGAGCAGGATGACCGAATTGTCTATCCCGTCTCCGGCTGAATACAAAACCTATATAGTGACTCATGCTTCGGAACTGTCGTTCCTCAATGGGCATCTGGCTGTGAGTGTCACCCATTTCTTTCGCAATCCATTGGTTTTTGAGTATCTTATGGAAGAACTCCTGCCCGAAATCATTCGGCGAAATATACTCAACCACGATCGTGTTTTGCGGGTCTGGTCGGCCGGATGTGCCACCGGCGAAGAGGCCTACTCTGTGGCTGTAGCCTGCCGGGAGGTGGTGAAACGCCACGGGTTTCAGGTGACTATAAGCATTATAGCTACCGATATTGATCATACGGCTCTTGAACGGGGGCGTAAAGGGATCTATCAACCCGCGAGCCTCGATAACGTGCGTTATGGTTTCATTAATAAATACTTCAAGAAGGAGAAGGAGTGGTTTGAAGTGATGGATGAATTGAAATCTGTGGTCCATTTTTCACCCTACGACTTGTTTGATCCCAATACCTATGCCCCGCCCGAGAGCATGTTTGGCGATTTCGATATGGTTCTCTGCCGCAATGTTTTGATATATTATGACGACCAACATCAAAAAGTAATAATGGAAAAGCTTCGGCGAGCCACCGCGGTGAATGGTTTTCTGATTTTGGGGGAGGCCGAGTCGTTGGATCTGGGAATGAGGGGTGTGTTTGCCGGCGAGAACAGCCGTTTGCCAATTTTTCGAAGAATAAAATAAATTTTGATGCTTATGAACCGTTTTGTTAATTATCCGGCCCGTAAAGTGCTTGTTGCAGGTTTTCTGGTGATCTTTCTTCTGGTGTTGGGCTTTGCCCTGGTAGCCTGGATTCAAACCAACAAGCTGTGGACCCAGACCGAGCTGATGTACAACCATCCCCTCAGGGTGAGGGCTGCCGTGGATGCCTTCAGAACCGACGTTTTGGTGATCCACCGTGCTATGAAAGATGTTGTTCTGGAGGCCGGCCACGAGCAACAGGCAACTGAAATCAGGCAGATTATGAGCGTTCATGAGAACGATGCCTTCAGACAACTTGATGTTTTGCAAAAATGGTTCCTGGGCGAGGCAGAAAAGGTTGACTCACTTCGCAACTCTTTTGTTGAGTGGAATGTTATCAGAAACGAAACCTTAAACCTGCTTGAACAAGGCAGGCACGACGAGGCTCTTCACCGCACCTTGAGGAGCGGGGTGGGTGGCGACAAGGCAGAACGTTTGCTTCGCCACACCGAGTACATTTCTAATTTTGCTAGAGGAAAGGCTTTGCAATTCCTTCAACAAGCAGAAGCAGCAAATCAAAAACAAAACCTGCAGGTTCTTATTTTCTTGCTGGGCACCCTGATGACCTTGTTGGTGGCCTTTTATTTTATTTTCCAATATATTCAAACTCCGTTACAGAGGCTCATGCGGGCTTTGACCGATTTTCGGCGCGGAGAAGCCGATGCACGTGTCGATTACAGCGCTGATAACGAGTTTGGGCAACTCGCCGAAAGCTTCAACAAACTGTTTGAAGTGTTGGGCGACCAACAAAAAACCGAGGAACAATCGGCTCTGCTCACTGCCATGATGCTTCAGGAAACCGACGCGCGCACCTTTTCAAAGAAACTGCTTGCCCTTCTGTTAGAACAATCCGGAGCTCAGTTGGGGGCAATTTATCTTCCCGACAAAGAGGCACGGTATTTCGAGCCTTATGTTTCTATTGGATTTGGAACCAATTTGCCCAAACGATTCGACGTTGAGAATCCGGAAGGAGAGTTTGGTACAGCACTGGCAAACAGAAAAATGCAATACATCAGGTCGCCGAAAGCCAATTCTTCGTTTACTTACCATACCGTGAGCGGCGAGGTGGCCCCTTCTGAGATCATCACCCTGCCTCTTGAGTTTGGAGGCGACGTGGTAGCTGTTATATCTTTGGGCACTGTAGGGGAGTTTTCGCCATGGGCTGTTAGGTATTTAAAGGCTGTTTATCAAACTGTTGGTGCCAGGATGAATGGTGTTCTCGCATTCAGAATGATTCAGCAGCAGGCGGCTTCGCTCGATGAGCAAAACAGGGAACTGGAGATGCAAAAGCAGGAACTCACGCTTCAAACTATTGAACTCGAGAAGATGAATGCCGAATTGGAGCAACAAAAGCGGCAACTCGATGAGGCCAGCCGTCTGAAGAGTTCGTTCCTGTCGAACATGAGTCATGAACTTCGAACTCCGCTCAATTCCGTGATTGCCCTCAGCGGTGTTCTCGATCGGAGACTCAAGGGGCAGATACCTGATGAAGAATACCAATATTTGGAAATTATAGGGCGAAACGGCCGGAGCCTGCTGGCTTTAATTAACGATATTCTTGACCTGTCGCGAATCGAAGCGGGTCGCGAGGAGGTGTTTGTCAACAGTTTTAGTGTTAAGCATCTGGTTGATGATCTGGTATCGGTTCTGTCGCAGCAGGCCAAAGAGAAAGGCATTGAATTGAAAAATCTGGTAGGTGCTGATCTGCCCATCATTCACAGCGATCAGGACAAATGCATGCACATCCTCCAAAACATCATTGGCAATGCCGTGAAATTCACAAACCAGGGCTCTGTTGAGATATCGGCGTTTGTGATCGACGAAGAGTTGAGCGTGGTAGTACGCGACACCGGGATAGGCATAAGCCCCGGTCATTTGCCCCATATCTTCGATGAATTCAGGCAGGCCGACGACAGTTCATCGCGCAAATTCGGAGGAACGGGTCTGGGCCTGTCTATTGCAAAAAAATATGCTTCGTTGTTAAAAGGGACCATTTCTGTTGAAAGCCAGCAGGGTGAAGGCACCATGTTCATGTTGAAAATTCCGGTAAAAATAGAATCTAAGGCCGATACCACCCTTTCCTTACATCAAAAGGCCAATCTTTCTGAGGTAAACTACCAGCTTGCCGGCGAAGGCAACGGGTACACCGTCCTGCTGGTTGACGACAGCCAGCCTGCTTTGATTCAAATGACCGATATTCTTTGCAGCCAGGGTTACAAAGTGCTTCATTCCCATAATGGTTTTGAAGCCATCGACCAGCTTTCAGAGCGGGTACCCGATGCCATTATTCTGGATCTGATGATGCCCGGGATGGATGGATTTGAAGTGTTGAGCACAATCAGATCGCAGGAGCAAAGCAGGCATATTCCTGTCCTGATACTTACCGCCAGGCAGGTAACCAAAGAGGAGTTGAGCTTTTTGAAAAGCAACAACATTCATCAACTCATTCAAAAGGGCGATGTGAACCGGCAGGAGTTGCTTTTGGCCATCTCGCGAATGATTGCCCTGCAACAATGCCGGCCTGTTTCGCCAGCAACCAGAAGGGTCATTCGCAAAGGGACCGGCCCACTCACCATTCTTGTGGTTGAAGACAACCCCGACAACATGGCCACCATGAAAGCCATTCTGGGCCAACAGTGCCAGATGTTGGAGGCTGTCAACGGAAGAACGGGTGTTGACCAGGCACTGGAGCATATGCCACACCTGATACTTATGGATTTGGCGCTGCCCGAGATGAGCGGTTTTGAAGCTTTGGTGGCTATCCGGAAGCATGACGAGCTAAGCCATATTCCGGTTGTGGCTGTTACGGCCAGCGTTATGAAGGGTGATAGGGAGAAAGTGCTCGCGTTTGGTTTCGACCGTTTTGTGCCGAAACCCGTTGACGAAACCCTGCTGTGGCACGTGATCAACGAACTGTTGGCACCTGCCGATGCTAACCAGTTGTAATTCCAATAGTTTTTGAAGGAGGCAAAAGCATATGAAATCAATCAAAGTTTTAGCAATCGACGATCTGTCCGACAATCTGACCACTCTGCGTGCTGTGATGGCCGATCAAATGCCCGAGGCCCGGGTGATTTCAGCTACCGATGGCCCACATGGAATTGCCCTGGCTGTTTCTGACGATCCCGATGTGATCCTGCTCGACATTGCCATGCCCGGGATGGATGGTTTTGAGGTTTGCTCCAAGCTAAAGACCGATCACAGAACCAGCTCAATCCCTGTGCTTTTCTTTACAGCACAACGAAAAGATCGCGATAGCAGGGTGAAGGCTATCAACCTGGGTGCCGAGGGATTTATTGTTAAACCATTCGACGAGGTGGAATTGATAGCCCAGGTTAAGGCCATGGCAAAAGTTAAACGGGCCAACATGAGCCAGAAGCAAGAGAGAGAAAAGCTTGAAAAACTGGTTGAAGAGCGCACAGCAGATCTGATCAGGCAGCTTACCGAACGGTTGCAGATTGAAAACGCTTTGGAGAAGGCTGCTGCCAACTGGAATAAAACGTTTCACGCGATCAGGGATGGTATAGCCATTCTTGACGAAAACCAGCAAATTGTTCAGTGCAACCGTGCTTTTGAAGAGTTCACAGGTTTGGAAGAAGATGATTTGAAGGGGAGGCATTGCCACGATTACGTTCATCAGGAAGGGCATCCGGTTGAGGGCTGCCCGTTTTTGAAGATGTTTCGCAGCCTCAGGCGCGAAAGCATGGAGATGCGGATCAATGGCCGGGTGTGCGAAATCATTGTTGATCCAATAATCGACAAACAGGGACACCTCTCGGGAGCAGTGCACATCATCACCGATATTACCCAACGCAAACGCGATGTGGAGGTGCAGCATCTGTTGTATGGGATAGCCAGTTCGTCGTTGATGAAGAACTCGTTGGATGAGTTGGTGAACTATTTGTGGAAAGAGCTTGGAAAAGTGATCGATAACTCCAATTTTATCGTGGCTTTGTACGACTCTGAAAGCGATTTGTTCAGGAAAGTGGTTTTTAACGATGAGAAAGAAGAAGTTGTAGCGTGGACTGCCAGCCAGTCACTTTCAGGCCTGGTAGTCAGGTCGGGTGAGGCTATGTTGCTCAACAGAGCCGAACGCGACAAGTTGGTGACCCAATACAACCTCTCCCAAACCGGTCATGCTGCTGAATGTTGGTTGGGGGTTCCCATTATCGTAAGAGGAGAGCCCGCGGGCATTATCGTGGTGCAGAGCTATTCCAATGGCGACGCCTATGATGAATCGGATGCCCGTTTGCTTGGGATGGTGGCTCATGAACTGGCTGTTGTGATTGAGCGCGACCGGATGGTTCGCGATTTGATAGAGGCCAAAGAGCGTGCCGAGCAAAGCGAAACGCGGTTCAAGGCCCTTCACAACGCATCCTTTGGCGGCATAACCATCCACGACAAAGGGGTGATTCTCGATTGCAATTTGGGCCTCTCCGAAATAACCGGCTTCACGGTTGCTGAACTGATAGGAATGGACGGCTTGCTGCTCATTGCCGCGCACGAACGTGAAAAGGTGATGGCAAACATCACGAGTGGCTACGAGAAGCCCTACGAATCGGTGGGAGTACGAAAAAACGGAACTGAGTATCCCCTGCGGCTCGAGGCCCGCAACATCCCCTACCAGGGCAGGGCTGTGCGTGTGGTGGAGTTTAGAGACATCACCGAGCAAAAAAGTGCCGAAACGGCTCTGATTCGCGAGAAAGAAAGGGCCGAAGAGAGCGACCGCCTCAAAACTGCTTTCCTTCAAAACATGTCGCACGAAATACGTACACCCATGAACGGGATCCTGGGTTTTCTGGATTTGCTTCGCGAACCCGACATCACCGAAGGGGAGAAGGAGAAGTATATTGATCTGGTTAACCGGAGTGGTCAAAGGCTGCTCACTACCATCAACGATATCATCGAAATCAGCAAACTTGAAGCAGGTGAGGTGTCGTTGATTCTTGCCGATTTCAGCCTTGAAGAAACCGTGCAGTACCAGTGTGATTTCTTCAAACGTCAGATAGAAGATAAAGGGCTTGCGCTGGTTGTCAGTCAGGGAATTGTTGGTTCAAAGGCTCTTGTAAACTCCGATAAACACAAGGTTGAAGGCATCATGACCAATCTGATTAACAACGCGTTGAAGTTTACCGAGAGGGGTTCCATTCACGTGTCCACCACACTCGACAATGGTTTTATTTGCATTACCGTGGCCGACACCGGCAAGGGGATTCCGCCCGACAGGTTGGATGCCATTTTCAAGAGGTTTGTTCAGGCCGATCTTACCATGTCGAGGGCTCATGAAGGGTCGGGGCTGGGTTTGGCTATTGTGAAGGCCTATGTAGAGTTGTTGGGAGGGAGCATCAGTGTTCACTCAGTTCCGGGTCAGGGAAGTACTTTCAGGGTGCTTCTGCCTTACCACTCTGCTGACCATCTGCCACAGCCCGACAACGATCGGGTGGTACAGCCTTCAGACGAAAGCCTGGCTATTTTGGTGGCCGAAGACGACGATGTGAGCTTCCAGATTCTAAGCATGATGCTGGCCAAAACCAATCATCGTCTAGTCAGAGCCACAACAGGCCAGGAGGCCCTATCGCTGTTCAACGCTCAACATTTTGATCTGATTTTGATGGATCTGAAAATGCCCGGGATGAACGGTTTGGATGCAGTGAAAAAAATCAGGGAGGTGAACCGGCAGGTGCCCATCATTGCTCAAACTGCCTATGCACTGATGGGCGACAGGGAAAAGGCCCTGGAAGCAGGTTGTACCGATTACATGAGCAAACCCATCAACCGAAAACTTCTCTTCAGCAAGATTGCCGAGTATGCTCCGGGGGGTCGTGGTTTGAAAAAGCCTGCTGTGTGAAGGTTGGCATAGTTGCTCAGATTTCCGGAAAGCCATTCGATGGCCTGTTTCAGGTTTTGCTCAGGAAATATGGCAATTGGATTATCGGTACCATTCCTGTATAAACCTACAAAATTTCAACTTTGTAAAAAAGCCGACCCGGAATCGCGGGTCGGCTTTTTGGGGATATGCAAACAGGCTTATTCCTGTGTCATATACGCCTCAATCGGCTGGCAGGTGCAAACCAGGTTGCGGTCGCCATAGGCATCGTCAACGCGGCGCACCGTGGGCCAGTATTTATCCACATTGCTCCAGGGCATGGGATAAACTGCCTGACGGCGACTGTAGGGCTGATTCCATTCGTCAGCGGTTGCCATGAAGGCAGTGTGAGGAGCGTTTTTGATCAGGTTGTTGGCTTTATCGGCTCTCCCTTCTTCGATCTCGGCAATCTCCCGGCGGATGGCTTTCATGGCATCTACCAACCGGTCGAGCTCGCTCAGGGGTTCGCTTTCGGTGGGTTCCACCATCAGGGTTCCGTGAACCGGGAAAGCCACTGTTGGGGCGTGGAAGCCATAATCCATCATTCGTTTGGCAATGTCGATCACCTGAACATCGGCCGTGAGATGGAATTTGTTGCAATCGAGAATCATCTCGTGTGCCACGTGACCGTTTTTGCCGGTATAAAGAATTTTGTAATCGTCTTTCAGGCAGGCTTTCAGGTAGTTGGCGTTTAGAATGGCGTATTTGGTGGCTTCTGTCAGTCCGTTACCGCCCATCAGTTTCACGTAGGCATAGCTGATGGTAAGCACCAGCGCGCTTCCAAACGGGGCAGCCGAAACGGCGGTGATGGCTTTGTCGCCACCGGTTTTAACCACTTTGTGGCCGGGAAGGAACGGAACCAGGTGTTCGGCCACGCCGATAGGGCCAACACCGGGACCGCCGCCGCCATGAGGTATAGCGAAGGTTTTGTGGAGGTTGAGGTGACAAACGTCGGCTTTGATTCTGCCCGGGTTGGTGAGGCCAACCTGGGCGTTCATGTTGGCGCCGTCCATGTAAACTTGCCCGCCATGCTGGTGGATGATGTCAACAATTTCGAGTATATCTTCTTCAAACACGCCGTGGGTCGAGGGGTAGGTAACCATGAGTGCTGCCAGACGGGCACTGTGCTGTTCGGCTTTCGCGCGGAGGTCGGCCACGTCGATGTTGCCATTCTCGTCGCATTTGGTCACCACGATCTCCATGCCTGCCATGGCGGCTGAAGCCGGGTTGGTGCCGTGAGCCGATGAAGGTATCAGGCACACTTTGCGGTCGCGATCGCCGCGGCTCAGGTGGTACTCCCTGATGACCATCAGGCCGGTGTATTCGCCGGCAGCACCCGAGTTTGGCTGGAACGACATGGCAGCGAAGCCGGTGATCTCGCTAAAAATGCGATCCATCTCTTTGATCATGAAGGTGTATCCTTCGGCCTGGTCGGCTGGAACGAAGGGGTGCAGAGCGTTGAACTCGGGCCAGCTAAGGGGGAAGAGTTCAGTTGCGGCATTCAGCTTCATGGTACACGAGCCAAGCGGAATCATCGAGCGGTTGAGCGAAAGATCTTTCTCTTCCAGGCGCTTGATGTAACGCATCAGTTCGGTTTCGCTCTGGTAGCTGTTAAACACCTCGTGTGTGAGGTATTTGCTTGAGCGCGAAAGGTTCTCGGGGATGGTGGTAATGCGGTGGCATTCGGTGGGGTTGCAAACAAATTCGGCGCATATCTTGCCTGCTGCTTTGGCGAAGATGCAGAGCATGAGGTTGATCTCGGCCAGCGTGGTGGTTTCGTCGATGCTGATGCCAATGGTTTGCCCGTCGATGTAACGGAAATTCATGTTTTGTTCCAGCGCCATTTTCCTGATCTCTTCCAGGTTCACTCTTTCGGGGAGGCTGATCTGGAGGGTATCGAAGAAGTATTGATTGAGCTGTTTGTAGCCATATTTTTGAACCTCCTGGCTTAATACGCCGGCCAGGATGTTGATGTGGCGGGCAATGTCGCGAATTCCATCGGGGCCGTGGAAAGCGGCATACATACCGGCCATGGTGGCCAGCAGGGCCTGGGCGGTGCAGATGTTGGAGGTTGCTTTTTCGCGTTTGATGTGTTGCTCGCGGGTTTGCAGGGCCATGCGGAGTGCGCGGTTGCCGTCGGCGTCAACGGTGATTCCGATGATGCGGCCGGGCATGTGCCTTTTAAATTCATCGCGGGCAGCCAGGAAGGCGGCATGAGGACCACCATAGCCCATGGGGATTCCGAAACGTTGGGTTGAACCCACCACCACGTCGGCACCCCATTCACCCGGAGGGGTAAGCAGCGCCAGGCTGAGGATGTCGGCAACCACCAGCATCATCCCTTCAACGGCGTGAATGTCGGTGGTAAGCTGGCTGTAATCGTTCACCGATCCTCTTTCGTCGGGGTATTGAACGATGGCGCCAAAAAACTCGGGTGTAGGCCTGAATTCTTTGTAGCATCCTTCCACCACTTCTATTCCCAGCGGCAGAGCGCGGGTGCGGATAACATCGATGGAGTGGGCAAAAAGGGTGGTGCTGACAAATATTTTGTTGGCGTTGCGTTTCACGGCAGCACGTGGCCGGGCGTTGTAGGCCATAATCATGGCTTCCGAGGCAGCAGTGGCTTCGTCGAGCAGCGAACAGTTGGCCATGGGCATGGCCGTGAGATCGCTCACCATGGTTTGGAAATTGAGCAGAGCTTCCAGACGTCCCTGGCTAATCTCGGCCTGATAGGGGGTGTAGCTGGTGTACCACCCGGGGTTCTCGAGGATGTTGCGCAGGATAACACCGGGGGTGATGGTGTTGTAGTATCCCATGCCTATATAGCTGCGAAATAGTTTGTTACGACTTCCAACCTCTTTCATGTGGTTGAAAGTCTCGTATTCGTTGAGCCCTTTGGGCAGCGCGAGTGGTTTTTCTAATCTGATGGTAGCCGGCACAGTTTCGTCGATAAGTTGATCGATAGAATTGACGCCGATTTTCTGAAGCATTTTTTCCACATCCTGTGGACCAGGGCCGTTGTGGCGGCGTGTGAAGTTGTTGGTGAGCATGTGAGTGTATCTTATTGAGAGGATTGGTGTTAGGTGATTTTTTGCCAAGCCTGTGTGGTTTGGCGGTGCAAAAGTATAAATCTTTCGGGAAATGGGGTGTTAATCAGTTTTCTGAATAAAAAGGTAAGTGATTACAGTATTTGGTATTAAAGGCATTGCCTGTTGTTCTTTAATCGTCAAATTCAAGCGGGAGCAATCCGGCCTGGTTTCCGGGTTTGGGAGTATTCGTTTTTTCGTTGAGCGTTTCGGTTTCTTCATCAAAGGTTTCATCGGGTTCAACTACCGGTGGGGTATAGGGAAGGGGGTCAATAAAATCCACTCTGGCTATTGCCAGGTTCGAGACGCGTTTGCCCTTGGCTTTAAAGCTTTTGATGTCGATAAATTCCGCCACGTTGATCACTTCGGGAGCATAGGGACGCGGGTTGAGTTTCCCGTCGAACACCACTTTTACGCGGGGTAAATAATCGAGTGATACGGCCAGGAGTTTCGACTCGGGTTCGTCGCCCAGAAAACTGGTTTTGCGATCGGTGATTTCGGGTTGAAACCGTTTGAGGTAAACCAGTCCGGTTTTTCCTTCAAGGTAAAGCGACGAGATCACTTTGTCGGGGTCGTATTTTTCCAGCACCAGCAAGTCGTCTTCAAAATGGGTGGCCAGATCGTAGCCATAAAAACGGTAATGCCCTGATGCGTTGATGGTGAGTATCTTATCGTCTGATTCAAATTCACCCAGCAACCGCCCGCGTCCGTCGGCATTAAGCCGCATCACGGTTTCGTCGTACCAGATTGAACGTGCTCTCAGGGTAGAAACACCGTTTTCTTTTTGCTGAACATTTCTCACCAGGTATTTCGACAGGGTATTGCCCCTGGCAGTACGTGTTTTGATGGCCAGAAGCGCAAAATCGTACTCAAACGATAGTTTTCGCAGGTTAGGGCGGGGGCGCAGGGTCACTTTCACTACTTCAGCTTCTCCATTGGGGTTGGCGGTGAAGTATTGCACCCGGCTTCCCTCTTTGCCCTGCGTCAGGTCGTACTCTTTGTCGCGTGTGATGCCCACTACCGAAAAGCGTTTCACGAACGAAAGTCCGTTTTTCCCGTCCTGATACACCATATTATACACCGTGCGGTCGTCGTTGCGACGAAAAACATCCACATGTATAATGCCTTCGCCAACAAAGGCTTTTTCTGCCACCTTGGTTACAATAAAGGTTCCGTTGCTGCGAAAAGCGATGATGTCGTCAATATCGCTGCAGTCGCAAACGTATTCGTCTTTTTTCAGGGCTGTTCCAATAAAGCCCTCTTCCTTGTTGACGTACAGTTTCTGGTTGGCCACAGCCACAGCTGCTGCCTCTATGTTGTCGAAGTTGCGGATTTCGGTTTTTCGTTCGCGCCCCGGTCCGTATTTCTTTTTCAACTGCTTGTACCAGTTGATGGTGTAATCAATCAGGTGGTCGAGGTGGTTTTGCACCTCTTCCATATCGCCGTCGAGGTTGCGGATGTGTTCTTCGGCCTTGAAGGTGTTGTAGGCCGAGATGCGTTTGATGCGTATCTCGGTCAGTCTTTCAATGTCTGCCCGCGTTATTTTTCGGCGAAGGAGGGGTTTGTAGGGTTCAAGGCCGGCGTCGATGGTGCGTATGGCCTCGTCAAACGATTCTGATTTGCGTATGTCGAGGTAGATCTCTTTTTCGATGAAAATCTTTTCGAGTGAGGCATTGTGCCACTCTTCGCGAAGTTCGTCGAGTCTGATTTGCAACTCCTGACGCAAAAGTTCAACGGTTTGACCTGTTGTGACTTTCAGGATGTGTTTCACATCGGTGAAGATGGGCTTCCCGTTGTGGATCACGCAGGCGTTGGGCGATTCGCTTATTTCACAATCGGTGAAGGCATACAGGGCATCGATGGTGAGGTCGGGCGAAACATTGGGAGCCAGATGAATCAGGATTTCAACGTTTTCGGCTGTGTTGTCGTCAATTTTTCTGATTTTGATTTTTCCTCTGTCGTTGGCTTTTAAGATGCTGTCAATCAGAGTTGATGTCGTTACTCCGAAAGGGATTTCGGTGATAACGAGGGTTTTTTTATCGAGTTGCGATATTTTGGCCCTGATGCGAAGCTTTCCTCCGCGGTTTCCGCTGCTGTAGCGGGTAACATCAACCAGTCCGCCGGTGTTAAAATCGGGATAGAGTTCAAATTCTTCGTTTCGCAGATGGGCTATAGCGGCGTCGATCAGTTCGTTGAAATTGTGGGGCATGATCTTCGACGAAAGCCCAACCGCAATACCTTCAACCCCTTGAAACAACAGCAAAGGAAACTTCACAGGCAGATTCACGGGCTCCTGGTTTCTGCCGTCGTAGCTGGGTTTCCATTTGGTGGTTTTTGGGTTGAAAACCACCTCGTTGGCAAATTTCGACAAGCGGGCTTCGATGTAACGGGGCGCCGCCGCGCTATCGCCTGTGAGGATGTTGCCCCAGTTTCCCTGCATATCGATCAGCAGGTCTTTCTGCCCGAGCTGCACCAGCGCGTCGCCAATGGAGGCATCACCGTGCGGGTGGTACTTCATGGTGTGCCCAATGATGTTGGCTACCTTGTTGTAACGTCCGTCGTCGAGTTCCTTCATGGCATGAAGTATCCTGCGCTGCACGGGTTTGAGCCCGTCGAGCATCTCAGGCACGGCACGTTCCAGAATCACGTAGGAGGCGTAGTCGAGAAACCAGTTTTGATACATCCCTTTAAGGGCAATGGTTTTGTATTCGCCGGTGTCGGTTTGTTTTTCTGGTTGGATCTCCTTTTCAGGCAATCCTTGTTCTTCAGGAAGGTTATCGGGCCTGAGATTGTCGTCGTTCATGAAATGGTTAACTTTCAGGTGTTAGTTTCTGAATTCTTTGAGTTTGCGTGCCATCTCGCGTCCAATGGCCACCAATTTCTCAATTTCGTTTTCACGGGCCGAGTGTTTGGCTTCTACGGGGGGGGCTACAACTTCCCATTTAATGGTTTCAGCAAATTTTTCGAGGGTTCGCACTCCGCCGCCACCCCAGCTCATCGATCCGAAAATGCCCAGCAGATGGTTTTTGGGCATGATGTGTTCAAGTTCTCTGATGAGATCGCGCATGGGGGTGAAAATTCCGCCATTGTAGGCACTTGACCCTAAAATCACACCACGGTATTTCCAGATGGCGTTGATGATGTAGCTGCTGTGTGTCTTCGACGAATCAAAAATCCTGATGTCGCGAATTCCTTCTTCTGAAAGGGTGCGGGCAATGATCTCGGCCATTTTTTCGGTGTTGCCATACATCGAGCCGAACACGATTACCACACCTTCTTCGGTTTCATAACGGCTCCATTTCTGGTATTTGGCAACAATTTCGGGTATGTGGCTGCGCCATATCGGGCCGTGGGTGGAGGCTATCATGCTGATGTCGAGTCCCGAAAGTTTGTCCATGGCTTTCTGTACCTGCAAGCCGTATTTGCCCACGATGTTGCTGTAGTAGCGACGCAGTTCTTCTTCATAAAAATCCAGGTTGATTTCATCGTCGAAGATGCCGCCGTCGAGGGTTCCAAAGCTGCCAAAGGCATCGGCCGAGAAGAGGATTTTTCGGGTGGACTCGTAGGTCATCATGGTTTCGGGCCAGTGAACCATGGGGGTAAGGTAGAAGTGAAGTTTGTGCTCTCCGAGATCGAGGGTGTCGCCTTCGTCAACAGGAAGCAGGTTTTTGTTGATTCCATAAAACCCTTCCAGCATCGGAAAAGTTTTGGCATTGCCAATGATTTGAACCGAAGGCCATTCGTTGATCACAGCTTTCACAGCTCCTGAATGGTCGGGTTCCATGTGGTTGATGATCAGATAGTCAATAGAGCCATCAGCCCCTACAATCTCTTTGATTTTTTCGATGTAGGTATCCATCCGGCCCATTTCCACGGTATCAACCAGGCAGTTTTTCTTATCGCAAATCAGATAACTGTTGTAGGCTACCCCGTTTGGAAGTGGCCACTGGTTTTCGAACAGATGGGTCCGGCGATCGTTCACGCCAATCCAGTAAATGTTTTCGGAGAGTTTAACGCGTTGGTGCAACATGTTAATTATTGTATTGTGAATTAATTATAATCATTCCTAATTCCCTGATTCTTGTTTTTTGGGTATCCTGAAGAATCGTTCGGGGAGACTTAGCAAAATTACTTCGATGGCAAAGAATATCAAAACCAGCACAACAAAAAACTTCCATAGTCCTTGGTTGTTAGTTGTTTGCGATATTATTGTTTGTGCCGGCAGATCGGGGTTCGCAACCACTTTAAATCCCTTTAGTTGCCGTGAAGCAATTTCTTCGGTAAGCTCTTCGGGTGTTTGAAAGCGTGGTACTGATTCGGCTCTGGAGTAGTTAAAGGCAAGGGGTTGCAGTTCTTCAGAGCCGTTCATCAGTCTGTAGAAGCCGGCATCTGGTATTTCGCTTCCCAAAAATACGTCGGTGGAGGTGGCGTTGGTTCTGATGGCAGGTATTTGCTGGAATGATTGTTCGATGTTTTCAATCCTGAGGCGGCCTTCAGCGGCTCGGTTCGGAATACGAAGTGCCGATTCGGTTTTGAGGATGTGGCTCATAATTTCGGGTTTGCGACTCAGGAGTGCGGCATTGTAAAAGGTTGGAACTATCAGGCTGTGGTTGATGAAATTTCCAGCTTCAAGGGTCAGTGGAGAGCAGAACAGGTAAACGGTTCCATCGCCTTCTGCCCGGCTTATCAGCAATGGATCGCCATTCTGGAGCGAGAGAAGAGGGGTTGACAGGTTGGCTGAACCAGGTTTAAGCGGGTAGTGAATTTTGACAAAAGGGAGGTTGGCATTTGCCGGAACCTGTTCGATGGCATCGATGTAGAGTGGGGCTTTCTGATTGATCATGTCCACCCTGAGCGATTGGGTATCGGCCGGAAGTAATTGAACATTACCAAAATATGCCAGGAGGCTGTTGATGGTGGCGGGTTCGTCATCTTTCCCCGGATTTATCCACAGCGATCCGCCTTGAATGACAAATTGGTTGAGTGCCGTTCCAAGCCCGTCGGGGATTTTGGTCAGCGCATCGGCAACAATCAGGTTTTGCCGGGGTATAACCGAGTAGTCGAGCTCGTCGGTTGTGTATTGTGTAAGGTTGATGGTTGAGTCGTTATCAAATAGGCGCTGAGTCCATGGTTGCTTCTGCATTCCTGTAAGGTGCAAAAGGTTGATGGCTTCGGTTAGTTGAAAGGCAAGGAAGTAGTTGTTGTCGAAGTTCACGGGGGAGTCGTCGATTTGTATCTCTGCTTGGTAATTGCCTGGTTGTGTGAGCATGAAAGGAACCGTTGTTTCGCTTGACTGACCGGCTTCCAGGGCAATGCTCAGGCTGCTTTTTTGTTGCCCGTTTAAGATAAGTCGAAGGGGGAGGTTGTCGAACCGGTTGGTGGAATGGTTCGACAGGACAACCTTGAGCTGTAGAGGGCGTGCAATTTGAAGGGTTGGGGAATCGAAATAACAGGTATCGATGCTGATATTGCCTGTCTGGTTGGATACAAGGGGGATAAGGGTGACCGCCTGTGAGGTGTCGGAGATGTTTTGCAGGTCGGCATATCCCTTTTGAAAGTCGGAAAAGACAAAAGTGAAGGTGTGGTCGGTAGGCAAAGCACCTGTTTTCTGTTTGGTAAGCCATTGGCTGAGGCTTTTCGATGCCGGTGTAAGGTCGATGTTGGTAAGGTATTGGCGAGCCTGTTGTTGGCTCATGATTTGGTTCGACTGGTAGGTGAGGTCGTGTGTAAAGACCCGGAATCGGGTTGTTTTTGGCCAGGCCGCAACCAAATCGAGGGCCTTGGTTTTTGCCTGCTCCAGGAGCATCCCGCGGGAACCTTCGGCCGACATGCTGAATGAATTGTCGATGAAAAGGTTTACAACGGTTTGGCCGGTTGTCGGGGTTCTTTTATTTTGGTCGGGCAGAAAGGGTTGGGCAAAGGCTGTTACCAATGCCCCAACAGCCAACATTCGGGCTATGAGAACAAGCAGGTGCCGCAACTTGGATTGTTTCCTGGTTTCTACATGAATGGCTTCGAGCATGGCCACATTGCTGAAATACACTTTTCGATAGCGTCGAAAGCTGAAAAGGTGTATTACCACGGGGATAAGCATGGCTGGCAAAGCATACAGAAAGGTTGGGTTTTGAAACATCATGTCTGTTCGTTTTGTAGGCTGTTTGGGTTATTCGGCCAGGCTATGTTCCTTCAGAAACACGTATTGAATGATGTTGGCACCCATCCTGAGGGCATCGAGGTGTTTTTCGGGGGTGTCGTTGTGCACTTGCGGGTCTTCCCAGCCATCACCCAGATCGGTTTCGTAGGTGTAAAGACAAACCACCCGACCTTTGTATATCAAAACGAATGCCTGAGGTGGCTGGTTGTCGTGTTCATGGATTTTGGGAAGTCCTTTCGGAAACGAAAAAGGTTGTCTGAACAGGGGATGCATGGGCGACAGGGGTTCAAATTCCAGTTCGGGAAACACTTTTTTCATCTGGGGTCTGATGTAGGGATCAATCCCATAATTGTCGTCGATGTGGAGAAAGCCTCCGGCAATAAGGTATTTGCGCAGGTTGTCGGCTTCTTCATCGTTGAAAACCACGTTGCCATGTCCCGTCATATGAATAAATGGGTAATACGCGATTCGGGAATCACCTGGCTCAACTGTAGCGGGTTCGGGATTGATGTTGGTCCCAAGGTTTTCGTTGCAAAACAGGATGAGGTTGGGAAGCGAGGTGGGATTGGCATACCAGTCGCCGCCACCGCTGTATTTGAGCAGTGCGATAGAATAGGGCCATAAAGTGTTGCTCGTTTTCTGGGCAATACTGTTTTGGAATAGCAGAATGATGAAAAACAGGGAAACAACAGTTCTCTTTTTCATTTTTTATCGGTGGTTGACGTGGTTGAAAATGAAGCAGGCGGCCAGCCCGGCAGTTTCGGTGCGCAGGGTGTAGTTGCCCAAACCGGTTGGTATGTAACCCGACTTTTGAGCCATCTCTACTTCTCTGATGCTGAAATCGCCTTCGGGACCGATGAGCAGGGTAGCGTGGTTGCCGGGGGTTAATTGGTGCGGCAGAAATGCACGGCTGCTGCTTTCGCACCAGGCAATGAATTTGTCGCCTGCTGTGGGAGTATCTACAAACCTGTCGAATTGCACCATAGGGTTGATTCTGGGGAGGCGACTCCGCTTCGACTGCTTGAGCGCCGCTATGGCAATGCGTTCCAGACGGTCGGTTTTGAGCCTTGGACGTTCGGAGTGTTCGCATAGCAGCAGCGTGATCTGGTCAACACCAGCCTCGGTGGCTTTTTCGACGAACCACTCCATCCGGTCGGGGTTTTTGGTTGGAGCAATGGCCACGTGGAGTTGGCAGGCCGGCAAATTTGGATCGGCCACGGGGTTGGCAATACGCACCAGGGTCTCTTTTATATGGGGCTCAACCACGGTGGCTTCATACAGAAATCCTTCACCGTCGGTAATCCTTATCAGGTCGCCCTTTTGCAATCGCAATACTTTTGCAATATGTTTTGATTCCTGTTCGTCGAAGGTGTATTCAACCGGCTTTTGAGCAACCTGGTCAGCTACCAGGTGTGGAAGATAGAATTGGTGCATGATCAGGAAGTTGCGGGATTTAGCAATGGAATTGTTTCTGCCAGTGAGGCCACCTCGAAGGTTGGCTCGCTCACCGGTGGCTTGTTTTTCAGGTTCACGTAGAGTTGTGCCAATCCGGCCAATCGCGCTCCTTCGATGTCGGCTTCTGGCTCGTCGCCAATCATCAGGCTTTCTGAGGCCAGTGCACCTGCTTTTTTGAGGGCAAAGTCGAAAATTTCTTTGTTGGGTTTGTTTACTCCGGCTTCATCGGAGGTGATGAGGGTATCGAAGTATTGTTCCAAGCCGCTGATTGCCAGTTTTCTTCTTTGTATCTCGGAGAAGCCGTTGGTGATTACGTGAAGCTTGTAGTTGGGGCGCAGGTTTTCGAGAACTTCCAGAGTGCCGGGAATCAGTTTGGTTTTTAGTGGGCTGCGGTCAACATACAATCGGGCGATTCGTGAAGCCAGTTCTTCGCTGTGGATGCCATAGAGGGCCAGGGTTTGACTAAACCTGCCCACCGAAAGTTCTTCTTTGGTGATCTCGTGTTTTTTATACGATGCCCACAAGGCGTCGTTAATCAGGTGGTAATCGTGAATAAACTTATCGAAAGCCGGAACGCCAAGACCTTCTAATTGGAGTTCGGAATAGATTTCACGGAGAGTTTCGGTGGAATTGCTCTCGAAATCCCACAAGGTGCCATCGAGATCAAAAAAAAGATGGGTAAACAATTTCATGGTGGTGTGTTTCACCGCGCAAAGTTACGAAAACTTCAGGCGCGGCCACCCTGTTAGTCCAGCAAGCCAGCGCCTGCCGCCAGATACGTCAGGGCCAGACTTAACCCCAGCGCGATGAGGGGCGCCACCAGCCACACGATCCAGAATTTTTTCACAGTGTTGTTGGCTGCCAGTGCTGCCACCCCGTCTTTTCTGATTCCTATGGCCATAATAGCCAATGCATTCAGCTGAACAAGCGATGTTGGAATTCCCTTTACCAGCGAGGCTGCCAGCAACAAGGTGGCTGTGACGATCGATATAAGGGTGGCTTCACGTGGGCCTAGTGTGGTGATCTCTTTGCCTGTTGATTTAATAACACGGTATCCAAAAATCGACGCTCCTATCCCGAAACAAGGGGCAATCACCAAAGTGGCCAATACCATAATCATTCTGAATTGTGCTTCACCTCCGTTGCTTCCTGCCAGCTCGTTCATCACCATCGAAACCAACGGGCCTGTTGCGTTGGCCACGTTGTTTGAGCCTATGCTGAAGGCAACATAGGCCGACGAGGCTACAAGCAGCAGCCTCGTTAGCGAGTAACGGGGAAGCCGGCGTGTGTTGTGCTTGTCACGGTCAAGCCATCGCTTCAGCCATCCCGATAGCAGGTAGGTAAGCCCAAAGGAGATCACAGGAAGGATGAACCAGGTGGGGATAATCTCACCAAACAACAACCGGGTGTTGAGGCTGTGTAGGTAAATGCCGGGATCTGCCAGTGCGAATACAGTAGATTGTGAGGTGCTTTGTGGAACTCCCAAAAGATTGGCTATCAGAAGCGAAATGGCTACCGATAACAAAACTATGGTGGTGATGGTGAGGGTGAGCTCGTCGGAGGGTACCAGCCCCTTGCCCAAAGTGAGCACCACCTTTTTCCCAGCTAAAATAGCACCAAAAAAAACAAACAATCCAAACAACCCCGGAATGGCAAACCGCTTGATTACATTGGCTCCATAGGCTGCTGAAAAGGATGGGGCCGTGCCACTCCCCCCCATGTTTATGGCTAGAAACATCCCTACAAGCAAGGGTAGCAATATGGTCGAAAACATCATGGCTTCTTCTTTTTTCCTGATTTTTAAAGGTGCAAGTTACCTCTTTTGTGTGAAATGATACTTTTTTTGAAAAAAATTTGGTGTTTTGGTTTAGAATGTCGTATTATTGCAATATCATTTTAATATCAATTTAAAACCAAATCTTTTAAAATCATGAAACAAGAAAAATTTGTAACACCGGTATCTGGTTATCTGGGCTTGCTGCTGATTTTGTTGTTGATAGGTGGCGGAATTACCCTCATTTCCACCTTACAACCTGTTGTGGGATTTATAATCCTGGGTGTGGTGCTTGTTGTCACCGGGTTGTTTCTACTTGCTGGTTTGTTGGTGGTTAACCCCAACGAGTCGTCGGTGTTGGTGCTGTTTGGCGATTATGTAGGAACCGTTACCACAAATGGTTTTTTCTTTCTTAACCCGTTTTATACCAAAAAGAAAATCTCGTTGCGCGCCCGGAATCTCAACAGCGACCCGATTAAGGTCAACGACAAGCTGGGCAACCCGATTATGATTGGTATTGTGCTGGTATGGAGGGTGAAAGATACGTTCAAAGCCGCTTTTGAAGTGGACGATTACACCCATTTTGTAGATATACAGAGCGAATCGGCCATTCGCAAACTGGCCGGACATTATCCTTACGATGTTTTTGACGATGAGCAGACCGAGATCAGCCTGCGCGCGGGTGGCGAAGAGGTGAATCAGGTGTTGGAAGATGAGTTGGCAGAGCGGCTTGGAATGGCCGGCATCGAGGTTATCGAGGCACGCATCAGCTACCTGGCCTATGCCAGCGAGATTGCCGGAGCCATGCTTCAACGTCAGCAGGCAACGGCCATTGTTGCTGCCCGCCAGAAGATTGTTGAAGGTGCTGTTGGAATGGTTGAAATGGCCCTCGACATGCTTTCAAAACGCAAGATTGTGGATCTTGACGACGAGAAAAAGGCTGCCATGGTCTCGAACCTGATGGTTGTACTCACCTCCGATAAAGCTGCCAATCCGGTTATCAACACCGGTACGCTTAACCATTAAAAGTGCATGGCTCAAAAGAAAAATTTTGCTCTTCGCCTCGACCCGGCCGTGATGGCTGCCGTGGAGAAATGGGCCGCCGACGAATTTCGCAGCGTCAACGGACAGATCGAGTGGCTGATTGCTAAAGCCTTGAAAGAGGCCGGACGACAACCCAAGAATCCACCCGAAACAGATCCGCCGAATTCGTAATCAGATTACCGTGTTGCTAACTCCCTAGAACCTGTGTGTTTTAGGGAGTTTTTTTGTGTAAAAATTTCTTTGTTGTTAGATCATTAACCGTTTTTTATCAATTTTTGGTCAATGCATTAATCGTTTTTCTGAAATAGCGGTTAGTCAATATATTGCGGTGTGTTGTTTCTTAATGATGAATGAAATGATTGATTTTTCATAAATAGTGATCAGTAAGTTGATCGTTTTATGGAAATTTTGATCAATGAATAATCCGTTTTTAGTATCTTTGCTCAAAACTTGTTTATGTACAATAAGATATCAGAGTTGTCGGAGCGGGCAATTGCTTTAACCGATACGGGTTTTCTAAGGCCTCAGCTCTCCCTCCTCGAAAGCGCTGATCGGCTGATCGGGCTGAAAGGAAGTCGCGGAGTAGGGAAGACCACAGTGTTGCTTCAGTTTGCCAAGCTGCATCTTGCTGAACGTAAAAGAATGTATCTGAGCTTAGATTCACCCTACCTTGCCGGGCTCAACCTGCCCGATTTGGCCGATGAGTTCGTGAAAAAAGGGGGAGAAGTGCTGTTGCTCGATGAGGTACACCATTACGAAAACTGGTCGTTGGCACTGAAATTCATCTACGATAACTATCGAGAGTTGAAGGTTATCTACACGGGTTCTTCTTTGCTTCATTTATCGAAAGGACAGGGCGATTTATCGAGGCGCAGCCTGCTGCACCTGTTGCCAGGCCTTTCGTTGAGGGAGTTTATCAACCTTACTGAACACACTTCATTTCCAAGGTTTACCCTCGATGAGATTGTGGCAGGGCATGTTTCGATAGCTGGAAGTATCATTCAGCAGATTAAACCGATAAAGAAATACGAAGAGTACCTTCAGACGGGCTATTACCCTTTCTTTCTCGAGAGTAACGACACTTATCCGTTTAAATTGATTGAAGTAATCAACCAGATTATTGGAGCCGACCTGCCCCTGCTGGCTCGGATTAGCTACAGCAATGTGCCCAAAATCAAACAACTGCTCTCCGTAATCTCTCAGTCGGTTCCGTTTAAACCCAACATCGAGAAACTATCGGGGCGAGTGGGTGTGAGTAAGAATACCCTCAAGGATTACCTGAGATATCTGAGCGATGCTTTGTTAATCAGTACATTGTATTCGGGAGAAAAGCCGGTTTCGGCTCTTACCAAGCCCGAGAAGATTTATCTGGCTCATCCAAACCTGATGTACAGCTTGGTGGGATCGAATCTGAATACAGGTAATCTCAGGGAAACGTTTTTCCTGAATCAGGTGCAGGTTGCCCATGAGGTTACCTATCCGCAGCTTGGCGATTTTCGGGTTGACGGGAAATACTTGTTCGAGGTTGGAGGCAAGGGTAAAACCTACAGGCAGATAGCCAACCAGCCCAATTCGTTCATCGCTGCCGATGATTTGGAAATAGGGAATGGGAATACGGTGCCTTTGTGGCTCTTCGGATTTTTGTATTGATGGCCTCGCCGGAAGTGTTTTGACCACCTGCTTCAGTTCCCCATCACGATAGAAAGGTTGGTGGCAAACAGTTTTACGGCGATAGCCAACAGAATGACTCCGAAGAATTTTCGGAGGATAAAGATGATGTCGCTGCCCACGGCTTTTTCGATCTTTTCGACCGACCGAAGAACAAAATACACAAACACGAGGTTGAGAGCCAGACCGATCAGTATGTTGGCCATGTGGTATTCGGCGCGAAGCGAAAGTAAGGTAGTGAGAGCCCCGGGTCCTGCAATGAGCGGGAAGGCAACGGGCACAAGGGTGGCCCCTGAGTTCCCCTCGCTTTTGATGATTTCGATACCCAGGATCATTTCAAGAGCCAGGATGAAGATTACAAAGGAGCCTGCCACCGCAAACGATGCAACATCAACGCCAAAGAGGTTGAGAAGGGCTTCGCCGGCAAAAATGAATGCCAAAAAGATAAGCAACGAAACCAGAACAGCACGGCCAGCTTTGATCTGTTTGTTTTGGCTTTTTAAACTCAGAAAAACAGGGGTGGACCCCAACACGTCGATAATGGCAAATAACACCACAAACGCGCTGAGAATCTGTATGAAGTTAATTTTTTCCAACATGGGTTTTTTGTTTGCAAAGGTAGCGCTTTATCCTTTGAACGACATCCTCCTTGCTTTTACCCGGTTGGATTTGGCAACTCATCGTTAAAAACAACAATTCATGCAAAAAAGCAGGCCATTCATCGATAAGGCACCACGGTTCATCACTTTGTGTCGTTCTGTGCATCAGCAGCCTGCCCTTCTTCTTTATTTTTGTGCGAGCAAACTTGTTATTATCGTAGGGTTACGCTCGGCAAGTCAGGCTTCTCATTCCAAACACATTATTTCTGTCAGTCAGGTAATATTGGAATTGGTTCAATCTATACAGAAAGGGTAACTTTGCTCATTATTACAGCAGAAACTACAAACGGGAGGCGGTCAGGTCCTCCCGTTTTTCATTTCACCGTTTCAATCCAACAGTTGGTTGCCCGGTTTCACCGGTTCACCGTTATTTAATTGCAACGAGCGTTGGTTTCGAGCCACTTTTGCAACAGAAATCTGATGCTATGCAAATCCTATTTCCCCACTCCGCAAGAATCGCAAATTCAAAGGCAAGCCTTATCAACCCTTTGTTGATGGCGTGCCGTAACCTTGCAAGAAAATTCAAAACCATGAAACCGCTTGTTATTTACACTCTTTTGATGCTGCTGTCAACGGCAGTTTTTAGTCAGACTACCCTTCGGGGAATAGTTACCGACCAACGCAACCAACCGCTTCCGGGTGCCAACGTGTTGATTAAAGGTTCTATTGATGGCACTTCAACCGACACCGCCGGTCAATTCTCCTTTAAAACGCGCCGTAATGGCGACGTCGTGGTGCTTGCAACCTTTATCGGCTACGAACCTCGCGAATTGCCGGTGAAGTTGGAGGGAAGCGATCTGGTAATCAACATCATGCTGCGCGAGCAGGCTGCATCGCTGGCCGACGTGGTGATTACTGCCGGCAGCTTCGAGGCATCGGACAAGAAAAAAGGGGTTACGCTGAAACCGCTCGACATCGTGACCACGGCCAGCGCCGCCGGCGACATCTACGGAGCCCTGAACACCCTTCCAGGAACTGCAATCGTGGGTGAAGACGGTCGCCTCTTCGTGCGTGGTGGCGACGCCTACGAGGCCAATACCTACATCGACGGGCTTCGCGTGAAGAAGCCCTACTCGTCAACCACCCCCGATTTGCCAGCCAGGGGCCGGTTTTCGCCACAACTCTTCACCGGAACCACTTTCAGCTCGGGCGGTATCTCGGCGCAATATGGCGATGCCCTGTCGTCGGCGCTCATCCTCAACACCGAAGGTTTGGCTGACGATGCCCAGTGGGGCCTGGGATTGATGGCCATAGGGGCTACCGCCTCCAAAACCTGGGCCGGCAGTCGCGCGTCGGGAAGCATCGGTGCCGAATACTACAACCTGGGTCTCTACAACTCGTTGGTAAAGCAACGGGTTGACTACGAAACCGAACCCATGGGAGCCGGTGTCAACTTCAACTTCCGCCAGCGAACCGGCCGCGACGGCCTCCTTCGCCTGATGGGCAATGGCTCGGTGGGGCGCGTGGCGTTGTGGTATCCCGACTACGAAAACAACGGAGCCGAAACCCTTTTCAAACTCGACAACGACAACCTTTACCTGAACTCCCTTTGGACCACCCCGCTAGGGAACGGTTGGGATTTGAAACTGGGTCATGCTTTCAGCTACGACAACAACCGCCTGCGTCCTGGCGAGCGCCGCATCAACGAAACCGACTTGTTTTACCAGGGAAAACTCACCCTGCGCAAGGAGTTCTCGCAACGTTTCAGCCTGATTGCAGGAACCGATGTGAGCGTAAGCCGGTTTGTCCAGGAGTATTCCGATCAGGTTATTCCCCTGTTCAGGGCCGAGATTGACGACCAGATGCCCTCGCTTTATGCCGAATCGGAGGTGATGGTACTGCGCAAGGTTGCCGTGAGGGCAGGCGTGCGCGGCGAATGGTCGCCGTTGCTCGATCGGATGAACCTGGCTCCACGATTCTCGGCTGCCTGGCTGGTGGGCGAAAACAGCCAGATTTCGTTTGCTACCGGGGTTTACAACCAAAAACCACAGGAACAGATGCTGCGGTTTACGCACGATCTCGATTTCGAGCGCGCCGAACACTACATCCTCAACTACCAGATGCAAAAAAACAACCGCATCTTCAGGGTGGAGGTGTACCAGAAAAATTACCACGATCTGGTGCGCTACGATGCCGCCGATTTCACCCGCGCCGATGGCTACAACAACTCTGGTGAAGGGTACGCCCGGGGTTTGGAGGTGTTCTGGCGCGATCAGCAAACCATCCGCCAACTCGACTATTGGGTTTCGTACAGCTACGTGGATACCAAGCGTCTGTATAAAGATTTTCCAGAAGAGGTGCGCCCCACTTTCGCCCCCGAACACAGCTTCTCGTTCGTGGGAAAATGGTGGGTGCAGAAAATTACAACCCAGTTCGGCGGTACCCTTACCTGGACGTCGGGGCGCCCTTACAACGATCCTGCTTCGGCTGAGTTTATGGATCAGCTCACGCCCAACTATTTCGACATCAGTCTTAATGCCAGCCACCTGTTTCCGTTGTTTGGCAAAACTTCGGTGCTGTATGCTTCGGTAAGCAACATCACCGGCCGAAAAAACATTTTTGGCTACCGCTATTATCAAACCCCGCAGGGAACCTACACAGCCGACCCTGTGCGCCCCGAAGCCGACCGCTTCTTCTTCATCGGGCTGTTTATCAATTTCAGTTAAAAACTATTGCCGGCAACTTCGGTTGGTGGCGTCAAAATACTTTTTTTATTATTTCATCTTTAAAAATAAAATTTATGAAAACTTCAATTCTCACTTCTATTTTTGCATTGTTCGTTGCCATTACAGGCTTCTCGCAGGATTATGATTCTGATTTGCAGGCGCTGTTGCCGCGGATTGGTCAGGCCAAATCGGCTGCCGATTATAGTTTGCTGGCTTCGCAACTGGGCAGTCTGGCTCAAAGCGAGCCCAACCGCTGGGAAGCCTCCTTTTGGAGCGCCCATTGCATGGTGTTGCAAGCCTTTGCCGAAACCGATTCCGACAAGGTTGATCCCATTCTGGATGCCGCCGAACCGGTGGTGGAAAAGCTTATCAAACAGCAACCCACCGAAGCCGAGTTTTATGTGTTGAAGGCCATGCTCAACCAGGCCCGCATTGGGGTAAACCCGATGCTGCGCGGGATGAAATACTCGGGCCGGGCCAACGACAACCTTGATTTGGCCCTGCAATTCGACGCTGCCAACCCCAGGGCCTGGCATCTTAAAGGCTCCAACACCTATTTCACACCGGCCATGTTTGGAGGAGGGAAAAAGCGTGCCATGCCCATGCTGCAAAAAGCTGATTCGCTTTTTAAAACTTACAAACCCCATTCACCTTACCACCCAAACTGGGGTGCCGATCGCAATGCCGAAATGCTTCAGTCGTGCGAAACGGATTAGTTGATTGGTTGATGAGGCTGGCACTTGCCGAAGCTGGAGCGTAACTCCAGCTTCTGCCACCCGCCGATTGTTTTGTTTGTTTTGTTTGTCTTGTTTGTTTTGTTTGTCTTGTTTGTTTTGTTTGTCTTGTTTGTTTTGTTTGTTTTGTTTGCCTTCCGATCACTATCCTGGACGTCCCTGGTCTCTCTTCCGATGTCTATCATCCCTCTTTCGATGTCTATAGGAACTCGTCCCTCGTCTCTTGTCCCTCGCCCCTCGCCCCTCGTCCCTCGCCCATCAACCTCAGGTTTCCCATCACCATCCGGGACGCCCCTCGCCCCTCAACCCCCTCAACCCATTAATTCCTTATCTTCGCTTCATGAATAAAAAGAAAGTTATTGGCCGGGCTTTGCGCAATGTTGCTTTCATCCTGGGGATGTCGGTAGCCTTTGGATTGCTGTTCGCCTTTTTGTTTGGCGGTTTCAACGTGTTTGAATCGTCGCGTATGGTACGATCTGCCCTTTATTCAATGGCCATCGGCGTTATTGCCTGGAGCGGCAACGAGTTTCTTACCCGTTGGGCCGGGCGTCGCTGGCCCTGGGAGGTCAACCCGGGAGCCACTTTCAGGCGGGTGGTTTGGATTTGTCTGCTCTATACTTCGGTGAGCATCAGTTTGTTTAATTTTTTGTATTACTATCCCTGGGGAGCGGCTGGCGTCAACTGGCAACGTTTGGGAGAGATCGTGCTCATCAATTCGCTGGTGGCTGTCATCATCACGGTAATAATATTGCTGGCGGTGTTTGTGAACGTGTTCATGCGTTATTGGCGCGAAGGGCTGCAACGCGAAGAGCAATACAAACGCGACCTGATTACAGCGCAATACGAGTCGCTGCGCAGCCACGTCAACCCCCATTTCCTGTTCAACAGCCTGAGTGTGCTCACTTCGCTGGTGGAAACCGAGCCTCCGGTAGCCGTGAAATTCATCAGGAAACTGGCAGAGGTGTATCGCTACGTGCTCGATATGCGCGACCGCGAGCTGGTGATGCTCAGCGAAGAACTTTCATTGGTTCACTCCTTCCTCTTCATGCAGCGCTACCGTTTTGGCGATAACCTGCAGGTAACCATCGGCCCTATGAACCCGGCAGCCCGGGTCGTGCCCCTGTCGGTGCAGATGTTGGTAGAAAATGCTTTGAAACACAACGTGGTGACCGATCATCAGCCTCTCGCCCTCACCCTTGTCGAAGAGGATGGATGGCTGGTGTGCAGGAACAATTTTCAGCCGCGCGAACTCATCGAACCCTCGTCAGGAACAGGCTTGCAGAACATTGCCGGCCGCCTTGCCCCGTTCACCACTCGCGTGATGACCTGGGGCGTTGAATCAAATTGTTTTACCGTCAGAATGCCCCTTGTATGATGAGAACCCTTGTTGTTGAAGACGAAAAACTTTCGGCGCAGCGGCTTGCCAAAATGGTAACCCTGGCCGACCCCTCCATCACCGTCGAAGCCTTGGCTGGAAGCGTGAGGGAGGCCGTGGAATGGCTCTCGGCCAATCGCGCTCCCGATTTCATGTTGCTCGACATTCAACTGGGCGACGGGTTGAGTTTCGACATCCTGGAAATAACCGGGCTGAAGTGTCCCGTGATTTTTACTACAGCCTACAACGAGTACGCCGTGAAAGCTTTCCGCCTCAACAGCGTTGACTACCTGTTGAAACCCGTCGATCCCGACGAACTGGCCGAAGCCCTTCAGCGCGTGAAACAAAAAGTGGCACCCAGCAACCCCCTGCCCGATACCTTCGAACTGGCCAAAGCACTCAGGCAAATGACCCGTACCTACAAAGAGCGGTTCCTGATTCGCGTTGCCGACCGCATCCACATCCTCCCCGTGGCCCGTGTCTCGGCTTTCGTAAGCATGGAAGGGGCCACGTTTGCTGCTTCGCGCGAAGGACGGCTATACGACATCGACCTCACCCTCGAACAACTGGGCCAGGTGCTCAACCCCGACCGCTTCTTCCGCATCAGCCGGAAATACATTGTGGCGGTGGATGCCGTTGAGAGCGTGACAGTTTACAGCGGTTCGCGCCTTAAACTCCACATCGAAGGGGTGAAAACCGACGAGGTGCTCGTGAGCCGCGAAAGGGTGGGGGAGTTCAGAGAGTGGATGGACAGGTGATGACGGTGGGTTGAGACAGGTGGTTGCGGTCTGTCCAAAAAATGTCAGGACGCATAAATCAGCTAATTTCTCTCAACAGTGTTGAGAGTTTTGGGAAATCCTTGTAGGTCTCATAAAACTGTTTCATCCTCCATATATTCTTATATGAAAATCCTTTTATTCCCGGCTCGTTTTGCTGGATATGTTTCGCTATTCAGTTACAACAGAATTGCCCCATTCAGCCTGTTCAATTTTTTGGCTAATGCGTTTGCCAATATTCCAATAAAGATCAATAAGCCCAGCATTGACAGATCGAATTTCATTCGACCGTGAATGCTTGATTAGATTGAGAATTTCAGAAGATCTGTTGTTCGTATTCTTTAATAATCACAAATTTGTAACTTCGCTCGATGCCCGAGTATTTCATCTGATTGTAAAAGATTGAATTTTCGTTTTTTATTGCCGACAACGCGTCTTATACATTGCGTTGCGGTGAAAAGGTGAATCATCAGAATTCAACAATTGTGGAAGGCAAACAAGATGCCTTTCTTTATTCGTGATATTAGATTTTGCGTTTAGTAAGTCTCTATAACTTATGTTAAATCAAAACTCCCCCTCGCCCCGACAGGGCAAGGGGGAGTCAGTTTTTTTGAGGTACTCAGGCTGTGAGCACGCGGATGAGTTCCTTGTTGTGCACGCACATCACGGGGAAAGGCGACCGGTTGATCATTTGTTGGGCGTAGGGGCCCAGGATCAGCCCCGAGAGTTTGGTCTCCTGTTCGGTCATGATGATGATGAGGTTGGCATCAACCTTTTGGGCGTAACCGATGGTGGCACCCAGCAGGTCTTTACCTTTAACCGAGCCTTTTACCACTTTCACCCCTTCGTTTTCGATGTACTGGATGGCTTGTTGGGCGTAGTGGTTGGTTGTAACCATCACTTCGTGTGTTGTGGCGGCATAGGTTGCCAGCACATGAATTTCGGCGCCGAAGAGTTTGGCCAGTTTTGTGGCCAGGGGCACTTTTTGGCGGGTTTCGAGGGTTCGGTCGATGGGCAGCACGATTCGGCGGAGTTCGCGGTCAACGTGCACCCCTTCGCGGATGGTAATCACGGGGCAATGGGCGTTGGTAACGATGCGGTAGGCGTTCGATCCTATCCACATCTCCTCGAAACCCGATGCGCCGTGGGTTCCGGCTACTATGAGCCAGGCTTTTCGTTCGCGGGCTTCGGTCACCACTTCCTGATACACCTTCCCTTCGCGGATGCGGTAGAGCAGGCGGCTGTTGGGGAGGGTGAGCTGGAACCGTTCGGCCAGTTCCTCGAAGAGCTTGGTGGCCTCGTCGATGGGGTCGGAGTACTTGTAGATGGTGCGCTGGGGTTTGTGGGGGTTGTGCACAAACACCATCACCACGTTGCTTTTCGACAGCCGGGCAATGCTCACGGCATGTTCCAGCGCGTTGATGGAACAAAGCGAAAAATCGATGGCTACTACTATTTCGTTTTTCATAACTGGGGTTTTTTTTGGGTGGTTGTTATTTAAGCCTGTTGTACAGCACCTTGTCGGGTACAACATAGGAATTGGGGAATTCGGTGATAACCATTTGCCTGAACCCTTCGGCATCCATGCGTGTTCTGAAATCGCCAACGCGCACCTTGTAGTAGGGTTCGTTGAACGAGAGGTAGGCGCCGTGGTCGGGGAAAAGCTCGATGAAGCGTTCGCGGGCATTGGTTGCCAGAGTTTTGGAGTTGTTTCCCGATTCGAAATAGATTTGTACGCGCCACCCTTCGAGGGTAGGATTGGCTTTGTTGTGAGCAATGTGGCGTGCCACAAGGGTGTCGATACGTGGATCTTGTTTGATGATGGGTTCACCCGGGTTTGATTGTGCTGCAAGGTTTGTGTTAAGCAGCAGCAAGGCAACCGGAATCAACAGAAGGGCTTGCTTCAGAGGGTTGTAGCGGGCGGAGGTTTGATTTGAGTTCATTTTGTAATAACGATGATCTGACAGGTTTGGCGGGTTACTTTTTGGGCTGGATGCTAAGCACCGGCATGGGGGAGTCGTTAACCACCTGGCGTGCAAAGGGGCCCAGGATGTTCGATCCGGGGTTTCCCTGTTCGGTCATGATGCTGATGAGTTGGGCTCCCACATTGGTGGCGTGTTCAATCACCCCTTTCACAATGTTGTCGGTCTCAACCGGTGTGATCACAGCGGTGATACCTGCTTTGCGGGCTTCGCCGGCTGCTTTGCGGGAGTAGCTCTCGATTTTGGTTCGCAACGATTTGGTAGGTACGGTCATCATGGCAGCAATGTGCAGAACGGCTTCCATATCGGCAGCAAAACAGAGGGTGAAGGGGAGTTTGTGAAGGGTTTCGAGGGTGCTGTCAACGGGCATCACCACCGAGTCAATCCGGGCATCGGCGTCGGCGTCGTGCCGCACGGTAATCACGGGGCAGGGCGAATGCGAAACAATTCGGTAGGCATTGCTCCCGATCCATCCCTCTTCGTAGCCACTCACACCGTGTGTGCCAGCCACAATAATGTCGGCTTCGCTTAGTAGGGCTTGCTGCGAAACTTCCTGATAAATCTTCCCTTTGCGAAGTTTGTAAAAGATGCGTCCGGAGTGTATCTTCTTCGCGTACTGATCAACCAGCTCTTCAAACTGATCGCGTGCCTGATTGCGAAGTTCATTCTTTACGTTTTCGTATATCGACTCCCGATCGGTTTGATGATCAACCCAAACAAGTGTCAGCCCGGCTCCGGTACGGTTGGCCAACCCGATCGAAAACTCAAGCGAACGGATTGATTCGGGCGAAAAATCGATGGCAGTAAGTATCTGTTTCATGACATTTGATGTTGAGGAGAAGGTGCCCCGGTTGGCACATACGCTCCGGTCACCCTCCCGCGTTTTGGTTCTGTAAAAATACAACTATTCCGAAAGCAAAACACCGATGATAGCAACCGGATGGATAAGAATGCGATGCAGACCTGTGCCCTGAATGGTTTTTGCGCGGTTGTTGCCATGCCTTAAAAGCATTATCTTTGCATGAAAACCAGCCCTTATGAAATACCTGGACCCGAAGAACGATTTCATTTTCAAGAAAGTTTTTGGCCAACACCCGCATTTGCTGCGAAGTTTTCTTAACGCACTGCTGCCGTTGGAAGAGGGGCGTGTAATCGAGAGCCTCGAGTACCTTCCTGCCGAGCTGGTGCCACAGATTCCTGTTATGAAATATTCGATAGTGGATGTGAGGTGCAAAGACAATTACGGACGTCAGTTTATTGTGGAGATGCAGATGCAATGGACCACCGGATTTTTGCAACGCGTTTTGTTCAACGCCTCCAAAGCCTATGTAAATCAGTTGGATCATGCTGTTGATTACAAGGCTTTGCACCCGGTGTATGCGCTAAGCCTGATCAACGATGTTTTCGACAAGCAAACCGAAGAGTACTACCACCACTACCAGATAGTGAACATAGCCAACACCGAAAAGAAAAT
>JAQVCV010000097.1 GCA_028689615.1 Bacteroidales bacterium | reverse complement strand
TTGATTTTTCAACGGCTGCAAATATAGATGAAATCGCCTTTACACACAGACGAATAAAAATCGAGCCAGTGGATTATCGGCTGGGTCAGGTCTGTTTTAAGAGGCTTAACAGCAGAAACAAAGTCATGAATTGACTCTTGCACCTCGCGAAGCAGCCCTGAAAGGGCCCCATACGTCATCGTGGGGTGAAACCCCACGATGCGCAGGGCCCCATGAGGAGAGAGAGCCCTGAAGGGGCGAAATAAAAAATCCGGCTAAGTGTTTGCTGGTCGGGCATTCTTTCACCGCAAAGCTCGCTAAGACAAGACGCTAAGAACGCCAAGATTTTTCGACGGGTATTGTTAAGACCGCTGAGATGCCTACGTCATCTATCGGACGCAGATGCTAACGGGTATTGCACGTCCAGTCAGCACGAAGTGCCTTAGCGATCTTAAAAATCTGTCCGGCATCTTCGCGTTCTTAGCGTGAAGCTATCTTTGCGTTCTTAGCGGTAAAAAACACCAGCGCGAAGCGCGGGTGCTCAAGGTCAAAGACAGAAAAATCGAGCCAGCGGATTATCCAAAAGTTCAGTTTTGTTTTAACAACGATTTATAGGAGAAACGTATTTCAAACCGTGCATAATGGAAAAATGACAAGGATTGTACAATTGCCCATGAGTGGAAAATTGGATGTGGCAGAAAGCCTGACGGTACGCGAAGGCAGAAAACAAAAAAAGCGGCAGAAAAATCTGCCGCTTTCACTTCTAAAAAAAATGACAAAACTAATTCAACCCTGCAACCAGGGTGAGTTCTTTTTCGAGTTCTTCGGCAAGCGCTGTTTGGTTGTAGCGGCGTGCCAGCATGATCAGGCTTTGCATCATCATCAGGTTCTCTTCCAGGTCGGAATTGAACTGGTTGGCAAAAGGCCCCGAAGCCAGGCTGCGGTACCAGATCACGTCGTCCATCATCACGCGGGCAATATCACGCGAGAGTTTAACGGCAGCACTGGTATCGCCGGCGCTGAAATAGAGTTCGGCGAAGGGGAGGGTGTATTTGTCGAGACCCAGGCGATCGCCGGGGAAAAATTTGAAGCTGGTGTTGATCACCTCGATGGCCTCTTTCTTTTTTCCCTGGTTAATCAGCGATTGTGCCAGGCGCATGTAGCTCTGACGCGGGATCTGAGCGTTGCGGAAGCTTTCGCGGTCGATGGTCACGTCGGGTTGCTCAATTCTACCCCAGCTGGTGATTTTGTTCATCAAAGCCACATAGCACGAATCGGTTGAAACGCCGCCCAAACCACGGATGAAGTCGTCGGTGGCCTTCACCGGCAGGAATTTATACACAATTCCCTCCAGGAAGCTGTACTGATCTACATTGAAAACAGCCGACATGGCCGACGGGCTTGCAAAATAGATAGGACGTTTCCAATCGTTGGTAGCCAAAAGGTCGAGGAACATCAGATCGTTCTTATACAGATAATTCTTCTTGATGGTGAAATCAATATAAGGCAGAATACGATGTTGCATCTCCACCGGAACCAGTCCACTGGCTTTCACGGCGTTGGTATCAACCGGTATCCTGATCACCTTGGTAGGGATGTAGCTCAGGGGGTGGCTGCTTCCAAAGTCGCGGCGGTTGCGGTCGTTGCTTATAAACTTGATAACATCCTTCAGAGGCACCGGTATTTGCTTTGGATTGAGATCAACCACGGGGATGATATCGTTCTGACCCTTGTCGTATTGAGCAGGCGTGAGCGTAAGGGGCAAAGGATCGGAGTCATATACTTTTTTGCCCAATTGGTGGATGTACCATTCGCCTCCGGCCAGCATGTAGTTCACCACCCTGACGTCGGTTCGGATGTTTTCAACCTCCTGCACATACCAGAGGGGGAAAGTGTCGTTGTCGCCATTGGTGAAGAGGATGGCTTCGGGCTGGCAACCCACCAGGTAATTGGTGGCAAAGTCGCGGGCGGCAAATTTCCCTGAACGGTTGTGGTCGTCCCACCCTTCAGATGCCATGATGGCCGGCACCGAGAGGCTAACCATGATGGCCAGGGCAGCCGACGGAGTGAGGCTCTTCAAAAGCTTTTGGAGCCACGTGGCAATGCCGGCCACTCCCATGCCAATCCAGATAGCGAAGGCATAAAACGAACCAGCATAGGCATAGTCGCGTTCGCGGGGCTGGAAAGGAGTTTGGTTCAGGTAAACCACGATGGCAAGTCCTGTAAGGAGGAAGAGTATCGACACCACCCAGGTATCGCGGTTGTTGCGTTTCAGGTGGTAGAAGAACCCGGCCAGACCCAGCAGCAGCGGCAGGAAGTAGAAGGTGTTGTTGGCAGGGTTTGAGGCGCGGTGGGCGGGGTATTTCTCCCAACTACCGAGGCGGGGTTCGTCAAACATCTTGATCCCGCTCACCCAGTTGCCGTCGGTAATGCCACCGTGCCCTTCCACATCGTTTTGTCGTCCGACGAAGTTCCACATGAAGTAGCGCAGGTACATATGGCCAACCTGGTAGTTGAAAAAGAATTTCAGGTTTTCGCCAAAGGTCGGTTTCTGGAGTGTTTCGGTTTTGCCATCGCTTTTGGTAACCCTTACAGGTACCCCCTGCACTTCTCCCCAGCTTTGGTAAGCCTTGATATGGCTGGGTTTTTGGTTGGAGTGCATGCGGGGAAAGAGGGTGCACATGGCCGGATCGTACTCGGGGATGGTCCCTTTGCGATCGTCGGCAACCACGTATTTCCCTGTTTTATCGTCGCGGATGTAAACGGGGTTGCCATCGCCGTATTTCTTTACAGGGGCGTTGTAGTAAGGCCCATAAAACAGCGGCCAGTCGCCGTATTGCTCACGGTTGAGGTAGCTTAGCAGCCCGATGGCATCGGTAGGAGCATTTTCGTTGATAGGGGTGTTGGCATTGGCCCTTATCACAAGCATCATAAACGAACTGTAACCCATCAAAAGAAAGGTGAAACTCAGGATGATGGTATTGAGAATAAAGCGCTTGTGGTAGGTGAAATAAACCAGTGCTGCCAGGCCTCCAATCACGGCAGCTCTCATCAGGAAGCTTCCAACCGAATTGGTTCCGGTAAGAATCAAGAGAAGGAAGAGGCCGCCAGAAAGGTAGAATCCCAACTTGTAGCGGTCGCCGTACTGGGTAAAGAGCAATCCTGTAACCACAGTGGCTCCGATAACCAGGGTGAAGAAGATGGTTCCTGAATTGAAAGGGAGCCCCATGCTGTTCACAAACAGCAGTTCCACTTTGCTGAAAAGGTTCACAATATCGGGGATGATGCCATACATGATGATGGCCAACAAAGCCAGCGAGCCCAGTCCGGCCATGATAAAGCCCTTGGTGGTGGGGGTGTACTTCTTATAATAATACACATACACGATGGCGGGAATGGCCAACAGATTGAGCAGATGCACGCCGATGCTGAGTCCCATGAGGTAGGCTATCAGTATGAGCCAGCGCAGACTGTGTGGCTCGTCGGCTGCACGTTCCCACTTGAGGATGGCCCAAAAAACCATAGCGGTGAAAAGAGACGACATGGCGTAAACTTCGCCCTCAACAGCTGAAAACCAGAATGAATCGCTGAAAGTGTAGGCCATTGCACCTACAAAACCACCACCCAATATGGCCATCATACGGCCTGTGTCGAACTGGTTATCGGGAGCCACTACCTTGCGAAGCAGCATGGTGATGCTCCAGAAAAGGAACAAGATCGTAAAACTGCTGCTTAGGGCTGACATCAGGTTGACCATATAGGCCCACTGACTCGTGTCGTTACCGGCAAAAAGTGAGAAGAAACGGCCAAGCATCTGGAAAAGAGGTGCTCCTGGAGGATGCCCCACTTGTAACTTCACTGCGGTTGAAATGTATTCACCACAATCCCACCAGCTTGCAGTGGGTTCGAGGGTGAAAATGTAAACTAAGGAAGCCATCGCGAAAGCGAGCCATCCAAACAGGTTGTTGAGTCGTTGGTATGTTTTCATCCGACTAAAAATGGTTTGGTTTCTATGATTTTACAAACAAACTGCCCTGCGTGTGAACACCCGGAAGCTGGTTTGCAAAGCCTTGATTGTTGGGCATTGCGAAAGTACTAATTTCGATGGAACCTGCCTAATATCCTTGCACTTTTTAACTTTTTAATCCAAAAGGATGCATCGTGGTTTAAAAAAAAGTGAATAACCTTTTGCAGAATCAAAGCGATTTTATAATTTTGCACCCGCAAACACCGCATTGACCCATGGTGTAAAGGCAGCACAAGAGATTTTGGTTCTCTTGGTCTAGGTTCGAATCCTGGTGGGTCAACAAAACTCCGGTAGCCTTTGGGTTGCCGGTTTTTTTTTGCCTGAGCTAAAAACATACTGATAACTTCGTGTTAACGAAAATGAAAACAAGGGGAGGAAAGAAGGCCTCCTGCCTATCGAAAAATTTTCCCGAAAGTGTTTTATTGTTGAAATAATTTCTACCTTTGTTTCGTAATTTTACGAAATACGAAATGAAGGACAAATATACTGAATTTCAAAACCAAACGGCACGGTTTGCCAAGGCGCTGGGGCATCCCGTACGCATTCAGATACTGGAGATCCTTGCCGGTCAGAGTTGTTGTTACAGTGGCGATTTGTGCGAAGTGTTGCCCATAGCCCGCAGCACCTTATCGCAGCACCTCAACGAGTTGAAAGACGCGGGTCTGATTCAGGGAGAAGTAAACCCGCCCAAGATCAAGTATTGCATCAACAGGCAAAACTGGGAGGAGGCCCGTGGTTTGCTCGATCGTTTGTTCAACCTTTATAATTCGCCTGAAGCAAGTTGCAATGCATTGAATGATTGAAATTTAAAACTTTTTATAATATAAATGCCAATTATTATGTCGAAAAAAATCACAGTTTTGGGAACCGGTTGTCCCAAATGCAAGCAACTCGAGAAAATGGTGACTGACTTCACCGCCGAAAACGGAATCGATGCCGAGATCAACAAAGAGACCGACATCGTGAAGATCATGGGCTACGGAATCATGAGTACTCCCGGCCTGGTGGTTGACGGAAAGGTGGTGATGAGTGGCCGGCTGCCCTCCAAAGAAGAACTCAGCAAACTGATCGGATAATCCAATCTAAACCATAAAACTGAATAATCATGCGTAAAAACCTGTTGTTAATTGTACTGGCACTCGTTGCCATCCCGTTCAACATGATGCAGGCCCAGTCAAACGCTGGTGCCACCAAGAAAATGGATGTGTATTACTTTCATGGCAACCACCGCTGTCCCACCTGCAATGCCATAGAAAAAGAGACCAAGGCATTGCTTGAATCAACATTTAAACAGCAACTGACCAATGGCGCCATCAAACTTCATGTGTTGAACCTTGAAGAAGAGAAGAATGAGGCCATCGTGAAGAAGTACGAGATCTGGGGGGCGAGCCTCCTGTTGGTTGATGCCAAAGGGAAGGCCGTCAACCTTACCGAGATGGCTTTTGCATCGGCCCGCAAAGATGCTCCAAAGTTCAGATCTGATCTGAAGAAAGAGCTGGAAAAACTACTCAAATAATACAAGCACTCTGATGGATTTTCTGCAAACCTGGCTCGACAACACCGAATGGCCTGTGTTGTCGGCCTTTCTGCTGGGACTGATGACCGCGGTGAGTCCGTGTCCCCTGGCCACCAACATCACCGCTATCGGCTTCATCGGCCGCGACATTGAGAATCGCCGCAAGGTGTTCTACAACGGGTTGCTCTACACGCTGGGTCGCGCCATCTCTTACACGGCACTTGGGCTGGTGTTTTATTTTGGTGCCAGCATGTTCAAGGTGGCCTCGCTGTTTCAGGGGTGGGGCGAGAAGTTGCTTGGCCCGCTGCTGATCGTGATCGGCCTCTTTATGCTCGATGTAATCAGAATCAACTTCGGCAGCCTGTCGGGGTTGTCAGAGAAAATCGGTAACAAAAGCAAAAGGATAGGGTTCATGGGGCCTTTGCTGCTGGGGTTGGTGTTTGCCCTGGCATTTTGCCCGTATAGCGGTGTACTCTATTTTGGGATGCTGATCCCGATGACCATCGCTTCTCCTTCGGGTTTGTGGCTGCCGCTGGTATTCGCCCTGGCCACCGGGCTACCGGTAATCGCATTTGCCTGGCTTATCGCCTTTGCCGTGGGTGGCGTCGGGACCCTCTACAACCGGATCAAAGTGTTCGAGGTGTGGTCGCGAAGGGTTATCGCCATCCTCTTTATGCTCACCGGGGTCTATCTAATAGTGGTAGCCTGGTTATAATCGTCGTGTATTCTTAAAAAAATATTATGGAACCAAAAACTGAATTTAAAATACTGTTTTGGATAGCTGTTGTCTTTCTGGGAGTTTACTTTCTCCCGGTTGACAGTCTGCGCTTTCAAACTGCGGTGGATGCCACACTCGATCTGAGTCGGTGGTATGCCCGTGAGCATGTGTTGCTCTGTCTTGTGCCAGCATTTCTCATCGCTGGGGTGATCTCGGTATTTGTGAGCCAGGGATCGGTATTGCGCTATTTCGGAGCAAATGCAAAGAAATGGCTGGCCTACACCGTAGCTGCCGTTTCGGGAACCATCTTGGCAGTTTGTTCGTGCACCATCCTGCCACTCTTTTCAAGTATTCACAAGCGAGGAGCCGGATTGGGGCCTGCTGTGGCATTTCTTTATTCGGGTCCGGCCATCAACATTCTGGCTATAATCCTTACTGCCAGAATACTGGGGGCAGAGATGGGGATAGCCCGAACGATTGGCGCCGTTACCTTTAGTGTAGTCATCGGCATCACCATGTCACTCATCTACCGGAAAGAGGAAAAAGCGAAAAAAGAAGAGCAGATGAACATCGTACTGCCTCCGGAAACTCGTCCTTTGTGGCAAACCTCTTTTCATTTTTTCATTCTGGTACTCATTCTGGTCTTTGCCAATTGGGGTAAACCAACCTCTGGTGACACTTCGGGCGTATGGTACATGCTCTGGAGCAACAAATGGCTTATTACCGGTATTTTCGGCCTGGGATTGGTCTATTCTCTCATAGCCATTTTAAAAATAAAGGCATGGCATGTATTGCTGGCGCTCTTACCTGCGGCGATTCTTGCCTTCACGATAAGCAACCCGATTGTTCCCTTCGTGGCTGCTGTAGCCGGTATTAGCGTGGTTGGTCTGTTATCGGAGGGTGAAAACCGCGAATGGATTTTCTCTTCATGGGGCTTTGCCAAACAGATCATCCCGTTGCTCGCTATCGGTGTGGTAATTGCCGGCTTTTTACTCGGCTCCAACCACGATACCACTTCTATCCCGGGCGTAGTTCCCAACGAATGGATTTCGTTGCTGGTGGGGGGGAATTCGCTTATGTCGAACTTCTTCAGTGCCATCGTGGGAGCCTTTATGTATTTTGCCACCCTTACCGAAGTACCCATCATTCAGGGTTTACTGGCTTCGGGCATGGGTAAGGGACCTGCCTTGGCCCTGCTGCTCGCCGGACCTTCGCTTTCATTGCCCAACATGCTGGTAATTAAAAGCGTGATGGGATGGCAGAAGACCATCGTTTACGTTGCTCTTGTGGTGTTTTTAAGTACGGTGGCAGGCATGGTTTACGGATCAATTTTTGGCTGATGAAAAGAAAGATTTTCTATTTTCTTGTAACAAGTGTTTTGGGTTGGTCTGGTTGCTTAGGCAACCAGACCGATACTTCTCGTTTCACTCCAGAAGGCCAAATGGTTGTACAGGTAATCAACCGCACCGATTACGATTTCCGGTTGCAACAGGGCGGGATGACCATCAACAGGGCTCATTTCGGTTACCAGTATCAATTTGCACCCCAATGGCTGGGAAAAGTAGTGGTTGATGCCGGGCGGCCAACGGTATTTGGAAGCCTCAATGTGGCCGATACCGCGGGTAATCCTCTTCCAACAAGTTACAATTACAAAGAGGGGAGTTATTTTACCATGACCCTGAAGTTCTCGTATTTACAATGGAAACCCAATGAGCACCTCACGCTGCAAGCCGGAGGAATCCTGCAGAACCATTACATCACCCAGGAAAAATTCTGGGGTTACCGCTATATTTTTGAGACCTTTCAAGATCGGTATTTCGGAACGCCGAGTGGCGACCTGGGTGCTATTGTCTATTACACCCCATGGCCCTGGCTGTCAGCCGATCTGGCAATCACCAACGGGGAAGGCTTCAGGGTAAACCAGGATGCCAACGGGAGAGCGAAATGGGCTGTCGGTATTGATCTGAAACCGGCTCAATGGCTTCAATTCCGGTTTTATGCCGATCAGAAATACTTCTCTAACCCCACCGATGCAGGAATGTCGCAAACGATTTGGTCGGTATTTTCAGGGGTCAGGTTCACCAAAAAGTGGCGATCAGCTTTCGAAATCACCCGATTAAACCATTATAACGGTTTATCGGGGCGCGACCTGTTTGGGGTGTCGGCTTTCGCAGCATGGTCGCCGGTTGAAAAGTTCGAATGCTTTCTGCGATACGACGCGCTCGGATCGTCTGGCCTCGATGGCAGGGCCGGAGGTTGGAACCGCGACAACGACGGACAGTTGTGGATGGGTGGTGTGCAGTATCTGGTTGCCCCTGGTGTGAGTACAGCACTGAGTTATCGCTACCATACAGCCGATCCCGATGCTACTACACCCGATTACAGCGTGGTGTCATTTTCGTTTGAATATAAACTCAATTAATCTTTATTTCTATGTCTGATCATTGTTTATGTGGAGCCACCGAATACATGGTTTTAAGCTGCTCGGGGGCTTCGGACCTGGGGCAGGCTGCCGATCTGACGGCTCGTCGCCTCCGCGACGAAGGGGTGAGAAAAATGAATTGTCTGGCCATCGTATCGGCAGGCTATCAGAAGTCGATTGATGAATTCGCCTCGAAGAATATCCTGGCCATTGATGGCTGTGGTCTCGATTGCGCACGCAAAACATTAATTCGCAACGGAATTAATCACTTTGCCCATTTACGGATCACCGACCTGGGCTACCAGAAAGGGAAAACCGGCATATCAGAAGAGGTGATAGCAGCCATCGCGGCTGAAGCCTCCGTAATTGCGGAAACCACCGATCAGCAATAGAATCGTTCTGTTGCTTTTCGCTGTCAAACCA
>JAQVCV010000040.1 GCA_028689615.1 Bacteroidales bacterium | reverse complement strand
CTCGTTTGGCGACGGTTCGGCTTTGTTTTTTGTGAGGGGTGGCGCCGCCGATCAGAACCTGCTGATGGTTGACGAAGCCCCGGTGTACAATCCGGCTCACTTGTTTGGCTTTTTTACGGCCCTGGCTCCCGACGCCATTAGTGATGTGGAGGCCTTCAAGGGCGATTTTCCGGCACGGTACGGAGGCAGGATCTCCTCGGTAATACACGTCAGAACTAAAGACGGCAACCTCTACCATACCAGTTTTTCAGGAAACATCAATCCCTATGCATCCAACCTCACAGTAGAAGGGCCGATACTCGAAAACCGAAGTTCCTACTACCTTGCAGCACGGGTGTCGAACCTTAACTGGATCAAACCCGAAAACGGAGCCATTCGCAATTTTGATTTCGGCTTCTACGATGTGAACGCGAAGTTTAACATCAGGCTCAACGACAACAACCGCCTTTTTGTAACCCTGTTTGGCGGTGCCGATCGCTTCACCCGCGATGGAGGATCATCGCTTAAAACCTATGGCATCGATTGGCAAAACCAGGTAGGGGTAATCAGATGGAACCACTTGTTCGGGCAGAAACTGTTTTCGAACACTACGGTCTATTTCAGCCGCTACGACTATAAGTTGTTTCTGTCAAAAGAGTTAGAAGATTACTGGAATTCGAGCATCAACAACCTTATGGGCAAAACTGATTTCAGCTGGTTTACCAACAATACGCACACAATCAGAGGCGGAGCTGAGTTCGGGGTGTTCTTTATCAACCCCGGCAATGTTCAATTTTCGGATGAGGAAATTCCCCAAAACACGCCATTGATTCCCAAATACAGATCGCGCAGCCTGGCTTTTTATTTAAGCGACGAGTGGAAATGGGGCAACCATTGGCAACTCAACCTGGGATTCAGACTAAGCACCTGGCGCGATGTTGGCCCAACAACACTCTATACCTACGATGCTTTGCACCGCCTTATCGACACACAGGAAGTGCCTTCAGGAGAGGTTTACGATTGGTTTGTTGAACCCGAACCCCGACTGAGCCTCCTTTGGAAGCCCCGCTACAATTTTGATCTTACCCTCAGTTATGGTCGCTCCATTCAATACCTCCAGGTGGTTTCGAACAGCACCTCCCCCTTCACCTCTCTCGAAGTGTGGGTGCCGGCAGGCCCCAACCGACCGCCACAAAAAGGCGACCAGGTGGCATTGAGCATGTCGATGCTGCCGGGAGATGGATCGTACGCTTTAAGCAGCGGGTTATACTACCGTTGGCTTCAAAACCAGGTTGACTACGCCGACAATGCCAACCTGCTCTACAACCAGCACCTTGAATCGGAACTGCGAACTGGCAGCGGCAAAGCCTACGGGTTAGAGTTGATGGCCAGAAAAGTAAAAGGTCGCCTCACGGGTTGGATGAGCTACGTTTGGTCGCAGTCGTGGCGAACTACGCCCGAGGTGAACAATGGAGAAGAATATGCTGCCACGGCTCACCGTCCTCACAGTTTCACCTTGGCACTGAATTATCAGGTTACAACACGCATTTGCCTGTCGGGGGCATGGTATTACTTATCAGGAGCCCCATTTACGGCACCTGTTGCCTGGATGCAATACAACGGATACACCACCCCGGTGTATGCCGATCGACACAACGACCAATTGCCCGACTATCACCGTCTGGATCTGAGCGCAACCTTTATCCTCAATCGTCCCGGCAATCGATACCAACACCAACTGTTGCTTGCTGTTTACAACGCGTATGGCCGCTACAACCCCTTCTCAATCAACTACAACAAGATAGCCGCTAAAGGAGGCGACTTTGTAGTACCATCCGACCTTAGCGGCAGTGCTGAGATTGTTCCCACTACCCTGTCGGCTTCAGGCATCGTTCCTTCAATAAACTACCAATTCCGATTCTGATGCGCAATTGCTTACTGTTTCTTATTTCATTGGTTTTGTTGGGCTGCGAACGGGAAACCGACTTCATGCCCGAAACCTCCGATCAAAAACAAATTGTGGTTGAAGCCACCCTCACCAACGAACCCCGAAACCACAAGGTATGCCTGAGGTACACCACCAGCCATCCAAACGACCTACCTGAACCTGTGAGCCAGGCTGCTGTGGTTGTTTTCGACGCCGACACCACCTGGCAGTTAACAGAGTGGCCCGAGGCGTCGGGGAACTATTATACACCTGCCTATGCCACTCCCAGAGAAGGACTAACCTACACCCTGCTGATCACGAAAAACGGACAATCGATTACAGCCAAAGCAATGGTGACCAAACCACTCGAATTTATCAGGATGCGCTACACCTCCACCTCCGACAGCCTTTACAAAATACAGGCTGTGGCCAGCCCCTACAACCCCAACCGTCCAGCCCTCTATGAAATATGGCTCAACTGGTCGTTTTTACCAGCTTACAAACACTTGCCCGAAGAACAATGCCAGGCCAGGGTTTGCTATTATACCCTTCCAACCCTTGATGTTAGCGAAGTGTTGGCACCAGAATCGGAGGTGGTAAAATTTCCTGCCGGAACCCTGGTTGTTCAGCGCAGGTTATCGCTATCTGACGAGCACGCCGCTTTTTATCGTGCCTTGCTGCTCAACACAACCTGGACAGGAGGCTTGTTTAACTCAGCCCCTGGATCGCTACCCACCAACCTCAGCAACGATGCAACCGGCTTTTTCGGAGCCTGCGGCGTAACCAGCCGGACCTTCTTCGTGTTACCAACCTCATCAAACGACAACTAAAATCCTAAGCCTCATTTGCTTACCAACACCTAAGCGTCAACTCTGGTATCAGCCTTCTTGCACCAACCCGATCAATTACCATGAAAAAAGGGTTTGGTTTCTGCCATGTTGACCCGCAATTTACCCTGGCAGGTTCTGTAAACCAGGCAGCATAATAAAAAAACAACTACGGATGCAAAGGCGACACATCAAAATGAACTTGTAAAACAGAATGTTACAAGACATAAACACGCCGTTGTCGGGCGAAAAGGTCTGGTTGCCCGATAAACAGATTCAATTGCAATCAAACAAATACCTGCAACCATGTCGGCCTGCATTGTTGGAAAAAACACCAATGCTTTTGCAAAAATTGCTTGTTGCATCGGGTTGACGATGGGAGTTGTTGGGTGATGCACCGGCTCCATCGAGTGGAGTACGAACCTCGTTGCCATTTATTTGGGTTCCATTGCAGTGGCTACAGGAACCGCTGCACCAGAATTAAGGGATGATTCAGGCTTTTAACCTGCCAGATTCAGAAAACCAGGCAACTTTGTAGCAAAAACAACCCCTGTTGCTCGACGCACAAACTCCATTGAGAGCTGTACATATTGCGCTGACTTATTTATATACTCCATTGCGAGGTGCACAAACTCCATTGAGAGGTGTACATATTGCGCTGACTTATTTATATACTCCATTGCGAGGTGTACACATGGCGCTGACTTATTTATATACTCCATTGCGAGGTGTACAGACTCCATTGCGAGGTGTACACATGGCGCTGACTTATTTATATACTCCATTGCGAGGTGCACAGACTCCATTGCGAGGTGTACACATTACGCTGACTTGTTTATATAATCCATTGCGAGGTGTACACATGGCGCTGACTTATTTATATACTCCATTGCGAGGTGCACAGACTCCATTGCGAGCTGTACATATTGCGCTGACTTGTTTATATAATCCATTGCGAGGTGCACAAACTCCATTGCGAGCTGTTCAGATTCCATTGCAAGGAGTACAGACCCCAATGCTTTGCATACAGAAAGCATGGCACCAGAATGAATTGTTTATTCAGGCTTTCAAGCTGCCAGCTACAGAAAACCTGGCAGGATTGAAAAACAAACCAACAACAAGGCTTGAGTTGGGAGGCTTAATCAACAGAAAAAAAGTGGCATTGCGAATATCCGATTCCTGTGCAGGCTTAACCCTCCTGTCTTCGACGCTTGTAATAGACTGATTGCAGAATTTTTCTTCGGTGGTTGAGCGAAGCCGAAACAACCCTATCGCCCACCATCAAACCTTTTTCCTACTTCGACGCTGGTAATAAATTGATTTTGTGCCTTCGCAAACAAAAAAACCGATTTCAACAACAAAGGCCTATGGGTTTGGGTTCTGCCAATTACAATTCAGAACTGCGGCATGACGATGCACACCGGAATTCCTTCACCCATAAAAGAGGCACTTCAAATTGTCAACAATTTCCCCAGGCATTCCATGCTACGCAGCCCACCCTATCTGGTAAATCCTTTCCCGATGAACTCAAGAGCAGGAATAATTCCCGTTCGCCAGTACTCCCATGAGTGACCTCCATCGCGAACGCGGTACTCGTGCGGAATTTTTCTATCAAGAAGAATCAAATTGAGCATGGCATTGCCGCGCACCAGATGATCGTCGTCGCCGCAGTCGAGCCACCACCTTACCGATGTTAATTCCCGTGTCTCGATGGTGGAAGCCAAATTCAAAACGCTGTATTGTTTCCACCAATCGGGTAATTGATTTTCGACAGGTTTCCCAAACAAGCCGATATACCCCCATCGGTCGTTCTTCATCCGTTCGAGCAACTCATCGTCGGTCACCACAGCAGCACTCAAACCAGCAGCAGCCGAAAAAAGATCGGGATGCCGCATGGCAAGCATCAGAGTTCCAAATCCTCCCATCGACAGGCCGGCAATAGCGCGGAATTCTTTTGAGGCCCTTACCCGATAAAGTTTCTCAACAGTTGGAATAAACTCCTTTACCATCATATCTTCGTAACGCTGCTCACCGGCTGCATCGTTGATATACCAAGAGCTGTCAGCATCAGGCATCACTATTACCATTGGAGGAATAATGCCTTGCAAAACAGCATCATTGGTCAGACGATCAACCTCACCATATTGCACCCAGTCAATTTCGCAACCGGTAAAACCATGCAACAGATAAACCACCGGATACCAACGATTGGAAGTTTCGTAATCAGGTGGCAGGTAAACCGAATACCGCACATCGTGGTGCAGGATCGTACTTTCAAACTTCAGTTTTTCCTTTACCACACCACCCTGGGCGCAACCTTCAGAAACAAAAAGAAAAACCAGGAGCAGCACAGCGGCACCCCGCAAAACACTTCTTGGATTCATCATCACTTTAAGCGAAAAATTGATTTTACAAACAAGGGGACTTTGGCTGCCACGTTACCCAACTTTTTGAGGTACCGGGCAGGTTCACCCACGGGCCGAAATCCGCGCCACTGGGTTTGTTCAAGATAATAAGCAAACTCTTGTCGGAATTGCTCGTTGTGGCTATAGCTTTTGAATATGGGTTTGCGACCAATAAAATGAATCAACGCCGCCTCGGCATTGTATTTCTTCGCGAACCAATTCCAGAGCTGATCAACAGGCTTCCACTGACCGGCCATCACAACATTAAGCCCGTACTGATCGGGGTATTTCACCCACTTCTGATTATCGGCAATGCAGCGGAATATCTTGTTGGTGAGGTCGTCATCGCGCCATTTCTTGGTATTCATCACCATCATACCCGTATTGAAATAGGGAGTATCAGGCGAAAAACCCAACTCCTCATAATTGCGGATACCACCCCATGTGTTCCCAAAATTCTTGATTAGCGAATCGGTTACTGCCGCAACAGGGAGCCCTTCGAGGTTGGTTTTCCACAGTTTGCTGATGTCGTCTTTCACAATCATATCCACGTCGAGGTAAATTACTTTTTCCAAATCACGTGGCACAAAATAAGGGATGAACATGCGCAGATGAATTGTTGACGGGTAAGAACTGGTATCGAAGGGAATCGACACACCGCGGGGTTTGATTCTGGCAGCTTCTACCCATCTGATTTCCGACATTGATTGATCGGAACTCTGTCGCAACCGGGTTTTGTTGGCACTTGAAATACGATCGTCGATTACATAGAAGATTAACTTCTCGCCGGTTTGGTGATTGATTTCTATTGATTTAACAAGAGCTGCCAGCAGCGCGATGTAGTGGTTATCGCAAGCTGCGGCAATAATAATAGGTTCACTCATATTTAGCTTAGTAGGGTGATTGGGCAACAACAGACAACAGGTTGCAAGTCATGCACAGCAAAGGTAGTAATTATAAAACCCAAATTCAATCATCAACAACTGAGCGTCTGACGAGGTGTTCGGATATGAACGACTCATGAAAGCAAACCGGACACCATAGGCTTATCAAACACCAACAAACCACTACACACCAGTTCATTACGTTGTGGCACGGCGTTTGGAAATCAACCGATTTCATTTATTAAAATCATCAAACTAATTTTACACATGACAAAAGAATTTGCCCATCAGCTGCCACCTTTAAAAAGCATGGCACTGGCGATGATTCTGTTTCCTGTTCTAATTTTTCTTACAATGAAAGGAATGGCTCAAGATACCCGCCATGGCTTCAGGTTGATCGAGAAGCGTTTTGTAAGCGAGGTGAATGCTCAATGCCTCTATTTCGAGCATGTGAAAAGCGGTGCCCGATTGCTGAAAATTGAATCGGACGACGACAACAAAACATTTGGGATTACCTTTAAAACCGTTCCCTCGTCGGACAACGGGGTTGCCCACATCACCGAACATTCGGTATTAAACGGCTCGAAAAACTTCCCGGCCAAAAGTCCTTTCGATATTCTATCAAAAGGATCGCTCCGCACCTTTGTAAACGCCATGACGGGTCGTGATGCCACTTACTACCCCATTGCCAGCATGAACGAAAAAGACTATTTCAACCTCATGCACGTGTATCTGGATGCGGTTCTTTTCCCTTTGCTTTATAACGATGAACGCATCCTTCAGCAGGAAGGCTGGCACCACGAACTTACCGACGACGAGAGCCCTGTGGTGTATAAAGGAGTTGTTTACAACGAAATGAAAGGAGCCTTCTCGAATCCGCAACGCGAATTACGCTACCAGATGCTCCGAAACATTTTCCCCGACAATGTTTACGGTCGCGAATCGGGAGGAACTCCTGCTGCCATACCCACCCTCACACAAAAAGAGTTTGTAGCCTTTCATCAAAAATTCTACCACCCCGAGAACAGCTACATCTTCCTTTATGGCAATGCCCCGTTGGATAAAGAACTGGATTTCATCGACAAAAACTACCTGTCGCACTTCACCAAAGGAGGCAACCGAGCCACCATCGAAGACCAAAAGCCCTTTGCTGCACGCAAAGATGTGCTTTCCTATTACAACGTGATGGAAGGCAACGACCAAAACCAGACTTTCCTCACCCTTTCCTACGTGATTGGGCACAACACCGATCAGGCACAAGTGATGGCACTTGAAATGATTGCCGATGTGCTTGTAAACCAAGAATCGGCACCCGTCAGGATAGCTCTCCAAAAAGCCGGTATCGGGAAAGACGTTTACGCGGGAGTAACCGATTTCAAACAAAACCTTTTCTCCATCACAGTTCTCAATGCCAATGCAGACGACAAAGATAAATTTGTTGAGATAGTAACTCATGAACTCACCCAGCAGGCCTCCGTGGGACTCGATAAAAACGAGATTGCAGGAGTACTGAGCCGGATGGAATTCAGCCTTCGCGAAGGCAACAGTGCTCAGAAAGGGATCGGATACATGAATCAAATCAGAAACAACTGGTTTTTCGACAACGATCCGTTCGCAGGGCTCGAATATGAAAAAACCCTGAAAACCCTCAAAAACAACCTCAAAACAAATTATCTGGAGAAGATGATCCAGGATGGGATGCTCAACAATCCTCACTCGCTGGTGCTTACAATGGCTCCCAAAGCCGGGCTTGATGCCGAAAAGAACGCTGCAACCGCGAAAGAACTAGCCGACTACAAAGCCAGCCTGACCCCGGAAGCCCGCCAGAAGCTAATTGCCGATACCCGTGCTCTGATCGAGTATCAGAACGAACCTGAATCGCCCGAAGCAGTAGCCAGCATACCAACCATTGCCCTGTCCGACATCAACCCCAAAGCTGCTTTTTACACCTGCGAAGAGAAAAAAGCAGGAGCTACCCGTGTGCTGTTTCGCGACGAGTTTACAAACGGGATTGTGTACAGCAGATTGCTCTTCGACATGAGGGTACTCCCCGAAGACCTCCTCCCTTATGCATCCCTGTTGTCAGATCTGTTAGGAACCCTTAACACAAAAAACTACACTTACGGCAAACTCAACAACGCTCTGAATGTGAATACCGGAGGATTCTACACATCTATTCAGACGTTCTCGCCCGATTTTGATGACAACCGGTTGATCCCCATGTTTGCCATCACCTCGAAAGCACTCTCGCAAAAGGTTTCGGCCATGTTCGATCTGACAGGTGAGATAGTGCTTCAGAGCCTGCTTTCTGACACAGCACGAATTCATGAACTGCTCGTCCGACGGCAATCCCAACTTCAATCAACCATGAACCAGGATGGTTTCAACGTGGCTTCTTCGCGTCTGCCCGCATACTTTAGTCGCGAAGGCGTTTTCAACCAACTTACTTCTGGCCTTGATTATTACTGGTTTTTATCGAACCTGGCCGGCAATTTCAACGCTCAATCCGGCCAAATAGCCACGAAGCTTCAACAAGTAGCCGACCTGCTGTTTACGCGTCAAAACCTCATGGCCAACATAACCTGCCCAACTGCTGAATACCAAGGCTATGCCGATGCCCTGACCGCCCTGACATCGAAACTCCCCTCGCGCGAGATGAAGATTCAGAGTTGGAACCTCACGCCCGAAATGAAAAACGAAGGAATTATGGCTGCCTCAAAAGTACAGTACGTGATTGCGGGCTATAACATAAAAAAACTAGGGTATTCATGGAATGGCAACATGCGCGTACTCAGCCAGATGATCTCATCAGAATGGCTTCACAACCAGATCAGGGTAATTGGCGGCGCCTATGGAGGCTACAGCAGATTTGGCGCTGATGGCATGGTTACCTTCAACTCCTATCGCGATCCGAACCTGAAAAAAACCATAGAAACCTATAAGGCTACAGCAGATTTTCTAAGAAAAGCAGAGATAGACCAGGCTCAATTCGACAGGTTTATTATCGGAACCATTGCCAACCTCGACATGCCCCTAACCGCCTCTCAACGTGGCAACAGAGCATTCGACATGCATCTGAACAACCGAAAACAAACCGACATCCAAGCCGAACGAGACGCTATTCTAAAAGCCACCATTCCCCAAATGAAAGCCTATGCCTCGATGGTTGAAAAAATCATGGAACAAGGTGCTGTATGTGTTTTTGGCAATACACAGAAAATCAACCAAGAAAAAGAGTGTGTTAAAACACTCATCAAAGTTGATCAGCAATAAAAAAAGGAAGTTCACTTAGCCTGAAACTCCGGGGGCTTTTGCTCCCGGAGTTTTATTTTGACAGCTGAACGGTTTTGCTTCTTTTGCTTTTCAAAAACTGCAAAATCAATACAACAACCGACAAGAGCCAACCCAGAGGATAGGGCAAAATAGGAAGACCCCAAACCCACGACCGGCCGGTATTTCCTAAAAAGCCACCCAGCGATGAGATAAAAAACAAATAAGCCACCCCTGTAACAACCATCAGCCAGGCAACCAAAAGCCAATACCGGTAGGGCTTGTGCAGCTTCCAGGCAGCAATTGCCACAAGACTGATACCAACCACAATCACTACCGAGCCTTCCAAAGGATCAAGAATACCAAGCAACAACATCACGATGCCGGTTCTGTAAACAACCTGAAGCGCCTTATCAGAAAGGAAAGAGATTTTCATATATTGAGGTGTAAAAATCAGATGCACAATTTCGCAAATATATCAAAAAGCAGGTTACTTATATTATGAAAGACAACACGATCATCCAGGAAATTCACGACTCACACCCCGTTAGAAAAATTGGCGAAGCAAAAGGCAGAAACCACCTTACCACTTTACATGATCAACAACAATAGGTTTTGTTTTTAAAACCGACAGAATTAATTTTTATGTAATTTTGTCATATACTGCCCCTGGAATTCAGGAAAAGACAGAATAACAATTTGGTTCAAACAAACGCAAAACAAGACTCGATAATGGAAACCAACCATTTGAGATTGAACGAACAGATTGCCACGGCTATGGAAATGGTAGCCAACACCGCGGGTTTCTTATGGAATAAAGGGTGGGCCGAACGGAACGGAGGGAATCTGTCTATTAACCTTACCATGCTGGTTTCCCAGCCTTTTCCACCCTTCACAACCTCCTACGAAACTGAACTTTCTGAGGCCGCACCGCTTTTGGCGAACAACCTCTTGTACATCACAGCCACCGGATCAAGAATGCGAGAAGTTGCCCGCGACCCATTTGCTCGCGGATGCTTTATCCAATTCAACGACACGGGATCAAATTGCACAATCGTTGCACCCTCAGGCCTTCTGCCAAGTTCTGAACTGCCAACCCATATACTGATTCAACAATTTTTAAAATCGCAGGGAAATGGCTATACATCTGTGCTTCACACCCATCCAACGGAGTTGATCGCATTATCGCACTGCCGCCCCTTTCTCAACCAGAAATACCTGTCTGACATACTTTTGGGGATGATGCCTGAAGCCAGGATGTTTGTACCCAAAGGCATAGGACTGGTACCATACCAAAAGCCGGGAACCGTGCTCCTGGCCCGCGCTACAATCAGCGCCCTGGTCAACCACGACGTAGTACTTTGGGAAAAGCATGGCGTTTTAGCAGTTGGAACTAACGTTGAAGAGTGTTTCGATTCCATTGACATTCTGAACAAATCAGCTCAAATATTCCTGAGCGCCAGACAAGCCGGTTACGTTGCCGATGGCTTGACAGGCAATCAATTAAACAACACCGCACCTCCCTGACATCCATTAGTGCATATCAACAGTAAACCCTAATAGATGTTACACTAAAATTGGTTCACGACCACTTTTAATGTTCCTTTTCGTATGCTTTCATCAGATATTTTCGTTGAGATTCAATCCCCTTAATCAGGCTCTTCCCTGATAAAGTAGCACCAGAGACAGCATCAATATTATCGCCATAGATGATGGGTTCAGAAACTCCTATCTTTTCTAACTGTTTCAACCATCGATTTTTGGTTATTTCTAAACCGTGGTCCGATCGGTAAACCGATACAACAACTTTTCTTATGGAAAAATCAGGCTGGTAAAAAACGAAATACTCGAATTGGTCAAAACGTCCATATCCAATCCCGGGCATGATATACCCGACTATAGTGTCACTTCTCAAAACACAAATTATAATCAACAAAGGACGCTCTTTACTTCCTTTAGAAAGCTCTTCATACCTATCTATTCGGTACTGAATATCACTTCCAAAGCTTTCTACCACCTCTGTGCGGATCCTTTTTGCAGTTTGGCGTGAGAGGTCGTCAAAGTCTTGGGCTTTAACAAGACATGATAAAGTTAATATAACAAATATTGGAATATATCTTTTCATCATAAACTACAAATAAATTTTACTTTACAGCAAACCTGGCAAGACCTTCTACCTTACTTTCTTGATAGAATTATCATGCACACTAACAATAAGTACACAAACTAAAATACGACACCAACTCCCAAGTTCAGGAGGTTGGCCACAGGCTTCTCAGAACTATTGTCAATCCATTGATAATCAATTTTCACAACAGCGCCATCTGTAAGCCAAAATCCCACCCCAAGAGTAAGAACCTGCCGTTTGTACAGGCCATTTCGTAAAGTAAGGCCACTAACTCGTGCATGGGTATCAGTCTCTTCAAATCTGATGAACGGACGAAGTTGCCGATTGGACTTCAAATGCCCTGGCAAAATGTCGGAAGAAATCTCAGCATAATAGCCAGTCATAAAACTTCCAAGGTCTTTACCAGTAAATGGGTTATATGCTTCGGTATTGTCTATAAACGCAGCAACGTACTGCCCTTTAACGGTAAAATATGGATGGCTGTATCTTAAATCGGCTCCTGCCATTGTAACGCCAACAATTGATGAATCAGCTTTTGACAATCCTGAAGCATCTGACTTACTAACAGCGTCAAACAAGGTCGATTGAGTTAATCCTCTATAAAAAGAAGCTCCCACTTTCAGTCCTGGCAACATAGCAACCTCTGCCCTGGCAGCAACTGCGATGTTGTTCATGATGCTCTCCATTCCCTTCTGCCTCCCCTTTCTCAATCCATCGCTTCCCCTTAGCAATCCAACCTCATCGTAACTTTTAAATCCATTCAATAAGTATATCTGATAACCAATACCGACTTCAGGGAAGGTTCCTGCTATCCCAGCCCCGACCTCCCTCCAGGTTGTCGGTATTATCCTGGTATCTGTTTCTGTGCGCTCCACCCCATTAAAAAATGGCGGCTCATGTGCTTCATTCACTATCCCCATTGGCACCAAAATTAAGCCGGCCTTGACATTGAGCCAAGGGGCAACCCTGTGCTGTAAAAATGCTTGTTCGACATATATTTCAGAAACGTGTTCAAGTTCTAACTCGGTCACAAAAATGGTCTTCTCGTTGAAACGATATCCAAACAACAACACCATCCGATGGACATCCAAGGTTGCGTTGTATGTTTTGCCATCCTCTAAGGGTTGTGAAAAATCGATCTGACCATATCCTCCTATGGTTAATCCACTACCCGTATCTTTCTCAACCGATTCTATAAACTTGGTTTGAGCGTGAAGCTCGCCAAACATAATCAAAACCATAACAAACAATAAGTTACGCATATCTATAAATTAATTAGTTTATACTATTTTTATTTAGACTTAATTTAATTTATGCAAAGATTCAAAAAACATCACCACATAACAAAGTAATATCGTCACCCAACTAACAATTTTGGTATTTAAATACCTGTTTGGAGTATTTAAAAATTGTTTCAGCCCGACAAATCGCAAAAGACAATCCTATCATTCAATTAATAAAAAATGCCGGCAACTTGAAGCTGCCGGCACTTGAAAAAAGTAAAAGAAAGGCTATCTCTTGATTCTCATTCCATAGAATGACTTATAAACGAAGTTGAGGCCAATAGCAAGGAAAACCAGCCCTATATAAGGACCCAAATTGGTACTTCCGTTGCTGTCGGCATGCACCAGCATCTCGATCGAGATTTCGGCAGCCAGCAACCCGAATAAGGTAGAGAATTTAATGATGGGATTGAGAGCCACACTGGAGGTATCTTTGTAAGGATCGCCCACAGTATCACCTACTACAGTAGCATCGTGGAGTGGCGAACCCTTCTCTTTCAAATCAACTTCTACCACTTTCTTGGCATTGTCCCATGCACCACCGGCATTGGCCATGTACATAGCCTGGAAAAGTCCAAACACCGCGATAGAGATAAGATAGCTTACAAAGAAATTCGGATCGAAGAAAGCAAATGCAAGTGTAAGAGAGAAAATAACTGCAAAAATATTCCACATTCCAGCCTGGGCGTATTGGGTACAAATCTTCACAACCGCCTTAGAATCTTCTATATCGGCTTCCTCTTTATCGAGGCGGATGTTTTTCTTGATGAATTCAACGGCTCGATAGGCACCGGTTGTCACAGCTTGCATTGAAGCTCCGCTGAACCAATACACAACAGCACCTCCAGTCATGAAGCCAAGTATTACAGAAGGATCGGTAAGCTGGATGTTGAGCAAACTCTGTCCGCTTGTTAAAATCGTGTTTTTAAGTACCAGGATAATAGCAAAAATCATGGTTGTGGCACCAATTACTGCCGTTCCGATGAGAACAGGCTTGGCAGTAGCTTTGAAAGTATTGCCGGCAGAGTCGTTTTCTTCAAGGTTGTGTTTCCCTTTTTCAAAATCGGGCTCGAATCCAAAATCGCGCTTCACCTCTTCCTTAATTCCCTTTATTTGCTCGATGCGCGAAAGTTCAAACACGCTTTGGGCGTTATCGGTCACGGGCCCGTAAGAGTCAACAGCAATGGTTACCGGGCCCATTCCCAGGAAACCAAAGGCAACCAATCCGAAGGCAAAAATTGCGGGGTATGCTCCAAAAATTGTTTCGCCCATTTCGTTAACATGCAAGCCATTAACAGTAAAAAGAGCTCCCGACATCAGGGCCACCATCAACATCCCTTTCCAGAAAGCCGAGAAGTTTCCGGCGATCATTCCCGAAAGGATTGTAAGAGATGCTCCCCCTTCACGCGAGGCGTTGACGACCTCTTGAACGTGGCGCGATTTAGCACTGGTAAAAGCTTTGGTAAATTCAGGAATCAGGGCAGCAGCAATGGTTCCGCATGAAATAATGGTTGACAACTTCCACCACAAACCCGGTTCGGCAGATTCAAGACCTCCATTGGCCAACAACAAATAGCTTACACCATAGGTTACAGCTATTGACACCAGCGAAGTGAGCCAAACCAGATTGGTGAGCGGCTGCTCGAAATTAAAATGATCGGCCATAGCGTACCGTGCATGGCTGATCTTTTCGTTGACCACATAGGAGAACACCGAAGTAAACACCATGAGCACACGCATGGCAAAAATCCAGACTATAAGACTGGCCTGAAACTCAGCCCCTGTAACTGCAAGGATAATAAAAGATATAAGAGCAACACCTGTCACGCCATAGGTTTCAAAACCATCGGCGGTTGGACCAACGCTGTCGCCGGCATTGTCGCCAGTGCAGTCGGCAATCACACCCGGATTGCGTGGATCGTCTTCCCCGATTTTGAACACAATTTTCATCAGGTCGGCGCCAATGTCAGCAATCTTAGTAAAGATGCCACCCGCAATGCGCAAAGCAGAAGCTCCAAGCGATTCGCCTATTGCAAAACCCACGAAGCTGGCACCTGCCATATCGCCTGGCACAAATAACAGAATAAAAATCATCATGATAAGTTCAACGCAAATGAGGAGCAACCCAACGCTCATTCCCGCCTGAAGGGGAATACTCATCACACTGTAAGGTTTGTTGCGCAATGCGGCAAAAGAGGTGCGGGCATTGGCCAGGGTATTGATGCGAATACCAAACCAGGCAACCCCGTATGAGCCAAGAACTCCCAACACAGTCCACAACAAAACATTAATCACGAAAAGCGGGCGACTAATCTCCCCATTTTTCACCGCGGTGGGTTCTGATAAGAAACCGAAATAAGCGGCGATTACGGCTCCGATGATGGCAAAAAGGATCACCAGAAATTTGCCTTGTTGCAAGAGGTAGGTCTTGCAGGTTTCGTAAATGGTATTGGCTACATCGAGCATCGATCGGTGAGCGGGTAGTTTTTAATTAACAAAAACTGCCAGATACCGAAGGCCAAACCCAATACGATGATGATGATTCCCCAAAGGAGGAGTGAATGACCATTCATTCCAACCGAATCGAAATAACTTTGCCTCAAATCGGGAACCTTCAAATCAGCCTCACTGGCTGCCGCGACCCAGGGAAGCAACATGGCCGCGGTGATGGATAAGAGTCTTCTCATAACTTCTATGTATAATTTGTTTGAAGCAAAAGTAAGAAGTTAATAAATACTTCCGACAATAACAGACCATCATCGCAACAATTTTTCTAAACTTTTAGCTGGAAGAACTGTTGGTAAACCTGCATTCAAGAGCGAAATTTGGTTGATGCCGAATAAAATCGTAGTTTTATCAGTTGATTTTTCGCTTTTGAAGTGATTATATATATTATTGATTAATAGCACATATCAAGTTTATCTCCACCATGAAGAAGATTCGACTGGAAGTGATTGGGATGTCGTACAGCCAGCTTCAAAGCGGAGCCTATGCACTGATTCTGGGAGAAGCCGACGGACGAAGGAGGCTGCCCATTATCATCGGAAGTTTCGAGGCTCAATCTATAGCCCTTGAATTGGAAAAGATGAAGCCATCGCGACCGCTCACTCACGACCTTTTCAAGACATTTGCCACCACCTTCGACATTAGCATCACCGAAGTGCTCATTCACAAATTTTCTGATGGTATTTTTTATGCTTTGCTCCATTGCACCAACGGAGAGCAAAAAGCAGAAATCGACTCGCGCACCAGCGATGCAGTGGCACTGGCCCTTCGATTCCGCTGCCCGGTTTACACAACCGAAGAGGTGATGACCCTGGCAGCCATTGACATGTCGGAGCAAAACGAGTTGCTTGAAATAGACGGACAAGACGACGAAAACGACGCAGAGACATACATCAGCGAGTATGACAACTACGAAATTGAAGAGTTGGAAAAAATGATGCAACAAGCAATCGATAACGAAGATTATGAAAAGGCTTCGTTGCTTCGCGACGAGATCAAACGCCGCTCAGGCGCTTAGCCGATTATCAGTTTTAAGTCAATTCACCACAATTCTCTATGAAAAAAATTACTCTTTCCATGCTTCTCTCACTGGTCTTGTTAGCAGTCTGGAATCCGGCACTGGCGCAAGTCGCCGATTCTACAGCACAAGTTGTTGATACAGTGAAACAAACACCCGTTCAATCAGGCTTTTCGTTTATGAACCTCCTCCATGGTCTGATGGGCATGGCGGTATTAATCGTGATAGGATGGTTGTTTAGCACCAACCGCAAAGCCATAGCATGGAAAACAGTGGGCATTGGACTGGCTCTTCAAATGGCAGTTGCCCTCGGAATTCTCTATGTCCCATTCATCCGGATCATTTTCGATGCTGTTGGACAAGGATTTGTACAAATTCTCAACTTTACCCGCTCTGGAAGCGAGTTCTTGCTGGGAGGCCTTCTCGACTCCAAAACCTACGGATTCATCTTTGCCTTTCAGGTTTTACCAACAATCATCTTTTTTTCGGCACTCACCAGTCTGCTGTTTTATCTGAACATCATACAGGTGGTGGTAAAAGGAATGGCATGGCTCATGACCAAAACCATGAAACTATCAGGAGCTGAAAGCCTTGCTGTTGCGGGCAATATTTTTCTTGGACAAACCGAATCGCCGCTGATGGTTAAAGCCTATCTTCCCAAAATGACCAAATCAGAAATCATGCTGGTTATGAGTGCCGGAATGGCAACCATGGCGGGTGGAGTTTTGGCAGCCTACATAAGTTTTCTGGGGGGTGAAGACCCTGCTCAAAGGTTGTTGTTTGCCAAACACCTGCTTGCAGCATCGGTAATGGCAGCCCCTGGAGCTGTGGTTATTGCAAAGATGCTCGTTCCACAAACCGATACCATCGATAAAACCATCGAGGTAACCCGCGAAAAGGTGGGCAACAACCTGCTGGATGCCATCAGCAATGGAACAGCCGAGGGGTTAAAACTGGCCGCCAATGTTGCTGCCATGCTCGTGGTGTTTGTTGCTTTCATTGCTATGTTCAACTTCATCCTGGGCGATATGATTGGCCAATGGACCGGCCTGAACGATGCAATCAAGTCGGCTACAGATGGCAGATACACAGGACTATCCTTGCAATTCATCCTCGGTTATTCGCTGGCTCCCCTGATGTGGCTCATAGGCATCAACCCCGCCGATATAACACTGGTTGGCAGGCTACTGGGCGAAAAAGTCATTATGACAGAGTTTATTGCATATATCAGCTTATCCGATCTCAAAGCAGCCGGCGCCTTCATGGAGGAAAAATCGATCATCATGGCCACCTACATCCTTTGCGGGTTTGCCAACTTCGCATCAATCGGAATACAGATTGGCGGCATCGGATCGCTGGCTCCTAACCAAAGGGTACTGCTCTCAAAATACGGCATGAGGGCCTTGCTGGCCGGCACCATCGCAGCGCTGATGTCGGCTACCATTATCGGGATGATCAGTTGATAGCATGAAAAGGGTTTTCATCATTCTTCTTGCTGTTTGGTCGTTGGCGGGATGCATCAGACGCGATTATTCAAAGTTGCCGGCTGTCACCGAAGGGCATCAGGTGACCATGGTTGTGGAAATTTCTGCCGGAACAGCCCTCAAGATCGAGTACGATGTTGCCTCGCGCCGGTTTGTTCCCGATTCCATTCGCGGTAAAGCCCGGCAAATAGAGTTTCTCCCCTATCCGGTCAACTACGGCTTCATCCCTTCCACACTGCAAAGCAAACAAACAGGAGGAGATGGCGACCCTCTTGATGTGATGATGATTGGAAGCTACACCCCTACCGGATCGGTTATAAAAGTAATACCCGTGGGGGTGCTTCGCCTGTTGGACAACAATGAAAAAGACGACAAAATTCTTGTAATTCCGGCCGATCCTGAAAAAAGGCTGATAAATGCCGACGATTTCGCCACACTAAGTGTCAACTATCCAACCATCCTCTCGTTGCTCAACGATTGGTTTGTAAACTACAAAGGTTCGGGAATAACCCGATCGGGTGGATGGGGAGACGAATCGGAAGCGTGGCAAATGATCATGGCCTGCCGCGTGAAAGACGACAACACAAAGGTTGGCGCCCCAATACAATAATTCATGAAACAATACCTTGATCTTCTTCAATATGTATCCCAAAACGGTACGCGTCGCGATGACCGGACAGGCACAGGAACCCTGGGTGTTTTCGGATACCAGATGCGCTTCAACCTTGCCGACGGATTCCCTTTGCTCACTACAAAAAAACTCCATTTGCGAAGCATCATTCACGAGCTTTTATGGTTTTTGCAAGGCAGCACCAACACAGGCTATCTTCACGACAACAAGGTTACCATTTGGGACGAATGGGCTGACCATGAAGGGAATCTTGGCCCCATTTACGGTTATCAATGGAGATCATGGCCCGACTACAAGGGCGGACATATCGATCAGTTAAGCAGGGTAGTACAAGCAATAAAAGAAAACCCCTACTCGCGCCGTCACCTTGTAAGTGCCTGGAACGTTGCACAGATCGATCAGATGGCACTTCCCCCGTGTCACATCCTCTTTCAATTTTATGTGAACGACGGGCATCTTTCCGTACAACTCTATCAACGCAGTGCCGATATATTTCTGGGAGTTCCGTTCAACATTGCTTCCTATGCCCTGTTGTTGATGATAGTGGCAAGGCAAACCAACCTTTTGCCAGGTGAATTTATTCACACCCTGGGCGATGCCCATATTTACCTGAACCACCTCGAGCAGGTCAAACTACAGTTAAGCCGCCAGCCATTGCAACTCCCTCAAATGAAGATCAATCCTGACGTGGATTCGTTGTTCGGCTATCGATACGAAGATTTTCAACTATCCAACTACCAATCGCATCCACATATTAAGGGTGATATTGCTGTATAAATTTCCATTTATGCACTCCGGCGATACAATGAGCGAAAACATTCCGTTGTATCTTTGTATAAAAACTGAAACAAATGAAACCCATATCTATCATAGTGGCTTTTGCCGACGATCAGGCTATAGGATTGAACGGGGGTATGCCCTGGCACCTCCCGGCAGACCTGAAACATTTCAAACAAATCACTTTGGGTCAACCAGTTATAATGGGACGTCGGACTTGGGATTCTCTCCCCAGGAAACCACTTCCTGGACGACTCAACATTGTAATTTCCAAATCTATAACAGCAGCAGACGGAGCCGTTGTGGTTTCCACCCCTGCCGAAGCCGTTGCTCAATGCCCTGAGAATTCGGAACCTTTCATCATTGGAGGCGCCACCCTCTACCGTCATTTTCTTCCACTTGCCAACCAATTGTTTATCACTCGCATTTATACCAGCGTAGAAGCCGACACCTGGTTTCCGCTGATTAACGAAGCCGAATGGGATCTGGTCAGCCACAAAAAGCACATCAATACCGAGGGCCCCGACTATGCATTCCAACTTTTGAAACGTAAACCAACTGCATTATGAAAAATCATTCTGTCATCGTGGCCATGGCATTGGTATTAACCCTTACCACATGCAACACCAACGACTCCAACCGTTTTGATTTTGAATGGAATAAATCGATAGTAAAAGATCAACTCAAGGCTGAAGCTCTCTTTGTCAGTCATTTTAAGTTTCTATTCCAGGCTCTTACCGATTCTTCTGTTGTTTATGGAACTACCAACAGCTACGATTCAGCAAATCTGAGCAGATCGGGAAATTCAATCACCTTTAATTACGGTGACGGCCGAAGGTGCCCCGATGGTCGCACGCGCAAAGGAACCCTTTCGTTGATTGTTCCTGATGAGTTTATTACCAAACCAGGCACTTCAGCAACACTAACGTTTGGCGACAACTTCTATCTTAACGGACAACAGATTGGTGGCAGCGTGTTGCTGTCCAATCTTTCCGACACTACAGGTTCTCGTCCTTTGTTCGCTTTTGAGGTTACGAATGGGATAATCGACCTGGGCTTCGACTACGCCTACGATTTGCGCTATAGTTGCTCTCTGGCAGCTTATTGGACCGATGGCGAACAGAGCACCACACCGGCTGACGATCAGTTTATCATCAAAGGACGCGGATGGGGCAACGGACGTGAACACGATCAGTTTCAAACAAAAATTTCGGACTCACTTTATTTGCAACCCGGATGCACCTACCTTAGAGGCGGCAAAGCATCGCTTACAATGCCCGGCTTTGAAGTGAATTCTGGAACCCTTGATTATATGAGTAAAGACACTTGTGTAGCTTATGTGAAAGTAATTTTCAAAGGAACTACTGAAAGTGGCGATCCGGTAATCAGTCCTGAGTATAAAATGAGAATCGAGTTTTAACCAACCGTTACATTTTTCACAACAATCGAAGCATACGCATACCTGTTTACAGGTTAGGACGATTCTTAAGGAAATTTAATTAGAGTTTTTAGGCAGACAAACGGCTCATGTTTTCTGCTTTTTCTTTTTTGCGGCAGGAAACAGAATATTATTCAGAATTAGCCTGTAGCCCGGAGAATTAGGATGGACATCAAGCTGCGTGGGAGGGTCGCCCACGAAATGTTGGTAATCTTCCGGGTCGTGTCCGCCCAAATAAGTCCAGGTTCCATTGCCAAACTCTCCATGAATGTAGCGTACCTCATTCATTGGTTTGTTTTCTCCCATAACCAGAACTTCAGGTTTGAGATATTGTTTTCCGAAGGCTGTGGTTTGACCCATAAAACCCTTGATAATTCGCTCGTGACTCTGGCACAACATGGTAGGAACAACATCCCACTTCGCAGAAAAATCGAAAAGGGAGAAAAAGTCGTTGTTTTCGTTCAATCCCTTTCGGTCAGACGGGTCAACATCTATTGAAGAAATCTCGTACTCATTGGGATTGGTTGAAATCGCGAAATTGGTAAAGGCAAAACACTTAGAATAGTCAAGCTTTTGTTGGGCAAGAGGATCGATTGGATCGCCATCAAACATCTGGCTACAGATATCAACTCCTTCAGCGGCCAGGGCTACATCATAACTATCGGGAGCAGAGCACATAGCAAACATATAACCTCCTCCTACCACGAAATCCCTGATTTTAAGAGCAACAGCAAGCTTTAATTGCGAGACCTTAAGAAAACCGTGGCGAGCAGCAGTCTCTTCAGCCAACTTCACATCTTGCTGATACCATTCAGCGTTGCGATATCGAGCCCAAAACTTACCATACTGACCTGTAAAATCTTCATGGTGAAGGTGTAACCAGTCGTAAGTAGGCAAAACTCCGGCCAAAACCTCATCGTCATAAACCACGTCATAGGGAATTTCCGCATAGGTAAGAGCCAGAGTTACAGCATCATCCCACGGCAGTTTGTTTTTTGGGGAATAGACAGCAACCCGAGGTTCTTTGTGGAGTTTTACAGCGTCCATATTTACATCGGGTTGGGCAATCTCTGCCAGAATTGACTGAGCCTGAACATCGGCAATAGGCATAGCCGTAACTCCCCGCAATGCACACTCGTTGGCAATGGTTTGGCTGTAGGGCATCATGAAACTTCCTCCCCTGTAGTTGAGCAGCCAATCGATTTCAACTTGTCGTTGGAGCACCCAATAGGCTATACCATAAGCTTTCAGATGATTTTTCTGTTTGCTATCCATCGGGATCAGCAATGAGGTTGCCGATGCCTGAACACTGGATAAAAAAAGCAGGAAAAAAAGAAGTTGTTTCATGGTGGTTAATCTTTTCGAGGAAACACAAAGGCGGCTTGTATGTTCAGATCAAAAAGTAACATCTTCATTGTTCATCCGCGAAGGAAGTGTAACAGTTGAAGGCTGATCGAAGTTGGTGCTAGGGGTTACCATCCCATAATCGCCAAACCCGGTAGGGATGTCGTCTTCGAAGCGGGCGAACTGGGCAACGAATCGGAGTCTGACATCAGCCAGAGCCCCGTTACGATGCTTGGCGATGATGATGTCGCCCTTGCCCTGGGTTGAAGCCCCATCCTCGTATTGATCAATCTTGTAATATTCCGGACGGTAAATAAACAAAACTATATCGGCATCCTGCTCGATGGCTCCCGATTCACGCAAATCGCTAAGCATCGGGCGCTTAGTCCCTGTGCGGGTTTCAACCGACCTGTTAAGCTGCGACAGCACGATCACAGGCACGTTGAGCTCTTTCGCCAGGGCTTTCAACGACCGTGAAATCGTGCTTATTTCCTGCTCGCGGTTTCCCTTGGTTTCGCCGCCCCCAATGGTCATGAGCTGAATGTAGTCAATCATCACCATTTCAATGTTGTGTTGTTCTTTCAGTCGCCTGCATTTCGCGCGCAATTCAAATACTGAAAGAGCCGGGGTGTCGTCAATAAAGATAGGGGCTTCCTCCAATGCTGAAATTCGGGCATGCAGTTGCTCCCATTCGTAGGGTTGAAGATCGCCTTTGCGAAGTTTTTCGGCCGAAAGTTGACTTTCGGAGGCAACCAAACGGGTTACAAGCTGCACGGCACCCATTTCCAAAGAAAACACAGCAACAGCCCGTTTATGATCTACAGCCATGTTGCGGGCCATACTCAGGGTAAACGCTGTTTTTCCCATACCGGGACGGGCAGCAAGCACAATCAGGTCGGTTCGTTGCCAACCGCTTGTAATTCTGTCGAGATCGGTAAATCCTGATGGGACTCCGGTGAAATGTCCTTCGGTTTCCCGTGCCTTTTCAACTTCACCAATGGCTTTTTTAACAAGAGATTGCATGGTTTCATAACCTCTTCTGAAATTATTCTCCGATACCTCGAAAAGGCGCTGTTGAGCATCGTCGAGCATTTCAAGCACATCTGACGATTCGTCGTAAGCATTGGTGAGGGTTTGATTCGAAACCCTGATCAATTCGCGTTGAATAAACTTCTGGGTGATAATGCGAGCGTGAAATTCAACATTGGCCGATGAAGTTACTTTGTTGGTAAGCTGAGCAATGTAAAGTGCACCTCCGCAGATTTCCAGATCGCCATTTTTTCTAAGCTCATTAGTAACTGTAATAATATCAACCGGTTCGCTGCGATTGAATAAGGCCTGCACGCAAGCGTAAATTTTTGAATGAGCCTCTTTATAAAACACTTCGGGCTTAAGACTATCGATAACAGCCGACAGCGCGTTTTTTTCGATGAGGATGGCACCCAAAACTGCCTCTTCAACATCGGTGGCCTGGGGTGGAATTTTCCCGGTCAGTTCGGGTGAAAGGGCTAATTTTTCGCGGGTTCGCCGACGGTTGTTATCAGTTTTATCCTGTAAGGTGGTACGGGGTGTTTCTTCCATGCCTCAAAATTACGACTTCCCCGGGTGCCAATTGCAACCTTGAAAAAGTTTTTTGCTCCATCCAGATCTTGTTCCTGTGCTTTTCTATTCCACTACTACAATTTGTGAATCGCCCACAGGCATTTCACCCCTGAATTTCTGGATGAGCCGGGCCAAGGTCACGGTATCTTTCTGGCAATAGGTAACAATTCGGGGCAAATCGTGATCAATCCAGTAAACTTTACCCACATCTGCACCCGAAATATCGTCTTTTGGGCTGGGCAAACCAAACAGCGTTGCCAGCAAAGCCAAGGAGGTAAAGTTTTTGTAATCACCAAATTTCCATAGATCCATAGTGTCGATATGGGGAACCTCCCATGGTTTCTTTCCTGCCAGATCAAATGGAGCGGGAAGCGGAATTGAATTCACGAGCATCCTGCGTGCAATTACCGGGAAGTCGAATTCTTTTCCATTGTGGGCAACCAAACAGGTTCCAGGTGTTAGGAAAAAAGAATGAGTCGCTTCGGCAAAACTCGAGAGAAGATCATGTTCGTTGTCGCCGGCAAATGATTTTACCCGCAACTGCCCATTGTAAAAATAGGCAGATGAAATGCAAATGACACGAGCAAATTCAGCATAAATTCCAGCGCGACCGTAGAGTTTCTCCGGAGTTTCATCTGCGTTCCGGCTCAGGAGCATGGCCTTATGTTCCCAATGTTTCCTGAATTCGACAGGCATTTGCTCGAAAGAAGGCCAATACGGTGCAGTCTCTATGTCGATAAAGAATAGTTTTGAGATGGAAAGATTATTTAGCATAGGATAAGATAAAGTGAACGGTAAATTTAAATCTTTTATAGATATTAGCGCCAGTTGTTTTGGGGAAGATGATTCTCTGATAAGCTCCTCACAAATAGCTAAGTTTTGACAATTTGTAGCATAGTTAATTAAAATGGACCACACTTCCTCTTCAGATCACGAGCTAAAGTCAACAAGATTGACATTGGCATTAACCGCTGATGGTTCGCACACCCTGTTCGATTCTCAAACCGGTGAGCACTACCATTCGCTGGGGGGAGCTGTCACAGAATCGTCTCACGTTTTTATTCTGATGGGGTTGCAGCCCGTTTTGGCAACCAATTTCATTTTTCATGTGTATGAAATTGGCATGGGGACGGGCCTCAACGCCCTGCTTACCTGCATTGAAGCCACCAAATCAAGCAAACATGTGCATTACCACACGTGCGAATTGTTCCCGATTTCGGAAACACTCGCCCACCAACTCAACTACCCTCAACTTCTAGATCACCCTCAGGCACAGCACCATTTCAGAGCTATTCACAACACCGAATGGGATGGAAAGCCCTACAGAATCAACAACCACTTTGTGATATCAAAACATCGTTGTTCGCTACATGAAATGAAATTCGCAGAGCAACAGTTGCGATTGGTCTATTTCGATGCATTCAGTTCGGGTTCTCAGCCCGAATTATGGTCGCCAGAAGTGTTTAAAAATATAGCCAACTGGCTGCTGCCGGGGGGAGTTTTGGTAACCTACTCAACTGCCGGAAAAGTAAAAAAAGCTTTAAGAGCATCGGGGTTTGTAGTTGGCCGACACCCTGGAGCGGCAGGAAAAAGAGAAATGCTTAAAGCGATTAAATCGTGAGCAAGCTATCTGATATCAAATGATGAATAGCCTACAACCGCCCCTTCCAAGACTTCAACAGATTGTACCGGCGACCCTTGAGGCCCGACTTTGCAATAATCAACAAATTTCAGAAGAGCTTCATCCTCCCCTTCGGCCTCAATCCTGTACCGACCATCACCTGCCCGGCTCACATAACCGTTGATGCCATACCTGCAGGCTCGCTCCATAATCGGGAACCTGAAACCGCCATTTAAACGAAATACTCTGACAATTAATTCGAAATGCTTCACAACAAAAATAATTTCTTTCTACCACATTATTCCGTCGTAAATGTACTTGATTTCTGTTAATCCGAAAAGAATTAAACGTGAAATGAAATTACTTGATTTGAAACCCTGCAAAAGTCCTGAGAGGAAACTGTTCTAATTCAACCTTATCAACCCGGGCTCTTTGTGGCCCGCGGTAACACCAGGCTACAAGAGCATCAACGTCGTTATCACTACCTTGTACATCAATCTCAACCGACCCGTCGGGCAAGTTTCTTACTGTTCCCTCAACAGCCATTCCTTGGGAAAAATGCAAAGCGGCATAGCGAAACCCCACCCCTTGCACCTTTCCTGTTACTATAATTTTATATCTAATCAAAGCAAGTCCCTTTCACTTTACATTCCAAGCCGTCTGATCATCAATTGATTCATGGCAGCCACCATTTGCAATGGATTTAGTCTCCGCCAGTTAAAACTTGCGAAAGCACCTCCAAAAGCTATGTAATAATCGAGATGAGCCCTTGAAAATTCCTGAACAACGTGATCGCGGAAATTCAAACCCACTATCCAGCCATCTTCCAGTTCATCAAACCATTCTGCATAGTAATCATTGGTATCTGAGTGAAAATTCATTACATGCTCACCAATCAGAACAAACTTATTGATCCCCTGCTGCATCATCGGTTCGGCTATGTTGCGTTTCAAATACATAACATCGTTGTGCAACACATCGTTCCATTCACCCAACAATTCGATAATCGAAAAACCATTCTGATAATCAGCATAGAGAATTTTCAAATAGAGCGTGCTGCTTCCCATTTCATCCCATTGAGGATGGATGTAGTAATTATATACAGTATGGGTGCAAAGCGTTTCATGATAACTTGTCCCATAAAGAGGCGAAAGAGGATCCTGGGAAGCATCGTAAAGATGCGACCATCTGTCGAAAGGGGCAATTTCGTGCATATCAAAATGGTTATAATGTTCAGGATAAAAGTGTTACCACCACCCGATCGCCCTTTTCGATCCTTGTTTGTCCGATAGAAAAAGACACCACACCCTGTGCAGAGGCAAATGCCCTGATGTGAGCTGATCCGTTGTATGGAACAGGAAACACTTCTCCGTTCCGAATCGAAACAGGGAAAAACGATTGCCTGTCGGGTTTTTTCCGTTGATGACTGACACCCATCGGGAAGAAAAACTGCTCGGGTCCTCCTTTACCTCCGGTCATCGTCTCCACAAGAGGTTCTATCAGAAACTTAAATTGCAACAATGTACTCACCGGGTTGCCTGGCAGGCCAAACACCAATGCCTTTCCCAAACGCGCAAAAAGAGTAGGTTTACCAGGCTGAACAGCAAGTTCCTGAAACGCGATAGTTGCTCCCAGTCGTTTCAATACCAAAGGAACAAAATCGAAATCGCCCAACGAAACCCCGCCAGTCAAAACAATCACATCCGATTCTTTTAAAGCATTCTCGATAACCCGGCTCAATTCATCGGGATGGTCAGATACGATCCCATGATACAAAGGCTGAGCACCGGCTTCTTCAACCTGAGCTATCAATTGCCATCCGTTGCTGTTGCGAATGGCTGACGGCACAACCTCTTGCCCTGGCTCAACCAATTCATCGCCGGTAACTACAATCGAAACCCGTGGACGACAGTAAACTGCAGGTCGATCAACACCAGCCATAGCCATAATGGCCACATGATGCGGAGCCACCCTTGTTCCCATCTCCACCAAAACCTCATTATTATGACAATCCTCTCCTGTTTCGCAGATATTTGAACTGGTTGACTCTGAAACAAAACGCACCAAGCCATCAGACTGGATCTCGGCATGTTCAACCATGATGATTGTATCTGCTCCTGCGGGCACGGGCGCTCCTGTCATGATCTTCATGCAGGTTCCTTCTTCAATCCTGGTTTCTGGATAAGTCCCTGCTGCCACAACTCCAAGAATGCGAATAGGCTTGTCGAGATCGCTCCGAAGGCACGCGTAGCCATCAACAGCGGCTTTTCTAAAAGGAGGCATCTCCATATCCGACAGAATAGGAGCCGCTAATCGCCTGTTCAGCGACTCAGAAAGCTGTACCCGTTCAACACCCATGAGCTGTACCTGGCTCAACACTATTTCACGTGCTTGATCTAAAGTATGCATAGCAATATGAAGTTCGGCAAAATATTTATACTGAATTGACTTTCATTAATTTTCTGTACATGATATGAATAAGACCATCGCTCAAACCAATGCGAGGCACCAACATTTTATCGGCCTGAATGGTTTCCATTACCTTCAGATAGATGCGGGCGGCAGGCACAATCACATCAGCCCTGTCAGGACGAAGTGCCATTTGCTCTATTCTCTCTTCAATCGTCAATTGCGAAAGGTGCTTGATACCATAGCTAAGATTATTGATTATCAAAATATTATCATCAGGACGTCCAAAAAGTTTCACAATTTTATTGATATTTCCGCCTGAGCCAATTACGTTGATTTTCCCATAATAGTCGCGAAACTGATACAACCAGTCCACAAGATTGCTCCACTCAGAAGGGGCCGCCTGATTGTTCAAAATTCTTACTGTTCCCAATTGGAACGATTTAAGATCAACGAGCTTTTCACGATCAACAACCGATATTTCAGTGCTGCCTCCTCCCACATCAACATACATAGTAAGGCGACTCTTAACCGGAAGATCATACGGATTGCTCGATCTGATAATCTCGGCCTCCTTCAGCCCATCAATGATTTTTATTCTGATGCCGGTTTCCTTTTTTATCATCCTGGCAACACTCTCGCCGTTTCGGGCTTCCCTCATTGCAGCTGTAGCACACGCCGTATATTTTTCAGGTTTGTACAGATCGATGAGCAATTTAAAGGCTTTCATGGTGTTTATCAGATCGTTGATTTTATGACGAGGCAACAATCCGGTTGAAAATACCTCTTCGCCAAGTCGAAGTGGAACCCTGATGAGTTCAACTTTATCAACTTTCGATCTTCCTTCGCTGAGGGTTGCATTGGCAAAGAGCAGTCGTGCAGCATTCGACCCAATATCGATAGATGCCAGAAGCATTCTTAAATGTATGTTTTTGATTAGTGAGATTTATTGCTATCCACCTGGGAGGAGTCAACCAATTGACCGAAGTAGTCGTATTTGGCAAACTGCGATCTTACCTTTTTCTGATTGCCACGCTTGAGATACTCGTTAATCTGACCGTGATGAATCAATCTCGCCTTAGTGTTATCGGCCAATTCAAACTGGAGCATTTGCATGATTTCCTCTTTTATCTGTTTGTTTTCGACAGGACAAGCCACCTCAATACGGTGGTCGAAATTTCGCTGCATCCAATCGGCCGAAGAGATATACATTTTGGAATCACCATCGTTTCCAAATACATAAACCCGGGTATGTTCCAGAAAACGATCAACAATACTCACGGCTCTAATGTTTTCGCTCACCCCCTTCTTACCGCCAACTATAATGCTGATGCCCCTGATGATCATTTTAATTTCAACACCAGCGCAGCTGGCTTCGTAGAGCTTTCGGGCAATTACATCGTCAACAATGCTGTTGATCTTGATAATGGCCCAGGCTTTTTTACCAGCTTTGCAATGAGCAATTTCATTGTTGAGCATTTCCAGTAAAAACTGACGAATAGCAAAAGGAGCCACCTTCAACTTTTTAAAAACGGGAGGAATGTACCTGGTTTCAAACAATTTAAATACATTATTTACATCTTCAGTGAGATCGGCATCGGCGGTTAACAGACTGTCGTCGGCATAAACATTAGCTGTTGACTCGTTGAAATTACCGGTGCTGATGTTGGCATAAAGCACATCCTTATCATCCTCCACCCTTCTAATAAGCAACAATTTAGCATGAACTTTATAGCCCGTTATGGTTGGAATGATCTTCACCCCCTCTTCCTGCAACCTGTTTGACCAATAGATATTGGCTTCCTCATCGAATCGGGCTTGCAATTCCAGGAAAACGGTAACCTTTTTCCCATTCCTTTGGGCGTTTATCAAACTGTTAATCAAACTACTATCGCGAGCCGCCCTGTAAAATGTCATTTTGATCTCTTTCACTTTTGGATCCACCGAAGCTTCCCGAAGCAAATCAATAATGTAACGAAACGATTGGTAAGGGAAATGCAACATGATATCGCTTCGTCGGATGGCGGCCATGATACTCTTGTTATCTGGCAAAAGCCTATGAGGCAAAGGTGGAAATGGCTTAAAATAATGACGGGGCTGACCCACATGTGGAAACGACATGAAATCCTTAAAATTATGATAGCGACCACCCGCGCGAACATTATCTGTATCGCTTATTTTCAGCTTCTTCATCACTCTATCGAGAAGTTTTGGCGGAATCTGACGGTCGTAAACAAACCTGACAGGCAGTCCTTCTTTTCTCTTTTTTACGCTGTGACTCATCACTTCAAGGAAACTCTTGTTCACATCGTTGTCGATATCAAGCTCAGCATCGCGCGTAAATTTGATGGTATAAGCCTCGTAACGATCATAGCCTAAAACCAGAAAGATATCAGCCAGGCAATATCGAATCACGTCGTCGAGCAAAATAATGCTGGTTGCACGAGGTGCGGATGGCAGCAACAAAAACCTGCTAAAGCGTTGGGTAGGAACTTTGATTACTGCGGCGTTCTCCTTAAGCCTGTCGTGGCTGTCGGTTAGCTTTACTGCCAGATACAACGATTGATCTTTTAGAAACTTCAGGCTCTTTACGCTGTTCAGCATCACCGGGAATAAAAACGAACGGAGTATCTCCTTGAAAAACCGCCTGACATAATCGCCCTGTTCTTCGTTGAGTTGGGTTTCGTTGATGATGAATATGTTCTCTGAAGCCAATTCAAGGACAAGGTTCTGATAGGCCTCGTTAAACTTCTTTTCTTGCATCTGAACCAATTCGGTGATCCTCAACAAAGTGCTTTTCGGATCAAAACCAACAGGGTAATTCAATCTTTGGCCGGCATGAGCCATTCTGTTGAGAGTTCCCACTCTAACCCTGAAAAACTCGTCGCGATTATTAGAGTAAATACCCAGGAATTTAAGTCGCTCGAGCAAAGGGGTAGCAGGATCAACCGCCTCTTGCAAAACACGCTCGTTGAAATGGAGCCAGCTGATCTCCCGGTTAATAAACAAATCATCTTTTGATTGAACAGGATCAATCGAATAATTAAGATCCATAGTGCACCATTATTTTTACAAACTTACAAACATTACTTGTTTTTATAAAGCAACACAACAAAAATGAAACCTCAATGGCAGATCAAACCACAGGCAATTAAGGCTAAAAATGAAAAAAAATATACACCGAAGCTATAACTCTTTTGGGAAAGCCAAAAAAAGCGTTCGTGCCGGAGCCAATGGCAACTCGCTCCATTTGTCGGTTTCAAAAGCAATGCCCACCAACCCTGATGTTGGTAAATAATCAACGGGTGCATCCAGATACTTGTTAACAAAGTTTGTAAGGGTAGGGTTGTGCCCTATCACCATAACAGACTGAATATCATCACTCACAGCAAACAGTTCATTGAAAATTCCATCGGCATCGCATGAATACAAAAAACGACTAACAACCAGGCTGTTTTGCTTGTAATTCAACGCATGAGCAACTATTTTAGCAGTTTCAAAAGCCCGAACAGCATGACTGCTAATCATCAATTCAGGCCTGACGCCCTCCTTGAGCATGAATTCAATGGTTTTGCGTGTCCGTTTTTTCCCTTTTTCCAACAAAGGTCTCTGGTCATCAGCCAATTCAGAAAAACTCCACGATGACTTAGCATGGCGTAAAACATACAAATTTTTCATATTCATACTATTTACTTTATCAACAATTGAGATAGCTGGTGGTTTATACCAAAATCGTCATGGGGAGTTACGCCTTTTACACAAATGAGATGAACCTTGGTATTCGCCTTTACGAAAGAAATTAAACAGAAGCCGATTTCATACAACCGTAAACTACCAACAATCTGAAAGTTAACAATCAAACAATGTGTAAATTGTAACAACAGAATCGATCGCAATAAAAGCTGTTGTTATTAACCAAACAATAAAAACATGTTAAAACAACATAAAAAAACCAGCAACCGGGTGCTGGTTTTAAAAATAGCAGTAAAAAAGGCTATTAACCGAACAACGGTTTGTCCTTCATCATTTCAACAACTTGTTTTCCAACCTCAGCAATAACTTCTTCGTTATCGATGTTTGCAATCACGCGGTCGATAAGATCAACAATAAGGGGCATATCGGCCTCTTTCAAACCACGAGTTGTAACGGCTGGAGTTCCTACCCTGATTCCGGAAGTTTGGAAGGGAGAACGACTGTCAAAAGGCACCATGTTTTTATTCACGGTGATGTGCGCCTTTACCAAAGTATTTTCTACAACCTTACCGGTGATATCGGGATACTTTGAGCGTAAATCTATCAACATCAAATGATTATCGGTACCACCTGATATCACGTGATATCCTTTTTTCATAAAAGCATCGGCCATGACGGTTGCATTTTTCTTGACCTGAGCAACATAATTCTTGTAATCAGCGCTCAGACACTCGCCGAAAGCAACAGCTTTAGCGGCAATTACGTGTTCCAACGGACCACCCTGAACCCCCGGAAAAACAGCAGAATCGAGCAACGCCGACATCATTTTAAGCTGTCCTTTGGGTGTGGTATAGCCCCATGGATTTTCAAAGTCTTTACCCATCAGGATAAGGCCTCCGCGAGGGCCACGAAGGGTTTTGTGAGTTGTGGTTGTAACAATATGACAATGAGGGACGGGGTTGTTGAGAAGTCCCCCGGCAATTAGGCCTGCCGGATGCGAAATATCAGCCATGAGAATAGCTCCAACCTTATCAGCAATCTCGCGCATACGGGCGTAATCCCAATCGCGTGAGTAAGCAGAAGCACCGGCAATTATCAGTTTTGGCTTTTCAGCCAAAGCTACAGCTTCCATTTTATCGTAGTTGATGGTACCAGTAGCTTCTTCAACGGTATAGGCAACAGGACGATACAGAATACCAGATGAATTCACCGGTGAGCCATGCGACAGGTGGCCACCATGTGAAAGATCAAGCCCCATGAAGGTATCTCCTGGTTTCAAACATGCCAGCAAAACAGCCATGTTGGCTTGTGCCCCTGAATGGGGCTGAACATTGGCCCATTCCGCGCCAAAAAGTTCCTTCACCCGATCAATAGCCAATTGCTCGGTTTCATCAACGCACTGACAGCCACCATAGTAACGCTTACCAGGGTATCCTTCAGCATATTTGTTGGTCATGACCGATCCCATAGCTTCCAGCACCTGAGTGCTTACAAAGTTTTCAGACGCGATTAGTTCGAGTCCGTTAATCTGGCGATTTTTTTCTTTTTCGATGATCTCGAAAACCTGAGTATCTCGTTTCATATCTGATGGTTTTGAACAGTATTGGTGTGTACAACCCTATTCGCCTCTGTCACCTGGCTGGTTTCTTTTTGCGAATCTGGTCAAACATCGTTTTTTTTGCAAAAGTATAAATTAATATTCAGCCCTTCATCCGAAAGCTGGTGGTTTTCGGACAACAAGGAAATTTCTTTCTGATAATGATCACATTCAACCGTTTTGTTCTCCCCAACGGGCTTCGTTTGCTGGTTCACACCGACTCCAACACCCCCATGGTTGCCATCAATGTTGCTTACCATGTTGGATCGGCCGATGAAGACCCTGGCATGACCGGCTTTGCCCATTTATTCGAACATCTGATGTTTTCAGGATCGCTTCATGTTGCTTCCTTCGATGCTGAACTTGAAAAAGTTGGAGGCGAAAACAACGCTTTCACTACTTCTGATTATACCAATTACTACATGCAGGTTCCGGCCGTGAATGTTGAAACAGGATTCCGTTTGGAATCAGACAGAATGCTATCGTTGGCAATCAACAACGAAAGCCTTGAAATACAAAGAAATGTAGTGTTGGAGGAGTTCAAACAAAACTTTCTGAACAAACCTTACGGAGATTTATGGCTTGAATTAAAGCCACTGGCCTACACAAAGTGTCCTTATCGCTGGCCAACTATTGGGGCAGATATGAACCACATAGCCCAGGCCACTCTCGGTCAGGTTCATCAGTTCTACCAGCGCTTCTACCAACCATCAAACGCTGTACTTACCATCGCGGGAAACATTGACAGCGATGAAGCATTAAGACTAACAAAAAAATGGTTTGGTAACATTCCCTCCTCCCCCCCTTCTCAAAAAAATTTCGCACCAGAACCGTCTCAAAAGGCACTTCGCACACTCACCGTATTTAAAGAGGTGCCTTACGACATCGCACTGTTAGCATGGAAGATGCCAGGCAGGGCGCATCCCGATTATCAGGCCTACGAACTGTTGGCTGAAATGCTTGCTGGAGGAGAATCCTCAATCCTTGTTACGAAACTGGTAAAGGAAACAGAATTGCTCACCGAAGCCGAGTGTTTTCTTTCGGAAGAGTTTGAAAACGGTTTGTTCTGTCTTTTTCTAAAACCCCGCATCGAAGGTGATATTTACAGCGTTGTGGATACTGTTGTGGAAACAATCAACCACTATCTGAATACCGGTATAACTGAACATGAACTCGAAAAAGTTAAAAACAAGGCTCTCACAGGTATTGCCATGAGCCGGCTGGGCATCCAAAACAAAGCCATCATGCTGGCATTGGCAGAGCTGCTGGGCGATTGCAACAGAATCAACAATGAGGCAGATCGTTACAACCAGATAACCAGTTCATACCTTCAACAGATAGCTTCCAACCTCTTTCAGCCCCAAGGCTGTTCAATCCTGTATTACAGAAGCAAAAAAAAGTAACACCATCCGAACAACCTTTCACCTTAAGGCTTTGTCTGGCCTGATGTAACCACGTTTCATGATTCATGACTCCGAAATAATCAGAGGCTGTCTGAAGGGGAGCCTCAAAATGCAGAAAGTTCTGTACGAGAGGTTCGCCCCAAAAATGTTGGGTGTATGTTTGCGCTATGCCCGCGATAAAGAGGAAGCTGAAGACATGCTTCAGGAAGGATTTATCAAGGTGTTTATGAAACTTGGAGAATTTCGTGGCGATGGTTCTTTTGAAGGCTGGATTCGTCGGATTATGGTCAACACAGCCATAAACTACTATCTGCGTTTGCGAAAACACTTCTATCAGCAAGATATTAAAGAGATAGAAGAGATCACCGAAGACAGTCAGATAGCATTTGACCAATTGCATGTTAAAGATCTGCTTCGATTGGTGCAGAGTCTTCCGGTTGGTTACCGAACCGTTTTCAACCTTTATGAAATTGAAGGCTACCAGCACAAAGAGATTGCGGAAATAATGAGCATCTCGGTGAGTACATCCAAAACTCAACTGCTTCATGCCCGAAGGTTGTTGCAAAAACGCCTGGGAGCCTACAATCTGCAAATAGACAGGAAATAAATAACACGTTAAAATAAATGGAACAGGAAAACCATAACATTGGGAACCGTTTTCGGGAAGTTTTTGCCGATTTCGAACAAACCCCCAACCCTGTTGTATGGAAACAACTGAGACGCAATCTCTTATTAAAGAAATGGCTGCATCTTAGCTATACCCGATTTGCTCCGGTTGTTGGCATCGCCTTAGTTGTCGTCCTGTATTTCCAATATAACATCCCATCTGAAACTCAGGTTTTGCCAACAGAAACAAGCCAGGAAAAGGTATTGGCTCCTCAAGCGCAAACAATCGCTGCTGTGGAGGCAAAAGCGATTAAAGACGAAAATACTGAAAATCAACAACCTGCCTCCGATAAGGTTGTTAAATCCCCTGAGCAGGCACCCTTGAAGAAAATTGATGCCCCTGTGAATCAAAAGGCAACTGCTGCCTCTTCACATGAAACCAGGGAAACCACAACTGAGGCTCAAACCGTGCCAACTGAAACAACGATTTCACAGTCGAAACCGGCAACCCTTGCTACCACTCCAACAAAGGTTATCGAAAAGAAAACCACACCCAAAGCATCAGAAAACCACGTTAAAGAACCAACACCCCAACCCGACTTAATAAATCCTGAACCGTTGATTTCAGAAACCAGTATCCAGATATGTTTGGGTGAAGAAGTTTCGCTGGTAGCGCCCGAAGGCTGGAGATACACATGGAGCACAGGCGACTATGCCCGAAACATTGCTGTGAAACCAACAGAAACCACTACTTATGAAGTAACTGTTGAAAACAGCGATGGCGTTGCTTCAGTATCGCGCTTCAACATCGAGATGCTGGATTGTGCCCTATACGTTCCTCGCGCTTTTTCACCTAACGACGACGGATCTAACGATCTGTTTCTGGTAAGGGGCGAGGGGATTGTACAATTCGAGATAAAACTTTTCAGCAAGTGGGGTGAACTTGTTTTTGAGACCCGCGACATGACTCAGGGCTGGGATGGCAAACTCAGAGGAAACCGCGCTCCGGCCGACGCTTATATTTACCAGATTCATTTCACAGATGAAACCGGTAAACACCATTCCGCGCAAGGCACAGTTACGTTAATACCCTAATTTAGAACCTTTTACGTTTTTATTATAATTCCCGCTAACCGTAAAAACTCCACCTGAAACTACGTCGGGAGACGAAGTTTCAGGTTTTTTTAATAGCTCAGTTTAAACAGCAGTTCCTTCATCAACTCGCCATGATCAGTAGAATTGTTTTCAACCCCTTTACTTCTCAAATCATACTTTTTCAAGATGTTAATAATCCGTTTTGCTTTGGGTAACGGAAAATTTTTCGCGGCGGTAAGGTATTCTCCAACAAAATAGGGGTTAACCTCCAGCACCGAGGCTATAGTTTTGTTGTCTTTGCCCTGAAGTGCATGGGTTTTGATGATTTTGATAAAATAGTTGGTAAGCGTGGCCGTAAGCATCACCATGGGGTTCTCGTTAGGATTCTCTGCAAAATGATGGGCGATGAGCATTACCCTATGTTTGTTACGCTGCCCTATGGCTTTGGTAAGCTCAAACATGTTGAACTCTCTGCTGATACCAATATTCTTTTCAACAGTTTCTTCAGAAATCTGCCCTCCTTCAGGAATGTTTATCAGCAACTTTTGAATTTCACTACTGATGCGGCTCAAATTATTACCAATGTTCTCTGCCATCATCATGGTGGCGTTGGGGGTGATTGTATAACCCCTCTTCGCTATGTATTGCCCTATCCAATCAGGAACCTGGTTATCATACAATGGCTTCGCTTCAAACAAAACTCCGTTTTTCTTCACCGCATTGACAACAGCTTTCCTTCCGTCAACCTTTTTGTGTTTATGGCAGAGTACCAACAGAGTGCTTGGCGTAGGTTTAAGACAATAATTGGCAAGGTCTTCGATTTTTTTTAAATCCTGAGCCTCTTTCACAATAATAACCAAATGATTAGCCATCATTGGATAACGCCGGGCAGCATCAATAATCTGAAAAACATTGCTATCGCGCCCATAAAATACCATCTGGTTGAATTCTTTTTCACTTTCATCGAGCACACGATCTTCGATTAGATCAGATATTTGATCGATGTACCAAGGCTCTTCACCCTGAAGCAGATACACCGGATGGTAGATCCGGTTATTCAAATTATTGATTATCTGGTCAAAAGTCATTTCTATTCAGTGTTAATCGATGTCAAATCGTAAATGCCTAACGGTATGTCCATTGTTGATGAGTTGCTTAAGCGAATCAATGCCAATCTTAAGATGCTGATCTACGTGATGCTGATCCACTGCTCTATCGCTCGATTCTGTTTTCACCCCGTCAGGAATCATAGGTTGATCCGAAACCAACAAGAGAGCCCCGGTTGGAATATGGTTTGAAAAACCAACAATAAACAGTGTGGCCGTCTCCATATCTATTGCCATAGAGCGGGTAGAACGGAGGTAATCTTTGAAGCGTTCGTCATATTCCCAAACCCTCCGGTTGGTTGTGTAAACGGTTCCTGTCCAATAATCGGAATCGTGGTCGCGGATTGTTGTTGAAACAGCCTTTTGCAATGCAAAGGCAGGGAGAGCCGGCACTTCTTTTGGAAAGTAATCGCGCGAGGTACCTTCACCCCTGATAGCTGCAATAGGCAGAATTAAATCGCCAATCTTGTTCTTCTTTTTCAAGCCACCACATTTTCCCAGGAACAGAACAGCCTTGGGCATTACGGCACTCAGCAAATCCATCACTGTTGCAGCGTTGGCACTCCCCATGCCAAAGTTTATGATCGTGATATTGCCTGCAGTAGCTGATGGCATGCTCTTATCCATACCATCTACCTCAACATGGTGCCAATTGGCAAACAGGTTGACGTATCTTTGGAAGTTAGTCAAAAGAATGTATTCTCCGAATTGATCTAATTGCTTTCCAGTATATCTTGGCAACCAATTATTTACAATTTCATCTTTGGTCTTCATAATGCTGATCGATTTCACTTATTTCCACACCGAGTACGCACTGGCAGATCACAGGCCGGTGGCGTGGGATATTTGGGAACAAAATTAACCCAAAAAACAACACCTTTCTGCGTACCTTTGCCGTTTAAAGATGTAACTGAGGGATCAGTTGAATTTTCCACAAGCCAACCTCCGGATTTCGTACGACACGACCACGCCTCAGGTATTCGATATCGTAAGGCGACGGAAAGTGGCCTTAACTCCGGAAGAGTGGGTCAGACAAAATTTGATCCATTTTCTGATAAATCATCGGCGCTACAGTCCTTCTCTCATGGCCGTGGAAACTACGATAAAAGTTTACAAAACGTCGCGTCGGGCCGATGTGGTGTGTTTTCTGGCTCCGGATGTTCCCTGGTTGATTTGCGAATGCAAAGCTCCTTCAGTTAAGCTAAGCCAGAGCGTACTCGATCAGGCACTTAAATACAACATAGTTTATAAAGCCCAACATCTGCTAATAACCAATGGGCTTCAACATGTTTGTTACACCCTTTCGCCAAATAAAGAAACAGCCACCATTTGCAACGATATTCCATATTCACCTCATACTTCTCATTCACAATTAATTAAATGACATCTATGACCTGTCGAAAATTGCTGACTGTTGTGGCAGTCATGTCAACTACATTGGGACTGATTGCCCAGACCAACGAGAACAAAGAACCAGAAATCGTCCTTCATGGTTTTGTGCGTGCTGATGCAGCATTCGATTCACGCCTGAATGCTGAATCGCGGGAAGGATTTTTTATTTTTTATCCATTAAAGCCCAAGCTCGATGTAGAAGGAAACGATTTAAACCAGGTTGCCAATTTCAACCAGTGGGGAATGACCACGCGACTAAACCTTACTGCCAAAGGGCCACAGGTTCTGGGGGCAGCTGTTAAAGCCTTCATCGAGGGTGATTTCACAGGACCATCCAATTCAGAAAACAACGCCTTCAGACTTCGTCATGGTTATGTTGAGATGAAATGGGAGAAAACCTCCATCATGGCAGGGCAATATTGGTCGCCGCTCGATGTTCCGGAAATGCTTCCGCGGGTGCTGGCTCTTAACACAGGTGCTCCATTCAGATCGTTCACAAGGAGCCCGTTGGTTAAATTTGAATACTTTCCGGGAAAACTTAAAATGATAGCAGTAGCTTACGCACAGCGCGATTATCCTTCACCCGGAACTGATGGGAGTTCTCAAAACTACCTTCGCAATGGTTTGATTCCCAATCTTCATCTCCAATTGCAGTACTGCGGAAACAAAATTTTTTCCGGGCTGGGCTTCGATTACAAACAACTACGTCCCCGGTTGGTTACTGACAGTTTGGTTAAAGCCAATGAATTAGTCAGATCCATTGCATTTCATGCCTTTACAAAAATCACTTTGGGCAAATTCGAAATAAAAACACAAGCCATTGCCGGACAAAACCTATCAGATCATCTGATGTTGGGAGGATATGCCGTAAAAACAACCGACAGCCTTGATCACAGAACTTATATAAACATATGGAATGTGGCTGCCTGGGCCGACCTTACATATGAATTAAAGAAATGGCGGCTTGGTTTGTTCACCGGATACACAAAAAACATGGGAACCCAACACGCAGCCACCAACCTTTTTTACGGACGTGGCAACCAGATTGATTATGTTTACAGGATAGCACCACGTTTTGAAGCCAATTTTAAACCCATTTTCATTACACTCGAAATGGAATACACCGGTGTGGGTTACGGAACTCCCGACGATCGGTACAAGTTGTCGCAAATTACTGAAACAGGCAATATGAGACTACAAACAGCCGTTGTTTATCAGTTTTGACATTGTTTGATCCAGCCACTTGTTTTTTTGCACAAATAATGATCAATCACCAAAAAAAACTTACTTTTGCCATAGATTTAAACCCAGAAAAAATCATGAAAACAGTTGTTAAAATCGTTTTTGCTCTAGTGATCGTTGGTCTTAGCTACCTGGTTTATGAAAGCATTATGACCCCTGTCCGTTTTGACAGAACCAAGAGTATCAGGTATGAAGCCGTGATTCAAAAATTGAAAGATATTCGTGATCTCGAGAAGTTTTTCCGCACAGAAAACAAGCGTTACACAGCCAACTGGGATTCGCTGATCGCTTTCGCACGCGTAGGCCAAATTCCGGAAGTGAAAATGATTGCCGACCCGACCGATACCACCTTCAGTCGCTCAATTGTTGATACGATTGGTTTCATCAGTGTGTATGACTCATTGTTTGGGAAGCGTGAAGGATTTGTTCTTGAAAACATCGCCGTTATACCCGGAAGCAGCGGGGCGAAATTCGAAATTGAAGCCGGAAAAATTGACAAAGGAGGCTTAAAAGTTGATGTTTTTGAAGTAAGAGCTCACAACGACGCTATCCTTCATGGCCTTGACGAACAGCTTGTTCGCAACCTGAATAAAGGGCGTGAAGACATTGATAAATATGCTGGCCTGAAAGTCGGATCGATGCAAGAAGTCAGTACCGACGGTAACTGGGAATAGTCCATCATTCGCCCTTTACCATGCCAAACAGCTATCACCGCTTATGGAATATCTGCGATAAGAGTTTCGATGCGGCTGAAGCAAAACGTTACCAACTCTCCATCCTGTTTTCTCAGGATGGAGTTTCTTTTTCGTTGGCTGTACCTCAACCCGGTAAAGTAATCCGCCTTGAAGCATTTTCTTTCTTTAACCAATCAACAGCAAGTCAACCTGTTGAATGGAGGCAAGCCGTTTCACTTCTCTCAGAGATATACCTTCAAAACGATTGGCTGAACTTACCATTTGCCTCAATAAACCTGTATCTTGAGACGCGTAAATCGACGCTGGTACCTCTAGCCTTAGCAGCTCAAGAAACCAACCGAAACATCCTGGGCTTTAACCATCCCCTTGCCGAAGAAGAGAGTGTAAAAGCAGATCAAATCCCATCGGCCTCTGTTATTCAACTCTTCACGATCCAATCCGACCTCGAAAACTCAATTCAACAAATCACAAGATACAACCTAATACACTGTGCTTCTTCGGTTTTAATTGAGTTACTGGTTTCTCAATTCAGAAATCTTAAGCCCGATGACAAAGTTTTTGTTCACGTTAGGCCACGATGGTTTGAGTTGGTTTACATCAAAGATAAAAAACTCCGGTTTTTCAATTCTTTTGAATACAGAAACAGGGAAGACTTCGCTTATTTTCTGCTTTTTGCAATGGATCAACTCGGACTCAACCCCGAAACAACCGAGGTAGCCCTGCTGGGTGAAATCGAGAAAGAATCTGAGGTTTATAATATCATCTACAGGTATATAAGAAACATTGGATTCATGCCCCGTCTCACTGCACTCGATTTCCCTTTTGTATTTGACGACTTGCCTAAACATGGCTATTTTACAATTTTAAACACTTCACTTTGCGCATTATAAGAGGAACACGCCGCGGAAAGCAACTCCACCCTCCCGCCGGCTTGCCGGTCAGGCCAACAACCGACATGGCCAAGGAAAGCATCTTCAACATACTGGATAATTACTTCCACTTCGATGCTATCACCGTTTTGGATCTGTTCTCCGGAACTGGTTCTATATCTTATGAATTTGCCTCCCGTGGCTGCACCGAGGTTATAGCAGTGGAACAAAATCCCCGTTGCGCCGATTATATACGGAATACTGCCAAAGAGTTAAATTTTCACAACCTGATGGTAATGAAGGGAAATGTCTTTTCTTACCTGCGATCTGCCGGCAGACAATTCGATGTAATTTTTGCTGACCCCCCTTACGATCTTGAGGGCATTGATACAATTCCCGATATAGTCTTAACGGGAGGATTCCTTGCTACCGACGGACTCCTCGTTCTTGAACACGGTCCGAGGCTCTCGTTCAACCAGCATCCCCACTTTCTCGAGCAACGAACCTATGGCAAAGTGAACTTCTCCCTTTTTACCGATTCGCCGGCCGCATCGGACGACGAACAGGACGTTTCTTTTCAATAAGCGCCAGCAAAAATCTCTCTGTTTCAGGCCCTGGCAAATACCAGGGATAATGCACGATAGCTCCCGACGGACTAACCACAACAGTAAGGGGCAACGAGCGAACTCCCCACAATTCCAACACTTCAATATCGTTGCCAACCCATATACTTTCCCAAGGCCATTTCTTAACTGAAATAAAATCAAGGTATTCCGAATAGCTGGAATCGGTAAATACAGTCAAAACTCTACCGGTCCATTTCTGGGCCGTAACAAAAGACGACAACCATTCTGCTGACTCGTTGCATGAAGCACACCGGCTGTGCGAAAAAATGATCAGCAAAGGCTGCCCATTAACAGTGTCAGCATCAGACAGCATTCTGCCCTGCAGAGGAGGGACAGGAAACCCTGGAACAAGCCTCCGAAGGGCTAGAGCCTGCCTGGAAGCTAAATTTTTATGCTCTTCAAACTTGGTATCCGACGATAAGGAGTCAAACATAGCGATCGGCAGTTTTCGGTCGGCAGAAGGGAGCTGTTGCACTATATCGCCCATGACAACAAGAGCTGCCAATTCCCTGATAATCTCGTTCTTAAGAAGACTATCAGCTCCCAAACAATTCAGAAAAGAAGAATATCCCCCTTTGACAGCCTTTTGCAAACACCCCGACAACTGTAAATCGATACTTTTTAAATGATACTGTCCGAATAATTTCACAACCAGTTCCATATAAGAATAGTTGCAATAGTCGGGTCTTTTACTTAGAATCAGCGTTATAGCTTCTGCTGAAGACATAAGCCCCATATCAAGTTTAAGAGCCACAAGCTGGTAAAAAGCATGAAGCTGAGCGATGGTATCGTTTGAATTTGCAGCAAGTTTTTCGAACGAAGCCACCACTCGTCGTGCAACCGTTAAATCTCTTTTGCGGAAAACCTGATCGAAAACAGAGTCAAGCACATGAGCCACTGTTACTTCAAAGTTGGTTATTATATGGGTAGTTTTATAGGGATCAATGTCTGCTTCAAAAAAACCTGCTGAGCTTTGACCGGCTCCAAGGCTCCACGAAACAGTCTGGTCGGATATTATTGCCAGAGTATCGCCAGGCTGAAGCAAAAAGTAATCACGATGAAACCAGATATCGACAGCCATTCTTGTAATACACCTGATATCAGCCCGAAGTTCAAAAGAGCCGTCAGAGGAAATAGTATCAACATCAATCTGATCGTAAGTATTAAGGAATGGTGATACCGGTGCAAGTAAGCGGACTACATTTCCAGGAGGCACAACCGCCCGGCCCTTGATAAACACATTTTGTCCATTCAAGGCGAGGGTAAGGCACAACACAAGTCCTGAAAGAAATATTGATGTATCCTTCATGAAGCAGGAACGTGAAGCGATAAAAAAAATTTTATCTCAGAATCACCCCAGGTGGAAGCAATTCAACAGGATTACCCCCATGCCGGAGAATTTCCCTTACGATAGAACTGCTAATAAAACTGTGCTC
>JAQVCV010000039.1 GCA_028689615.1 Bacteroidales bacterium | reverse complement strand
AAACATAAGCTAATATAGCTCCAAAAATACTTGCGCCACCCAAAATGGTGGCGCAAATTTTATATACAATTGTTTCTCTGATTGTTATAAAACCAATCAAAATGAAGTGTCGAAGTCAGGAAAAAAACGTCAGATTGGCGTTTACGCAAGCAGAAAAACCGCACAGCAAAGCCCTGTCAACCGATACCGAATTCAAATACCCCGGTAATCGTATTACAAGCAAACACCCATCTGCTATGAGGTATCCATCCCCTTTACAATCACCTGAGCCGGTGTGAGAGTGGATAAGTAACCCAGTTGAAAAATACTCACCATTGATTATAAAAAAAGGCATCCTGAAATTCAGGATGCCCGATAAATATCAAGAAACGATGACTAAAAATCGTTTGACTTCGTAACCTTCTTACTCGTAGAGTAATTGATTTTAAAGGCACCAATTTGCCGCAACTCCTGTTTAATATCGGTAATCAAACCCATACGAACAGAGTTGTCAACTTTCATTGATGTAGTAAGCATCTTGCGGTCAACTTCATCGCGAGCCTCGCGTTCCCGTTGGATAAACTCCTGAATATCCTTTACTGTAGCGAAGTGGTCGTTGAGTTGGATACGCGATTCACTTCCGTATTGTGAACGGATAGGAGGACCAACGTAAATGAAACTCACGAGCGATTTTTTCTCAAGTTTTTGAACCTGTGAGGCTTGAGGTGCTTTGATTTTCACCAGCAAGGTGCTTTCACGCATGGTTGTGATAACCATGAAGAAGAACAAGAACATGAAGATGATATCAGACATTGATCCGGTATTGATCCCGGGAACGCTATTCCCGCCGTCTTTTCTGAATCTGGCCATAACTATTTACCTCCAATATTTTCAGGTTCAGCTTCTGAGATAGCGATGGGGATTGCAGTTGAGATAGCATCAACCTTTTTTTGGTCGGTCAGCTTCGAGAAAGGCACCCCAAACTTCTCTTTTGATAAATCATCGCGCAACTCATTGATAGCAGCAGTAAGCTCGTCCTGTACTTTGATGTACATTTCGTAGGAAGTTCCACGGTCGTTCTTCAAAGAGATTACACCTTTGGTCACCTCTACCTGGCCTAATTCAGGCACATCAATGATCTTCTTTTCAGGGTAATCTTCCCTGTTGTATGGATTAGCCATAAACTCCTTAGCCTCTGCTTTGAGCGACTTGATATCCATTTCGCGTCCTTTCACCAGGAGTTGGTCGTATTTGTTGACCATCACGGTGAAAATGTTACGTTGTTTGATATCTGGCGGAGTCTGGTCTTTCTCGAGTGGTGGTGGCAACTTCCTGATGATCCCCAGGTCGGTATCAATCGACGAGGTGAGCAGGAAGAAAGTCAACAGCAGAAAACTGATGTCGGCCATCGAACCCGAGTTAATTTCTACAGATTGTCTTGCCATAGATAAATATTTTTACAAGGGGGTTTATTTAAACCACTTGCTGATTTCTGTGTAAACAGCGGCCAGAATGATCCCTGCAAACAGGATGTAGATGGTAAGCAAACCGCCGCCGATAAGTTGTGATGTGAAGGGAGAAATACCTGCGTTCAGAAATTTCTCACTTTGATCAACCGGTGAAACACCGATTGCAATGGCAACCACAACCAGGATAGCTGCCAGCCCGATAAGTCCACCCTTAGCCTTGCCAAAATTGGTAACAAGGGCATAGAGAGGAAAGACTACCAGAGCTGCAACGGCCAGTCCAAGAAGGATGTAGGTTGCAATGAAACTGATATTGATAAAGCTATCCATTGTCAGAATTATTTTTTATCGTTTTTGTACTTCACGAGGATGTCCATGAAGGTAATGGTGGCATCTTCCATCGAGTTAACGATGCTGTCAACTTTGGTAACCAAATAGTTGTAGAAAACCTGAAGGATGATAGCAACGATCAGACCGAACACGGTGGTGAGCAGAGCCACTTTCATACCTCCGGCAACAACGGTGGGAGATATATCGCCGGCAGCCTCGATGTTATCGAAAGCCTGCACCATACCGATTACTGTTCCCAAGAACCCGAGCATAGGAGCAAGAGCAATGAAAAGGGTGATCCAGGGGAGGTTATTCTGAAGGCGGGCCATTAAAACACCACCATAACTAACTACCGATTTCTCAACAATCTCGATCCCTTCGTTGTAGCGATCCAAACCTTGGTAGAAAATGCTTGCAACGGGACCACGGGTGTTGCGACAAATTTCTTTGGCAGCCTCAAGACCCTGTGTTTCAAGAGCAGTTTCCACTTTATTGAGCAATTTAGTGGTGTTGGTGGCCGACAGGTTGAGGTAAATAATACGTTCAACAACCAAAGCCAAACCAATGATGAGCACGATAAGAATCGGGGTCATCCATCCGGCACCACCATCGATAAATTTATCTTTCAGAATCTGGTGGAAGGATTTAGGGGCATCAGCCGGAACTTCAGCTGCAACAGGAGCTGCGGCAGGGGTTTCGGTTTGAGCAACCTGTGTGGTGTCAGCGGGAGTGGCTCCCTCTTCCTGAGCGGAAACATAGTTCGACACTCCAAATGATAGCATTCCTGCTATGGCCAAAAAAGCAACTAGTTTTTTCATAGTTAAACTATTGATTAAATGTTAATTGGTGATGTGTTGTTGGAATTCAAATTTTAAAAAGTTTTGCGGAGAGAAAGGGATTCGAACCCTTGGTACGCTTTTGGCGTACACACACTTTCCAGGCGTGCGCCTTCGACCACTCGGCCACCTCTCCATAATTCAAAGAACGGGCATTTTGGAGTGCCTGATTTCAGGCCGCTAATATACAAATTTTCTCAGAGGTGAACCATCACGACATTTTTTTGACAATTGGATTTATACCTCATTTACTGAAATACAATACTCTAACGATTTAATCTTCTTCTTTAGTATGGAGGCTTCAATTTTCTTTTGTAACGGTGAGTTCGCCCCTGAGCGATTGCCCTAAAAGTGCATTAATCTGCTTATTATCAAGCCCCATACCCAACAAAAACATCAGCTTGGCCAGAGCAGATTCGGTTGTAATATCGTAGCCCCCTGTCACACCAATACGCCCTAAACTCACACTGGTCTGGTACAATCCAATTTCTACTGATCCCGATTTGCACTGGGTAACATTATAAACATGTATTCCACGTTCGATAGCTTTGCCAATAGCATCCAGAAACCACTGATCTGTAGGGGCATTGCCAGATCCATAGGTCTCCAGAACAACTCCTTTTAACCCTTCAATATTCAGAATTCCGCACACAGTTCCGGGGCTGATGCCCGGGAAAAGTCTTAAAACAGCCACATTGGTATCAATCCCTCTGTGAATCCTGAGCTTCCTGAAATTAGGCTTTAATATATGACTCCGGTTGTATTTAATATGTATTCCCACTTCAGCAAGGGGGGGATAATTTCCAGAGAGGAAGGCGTCGAAATTTTCAGCGTTGAATTTGATGGTCCGGTTAGCCCTGAACAACTTGTTCTCGAAGCATATACAAACTTCCGGAACCAATGGGGTTCCCTCTTCATAGGCTGTGGCAATTTCGATGCTGGCAATGAAATTCTCACGACCATCGGTGCGAATAACCCCCATAGGAAGTTGTGAACCGGTGAAAACCACAGGTTTGTTGAGATTTTCGAGCATAAAGCTAAGCATTGAAGCTGTATAAGCCATCGTATCGGTTCCGTGAAGCACCACGAAGCCATCGTATGATTCGTAGTTTTGCTCTATAACATCGGCCAGACGAACCCAGAAAGAAGGGTTCATATCGGAGGAATCGATCAAGGGGTCAAAGGAATACGAATCGATTTTACACCGGAGGTTCTCCAGAACGGGCATTTGCCTGTACAAATGATCCCAGTCGAATGGGCGTAAGGCACCGGTAATGGTATCTTTGATCATACCAATAGTGCCCCCTGTGTAGATCACCAAAACTGAAGGATTGTTGCTGTTTGGCATGTATTATAAGGTAGTTATAATGAAAACAATTTCAAGGCATTGTGGCTAGTAGCCGTAGCAACATCTTCCAAAGGTACTGAAAGTAATTTGGCTATGAAGCCGGCCACAATGAAGGTATGGGAAGGCTCGTTGCGCTTGCCGCGGTGTGGAACCGGAGGCAGGTAGGGAGCATCTGTTTCGAGCAAAAGGTGGTTCAGACCAAACTTACTTACAATTGCCGGAAGAGGACTGTTTTTATAGGTTATCACCCCTCCCACTCCCAACAGAAATCCGATCTCTATTGCTCGCGCGGCTTCAGATTCAGTTCCGCTAAAGCAATGGAATACTCCTTGCACCTTCCCTTTGAATGGCTCTAGAACCTCCAGAATCAAGGAGGTAGCCTCTCTTGAATGAATTACAAGTGGAAGCCCATGACGCACAGCAAGTTGAATCTGGTACTTGAACACCTCGACCTGCTGGTCGCGAAACCGTTTTTCCCAATACAGATCAATTCCCACCTCACCTATTGCCACATAACGTCTTTCAATCAATTCATCCTCAATCCAAAATGGCATTTCAAAGTCAGAATTGTCAACCGAAGTGGGATGAAGCCCGATCATCGGGTAACATACACCGGGCCAATCCTGACAAATTTTATTCAGCAGTGGCAACGATTGACGATCGATGTTGGGCAACAGCATTTTACATACATGGCTCTGCCTGGCGCGGTGAATGACTTCTGATCTGTCGTTATCGAAATCAGGCAAATAAATATGAGTGTGGGTATCGACAAGAAACATGGTGCAAAAGTAGAAGAAATGCAGGGCAACAACAACTACCAACCTATAGCCGTATATTTGCCGTCAATCTGTTTTCAAAGCAAGGCCAACATTGAAGAAGCTGCTCATCATACGTCTTAGCTCGCTGGGTGATATTATTCTGACAACACCCGTTGTGAGGTGCCTGAAACTTCAGACACATGCTGATATTCATTTTCTTACAAAAAGACAAAACGCCTTTTTGCTGTCGAACAACCCTCATGTTGACAAAGTTTGGGCAATTGACAAAGATCCCCTGGAAATTTTCGGGACTGTTAAAAAGGAGCATTACGACTTTGTTATCGACCTTCATAACAATACAAGAAGCCGCCGGTTGACCCTTCTTTTGGGCCGTCCGGCAGATCGTTTTCCAAAACTTAACATTCGCAAATGGTTGTTGGTTCGCTTCAAAATTAACCTCATGCCCAGCACTCACGTGGTTGACAGGTATTTTAAAGCGGTTGAAAAACTGGGAGTTGTTAACGACAACCAAGGACTGGATTACTACCTGACCGAAGACGACATGAAAGCACAACAAGCAATTGTTGATCAGTTTCATTCTGATTATGATGTAGTGGTTGCCGGGGCTAAACATTATACCAAGCAAATACCCCTGGATCGGGTTTGCGAACTCATTCATTCAACCCCCCGGCCATGCATTATATTAGGCGGGCCTGACGACGCCCTGAAAGGGATCGAGATCGGGAAATTGTTTCATGAAGATAAAGTTCTGAATCTATGCGGCAAGATTAGTTTCAACCAATCTGTGAGCATCCTCTCGCGAGCCCACACCGTGTTTACCTCCGATACCGGGTTGATGCACGCCGCAGCGGCCTTTAATCGCCAAATCGTAGTTCTGTGGGGCAATACGGTTCCGGCATTGGGGATGTATCCCTACATTCCAAATCCAAACCGAAGGATTCTAAACATCGAAAACAACAAACTTAGCTGCCGGCCTTGTTCAAAGATCGGCTACACCCGTTGTCCGAAGAAACACTTCAAGTGCATGACAGAAAGCAGCCTTTCGGGACTAAAACAATGGATTGATGCTAAAGAAACGGGTTAAACCGCTTCTCATGACCTACGGAGGTTTTTGGGCCGTGACCCGGCAAAACGATGGTATTGTCAGGCAAAGGGAACAGTTTGGTTGTAACAGAATTGGCCAATGTTTGAAAATCACCGGTTGGAAGGTCAGTTCTACCAATGCTCTCGTGAAACAACACATCGCCTGTAAACAAAAGCCCGTCAGTCTCTATCCACAAGCAGATGCTTCCATCGGCATGACCCGGGGTGTACAACACACGGATGGTACTTCCTCCAACACTTATCAATTCATCGTCTGAAACCTGGCCGGTTGGCATAAAATTGCCAGAGATACTAAGCCCAAAACTAGCAGCGTGCGCTTCCACCTGGTTGAAAAACAGATTACCAGCCTGGTGAGCCATCACAGGCAAACCCGTTTTCTCTTTAAAAAGACCCACCCCCAGCACATGATCAACGTGGTAGTGGGTAACCAACAACATTTTCAAATTTAATCCCCGAACCTTTATCCAATCTAAGACCTGGCTCAATTCGGATTCGGTCTGAAAAGTAGCATCGATCATTACACAATCGCCTGAAGCATCGGCCCAAAGGTAGGTGTTGGCCTGAAATGGGTTGAAAGGGAATACAGAATAAGCCATATATTGCAAAAAGTAATTAAACCGGCAAAGCTACAACAAGCCATTAAATCGTTCACTCCTGATGTTGGAAAAAAAGGATATAGTAATAAGCGATGAAGCAGGCAGATACAGCAATTGTTAATAACTATTGAAAACTTTTCAAGCCTGCCTCCGGCTTATAAGACACTGTTTATCAAACATAAAAACACTATAAACCTGAAAATGACACATGGAGTTATTAACATGGTATTGGCTAATTTTGCATCACAAGCCAGAAAAAAATGGAATTGTTAACTTTTATACTTCTAATCGTTATTGGACTGATTGCAGGCATCTTTTCGGGGATGGTTGGCCTGGGAGGCGGCATTGTTATAATCCCGGCATTGATCTATCTGCTTGGCGTTGACCAGCATACAGCCCAGGGCACCAGTCTGGCCCTGATGCTGCCCCCCATTGGATTGCTGGCAGCCATCAATTATTATAAAGCAGGAGCCATCAACCTGACCTATGCTGCCATCATTGCCGTGGCATTTTTTATAGGAGGATACTTCGGGTCGGGATTTGCCTTGTCGTTACCCGAAAACGTGATACGAAAAGTATTCGCTGTTTTCATTATCTTAATGGGAATAAGGATGTTGTTCGGAGGTAAATAACTCCAAACTGAAACCAGAAATGGATCAAAGAATAGTAAAATTCATCAAGAAGCATCACCTGTTGTCGCTTGCTACCTGCAGGGGAGCGTATCCGTGGAGTGCCAGTTGCTTTTACGCGTGGATGGACGATGAACAAGCCTTTGTGGTTACATCGGACCTGACTACCAGGCATGGACAAGAAGCAAACGACAACCCCAGAGTTGCCGGCACCATTGCATGGGAAACTCAATTGGTAGGACGAATTCAGGGAATCCAGTTTTCAGGAACCATGTTGCCATGCAACGAATCAAACGTTGAAAAAGCTTACAAAGCTTATACAAAACGGTTTCCGATTGCCAAACTGATGGAGACACATTTGTGGATGATAAAACCTGACCATATCAAAATGACTCACAATCAACTAGGATTTGGGACCAAGCTTACGTGGCCCTAAACACACCTATCGGGATACAGGTTTGTAAGAGCATTTATTGTTTAAAAAGAGTGGATTTATCCTACTATTGAGCTCTTAAAAAACTTATCAACACCCTAAGCATCTTATATACTGATCATTATATTAAATTGTTAATAAAATTTCCTATCCAATCTGAGCCGTTCGTTGTACCTTGTGTTGACTTTAAAAAGACTCACCTTTATACTATAATTATCGCTGTTATAATTAATTAACCCCTCAACCCCCTTGCTGATATGAATAGTGCAGAATTCACAGGTTTCAAAGAAATCGCAGGCCAGACACAGGAAAAATCGAACTACGATGAGTTACTCAAAAAAAGAGTCTCAACAAAACCAAGGACCATTAACATGATAGACCTTTTTGAAGATTACCTCGAAGAAGTTAAAACTGAAACCCACGAGAAAGAAGTCAGCATGGTAAATTTAAACGAACCACAAGAAAACTATGGGACTGAAGTCCCTAACTCCAAAACCTTTAGCCACGAAGAAGCTATCCAAAAGAGCACCGTTTATTTCAATGGCGACACCCTTGCAGCCAATGTTTGGGTGAGTAAGTACGCCCTGAAAGACAGCGAAGGAAAACTTTACGAGCTTACCCCCGAAGATATGCACTGGCGTATAGCTAACGAAGTTCACAGAATTGAGAAACGCTATAAAAATCCCATGTCGGCCGCTGAAGTCTTCGAATTGCTGCGCGATTTCCGTTACATCATCCCCCAGGGTAGCCCGATGGCCGGCATTGGCAACGACATTCAGGTAGGATCCTTGTCGAACTGCTTTGTTATTGGCACTGAGCCCGCGGCTGATTCGTACGGTGGAATTATGAGAACCGATCAGGAGCAGGTTCAATTGATGAAGCGTCGCGGCGGGGTTGGGCACGACTTGTCGCACATCCGACCCAAAGGGAGCCCTGTGAAAAACACAGCCCTTACCAGCACCGGAATCGTCCCCTTCATGGAACGGTTTTCCAACTCAACAAGAGAAGTTGCACAGGACGGCCGCCGTGGAGCTCTCATGCTTTCTATATCTGTAAAACATCCTGATGCCGAAGACTTTATTGACGCTAAACTGGAATCAGGGAAGGTAACAGGAGCCAACATCTCGGTGAAATTAACCAACGACTTCATGAGGGCAGTTGTTAACGATACCGACTTCGTTCAACAATACCCGGTTGACAGCGACCAACCCAAATTCACCAAAACCATTAAAGCACGCAAACTTTGGGATAAAATCATTCACAATGCATGGAAATCGGCAGAGCCGGGCGTCCTTTTCTGGGACACCGTGATCAACGAATCGGTTCCCGACAGTTATACCAACCACGGATTCCGTACTGTATCAACCAATCCGTGTGGCGAAATTCCCCTTTGCCCTTACGACAGTTGTCGTTTGCTGGCTATCAACCTGTTCAGTTATGTTGAGAACCCGTTTACGACCGAGGCAACCTTCAACTACGCGCTGTTCAAGGATCATGTCAACAAAGCACAGCGAATGATGGACGACCTTATTGATCTGGAGCTGGAAAAAATTGATATTATACTTGACAAAATAAAACAGGATCCGGAAGATCCTGAAACCAAACGGATAGAGATAAACCTCTGGGAAAACATCCGTCGCAAAGCCCTTGAAGGGCGCCGAACAGGCTTTGGCATCACCGCCGAAGGTGATATGTTGGCCGCACTCAACCTGCGGTATGGTTCGGATGAAGCAATCTCCTTTTCTGTTGAAATCCATAAAACACTTGCCGTTGAGGCCTATCGTTCATCGGTTCAACTTGCTGCCGAGAGAGGTCCATTCCCGATCTACAGCAACGAAAAAGAGAGAAACAACCCCTTTATCCAGCGACTGAAACAAGCCGATGCATCGCTGTATGAAGAGATGGAAAAACACGGCCGTAGAAACATTGCTCTTCTTACCATCGCCCCCACCGGCAGCGTAAGCATACTCACTCAAACCACTTCGGGAATCGAACCGGTTTTCATGATCAACTACAAACGTCGCAGAAAAGTTAATCCCAACGACAAAAACGTTGTAATCACTTTTACTGACGAGGTAGGCGATACCTGGGAAGAGTACAATGTATTTCACCCCCAGTTTCTTAATTACCTAAGAATCAACGGCTATGATCTGGATGCTGTTACCAAATATTCAGACGAACAACTCAATCCCATTATTGAAGCATCGCCTTATTATAAAGCCACAGCTAACGATGTGGACTGGGTAGCCAAGGTAAAAATGCAGGGAGCTGTACAGAAATGGGTTGACCATTCGATCAGCGTAACAGTTAACGTTCCGAACGAAACCAAACAGGATCTGATCAGCCAGATATACAAAACTGCCTGGGAGAGTGGATGCAAAGGGATGACAGTTTATCGTGATGGCTCAAGATCAGGTGTTTTGGTAGCAAGCGAGAAAAAAGAAGACAAACCGGCTATCAAAGAGACCAACGCACCACCCCGCCCCAAGGTATTGGAAGCAGAGGTAGTCAGGTTCCAGAATGATTACGAAAAATGGGTAGCTGTGGTCGGGCTGTATCAGGGACACCCTTACGAAATATTCACCGGGAAAGAGGAAGGATTCTACGCCCCAAGGTGGGTTACAAAAGGTTGGGTGATTAAAAACAGGACAGAAGATGGCAACAGCCGATACGATTTCCAATTTGCCGATAAGGAAGGCTACAAAACCACTATGGAAGGCCTGTCGCGAATGTTTGAGATTGAATACTGGAACTATGCCAAGCTCATCAGCGGAATCCTCAGGCACGGAATGCCTTTGACAAACGTGGTAGATCTGGTGTCTAAGCTCAGTTTCAATTCCGATTCCATCAACACCTGGAAAGCAGGCGTTGAAAGAGCTCTAAAAAAGTTTATCCCCGACGGGACTAAACCAACCAAAGCCCATTGTCCGCAGTGCGACCATCCTGATGGTTTGATTTATCAGGAAGGATGCCTGACCTGCAAAAACTGTGGATATTCAAAATGTGGTTGATATACGCCCCTCTATAACTCACAGAAGACTCCGGCTAATCGGGGTCTTCTTTTTTTTTAAGCAAATGAGCCAATGCACCATTCAGATTGGGAAACTTGAACTGAAAACCGTTTTCAAGCAAACGGCCGGGTTTCACGAAAGGGGTGGCAAGCAATGCCGAAGCCCCTTCGCCATACAAAAGCCTAAGAACCAATACAGGAACAGGAAACCAAGCCGGACGATGCAATACCGAAGCCAGACACTTGCTGAATCCATCAGAATTTACCTGCCCGGGAGAAACCAGATTGACTGGACCTTGCAAGGTGCTGTTGGCAAGGAAATCGACAGCAGCAACTACATCATCAACATGAATCCATGGGAAAGGCTGTTTGCCATTGCCTACCCTCCCTCCCAGACCCCACCTGAACGGTACGACCACAGAAGCCAAAGCACCGCGACTGGGATGCAAAACAACACCAAGCCTCAAATTGACAACCCTTGTGAATTCATTAGCCTCATTAGCAGCCATTTCCCAATTTTTACAAACATCGGCCAGAAAACCGGAGCCGTAAGAAGGCTGCTCCTCACTCGAGAGTTCATAAGGCTGGTAAATGCCAACCGCCGAGGCGCAAAGAAAAACTGACGGAGCCGATCGCTTCATGGCTTCTACCAACATCCCGGTTGTCTCTATCCTGCTTTGCCATATCTGCTCCTTGTTGAAATCGGTCCATCGCTTTACAACAGGAGCCCCCGCCAAATGAACAACAACCTCAGAATCTTTAATAATTTCACTCAGATGATCCACCCCCTTCACAAAATCGCCTCGTGTAAGTGCTGCCACCTCGTGCCCCTGCTTCAAATAGTACTCAAGCAATGCACCTCCAATCAATCCCGATGATCCACTCAAAGAAACCTTCATAACAATCAATCTTTTCATTTAAAACATCATCACATTCAAAAAGTTAATGTCATGCCTCAAAAACCCTGCGAAAAGGCAACTTTAATCCAGATAACAGACACCCTTAAGGGACAATACAACCGATGAAAACCATTCGATGGAAGGCATTGACAAATCAGCCAAACCAACTAGAACAGCCAGTCTTATCATCTCATTTAAAGGATGATCAGAACAACCCTGCACCGGCATCAATAAATAAACTGTAAATAAATAGTACCTTTGCCGATATTTTTGGAAACCCAAAAATGGATTGTCACAAAACTGAACACAAGATGGATACAAAAAATTCACCCAACACCAAGGAAAAGCTGTTTTCCGAGTTTCCCGCGGTTACAACCGCTGAATGGGAAGCCGTTATAGCAGCCGATCTCAAGGGGGCAGATTATGCGAAAAAGCTAATCTGGAAAACCGATGAAGGCTTCACGGTTAAACCCTATTATCGGGAAGAAGACCTGGCTTCCATCCAACACCTGAAAAGCCAACCCGGGCAATACCCATTTGTTCGCGGCACCAAAACGACCAACAACAAATGGTTTATCAGGCAGGACTTGGAAATTACGCAGGAAAATCTGTCCCAAATGAACGAAAAAGCCTTAGGGCTTCTCACCAAAGGAGTTGATTCATTCGGATTTATCTTCAAACAGGAGGAAACTTTTTCTTATGAAGATTTTAAAACACTTCTGAAGAACCTCCCACTGGCAACCACAGAGATCAATTTTGTTGCAGGTCATCAGGCAGCACCATTGTATAACTATCTGGATCAATACATTAGGGAACACAATCTCGAAAACGATCTTGTAAGAGGATCGCTTGGGTTTGCACCACTGGCTTACCTAACCCTGAACGGGAAATTTTGTCCCCAATGCCAGGAGGCATCAACTGCATTTGATCAGGCAGCAGACCTTGTTGGGAAATGCAAGCCATACAAAGGATTATCGGCACTTTCGGTTGACAGCCTTTCGCTTGCTAATGCGGGAGCCACTGCCTCGCAGGAACTGGCTTTTGCTTTATCACAAGGAGTTGAATACCTCCACCAGCTCACCGACAGAAACCTGGAAGCCGGTCTGGTTGCTCAAAAAATCAAATTCGAGATGGGGGCAGGCCCCAATTATTTTATTGAAATTGCCAAGCTGAGAGCCGCCAGAATGTTATGGGCAAAAATTGTCAGGAACTTCGGAGTAGAAAACGAAGCTGATTGCAAAATGAGAATCCACACCACAACCCTGGAGTGGAACCTCACCCTTTACGACCCATACGTAAACATGCTGCGCACCACAACTGAGAGCATGTCGGCGGTTATAGCAGGAACCGACAGCCACACGGTACTTCCCTTTGATTCAGCTTTCGGGCAGGCAACCGAATTCTCAGAGCGCATAGCCCGCAATCAACAATTGGTGCTGAAAGAAGAATCGAACTTCGACAAACTGGTTGATCCGTCTGCCGGGTCGTACTACATCGAGAGCATCACGGCCGCTATTGCAGACGAAGCATGGAAGCTGTTTCTGAAGACAGAAGACGAAGGCGGCTATTTCTGTGCACTGAGAAAAGGGTTTGTTCAGGATCAGATCGAGGCCACTGCACGCAAACGCGATCAGGCCCTGGCTTTGCGACGCGACATCTTGCTCGGGACTAACCAATATCCCAATTTTTCAGAACAGATGACCCGAAACCTCGATGAAGCAATACTCCGACAGGACAACACACCTGGTTCGCCTGATTTAATCACTTCGCCTTTAAGAACTTACAGAGGAGCCGCGGCCTTTGAGGCCATGCGTTACCGCACTGACAAATTCGCAAAAGACAACCACCGTCCTAAAGCCTTTATGCTAACCATTGGTAACTTTGGCATGAGAAAAGCAAGAGCTCAATTTGCATGCAATTTCTTTGCCTGTGCAGGGTTTGAGGTTATCGACAACAATGGTTTTAAAACTGCTGAAGAAGGAGTAAAAGCTGCTCTTGACGCGAAGGCCGAATTCACCGTAATTTGCTCGTCTGATGATGAATATGCAACCTTAGCGCCCGAAATATTTGAAAAGATTGCAGGGAAAAGCGTTGTGGTAATTGCAGGAAATCCACCATCGGCCGACGAATTGAAAACGGCAGGCATCAAACATTTTATACACGTAAAATCCAATGTACTGGAAACCCTCCAAGGTTTCCAAACCGAAGCCGGAATTTTGTAAACCTTCACAACTTGCCGGAAAATACTATGATTGATAAAATAGAAATACAGGTAAATTCAGAAATTGGCCGTTTGAACGGAGTCATTCTTCACACCCCTGGTGCAGAAATCGAAAACATGACCCCACGAAACGCCGAAAGAGCGCTCTACAGCGACATCCTCAATCTGGCCATTGCCTCGAAAGAGTATGCCCAACTCGAAGAGACCCTAAATAAGGTATCGAAAACGTATCAGGTAAAAGACCTTCTGCGCGAAACCCTCAAAAACGAAAAAGTCAGGGCCAGTTTCATTCAAAAGATCTGCCGTCACGACAGGGTACCTCATATTGAATCTTACCTACACTCACTCAACGCCGACGATATTACCAATGCTGTAATTGAGGGAGTTGTTATGAAAAAGGACAACCTGACCCGTTACCTCGACAAAGAACGGTATGAGGTTCGTCCGCTTCACAACTTCTTTTTCACACGCGACTCAGCCATCAGCATTGGCAACAAAGTGCTTATTGCAAAAATGGCCAATCAGGTGAGAATGCACGAAGCACTCATCATGGAAACCATATTCAATTATCACCCCAGAATTAATGCTCAAACCATCAATTGCACCGATGCCACGCACATCCAGGAAAACATCACCTTCGAAGGTGGCGACATTCTGGTAGCTCGCGGCGATACCCTAATCATAGGCTTGAGCGGACGGACCACCTCACAAGGTATCGACCGAATTCTGGAATGCATCAGAAGCAAAGAGATGATAAAACATGTTCTGGTACAGGAACTCCCGTTAAAACCAGAATCGTTTATCCATCTTGATATGGTTTTCACCTTTCTCGACCGCGATCAATGCATGATCTACGAGCCAGTGGTGATGAACACCAACAGGTTCCTGACCATACACATAGAACTGGAGAATGGAGCCGTGAAATCCATAACCGAAGAAAAAAACCTTCTGCTTGCCCTTCGTTCGCTTGGAATTGATCTGGAGCCTGTGACCTGTGGCGGCCATACAGGCGACAGCTACATTCAGGAGCGGGAGCAGTGGCACAGCGGGGCCAATTTCTTCGCCTTTGCACCTGGCAAAATCGTTGGTTACGAGCGAAATGTTTATACAATCGAAAACCTGAACCGCAATGGTTTCGAGGTTCTTAAGGCAAGCGAAGTAATTGAAGGAATTAAAAATCCTGACGACTATACGAAATGCGTTGTAACCATAGAAGGATCTGAGCTGTCGCGTGGTGGCGGCGGAGCCCGCTGCATGACCATGCCCGTAAGCCGCGATCCTTTCACCTGGTAATGAACAAAGAAAAATAATCATATGAAACCAAATTTCAATCAAATTGATCTCGGGTTGCAGTCGGCTTCGGAAACCACATCAGCTCAAAATCCCACCGGGGAATCCCCTTTATGGGAAACGCCCGAGCTGATACCCGTAAAACCGGTTTACACTTCCGACGACCTGCTCCAAATGGAACACTTGCACTATGCTGCAGGAATTCCACCATACCTCAGGGGGCCCTACAGCACCATGTATGTGATGCGCCCCTGGACTGTCAGGCAATATGCTGGTTTTTCCACCGCGGAAGAATCAAACGCCTTTTACAGGCGAAATCTGGCAGCCGGACAAAAAGGACTCTCCATAGCCTTTGACCTGGCCACCCATCGCGGTTACGACTCAGACCACCCTCGGGTGGTTGGCGATGTGGGAAAAGCCGGAGTGGCCGTTGACAGCATCCTCGACATGAACATACTGTTCGACCAGATACCTCTTGACAAAATGTCGGTATCGATGACCATGAATGGAGGGGTTTTGCCCGTTCTGGCCTTCTATATTGTGGCAGCAATGGAACAAGGAGTGAAGCTCGAACAACTTTCAGGTACCATCCAGAACGATATTCTGAAAGAGTTCATGGTGCGCAATACGTACATCTACCCACCCCTCCCCTCGATGCGAATTATTGCCGACATTTTCAGATTCACTTCCGAAAATATGCCCAAATTCAACAGCATCAGCATCTCGGGATACCATATGCAAGAAGCCGGAGCAACTGCCGATATTGAACTCGCCTACACTCTGGCCGATGGATTGGAATACCTCAGAACCGGCATCAATGCAGGCATGAGCATCGACGATTTTGCTCCGCGCCTCTCCTTTTTCTGGGCTATCGGGATGAATCATTTCATGGAGATTGCAAAAATGCGAGCTGCCAGACTGCTTTGGGCCAAACTTGTCAAGCAATTCAATCCCAAAAACCCCAAATCGCTTGCCTTGCGTACCCACAGCCAAACATCGGGATGGAGCCTCACCGAACAAGATCCATTCAACAACGTAACGCGCACCTGTGTGGAGGCAATGGCAGCAGCCCTGGGGCACACCCAGTCGCTTCACACCAATGCTTTGGATGAAGCCATAGCACTTCCCACCGACTTCTCAGCCCGCATTGCCCGAAACACCCAGATTTTCATCCAAGAAGAAACCAACATTTGCAAAGTGGTTGATCCATGGGCAGGCTCCTATTATATTGAAAGCCTTACCAACGAGATTGCTCACAAAGCATGGGATCTGATTCAGGAGGTGGAAAGCCTTGGAGGTATGGCAAAAGCTATCGAAACAGGTATCCCAAAAATGAGAATCGAGGAAGCTGCTGCTCGCAAACAAGCCCGCATCGACAGCCGTCGCGACACCATTGTAGGTGTAAACAAATACCGTCTCGAGAAAGAAGATCCGATCGAGACCCTCGAGGTAGATAATACCGCTGTGCGTGAAGCCCAAATCAAGCGATTGGCGCAATTGAAAGCCAACCGCGACAACGATGCAGTGGCCAAAGCTTTGCAAGCCATCACACACAGTTGCGAAACAGGCGAAGGCAACCTGCTTGCCCTTTCAATTGAAGCAGCCCGCTTGCGCGCCTCACTCGGCGAAATAAGCGATGCATGCGAAAAAGTGTTTGGACGTTATAAAGCCGTAATCAGAAGCATATCAGGAGTGTATTCATCAGAATCGAAGGGCGATGAAAGCTTTAACAAAGCTTGCGAGCTGGCCGATGAATTTGCCCGCATCGAAGGACGCCGCCCGCGAATCATGATTGCCAAAATGGGACAGGATGGCCACGACCGCGGAGCTAAAGTTGTGGCAACCGGCTATGCCGATATGGGATTTGATGTTGATATCGGGCCCTTGTTCCAGACACCAGAGGAATCGGCCAGGCAAGCGGTTGAAAACGACGTGCACGTGCTGGGAGTTTCATCCCTGGCAGCTGGTCATAAGACCTTGGTTCCTCAAGTTATCGACGAACTCAAAAAGCTTGGTCGTGACGATATCATGGTTATTGTGGGTGGAGTAATACCTCCTCAGGACTATGACTTCTTGTACCAATCGGGTGCAGCGGCCATCTTTGGACCAGGTACCGTTGTAAGCGATGCAGCTGTAAAAATGCTCGAGATTTTGATCGAGAGTAGAAAATAAAGACTCATTAAATCTATGAAGGCCTCCGAAAACGGAGGCCTTTTTTATTGCCCTAAACCACACAAGCTACAAACAAAATTTTTATACAACACACACATTCAACAACAAACAAGTGTACAATTCATCTTTTATACCCACTCTGCAATGCACGATAAACCTTATGGCAATGCCAAATCAAAGTACCAAATTACACAAATCAAATTATCAAAGTTTTAATGATTTCTCATTTCAAACAAACGAATTAAACTGCTAAACCCTTCCTGATAAAACAATAAGTAAAAAATAAAGGCTTAATAACCAACCGGTAGGCTAACCCAACCACAAGCATCATCAAAACAAAAATTCAAAATCATACAATACACGAAAAATCGTCAATACTTCAACACTCAACGGTTTACAGCCACTCCCTTAGAAATAATTAAAACCACCAACAAGCTACAACATTGGAAATCTTTGACTTGCAATAAGAATGCTGCATTAACGACAGGTCACATAAAAAACAAAAAACAGGAAAATTTATCTTATTGACTGATTGGATGCAGCCTAGAAAGCATATTAATGAAAAAAAAGATTATTAAAAAAACGAAAAAAACTTGACAAAGTAAAAAAATGTATTATTTTTGCAAATCAGATAATTGAGTCTATTTTAAAACTCCTCTATCGGTTAATAGGGAAAACAGATTACAATAAATAAATCAAGGTTATGGCTGAATCAATTTTTAAAATTAAAGTTTCCAACGGTCTGATTAACATCGAACTGGAAGGTAAATCAGAGATCGTTATTGAACAATTCAACGAAATTAGGCGAACCGGACTGGAAAATTTTCTGACCGGTGGGATGGAGAAATCAACGCCATCTGCTAAAATCGAAAAACAAATCTCAGATAGCCCTTCTTTGGAAAAAGGCAAAACACCTGAAGAAACAGTTGAAACTCCTGCAAAGGGGAAAAGAGGAAGACCGCGCAAAATTGCTGAACCACAGACTGAAGAGCCTGTTGATCAGGAAAAAAGAAAACGTGGTCGTCCCAAGAAGACCAGCGAACCTGAAACCATTGCTGAAGCAATTCAGGCAGAGGTTGTTGCTCCTGAAATAAAAGAAGAAATAGTGGAGAATAAACCTGAACCAACAGCACAAGCAAAGCCAAAGAAAACCGCTTCCACTGCCAAAAAAAGTGCTAAAACCTCAAAGCCAGCAGTTTCACCAAAGCCCGTTAAAAAAGAAAAGGCTGACAATAAAGAAGTAAACGCTGTGGCTGAAATCAAACCAGAAGAAGCTAAACCAGCTAAAACCAAGGCACCTAAGAAAAAAGCAATTGAAAAAGTAACAGTTGATTTAAAGCTCATCCCTACACTTGAAGAAGTTTGCAATGCAAAACGCCCTGGTCCTGAACGTGAATGGATTGTGATTTATGCTCTGTATGCTTCTGATTTTGGTAAAAAAACCTTTACCCGTGAAGACATCGTCCAAAAATATGAAGAGACTGACAGAAAAGATATTAGCCGGATCAATAACCTGACCAATAACATTTTTAATGCAGCCAAAAAAGGGTGGATGGTGATTAATCCTGAAGACAAAAAACTGTATATCACTGCTGAAGGCATTACCATGGCCTTCACAATAGCCACCAGAACAGCTCCTGTAAAAGAGAAAAAAACAGGCAAAGCACCTAAAAAACCTAAAGTTGAATCAGAAGTTATTGCAGTAGAGACCGAGGTTGTAGCTCCAGTGGTGGAAATAGTTACTGAACCAAAAGAGGTAGTCGTTGTACCTGAAAACAATCAGGAAGTTGTAAAAATGGCCAAGAAAGCCAAAAGCAAATCGACAAAAAAGGCTAAAAGCAAAAAAAGACCTGCTAAAAAACCTGTAAAAAAATCGGGATCAACTCCTGCTGCCAAAGCTCCTAAAGAAACACCAGCGCCTTCAGAAAACTCATCTGAAGCGAATTAGTCTGGAACCTCATAACTTTTCAAACCCGGCTCGGTAGCCGGGTTTTTTTATTCTCAGACGCGACCAATGGTTCTGACAATATATTGAAACAATTCGCCAAAAACCTGAATGACAACATCATCATAACGAAAGAATCGAGGGAGGGGGGGGTGAAAACAACACCTGTAACAGATCAAAAAAGACGGCGCTGCCAGTCACTACTTTCCTTCGCTCAAAACACCTTCTGCCACACGAAGCCTGGAAACATAAATCCTGAACTAAAGCCAACGAATACTTTACAGTACTTCCTATCTATTTAAACAAAATAAAGCTATATTTGTGAAGCATATAAAATCATTACAAGTATGAAATTTCTAGATGAATTCAAGTCGTTTGCCGTGAAAGGAAATATGATCGACATGGCTGTTGGTATCATCATCGGAGGTGCATTTGGCAAAATTGTTTCTTCGTTGGTCAACGATGTAATTATGCCACCGTTAGGGGTATTGATAGGTGGAGTAAACTTTACTGGTTTCAAACTAACCATCAAGGAGGCTGTAGCAGATGCAGCAGGAACAGTGACCAGCCAGGCCGTGACACTTAACTACGGGCAGTTTATTCAAAACCTTTTTGACTTCATTATCATTGCTTTTGCAGTTTTCATGATGATTAAAGCAATGAACCGTATGAGAGCCAAACAGGAACAACCGGCACCCACTCCCCCTCCGGTACCTCCACAGCCTACAAATGAAGAAAAACTACTGGCTGAAATCAGAGATTTACTCAAAGCCAGAAACTGATTCAACCTTAACCATCTAATGAGGGTTGAGCCAGAAGTATCATTTCGTTTATTTCGAGGGCGGTCAGGTTTCCAAAACCTTTCTGCCCTTTGTAATACACCCCGTTGTCGAGATCGATAAACTCAAATCTTGAAGACTCCACCATGTCAAAAATAAACTCATGGCTTACAGGAGTATGGCCATGAATAACCCGCCTCCCACCTATCTTGCTTAGGTCGCATTGAAAATCCTTAGCCCACAACATGGCTTGTTTATCGTCAAACACATCCTCGATTTGAAAATTAAGTCCTGCGTGAACCAGCACAAATTTATCAAGAACAATATAGTACTCAAGCTGATCAATCCAATCAACATACTTCTTTTCAATATCTTTAATATGACGCACGCCGAAACTCCTTATTGTTTCCTTTCCACCATAGCGATACCAATCTTTAGCCAGAGGATTGGCTTTGCGAATACCTAAGAAAGTTCCAAGATTCTGGTCGGCTCTCCACGCATCGGCGAAATACTCCTCATGGTTTCCTTTAAGGAAGCGGGCTTTAATTCCCCGATCGCGGAGCGACATCAGGTAGTCCAAAACCCCTTTACTATCAGGACCTCTATCAATATAATCGCCCAGAAAATACAAAGTATCTGACGAAGAAGGTCGTATCTGGTAATCAACCAGCGACTTCAACGTTTCAAGGTAGCCATGTACATCAGGAATGATCCACTGTCGCGCCATAAAAATAGTGTAAAAAAGGGGAGCCATGCTCCCCTACAAAGAATCATTTTATTTACTTTTCCCCTGGTTGGCAACGGCGTCCATCAACTTCTTAATCTCCTCAGGATCACCAAGGAAATAATCCTTTTGAAGAACCAGGTTATCGTCGAACTCAAAAACATAAGGAACTCCCGTTGGAAGATTTAGGGCAATTATCTCCTCCTCAGTCATGTTTTTCAAGTACTTTATGATGCCACGCAAACTGTTACCATGGGCTGCAACCAAAACCTGTCCTTCTTTTTTCAGGCTTTGTGATATTTCATTTTGCCAGTAAGGCACAATACGGTCGATAGTATCCTTAAGCGACTCGGTGAGTGGCAGTTCATTTTCGGTAAGGTTTTCGTAACGTTTGTCGAGACGAGGATTTCGAGGATCATCAGCAGCCAGTGCGGCGGGAGGAACATCATAGCTCCTGCGCCAAATATGAACCTGCTCTTCGCCATACCTTTGGGCGGTTTCGGCTTTATTTAATCCTTGCAGGTTCCCATAGTGCTTCTCGTTCAACCTCCAGGTTTTCTTTACATCAATCCACATCAAATCCATTTCGTCGAGAATCAACCACAGCGTTCTAATAGCTCTTCTCAAATAAGAGGTATAGGCCACACGAAAGTCAAATCCATTTTCTTTTAAAATTTTTCCTCCCTTTCGAGCCTCCTCAATTCCTTTTTCAGAAAGTTCAACATCGGTCCAACCTGTGAACCTGTTTTCTTTATTCCATTGGCTTTCGCCATGCCTAACTAATACTAAACGAAGCATAGGTATAATTTTCAAAATTTTGCTGCAAAGGTAATAAAAGCTTTTTAGCGGGTTTAAAAGGTAATGCAACTCAAACATACCGATGGATGCTGTAACTTTAGTTGGCAAAAGGATTTTGGCTACCTTCGCTGTAAGAAATATTATCGATTCCGAAATTTCTTTTAAACTGAATATGAATAAGTTTCATAAAATAAACAACCTTTTTGGCTGGAGTGTATTTTTACTATCAGCCCTAGTATATTTCCTAACCATCGAACCTACTGTAAGTCTTTGGGATTGTGGTGAATACATATCCACTGCGTTCAAGCTACAGGTAGGGCACCCTCCCGGAGCACCACTTTTCCAATTACTTGGGAGGATTTTTTCATTAGCTGCACCCGATGTGAGCAGCGTTGCTTTTCTCATCAACCTGATGTCGGCACTTGCCTCGTCGTTTACCGTTCTTTTTCTGTTTTGGAGCATTAGCATGCTTGGATTAAGAATATTAAGAAAATCGCCCGAGATGCTCAGCCAAACAGAGATAGCCGTGTTAATGGCAAGTGGATTTGTAGGGAGCCTGGCGTATGCTTTTACCGATTCGTTTTGGTTTTCGGCTGTAGAAGGCGAAGTGTATGCCCTGTCATCGTTCTTTACTGCCGTTGTATTTTGGGCCATTCTCAAGTGGGAACGCCGATCGCATGAAGATCACTCCAGCCGCTGGCTAATTCTTATTGCATACCTTATGGGCCTTTCCATCGGAGTACACCTGCTCAACCTGCTTGCCATACCGGCCATCACGCTTATTTACTTCTATAAAAGACAAGACAAAACCAAACTCCTTCATATCGCAATGGCGCTGCTGGTTTCGGTGCTTTTAATTGCTACCGTTATGTACCTCATCATTCCAGAAGTTGTGAGTTTGTTTGCTCTGTCTGAATTGCTGTTTGTCAACAACCTGAACTTACCTTTCCACACAGGCACCCTATTCTTTACCCTCCTGCTGGCCCTTTTTATTATAGCCGGCCTGTTTTACACCATCCGAAACAGCAGTGTTTGGATCAGAATATTTGCTATCGCCGGAATGGTCATCTCAACTCTGTATCTTGTAGATGCCACATCAACAAGTGGATTCTTTTTGCGGATTGCGGTGGTTGCTGCCATTTCCTACATTATTTTTCGTAACCGGCACAACAGGGCTCAAATACACAATGCCCTTCTGGCATTCACCTTCATCCTTATTGGTTATTCTTCATTTCTGGTTTTAGTGATTCGCGCCAATGCCGGAACGCCCATCAACGAGAACAGCCCAAAAGATGCAATCAGTTTGCTGAGTTACCTGAACAGGGAACAATATGGGGATTGGCCCCTATTGTATGGACCTTACTACAACAGTGAACCCACTGGATATGAAAGTGGTAAGCCCGTTTATGCCCGAAACGACCTTACCGGGAAATATGAAATAATTCACAAAAATCAATACTCGAAAGCCAAATACAACTCCGGAGAATGTACAGTATTCCCCCGAATGTACGAAAACATTCAGCCAGAACATGCTCAGGAATATAAGATATGGACAGGAGCTGACACCAAAGGGCAAAACTACAAACCAACCTTTTCCGATAATCTGAAGTTCTTCTTTCGTTACCAAATAAACCACATGTATTTCAGGTATTTCATGTGGAACTTCAGTGGCAAACAAAACGACATCCAGGGCTATTCTGACAGAGCCGATGGCAACTGGATCACTGGTTTTAACTTTATCGATACTCAACGAGTAGGCAATTTAACCACCCTTGCTACCGTACCACGCAACAAAGGAGAAAACAGGTATTACCTCCTCCCCTTGTTGCTTGGTTTGGCTGGAATGATCTTCCATTTTTCAAAAAGCCGGAACGATGGTTTGGTAGTGCTGAGCCTGTTTTTCATGACAGGCCTTGCTATCGTAATCTACTTGAACCAGTACAGCCCCCAACCCCGTGAACGCGATTATGCCTACGCGGCCAGTTTCTACGCTTTTGCCATATGGATCGGGATAGGGGTGCTAGCCCTTGTACACTTGCTGAAGAAACTGACAAAACCTTGGGTGGCCGTTACCCTGGGCACTATTGCCGGCCTTTCGGTTCCAACCCTGTTACTCTCGGAAAACTTTGACGATCATGACCGATCGGGACGCTACGCTGCTGCCCAAATTGCTAAAGCTTATCTTGACAGTTGCGAACCTGATGCCATCCTTTTTACAGTTGGCGATAACGACACCTTCCCTTTGTGGTATATGCAAGAAGTTGAAAACTACAGAACTGATGTTAGAGTTTGCAACCTCAGTCTTCTGGGAATGGACTGGTATATTGATCAAATGAAAACGAAGGTATATGAATCGGAACCTGTTCCCTTCACGCTTTCTCACGATCAATACCGAACCGGAACACGCGACATTGTGTATCTGGTAGAACAGGAAGGCCTGAGAGGGGTTGACCTTGGAGAACTGTTTCATGTGCTTCAAACCAACGAAACCCTGTTGCAGCAAGAGGAAGCAAATGGCTATACAACTTACTTCTTCCCGGCTACTGTTTTTGGGATAGCTGTTGACAGCGCCACGATTTCCCGTTCCGACCTTCTGTCTTCATCCAAAGAAATCGAGCCCGAGAAACAATTGGTGTGGAAAATTTCACAATCAGCAATCCAAAAAAACGATCTGATGGTGATGGATCTGCTTGCCCATTACAACTGGACCCGTCCTGTTTACATCACGGCTCCAACTGCGTCGCCGGTGTTTGAAGGACTGAGAGATTACTTCAGGCTAGAAGGGTTAGCCTACAGACTTACGCCCTTCAGGGATACTATAACCGACAACCAAACAGGCTACATCAACAGCGATATACTCTATAAGCGCCTGATGAAACAGTTTTCTGTAAAGATGAACGACACTACCTTGTATTATAACGACGATTATTTGCGCTATGGAACCAATCTCCGAAACATCTATTACCGGTTGGCAAACCGATTGCTGCTTGAAAAACAACATGAAAAAGCAATTTCGGTTTGCGATACAGCCCTGAATTTCTTTCCTACCAGGGTAGTTCCTTACGACTATTTTACACTCGAAATCGCCGGGATTTATTACGAAGCCGGAGCCACTCAAAAAGGCGATGAACTCATCAAACCCATCCTGAATGATCTCATCGCCCGACTCAATTGGTTTGAAGAGCAACCCCGAAGAGTGACCAAACAAAACGACATGAACATCAGGCAACTCATGTCGTTGCTCAACCACACAAACCAAATACTTCAAAGCGAAAACAGAACTGAATTGTCAGCTACTTCATCGTCTGAATTGCAAAGGTTCTACGAAAATTACGTTCGTCGAAATCCAAAACTTCAATAGATGCAGATACACCAAATAGTTCCGCCTGCTTTTCTGCAAAAACTCATGCCTCGTGATACTTATTGTTTTGGGCCGGCACCGGCCCAAAACAAAACCATCTACCTCACATTCGACGACGGCCCTGTTGCAGGCGTAACAGATGAAATAACTGCCATGCTCAAGGCTTACCAGTCAAAAGCCACCTTTTTTTGTGTTGGAGAAAACGCCAACAACCAACCCAAACTAATTGACCTGCTTGTAAACGAAGGGCACCTGTTAGCCAATCACACTTACAACCACTTGAATGGCTGGAAAACGCCTACTGACAGTTACCTTGAAAATATCGTCAAGTGCAGTCAGTTAATCAACAGCAAGTTGTTCAGACCCCCCTACGGCCGGATTACCAGAGCCCAATGGAAAGCAGTGGTAATGAAGTATAAAGTGGTTCTTTGGTCGGTATTATCAGGAGATTACAACAACAAACTCTCGCCCGATGATTGTGCCAGACAGGTTATTGGGAACATAAGACCAGGCTCGATAGTTGTTTTTCACGACAGCCAAAAGGCCTCGAAAAATGTACTCAAGGCACTGCCAATGGTTTTGGAGTATTTATCGGAAAAAGAGTTTAATTGTCTTACTCTCAACTCGTTGAATAATTGAATAAACAATGTATTACAGAATAAAATCAGAAGAAGCCAACACAATTCTGCCAGGCCGAGTTTTGTTCTTCGTTTTAATGTGGCTTGGCATCGGGTTGATGTTGCAAGGCTGTGCTACTAAAGGGATGCTTGGGGGAGGTCCAAAAGACACCGCGGCACCTAAAGTAATAAGCGAAAACCCTCCACTGGGCAGCATACGTTTTAATGGCGACCGAATAGAGATAACTTTTGATGAATTTGTGAAATTAAAAGATGCTGCCAAAAACATCCTTATAAGCCCACCCGTCGTAGAGAAACCCGATTTCAAACTGAGAGGCAAAACCCTGTCGGTCATTTTTAATGAACCTCTGGCAGACAGCACTACCTATTCCATCTTTTTCGGAGAAGCCATTGCCGACATCACCGAAGGGAACACCTACAACGGATATACTTATGTGTTTTCCACCGGAGATTTAATCGATACCATCTCTGCAACAGGTGTTGTTTTGGATGCTTTTTCGGGCAAACCAATTGAAAATGTTTTAACCGGCCTTTACAATCTTCCCGATTCCGTTTCAATCCCCGACAGCATGGTTATGAAGCACCCACCTCGTTACATTTCCAGATGCTCCAAAGAAGGAACCTATAAGCTTGAATACCTGGCTCCTGGAAATTACCTCCTCGTTGCACTTCTCGACCAAAACGGGAACTACTGCTACAACCCCTATTCTGAATCATTTGCATTTTCCGACACCATCATCTCACTGAAATACAATAACCTGAATGGATCAACGAAAGACACACTGGATACTCTGAGCCAGAATTTTGAAACAAATCCAGATGTGGAGCTAGCAAAGCTTCCCGACTCCATTCAACAAGACTCCGCTACTTTCAACGGATTGTCAACAAAATACTCGTTTGGAGTTCTCCGGTTGTTTTCGGAACAAGACAGCATCCAAAGAATTACCTCTCGCGACCGAACACCCGCCGACGCCATCCGCGTTACTTACAGGTATCCTCTAATAGACCCTGCAATCGAAATCCTCAACCCCGACTCCATGGGTCCCGTTTTTTCTGTTTTCAGCCCGCAAAACGACACCATCGACCTGTGGATACCCAAGCCTGTAGCCGACACAGTACACCTCATTATAAGCGACAAAACAGGAAGAACAGACACCCTGCACTTACCCTCAAAAAAGAAGGAAATTGTCTCGCGCAGACGAAACCAACGCAATTCCCAACTCAACATGAAATCAAATCTGAGCGGCCAACGATTTCCCTATTTTAATACTTTTCAATTATCATTTGATCAGCCTGTTGAATTTCTCGATACTTCACTGATGCAACTGGTGATTAACGACGATACCCTGCAACCAGGTTTTAAACCTTCAGCCACCAGCAACATGCACTTTCGACTAAAAAACAGTTTAAAACCAGGAGATAATTGCAAACTTCTAGTGGCAGATTCAGCAATAAAGAGCATTACCGGTCTGTATAACGGAAAATCGAACTATTCATTTACCCTCTCATCTCCAGAAGAATATGGATTATGCCGGATAAAACTCACGACAAGTCGTATCGGGGTAAACCAGATTCTTTACTGGTTAACAGAAAATGAAAAAATCATGGCAAGCTATCAATTCTCATCAGATACCACAATCACAATTTCAAACCAACAGCCCGGGAAATACAGGTTAAAAGCAGTGCTTGATCTAAACCACAACAACAGATGGGATACAGGTGAGTACATGGAACTGCGGCAGCCTGAGCCGGTTGATTACCGACCGAACCTGATCGAGATACGAGCCAATTGGGAGCTTGAAGAAGACTGGAAACTTAAATACTAATCACTTTCTTAAAAAAACGGGGCTCTATCAGAAGAGATAGAACCCCGTATAAGTTTAAGCTAATGCAAGGGGATTGGGTCGGCTATCAGGACACCACGAGACAAGCACAACAACTTTTTCGACAAAAGGAGCGTATCTCTTACTTCGGATTGAATTGATGTCTGAAACTATCGACCACTGGCAAAAGAATTATTCTTCGCCGCAGCGGTTAAGGCAGTCCAATATTTGAGACAAGGCCTTGTTCCTGAGCATGTAGAATATCTTTTTCCCGTCGCGTTTTGAAGCAAGAATACCCTTACTTTTCAGGATATTCAAATGATGAGAAGCAGCAGCCTGTTCAATTTTCAACTTCTCGTAGATCTCTGTAACGCTCATCTTCGGGGTTTCGCTCAACATTTCAATGATAGCGATTCTCATCGGATGAGCAATGGAACGCATTTTACTGGCAGCGTTCTCCAATTTAGCAATGTCAAGTTCAATCTTCGGCATGGTGGTTAGTTTTGTGCAAAGATAATTATTTTGAATATTTTCAGAGCATAAATATATAAATATTTTGAAGCTATTGTTAATCAAATTTCTATGATGGGTTATAATGGCTGATAAACCTTCATAAAATCTGATAACAGTCTAAATTTCAACAAAAAGTGGTGTGAGCTCGAATCGTTGGGTATCGAACAATCCTTTATCGCTAATTTTCAATTTGGGAATAACCAGCAACGACATGAACGACAGGGTCATAAATGGGGTCTTAAGGTCGGCACCCCATCCTCTGGCCAATCGATCCATCAATTCATAACGACGTGCTACCGTGGCGGCATCAAGAGTTGACATCAAGCCTGCAATTGGCAAAGGCAATATGAAGACTTCACCACCATTTGCAGCGGCAATGCCACCTTTGTTGGCAACAATGGCGTTGACGGCAGAGCTCATTGCCTCATCATCGGCACCAACAACAACAATGTTATGGCTATCGTGAGCAACTGTTGAAGCTAAAGCACCACAACGCAGTCCAAAACCATGTATAAAACCAACCATTGGAACTGCCTTGGCTTTATAGCGATTGATTACAGCTATCTTCAGAATATCGTTCGATATGTCAGACACGGCCATTCCATCCACTATCAGAGGATGGCCTATAAAGCTCCCTGTAGTAATTTGCCCGTCGTAGGCCTCAATAATTCGTATATGCCTTCCGGTAGCTTTAACGGCAAACGATGCAGGAGTTACCGGCGTTGCTTTAAAATTGTTGGGAGTCTCGGTATTCATGGCATGGCACAACGACCGACCGCCTTCTGCAACTTTTATCCCGTTGATATATGTTTCCAGTACTTTAACCTCGGAAAGGTTGTTTATAACGATAAAATCAGCGGGATCGCCCACCTGAAGCAATCCGGTATCAAGCCCGTAGTGTTTCACCGGATTAAAAGTACAAGCTCTCAACACTTTGAATACATCAATTCCTTCGGCTAGTGCCCTAACCACCAAATCGTTGATATGCCCCTTGAGTAAAGAATCGGGGTGTTTGTCATCGCTGCACAGCATCACTTGCTGGGGGTAATCGGCTATAAGCCTCACCAACGCATTGAAGTTACGGGCTGCGCTTCCTTCCCTGATGAGAATGGTCATTCCGGCTCGTATCTTCTCGATGGCTTCCTCCAGGGTTTCGCACTCATGGTCGGTTGATATTCCGGCATTGATATAGGCTTCAGCCTCTGCACCACGAAGTCCCGGTGCGTGGCCGTCAACAGGCTTTTTATTCCTGCGGGCGGCTTCAAGCTTCTTCATCACTTGTGGATCTTCGGATAATACACCCGGGTAGTTCATCATCTCCGACAGATAACGAATATCTTTCGATCGCAACAAACGTTCGACGTCAGCAGCTGTGAGGGATGCACCGGAGGTTTCAAACGACGTAGCAGGAACACATGATGGGGCTCCAAAATAGTACTTGAATGGAATTTTCTTCCCGTCATCAATCATGTACTGCACACCTTCCATTCCCAATACATTGGCAATTTCGTGAGGGTCTGAAACACATGCAACTGTACCATGAACAGAGGCAACCCTTCCAAATTCGGAAGGAGGCAGCATGCTGCTCTCAATATGCACGTGAGCATCAACAAAGCCGGGAAGAATATAACGGCTATCGGCAACAGCCTTCTCTTTTATCTTCTTTATGCGGCCATTGTCAACTTCAATATATCCCGAAAAAACTCTTTGCCTGACAACATCAATGATCTGACCCGACAAAGTGAATTGTTTCTGTGAATTCATAGGCACATGGTTAAAGCTTAACAGAGCACCTTTCTTTCAGGGCACAAATTACCCCCGAAAGATTAGGGCACTAAAACACTTCACATTAACGAATTTTTTTTTCATTTATTTACTTACTCTTTAAAAAATTAAGTAAATCATTTTTACTAGCCTCAAATTCAAACACATCTACAACTAAAAAATATTTATCCTTTTCGCTGCAAAAATCATAAGCATGTTTGGCGATATCAAGTCGGCTGGCCTCGAATGAAAAACTGTTGACCAGTTGAATAATTTGATTTACACTGAAACACCGCTCTCCAGATAGCATTTGCCTTACAAGAGTCAGTTTGGTATTGTTAAAACTTTGTCGTTCAAGCGACTCGAGCATTGATGCAAAGTCGGTTTCATCAACCTGACAAGAGGGCTTAGATGCAGGCGGCAACGGATCAAACCCATGACCAGGATGGGCTGAAATCTCGAATTGATGGAATTTTTCTAAAAGGTCAGGTTTTGAAAACAACTGAGAAACCATACTAAAGTTGTTTAAATCATACAATTGAGCATAAGCCTGCTTTGCAATATCGAGTCGTTGGTTTTCATCGGGAACCATTGCCAACAAACGAATCAAATAACCGGTTGTTATGCAGTTATTTCTAACTACCGACAACACGAACAACTTTCTGGGGTTTTCACCTGTTAAGGTCTGAGCTTGCAGGAAGAGCATTTCAAAATCAGCAGCAGAAAGAAAATCTTTACAATTTGTGGGGCCGATGTAGTTGGCTTCTGAAGGAAGCACATAAGGCTGTTGTGCCTGAATGCTTTGTGTTTTAACAAAATCGTATAACCGAATAACCGACGAAAACCACCCGAAGGCATCATACACGATGTAGAAGTTTTCCTTATCAGAAACTCTGGGGAATACACTCATAGCGAACGACAACCTGGCTTCATCTGTAACAAACCCTTCACAAATTCTCTTCACCTGGTAAGAGGAGAAGGAATAAGAGGGCATCAACTGACGCAGTTCCAATTGGCGCGAACCGTCAGACGGATTTGATTTATTTCCGGAAACAAATTTTTCAAGATAATGATCAGGGAATGTCCGAAGCGAAGATTCTGTTTGGCTAAAACCTGACAAAATAATAGCAAGACAAAAACTGAGAGTAGTAATCAAAGTTCTCATATAGGTATGAATCAAGTAGAAAAATAAGGCTGCAAGGTCGTAAAAAAACCGATATATCCGACAAATCAATGATTTTTATCATCTTTGCTCCCTGATGACTCAAAAATTGTACACTACCGACTATCTTTTCACAGGGAAGGGAGCTGCCCTGGAGAATCAGTTTATAGCCCTTGATGAAACACAAACCATTTGCAAGATAGGCCCGGTAAGCCAACTTCCTGAAAAAGCTGTCCATCTGAAAGGAGCCATTTGCCCGGGCTTTATCAACTCCCACATTCACACCGAGTTGGCACATCTGCAACCGAGTATGTTCCAAACCGGCAGTATGGCCTCTTTCATCGAGGCAATGGCAGTTAACAAAACCAGGATTGACTCGGAAACGCGAAGGGAAGCCATCAAAAAACTCTTAGAAAAACTGTATGACGAAGGGGTATCTGGTGCCGGCGACATTTGCAACGAACCCGTTTCCTTTGATTTAAAGACAACGTTGCCCATGAGGTGGCATCATTTCATCGAGTACTACGGAATGGATGAGCATTCCATGAACAACAACTTTAAAAAGGGGTTGCTGATAAAAAAAATCTCGGAAGTTTCAGGATTTGGGGCATCGCTAACGCCTCATTCTCCTTACTCTGTCCACCACTCGCACAGGCAATTGTTACGGCAAAGAACGCTACAATCCGATTTGGTTTCTTACCATTTTATGGAGAGCCTTGATGAGGTAGAGTACCTTACTAAGCGCAGCGGTCCATTGGCAGTCTTGTTTGAAAAATGGAACTCCCGGGGCGATCATCTTGGTGAAGGCATCAACAGCCCCATGAAGCAATTAACCGCCACGATTGGAAAGAACCAACGCATTATGTTGGTTCACAATACATTTATAAGCCAATCAGAGTTAAAGGAAATTCACAGCTTCTTTGAAGACCCATGGTTTTGCCTGTGCCCACAATCTAACAAAACCATCACAGGCACAATGCCTCCTGCAGAGGATATCAGAGCCATGACCAACAAAATCCTGATTGGAACCGACAGCAGTGCGTCTAACCCCAACATTTCGGTTTGGGCCGAGATAGTTGCGCTAAAAAAAGCATATCCCGCGATTCCATTGGAGGAGATTCTGAGTTGGGCAACTTTCAACGGTGCGACATTCTATGATTGGGAAGAGTTGGGCAGTATTGAACCAGGCAAAAGGCCTGGATTGGTTTGGCTTGAAAATTTTAGCGATCCCGCTGATTCCCATCTGTGCAATGTACGACCACACAGAGTCTGCTAATTAAAAAAGGCGGCTGCATAAACAATACAACCGCCTTTCGATTTTAAGGAGATACCTATTAATACATATCACCCATTCCACCTGGCATTCCACCCGGCATAGCAGGCATAGCAGGCTTGTCTTCTTTATGCTCAACAACCACGCATTCGGTTGTCAGCAACATACCAGCTATTGAGGCAGCATTTTCAAGAGCCACACGTGCAACCTTGGTTGGGTCAATCACGCCAGTTTCAAAAAGGTTTTCGTAGGTTTCTGTACGAGCGTTAAACCCGTAGTCGCCTTTACCTTCTTTAACTTTCTGAACTACAACCGAACCTTCGAGACCTGCATTGGCAACAATCTGACGCAAAGGCTCTTCAAGCGAGCGACGGATGATAGCAATACCAGTTTTTTCGTCTTCGTTGTCGGGGGTAACAGCGTCCAAAGCATCAATAGCGCGGATGAAAGCAACACCGCCACCAGGCAAAATTCCCTCTTCGTTGGCAGCACGGGTAGCATTCAAGGCATCTTCGAAGCGGTCTTTTTTCTCTTTCATTTCCACTTCGCTGGCAGCACCCACGTAAATTACGGCAACGCCACCGGAAAGCTTAGCCAAACGCTCCTGAAGTTTTTCTTTGTCATAGTCAGAAGTAGTGGTCTGAATTTGAGCTTTTATCTGAGCCACTCTGGCATCAATAGCCGATTTTTCGCCACGACCACTAACAATGGTGGTGTTTTCTTTATCGATAGAAACCTTTTCAGCACGACCCAGATACGAAAGGTCGGCATCTTCGAGTTTGTATCCTTTTTCTTCACTGATAACGGTTCCGCCTGTCAGCACAGCGATGTCTTCGAGCATTTCTTTACGGCGATCGCCAAAACCAGGAGCTTTCACAGCAGCCACTTTCAGGGCTCCACGCAAACGGTTAACTACCAAAGTAGCCAAAGCCTCGCCATCGACATCTTCAGCAATGATGATCAGGGCACGACCTGTTTGAACCACTTTTTCGAGAACAGGGAGGAAATCCTTCATAACACTGATTTTTTTGTCATAGATCAGAATGTAAGGATCTTCGTAAACGGTTTCCATTTTCTCGGTATTGGTTACGAAATAAGGGCTGATATAACCACGATCAAACTGCATACCTTCTACAATTTTTACGGTGGTTTCAATTCCTTTAGCCTCTTCTATGGTAATAACACCTTCGTTTTTAACCTTTTGCATAGCTTCTGCAATGAGCTTTCCAATCACATTGTCATTATTGGCCGAAATTGTGGCCACTTGCTCCAATTTCTGATTGGAATCGCCAATTTTCTGAGTTTGAGCAACCAGGCTCGACTTAACAGCGGCAACAGCCTTGTCGATACCACGTTTAAGATCCATTGGATTGGCACCGGCAGTAACATTCTTCAAACCCTGGGTATAGATTGCCTGAGCAAGAACAGTGGCAGTAGTAGTTCCATCGCCGGCACTGTCGTTGGTTTTTGAGGCTACCTCTTTAACCATCTGGGCACCCATGTTTTCAATTTTATCTTTAACTTCAATTTCTTTGGCCACTGTTACCCCGTCTTTGGTAACGGCGGGAGCGCCAAAAGATTTCTCGATGATAACGTTGCGACCTTTAGGTCCTAATGTTACTTTTACTGCGTTTGCCAATGCATCAACGCCTCTTTTCAGAGCTTCGCGGGCTTCGTAATTGTAGGTAATGTCCTTAGCAGCCATAATTTTTATTTATTAAATGATTGTTTACTATTTGTTTAACTAACTAGATGATTGCAAGAATGTCAGATTCACGCATTATAAGGTAATCTTTGCCATCAACTGAGATCTCAGTTCCTGAGTACTTTCCATACAGGACTTGATCGCCTTCTTTCACCATAAGTGGTTCATCCTTTTTACCAGGGCCAACAGCCACTACGGTACCTTTTTGAGGTTTCTCTTTGGCAGTGTCCGGAATAATGATTCCGCCTACTGTTTTTGATTCAGCAGCCGCCGGCTCAACCAGAACCCGGTCAGCAAGAGGTTTTACGCTAACATTTGCCATAATTACAATATTTTATTTTGTGGGATTAAAAATTCTGACACCGGCTTAGCACAATCTGTGCCACCTGGCAATTATGCCATTTTGTACAACATGGTGATGAAAAGCATTTGAAAGCAAAAAACACTAAACCATTGCAAAACAGCGCATAGAACATATCAAAGGTTCAGAAAATCGCAAAAAAAAGTCAGAATGCTTCTGACATTCTGACATTGAATTTTTGGATCAAAATTTTGCTTACTCGGCTGGAACTTCAGTTCCGGCAGGAGGAGCCTGAAAATCGACAGCTTTTTGTCCGGCAGCTTCCTGTTGACGACGGAGTTCGGTGCTCGAATTGGTACTGGTGGTAGCAACGCCTCTTGGGATTACAAAAATAGAGAACAGACTGAGAACCAGCAAAACAACAGCAAGCGACCAAGTGCTTTTCTCAAGAAAGTCAGCTGTTTTGCGAACACCCATAATTTGATTTGAACCGGCGAAGTTGGATGCAAGTCCACCGCCTTTTGAATTCTGAACCAACACTACCAGGGTTAACAAACCGCATGTAATGAGGATCAACACTGAAACTAAAATATAACCACCCATCGGATTTTAAGATTTATTACTGTTATTCAGCAAGTTTTCAATTTGGGCTGCAAAGTAACTACTTTTTTCGGGAAATTTCAAACTTAATTTCTCAAATACTTTAACAGCTTTTGCCAGATTCCCCTGTTTGATGTAAACTTTTGCCAGAGTTTCGCTCACAATTTCTTCCTGATCGGCATTGCTGTGGGCAGCAACCTCAGTCTGATTAAAGAAACCAGCTCTGGGTTTTGAAAGCCTTGGTTCCTCCTGTAAAAACTTATCAATTAAACCAAGTTTATCCTGGATTTCTCCTTTGCCCATTTCAGGCGGCAAAGCCTCCATTTGAAGCAAATCATTAACATCGAACGGCTTTGCCGATTCTTTTTTTAAGAGCGAATCCGGCACATTATTTTCAGGGGTTGAGGATTGCAAGGCAAGTCTGATAGATTGTTCTTCGCGCTGACGGGCTGCTTTTAACTCTTCAAGTTTTTGATCGATCAACGCAAGCAGGGCTTGTTTTCTCGAAGTTTTGACCACCTGCGTCGGATCATCGCTCAATTGCTCATCAGAGGGCAAAATTGCTTTATCGGGCTTTTCTTCAGGTATTACTCCCGATACCCCGATAACTTCAGCACCATCCTCAACAGGCGATGATTCGCTGACCTCGTCAATTAACGAAGGAACAGCCTTGTGCAACAATTCTTCAGCAGGTTTCTCCATGGAAACAGCAGGCTTTGAAGGGCTGTGCGCGATATGGACCTCAGGCTCAAGGCCGGTCACAATTAAACCATCCGATTCACTGGCATCGTCAACCGATTGTGCCTTACTCAACAAAAATCGCAATACTGCACGATCGGTCGCGTGCAAGGCCGATATCCGAATCTGCTGGGCAGTATGCACACTTTTGCTCCATTGCAATTCGCGGGCGTAAACCAGGTGAAGTGTCTGACAAAAAGGATATTGCTCGATAAGCGTTGCCAAATCCCACAGGTAGTTCGATGTACGAACTCCCGTACCATTGATGTAATTCAAAATTAATTGCTTATCGACAGACTGCATCACTCGAATTTTTACCAGTTCACAACTGATTTGTTAAAAATATCGTCAACCAAAGCTTCGTTGATTCGGGACACCAAATCATCCTGAACACTGTTAATGTCCTGGGAGCTAGAGTAATCTTCAAACCGTGAGAAGGTTTCGTCAAAATTCTGTGATTCGTCAAACTTATTTGTAAAAGTGACTTTCACGGTTATGGTGAGGCGGTTTTGGGCAGCAACATCATTTCCCTGGATTGCTGTGGGTTGTATGGTATATCCGGTTATTCGGCCTTCAATAGCGAGATCTCCGTTTGAATTAACAAGATCGAGGCGGGTTTGGCTCGAGAACCTGTCGCGCAGTGCATCGGTCAATGAGCTACTCAGGTTGGGGTTCACCAACGGGGCTTCATTAGGGAAATAGCCAATGCTTATGGTTTTTGCATCCAAGGGGATAGATGCTCCAGTAAAAGAGTAATTTAGCGAACAGCCTGTCGCTACCAAAGCCAAAACTACAACCAGTAAGCCATTTTTAATCATGAAGGGCGAATTTTCAAATCCAGGATGCAAATATAGCACAGCCAACAACTATTCAGGCAAATGCTGATTGCCGTTTTGTGCAGTTTTAGAAGCAGCATGGTAAACATCGAGTGCTACCAATATGGCAATAAAAGTCCAAACAGGTACTGATAATTTATCGGTATCGAGAAAGTTGTTGAGGAATCCATGAACGAAATAGGTCACCAACCCTACGACTGACGCCAGAGAGATTGCCCTCAACCGCCTGTCGGCAAGTTTCTTTCTGACTTCCAATCCATAATAGATCACCACACCTACCAGTAAAACAACGATGAGCATACCTGGAATCCCCTGTTCCGACATTGGTCCGATGTACTCGCTGTGAGAGTTACCCCTGTCGCCTGCGTTGGTGCTGATTATGGTTTTCTCGCGCGACATTTGGTATGGTGCGTACACAAACTGATAGGTTCCAGGGCCCCAACCCAACAAAGGCCGTTCGGCGGCCAACCGGAAGGCAGCCTGCCAACGGTTGATCCGTTCAAGGTTTGATGCGTCAGTAGAAATATTGCTAATTGATCGTACGTGCTCGACAAAATTAGCCGAAGAATCTTGTTTATTCTTTTCAAGTCGGTCGAGAATTTCGTGTTGAAATAAAGCAAACACGCCAACAACAAAGGCCAACCCAAAAAAGATAAAACGAAATTTGATCTTAAGCCAAACAGCTACAGCAACACCCAACCCTGCGATAGAACCAATCCAGGCAGCACGGCTGTAGCTAAGGAAAAGCCCCACGAGCAAGAACAAGAGCAAACTTAAAGCAAATATCCTCGATTTTTTTGAAAACTCTGAGTTAAAACTAAGCACGAAGGCAGCCGGAATCATAAGAGCCAAAATGGCTCCGTAGGCAGTATGATCGTTGTAGAAAGGGGTCATAACCGAGTTTCCTATCTCCTCGTTAAATCCCACCTGGGCATGACGGATGCTCGAATAAATAACCACTACCACTAACGGAACCGTGTATGCCCACAAAAAACGCCAGATATACCTTGGATTTTTTAACAACAACACGGCCATGAAAAAGAAAGGGACAACGAACCAAAGCCTTGAAAACAGATATTTAAAAGAAACTAAAGGGATTTCACTGCTGATGCTTGTCAACAGCATCCAGGCAAGTTGCAGAAGAATCACCAAACTGATGGGGTGCCTGATGATTCGCCAATCGTATTGCCTTTCATAGAAAAGTTTAATCGTAAAAACCAACAACATCCCGATCATCAGTGGTTCTGACGGAAGGCTGATGCCAATACCCATTTCAGAATCTGATAAATTGACAGCTAGCGGGGTAAAAGCGATGGCCATGAGCCAAACCCAGTCGAGCGAGAACAAAAAGAAAAAAAGGAAAAGGACTGCAACCGGAAACAGCAACCCAATAAACTTTTCATGGGTGATAAAGTAGGCTGCAGCAAGCAAATAGCCCACCGCTACCAAGTAAAACCATTTCATTCGATAGGCAGGTACAGCAATCTCCTTTTGTGGCATAACAGCTTGGTGGTTACTTTGAAACGTTGCGCAGCGAAGTGTTTTCCAAAACACCTATCGCGAGCACAGATAAAAGTAAAACAGAGAAAAGGCTTCCAACAACAATAAGCCAACGCACAGGGGTAGCCTTTTTATCGGGAATATCGGGGGAGGTGACCACGTTAACATAAGTAAAACCGCGATCGAGATTCATCAGCGCAATATCATACTCTTTTTGGTAGTCGGAAACCACAACAGCATCGGCTTTTAGCCTGCTTACCAGATAAACCAACTCACCACCTTTCTCCTCCATGCTTTTGCGGATACGAACCACCTCGGGAGAAGACGGGTTTGCATTACCCCCGGTTCTAAGGACGGCACGCATAATTTCACGCGATTGCTCGTCAAATCCAGGAACCAGTCCATAGCTTACACCAAGCGTCATCAAACGCCTTTCAAGAGAGTCGATATCTGCATATTTTCGGTCAAGATGTCTTTTATACATAGCTACAACCTCTGAGAATTTCTCGTTATGAAGCGCCCTCACTTTAAGGTTATAGGCATCAAATATCCCGTTGATAATATCGCGTGCCAAAACTGGATCGGTATCAAAAACCTCGATCATCACTGCTTCAAAAGGTGTTTTGTTTATCTTGATGTTTTCACCGTACTCATAGCTTAAGGTGCTACGCCACAGCGGATCAAGGGTATCGATGCCATAGTGGGCAATCAAATTGAACCGCTTCACAACACTGTCGCGAATCGACCCTGATTGCATGAGTTGAAGCATTTGCTCTGTTTCACTTTCATCGCTGTATGGAGCAACGTTTGAAGGGTAGGCAATGGCGAACGATTTAAAACGGGGAGCGATGAAGTGCTTTCCCGAAAAGACAATTGAAAGCACGAACGTGAAGACCAATATCAATGCTAGGTGAAGTTTCCACCGCATGACTAGTTTAAGGATACTTACACTTCTGAAATAGTTTTCCATGGATTCAAGATTAACAGTAACAGGTTCAGGAATAATATTATAGATTTCTTTCACCGGATCGAAGTTCAGGATTCTCGAAACCGGGGATCGGGAGGTTGAGATTTGCCGCCCAGGCTTTTTTTTTTCGACCGTGTCCATCTTTTCAAGAACAGCGGCAACAATGACAGCCAGAATAAACGATGAAAAGACAGACATCAGCACTATCAACCAACGTATTGGATACGATTTCTCTTCAGCAGGATAAGCTGTATTTACAACAAATTTTTGTGGGAGGGTTTGGGTTGCATCAACCAAAGCCTGGTCGAAACGAGCCTTAATGAAACTGAGCTGCTTCTTTTCATGCTCCAGTTGATTGCGAAGCGAAACATATGCACCACCATACAAAGCAAGTATATTAAGCTTATCCTCAAGAGCTTTTATTCCAGTTTTGTTGCCTTTTGCAATTTCAATGGCCAGCTGTTGGTTCATCATTTCCGACTGAGTTTCATAGTCGTAAACACCCAATTTCCGTAATTGAGTGAGAGAATCTTCCATTGCTTTGATCTCCGATTGCAGCTTGATGTATTCAGTTTCTACAATTTTAAAAGCTTGTTGTGCTCTTTCTCTCTGCATGACCGATTTGGTGGAGTCATACAACATACTGATATCGTTTGCTATATTGGCAGCAATCTGAGGGTCGGTATCATACACAGTAATTTTAATCGCCATATTCTCAGTTCGGCGAAATTCTATGTTGCTGTTGTATTCATCATAGAGCCTGGTAAAAGCAAGCCGATCGGTTTTTTTAAGACCATAATGCGTCAATAGGTCGTATTTGTTGATAACCTTGTCCCTTATAAGATTTGAGTTAAGAATCTGAATCATCTGTTCGGTCTGCTCTTCGGCTCCAAATTCTAAAACATCTTGCTGCGGAGAGTTAATCTCGTTAAGCAATACTTTAGAAATACCACTCGTGGAAACAGGATACATGATGACCACTGATTTATACTTTGGAAGAATAAACCACGGCGATGAAAACACCACCGAAGCCACCAGGGAAACACCCAGCACCAAGAACAGCGGAAAACGCCAACGATACAGGAAGTATATCAGGTTCAGAGCATTTAAGTCTTCGCCTTCTTCAAATTCTTCTCTCATAAGAAAAGGGGGTGGGTTTTAAACCAATCAAGATTAGCTGTCAAAATTATGAAATGTTAAGCAATCCACCAACAATTGGGAATGCCAACACCGACCAACAACTAGAAATCAATGCCTTAACAATTTCAAGATCGCCCTTACATCAAGAAGTTTCAACGCGAAGGCCAACAGCACCATAGCAAAGGTGGTGACTGATAACAGAACCATCCAGTTAGCATCGATGGTTTTTAATCCATAAACCAGCGCCACGCTACCTAAAACATACCCTATCAGTCTGAGAATGTAGGCTCGATTGGGTTCTATCCTGAATAAAAATACCACCAAAACAATTTGTATGATGGCCGAAATGAATTGCGAACTTACACTTGCTATAGCGGAACCAAATGCCTGAAAAACAGGAACCAATAAAAAGTTGAGAGCTATACTGACAACCATCGAAAAAGCTGCTGTAAGGTTCAGGTATTTAAGATTACCGTTTGCCGTAAGTAAGGTTCCTATGACATAGCTTGAAGAGATAGCTATAAAACCAAACATCAACAGCCCAAAGAGCTGAGAGGCCTGGCTGATCCGTAACAAAAATTCAGCAGGTGTTTCGTTGATATGGATCGGATAGAGCGCGTTCATTATTTCGCTGCGGTATCCCAACGATATAAATGCCACACCAACGCTAAGAGTAAACACAAGGGTGAACGACAGACGGAGCAAGGGAACTATCCGATCCTTGTTTTTCAACATATTAGCGAACAAAGGCAACAACAGAACCGAAAACAGATAAGCGACCATGTTCACAGCATCGAGTATCCTGAAAGCAGAAGCGTAGATACCCACCTGCATTTTACCGCTCTCTTTAGGCAACAACCTTTCAATAAATACAGAATCAACACGATTGTAAAAAGTCATCAACAAAACCAATATCGCGAATGGGAAACTCTTGCGGATGATCATTAACGAGAAAGGCCAATTCCAATGAAGACCTTGAAAAGCAGATTTCTTTATTACAACCACCAAACCTATAAATGCCGTTAACAAATAGGCAATTGTTTGAGCATAAACAAACCACTCGATTTTCATCACCTGCCGGGTTGGAGGATACCAAATCAGGAAACTGAGCAACAGAATCATGAACACTCTGTCGAGAACCGACAGGATGCTGTCTGTCCTGAACATCAACAATCCGCTGATGTTGGATCGAAGATACAAAATGAAAGAGAGCAAAAACTGATTAAACCCAACCAAAACCAACAACTTAATCTGTTGAGTATCGTAGCCAATTACAAGTCCAACGGAGAGGGTTATGATAAAATAACACAACAAAAGCAACAACTTGACTACAAATATATTAGAGAAGTGTTTATGAAGCAGGTGGTTGTTTTGAGCGATGTTGCGGTTGTTGAAATTTGTAATCCCAAGATCCAGGATGATGTTAAACAGAAACGAGAAGTTCAGGATATTGAAATAAAAACCGTACTCCTCGGTACCTACAAGGTTTTGAATTTGGAGATCAACGCCAAAAATCCAATATGGTTTGATAATCAGATTTAAAACCAGAAGTAAGACTAAATTCGAAAGAAACTTCCGCTGCATTACACACTTGTTTGAACAACATCATTGTAGGCATACCATAGGAATGGATCAATAACAAGTATCTGAAATGTATATACAGTCAATTGATCCACGGCAGAGCCGAAGCAAATTTACAACATTTCCTTCTTGGTTCTAACAGTACCAGATATTGACAAGCATTTCGCCACCCGACTTTAGGCCAATGTTTCGTAATTTTGACGATTCATTAATACCCCATGATTTGAATATAGTTATCAATACACGGATGTTGCTCAAGAACAAACTTGAAGGTATCGGCGGGTTCATCTTTGAGTCCTTCCGCAGAATTGCTGTTCAGCATCCGGAACACCACTTTTATTTCCTTTTTGACAGAAAGTGGGCTCCCGAATTCATCTTTTCATCGAATGTTACACCGGTTTGGGTTCCACCTCAGGCGCGGCATCCTTACCTGATGAAAATTTGGTATGAACTTTCAATTCCAATTGTGTTGAAGAAATTGAAGGCCGACTTGTTTGTCAGCCCCGATGCACTCATGTCGCTGCATACATCTTGCCCAACACTGGTAGTGATTCATGACCTTAATTTTGAACACTATCCGAATGATCTACCCGGAAGTGTCAGGAGGTTGTATTGCAACAACACCCCAAAATTTGCGAAGAAGGCTGTAAAAATTGCAACTGTATCAGAATACTCGAAAACAGATATTATTGCTAACTACGGTGTTTCACCCGAGAAGATTGATGTTGTTTATAGCGGTGCCAACGACAAATTGAGACCCGTGGATGATTCGGTCAAACACTCTATAAGGTTGCAATTTAGCGAAGGCAACCCCTATTTTGTATTCGTTGGCTCGCTTCATCCCAGAAAAAACCTGGCAAATTTATTCAGGGCCTTCGACAAGTTTTGCATTGACAATAAAACGCTTACATACAATCTTTTAATAGTTGGCGAACGAAGGTGGTGGACACCAACTATACAAGAGGCTTACAACTCAATGGCCTATCAGCAAAGAGTAAAATTTACCGGAAGGGTTTCCAACGAAAATTTGTGGAAAATAGTAGCATCTGCCTCTGTTTTGACTTATGTATCAAATTTCGAAGGATTTGGCGTACCCATAATCGAAGGTTTCAAATGCGGAATACCGGTGCTGACCAGCACTGTTACCTCGATGCCCGAAATTGCCGGCGATGCTGCCCTTTTGGTCAATCCCGCCTCAACTGACTCAATTTCGGCAGGGATGAAACAATTGGCAATCGACGAGCGTCTAAGAACAGATCTCAAAGAGAAAGGGTTTAAACGTGCCCAATTTTTCACCTGGGATCTGACCGCGGAACTTTTGTGGAACTCGATAGAAAAAACATTACAAAAATTGTAAATATGAACGTGTTATTGCTTGGAAGTGGCGGTCGCGAAAGTGCTTTGGCCTGGAAACTTGCTCAAAGTCCGAAACTAGGGAAACTTTACATTGCCCCCGGAAACCCCGGCACAAACAAATTTGGGATAAACCTTCCATTAAACACAGCGGATTTTAAACAGATTGAATCCGTTTTACTCCAGCACCAAATTGACCTGTTAGTAGTGGGACCTGAGGCCCCATTGGTAGAAGGAATTACTGACTACCTGAAAAACCAACCCTCACTGTCGAACCTCCGAATTATCGGACCGGGAGCAGAGGGGGCAAAATTGGAAGGAAGCAAAGCATTTGCGAAAGAATTCATGAACCGACACAACATTCCAACCGCAGCTTACAAAGCATTCAGAAACAACCAACTAGCAGAGGCTGTTGATTTCCTGAAAGCACTCAAACCGCCATACGTAATCAAAGCCGACGGTCTGGCTGCCGGTAAAGGTGTTGTGATTTGCAATCAACTGAATGAAGCCATCGAAACTGTAGATCAAATGCTTACCCGTCAAAAATTTGGAGAAGCATCAAACACAATCGTGATCGAAGAGTTTTTATCGGGAATTGAATTATCTGTTTTCGTAATAACTGATGGGAAGCACTTCTGTTTGCTACCCGAAGCTAAAGATTACAAACGTATTGGCGAAGGCGACACAGGCCCCAATACAGGTGGAATGGGAGCTGTATCGC
>JAQVCV010000038.1 GCA_028689615.1 Bacteroidales bacterium | reverse complement strand
CTACCTAAGAGCAGCAGCACTATTACAAAAACAATGCTCCTAACCCAAAGACACAGATCTATCGCTCAATTATTCGAGGAAAATTTCTGGAAATCCATTTAGGGTGGCGCATTGTCGAAGTCAGGAGCGACTGGAAAACCTCGATGGAGATGGGCAATACTGCCTCCGAAAAAGCTTATCTGAAACACTGCAAGAAGTAGGCTTCTGGCTTTCACCTCCGCTACATTCGTCACCGGATAGTGATCAGGTTTGAAGCAGACTATTCACTAACAGTCAACAATTTATCCCTAACGAATTTTCCGTAGCTACTCTTTTTTTTATCATAACTAAACGGGACACGGCAGATTTTCGTAACTTGCAGCCCCGTAAGCGAATCAATTTTTAAAACCCTAGCGGCATGACCGACACCAAATATATTTTCGTTACGGGAGGAGTAACCTCCTCATTAGGAAAGGGAATCATCTCTGCATCGTTAGCCAAGCTGCTTCAGGCGCGAGGCTTCAGCGTAACCATTCAAAAACTCGATCCCTACATCAACATCGATCCCGGAACCCTTAACCCATATGAACACGGCGAGTGTTTCGTAACTGACGACGGGGCTGAAACCGACCTCGATCTGGGGCACTACGAGCGGTTCTCGAATGTCCCAACTTCACAAGCCAACAACGTCACCACAGGGCGCATCTACCAATCGGTAATCGACAAAGAGCGTCGTGGCGACTATCTGGGCAGCACAGTGCAAGTGATTCCACACATCACCGATGAGATCAAGCACCGCATCATGCTGCTCTCAAAAAAAGGAAACTACGATTTCGTCATCACCGAAATAGGCGGCACGGTAGGCGACATAGAATCGCTTCCCTACATCGAAACAGTTCGTCAGATCAGATGGGAGCTGGGAAACCGATGCGCAGTAATCCACCTTACGCTGGTACCCTTTCTGTCAGCTGCCGGTGAATTAAAAACAAAGCCTACACAGCATAGTGTGAAGCTGTTGCAAGAACAAGGGGTTCAACCCGACATTATTGTATGCCGCACCGAACACCATCTCACAGAAAGCCTTAAAAACAAAATCGCCCTGTTTTGCAATGTAAGCCCTACCGCTGTAATCGAATCGATTGACGCCCCCTCCATTTACGATGTTCCCATTCTGATGAAGGAGGAGGGGCTCGACCTGGAGGTGATGAAACGCTTGCAGGTAACCTCCAGTCAGGAACCCGATTTGGCACGATGGAAAGAATTTCTTCACAAACTGAAAAACCCCCGCCAGGAGGTCAACATAGGATTGGTTGGCAAATATGTGGAGTTGAAAGACTCTTACAAATCGATCATCGAATCGTTTGTGCACGCCGGCACGGAAAACTACTGCAAGGTGAATCTAAGGATGGTTCATTCAGAATACCTTTCCGATTCAAACTGTGCCGAGAAATTGGAGGGGTTGAGCGGCATCCTGGTAGCTCCCGGTTTTGGGAGCCGTGGCATTGAAGGGAAAATTTCGGCTATCAGGTATGCACGTGAAAACAGGATCCCCTTCCTGGGAATCTGCCTGGGGATGCAATGCGCAGTGATAGAGTTTGCACGCAATGTGATTGGTTTTACGGATGCTCACAGCACCGAATTCGATAAGCGTACCTCACATCCTGTTATCGACATCATGGAACAGCAAAAAAAGATTGCAGGGCTTGGAGGAACCATGCGCCTGGGAGCCTATCCCTGTCGCATTGCAAAAGACTCTATCGCGCACGATGTGTACAACACCGAACTGATCCTTGAGCGACACCGTCATCGTTATGAGTTCAACAACAAATACATACCCGATTTCGAGAATGCCGGGATGAAACTCACAGGCATCAATCCTAAAGAAAACCTGGTGGAGATTGTTGAACTCGAAGGACATCCCTGGTTTGTTGGCGTTCAGTTCCATCCCGAATACCGGAGTACAGTGGCAGAGCCCCACCCCCTCTTCATCCATTTCGTGAAAGCAGCCCTTCAAATTGGAGGCAAAGGCTAGACACTGTGGAATAAGTCTTTCAATGAAAAAACGTATCTTTGCGGCCTTGTAAACACTTGGCCGCTTTTTTTGGCCTCTTTTTTAACCCATATTGATCAAATGGATAGAAATACAATTGTTGGGCTGCTTCTGATCTTCGGCATCTTTGTTGGCTGGGGAGTTTGGATGAGTCCGTCGAAAGAAGAAATTGAAAAGCAACGCCTGATGCAGGACAGCATCATGAAAGTGCAGGTAGCCACACAGGACTCGCTTGCACGCGTGGCAGCAGCCACCCGCGCATCTCAAGCTGCTGACCCCGTGGCTCAGGTTACTTCGCTTACCGACAGCACTGTGAACGACACCCTGCGACGTGAGATGAAGGCACGTTATGGCCATTTTGCCCTCTCATCGGTAGGCGAACCAACCATCTTTACCCTCGAGAACGACTTTCTGAAGATTCAACTCAACCAACTTGGCGGACGCCCTTGGAAAGTTGAACTTAAAAACTACAAAACTCACGACACATTGCCCGTCGTTCTGTTCGACAGTGCCAGTTCAGCATTTGGCCTCGAATTTTTCTCAATGAACAAACTGATCAACACCAACAACTTCTACTTCAAACCATTCTGGTATAATCAGGCCAGCGAAGGAAAAAAACACCTCAACGTTTCGGGAGCCGATAGTGTGGTTTTCGGGATGCGCCTCTATGCCGATGCTGCCGATACAGCCCTAAACACCGCCAGCTACATCGAATACCGATACACCCTTCACGGCGACAACTACATGATGGATTTCGACGTGAACATGAAAGGGATGAGCAACGTAATAGACCGCAACACCACTTTCGTGAATCTCAATTGGCAGGCCGATTTGCGAAGCCAGGAAAAAAGTCACGAGAATGAAGCCCGCGAAGCAACTGTTTACTACCGGTTTGCCAAAGACAAAGAGGTGGACTACCTCAGCGAAACCAAAGACGACAAGGAAAACCTGAGTACCAGCGTTAAATGGATATCATACAAAGCCCTGTTTTTCACATCGGTGCTCATGGCAGACAACCAGTTTGAGGGAGCCGAAGTACAAGTTTTCACCAAACCCGACAAACAACCCGACCGCTACCTCAAGAGTATGGCAACAGTTATACCACTGCCTTACCAACCCAACACGGATGTAAGTCATGGTATGAAGCTCTATTACGGTCCCAATAAATACCGCACCCTGCGCAACTACCACATACAACTGGAGCGGCAGATCACCTTGGGATGGAGTTTTGCACCTATGTGGTTTATCAACGTTTACGCGGTAATTCCTGTATTCGACTGGCTCGATTCCTGGGGACTTAGCTATGGGATCATTATTCTGATACTCACTATACTGCTTAAGATAGTTCTCTTCCCAATCGCATACTGGAGCTATAGGGCTACAGCTAAAATGAAAGTACTGAAACCCGAAGTGGAAGAGGTGACCAAAAAATTCACCAAACCCGAGGATGCCATGAAAAAACAGCAGGCCACGATGGATCTTTACCGTCGGGCCGGTGTGAATCCAATGGCCGGATGCTTTCCCATGCTGCTTCAATTCCCCATCCTCATTGCCATGTTCAGGTTTTTCCCCAGCTCCATTGAGTTGCGCCAGCAGCCCTTCCTTTGGGCCCACGACCTTTCGAGCTACGATTCCATCTTCAACCTCCCCTTCAACATCCCGTTCTATGGCGACCACGTGAGCCTTTTCACCTTGCTGATGACCATCAGTACCATCATTTACACCAAGATGAACAACGACATGATGTCGTCAAGCAACCAACTACCGGGGATGAAGACCATGATGTACATCATGCCGGTTATGTTCCTTGGCATTTTCAACAATTATGCTTCCGGATTGAGTTATTACTACTTGTTGGCAAACCTTTTCACCTTTGCTCAGATGTGGTTCATACGCCGCACCATCAACGAAGAGAAATTGCTGCAACGTTTGCAGGAAAACAAAAAGAAACCTGCAAAAAAATCGGGATTTCAACGCAGGCTTGAAGAAATGGCCAAACAACAGGGGTACAATAAAAAATAACACGTATCAGCTGTGATCTTATTAGGCGGAACAACACAAGTTGTTCCGCTTTTTTTTGAGAATGACGCCCTTCGCGATGAACAAACAAGATCTTTCACTACTTTTGAATCATGGTATAACAAAACGAAGCATCCCATGAGAACAATCCTACTGGTTGAAGACGAATTTGTGGTTAGAAACGGCTTAAAAAACGCCCTCGAGAAACGCGATTATCTGGTGATTGATGTAAGCAACGGCAACGAAGCTTTAGCTGTCCTCGACACTATTCTCCCCGCAGTAATCATTACCGACATTCTGATGCCCGAAAAAGACGGGATAGAGTTGCTGTTTGAACTGGTCAGGCGTAAATCAAAAGTACCCATCATTGCCATGTCTGGCGGAGGTCGCATCAGCCCTGCCGATCATTTAGAGAACGCGCTGAAAATGGGAGCGTCTGCCGTACTTATCAAACCCTTCTCACTTGACGAGCTTTTCGCGAAAATTGCAGAGTTGCTTTCAGCATCCTAGTCTGCCTCAGTCATGTTAGGAGCAAATAATACTCTAATGCGGCTCTTATAGAAGTTAACCCGATCTGAGAAGGAAGAATCTGCCGTGGATTTCGGAACACGAAGCCCGAAACGTCATCGCCAGCCTGGAGGGGATCAAAATCTATGACCTGGCAAACGAAAACCAAGTCGGTGGTATGGTATAGAACGCTGTGGTAGTAATAGGTATTGGCAAAGCTTTTCAAAAACCGGAACGATGACAACTCCAGATTCAGTTCCTCTCTGATTTCTCTTACCAAGGCTTCCTCGGCTGTTTCGCCGGGATCGACAAACCCTCCGGGCAAATCGAGCAACCCTTTGGCAGGATCGGATCGTCGCATGGTAAACAGAACTTCGTTATGTGTGTTAACAATGATGGCTGCTACAGCCGTTGAGCTATTGAAATAAAGCAAGAAATCACAAGCCCTGCAGTGAATTGATTTTCCGGGCTTGGCTGCAACAAGAGGTTGACCACAAGCAGGGCAGAAGTTGAAAAGTTGAACAGGAAAGTAAGGATCGGAAAGCATAATCTAAAAACCTCAAAGATAAAGATTCTGGAGTAGATTGCTGTTGGCAGGAAAGAAAAAACCCGCCATACTGACGGGTAATATAAAATTAAAAACTATTCTCCAAGGTAAGCTTTAAGCAACCGGCTTCGCGAGGTATGCTTGAGCCTTCTGATAGCCTTCTCTTTGATTTGGCGCACCCGTTCGCGGGTCAGGTCGAAGTGGGCTGCAATCTCATCGAGGGTGAGAGCGTGGTTACGCCCGATGCCATAGTAAAGATTGATCACGTCGCGCTCTTTTTCGGAGAGGGTGTTAAGAGTACGTTGAATCTCGCTGTTGAGCGAATCTTTGATCAGCTTATCGTCGGCACTAACATATTCGTCGGGCATGTAAACGTCGCCGAACTTGGTATCCTCGTCTTCGGCAATGGGGGCATCCATCGACACGTAGTGGGTGGAGATTTTCATCACTGCGTCGATTTTCGACTGAGCAACGTCGAGGTGGTCGGCAATCTCTTCGGGACTCGGATTCCGCTGGAATTCCTGCTCCAACCTCGACGAGACCTTCTTGATCTTGTTAAGTGACCCTACCTGATTAAGAGGCAGACGTACAATACGCGACTGCTCAGCTAAAGCCTGAAGAATGGATTGGCGAATCCACCACACTGCGTATGAAATAAACTTGAATCCACGGGTTTCGTCAAATTTCTGAGCCGCTTTAATCAAGCCAAGATTTCCTTCGTTAATTAAATCGGGGAGACTAAGACCCTGGTTTTGATATTGTTTAGCAACTGAAACCACAAACCGGAGGTTTGCCTTGGTTAGCTTCTCCAAAGCGATGGCATCGCCTTCGCGGATACGTTGGGCGAGCCTCACCTCCTCATCGGCGGTGATCAACTCCTCTCTGCCAATGTCAGCAAGGTATTTGTCGAGCGAAGCCGTTTCGCGGTTGGTGATGGATTTGGTAATTTTGAGTTGTCGCATCGAAAAGGTTATGTAGGGTTAAATTGAGTAATAACAAAGATAAAGGTCGAAAAGGGGTCAATTGTTCATTCATCCGGGTCTGACTTTGTAAATATATGCACCCCTCATTCGATTTCCAAACTTTTAACGAAAATTTTCTGAAAAGATTATTGAATCCATTTAAAAACACTAAAAAACAATTATTTAGGCATACCTCAAACAAAAAACACTCCGGCCTCATCAGTCAACGAGACCGGAGCGTGTGCTTACTTGTCAGAGGCCCAAACCATAATATGCCCTCACACCGTTGGGATAAACGCCTTCGATAAGCACTCCTCCACGGCGTGATTGAAGTGCTTTGCGCACATCATCAGCCGATTGCACGGCACGCCTGTCAATTCGTGTTATAACAAAACCCTTTCTGATGCCGATACCTGCCAGAGGACCATTCCGAAGTTCATACACTTCAGCACCACCTTTCAGGCCCAATTTCCGGGCGGTTTCACCATCCACCGGACGCAGGGCGGCTCCCAGATCGTTCAGAAAATCAGTTTCCTGACGTTTTACAATTTCGGTGGTTCCAGTTTCGTTGGTAAGCACCACTTTCAGATCGGCGGGGTTGTTGTTACGCATCACCTTCAAGGCTATCTCATCGCCAGGGCTGTACTGTGCCACCGATTCCAACAGTTCTGAATTGCTGTTCACCGGGTGTCCTTGTACCGACACTATGACATCGCCAACCTTTAGCCCCCCTTTGGCTGCCGAGCTTCCTTCAAGAATTCCGGCTACATAAACACCACGAGGCTGATCCCAACCTTTCTCTTCGGCCAAGGCACCATCCACCTCCCTAATCTGAATACCTATGTAAGCGCGCTGCACTTCACCAAACTGCATCAGATCGCGGGCAACTTTACGGGCAATATTGGCCGGAATAGCAAATGAGTAACCTGAATATGAACCTGTTCGACTCGCAATTGCGGCATTGATTCCCACCAATTCACCTTTGGTATTGACCAACGCACCACCGCTGTTGCCCGGGTTCACAGCAGCATCGGTTTGAATAAACGATTCGATAGAGGAGCCGTCGCGGCTGCTTAAGATATTAATATTCCGGGCTTTGGCACTCACGATGCCTGCTGTTACTGTTGAGGTAAGGTTGAAAGGGTTGCCTACAGCCAACACCCATTCCCCCACCTTCACCTCGTCGGAGTTTCCAAAGGAGAGGGTAGGCAGCGCCTCAGCGTCTATTTTGATCAAAGCCAGGTCGGTTGTGGGATCGGTGCCAACAATTTTTGCTTCGAAAGTGCGCTTATCGTTGAGAGTCACCTCAAGATGCGAGGCATCCTGCACCACGTGGTTGTTGGTAACAATATAACCATCGGCGCTGATGATAACCCCCGAGCCTGTACCACTGATGGGTGCCCGGCGCTGTGGGGCCATCTGCCAACCATTAAAGAAGCTGAAAAAATCGTCGTAGTATGAGTTTTTCTGTTCCCATTCAGCCATGATGTGCACCACAGCATGAACACTTTGGCTGGCGGCATCCACGAAGTCGGGAGCTGCCAAAGGCATTCCAGAGGCAGTGTAAGCAGCCTGTTGCACAGGAACAACAGCTGGCACCGATTGATTGGCCTTCGGTTGTTCAAAAGTTCTATTAAGCACCAGTGCAAAAGCGGCACCGGCAAAAGCGGTCAGAAAAAAAGGCAGATAACGTTTCATCTTAATTTTCTCCTATTATTTGATTGGGGATCCAATAAATCAGACTACCCCGGGGTTTAACGATTCGTTTCGGGTGCAAAGCCATTCTTTTTACCTTTGCGGCACGAATATTTACAAGAAATGTACCCCGTTTGTTGAGTCGTTAGCCGGTTTTTAACATTACAGGAACCAAAACACTGTTTTTCAACTCACTGAACAAAGGGTTAAACTTCACTAAAAACTGTTAAATGATTGTACCTTTTTCAAAATACCATGGTACGGGAAACGATTTCATCCTGATTGACGGAAGGTTGGGCTTGCCTCTCCTGACGCAAGGAGTGGTAGCCTCGTTGTGCGAGAGGCGCACAGGCATAGGATCCGACGGGCTCATTGTGTTGCAGCCATCGGTTCAGGCCGATTTCAGAATGCTCTACTACAATGCCGACGGCCTTACAGCCACCATGTGTGGCAACGGTGGACGGTGTGTTACAGCTTTTGCCAGCCAGCTTGGCCTCATCGGGTCCGAAACGGTGTTTGAAGCCTCCGACGGGCTGCATGAAGCCCATATCAGCAAGGCAGGCAGCAATCATTCGTTTGTAAGCCTGAGCATGGTGAATGTTGACCTGATAACCCCGTGCGAAGAAGGAGATTTTCTTAACACCGGAGTTCCTCACCTGGTGGTGTTTACCAACGAACTCACCGCCCTTGATGTTCAGGAACAAGGGAGGCGGTTGCGCAACCTGACAAAATTTCAGCCCGCCGGCACCAATGTCAATTTCGCACAGGTACTTGACAATTGCATCATGGTACGCACCTACGAACGTGGGGTTGAAGACGAAACACTGTCATGCGGTACGGGGATTACCGCAACGGTATTGGCTCATGCCCGTCGCAACCACATCAAAAAAGGCGAAACCGCGGTAATGTGCAGGGGGGGCAACCTCAGTGTAAGCTTCCAAAGCGAAGGAAACCGGTTTACTCAAATCCGGCTCCAGGGGCCGGCAGTGCATGTTTTCGACGGAAACTTAACCCTCTGAGCCATGGCCCCAGTACCCAATATCAATCTCAGAGCTGTTGAGTTGCACGATGCACCCCTCATCATGGAGTGGGAAAACGACCATACCGAATGGATCCACTCAGGGACTACCCTCCCCTTTTCGCGATACCAAATAGAACAATACGTGATGGAAGCTCGGGGTGACTTTTGGGATGCCCGGCAATTGAGGCTTATGGTTACCGCTCCTGACGGAAATACCGTAGGAGCCGTTGACCTTTTTGAAGCCGACGCCCGAAACCGCAGAGCAGGCCTTGGAATTATAATAGCACACCCGTATAGAGGCATGGGCTATGGTAAGGCAGCCCTTTTGGCAATGACCCAATTGGCCTTCGACATGCTAAACCTCCACCAACTCTGGTGCAATATACTTACTACCAACACCACTAGCACCCACCTGTTTGAGACAGCCGGATGGCAATGCTGTGGGGTAAGGCGCCAATGGTTTTTTCACGACGGAGCCTTTCACGACGCCAGCTTTTACCAACTCATCAACCCCCGAAAAGCATGATACATCTGGCAACCAACCATCGGTTGTTCAACAAGCCACCACGGCCCCGATGGCATCGCTACGTGATGTGGAGCCTTATGGCTGCGACGGCCATCAGCCTCGTGCTGGCAATTCAACTTTATGCTATCCTCTTTGGCGACAACATCAAAGTTGCCACCCCCGATGAGAGCCACCTTTTCATCCGCCAGGGTGCCACCATGGAGTGGGTAACCACTCACCTGGTAAAGCGAGGACAGTTGAATCATCCACGTCAGTTTTTATGGCTGGCACGAATAAAAGCCGGCGATCGCCCCCTTGCATCTGGACATTACCAACTTTCTAACGGGATGAGCAGCCTGCAACTCATCAATAAACTCCTTCACAGGCAACAAACGCCTGTAAAAATCACTTTCAACAACCTGCGAACCACTGGAGACCTGTCAAAGCGACTGGCGCAGCAACTCGAGACCGATAGCGCTTCGCTGTCCAGTGCATTCGCCTCACAGCTCTTGTTAAACAAATCTGGGTTTACCCATCAAACAGTAGCAGCCCTCTTCATTCCCAACACTTACGAGGTTTACTGGACCGTGACCCCCGATGATCTCTTCGTTCGGTTCCAAAAAGAGTACCAGCGCTTTTGGGATTCGGCTCGCACTGAGCAAAGCCGCCGGGCAGGACTTACACCCGTGGAAGTGTCGGTATTGGCCAGCATCGTGGAGCAGGAAACCACCAAGAATAGCGAGAAACCAACCATAGCAGGGGTTTACATCAACAGACTGAAAACCGGGATGCCGCTTCAGGCCGATCCCACGGTTAAATTTGCCTTGGGTGATTTTGGTCTGAAACGGATCAGACACGAGCACCTGCTTGTTGACTCACCCTACAATACTTACAAGTATACCGGGCTTCCCCCTGGACCCATATGCCTGCCATCTATAGCCAGCATTGAAGCAGTACTGAACTACGAAGATCATGGCTATTATTATTTTTGCGCTAAAGACGATCTTTCGGGCTACCACGTCTTTGCCCGCTCTTATAACGACCATCTGGCCAACGCACGAAATTATCAAAAGGCATTGAACAGAAGAGGGGTTAAGTGAGAAGCCTAAGAAGCCTGTAGCCACAGAAAAAAAGACTGAGGTTCCGATAGTTATCGAAAGAAGAGGTTGAGGTGTTTAGAGACTGAGTCCCGATAGCCCCGATAGCTATCGAGGGAGTGGGAATTGATATTAAGGAAGTTGAAAGGGGGTCAGGTGGATGAAGAGATTACTACAAGCTTCGCCCTTCAGCATGAATATCGTTCAATCAGGCAAGATGGGCTGTGGCCTTATTTCAGTTTTTTTATCTCCTCTTCTGTTAATCCGGTCAGATCAACAATATCGGCGATTGACAGCCCCCTTTTCAAGGCTTTGGATGCTATTTCTATCTTCCCTTCTATCTTCCCTTCTATCTTCCCTTCTATCTTCCCTTCTTCTCTGGCTGTATCCAACGAGTTTTTCAAATCACGGTAGTATTTTAGGCTATCTTCATACGATCGAGCCTGGTCTTGCGTGAACCTGGCTATCTCGGCTGTTTCAAACAACTTGTCGAAAATCTGCTCTCGAAGCTTGTCGGGTACCCTGTCCAACTTGTTTAAGTTCCGCAACACGTAGAGCCATTTGTCGAATCGCGTTTCAAGCTCGTCCACCGTCTTGTTGAACTTGGGCATCTCGAGGTAAATGAAGGTGAGTTTATCGTAAAACACCTTGTTGGTCTCTATGTCCTTAAGCTTAACATCGTACCTGTATTTTTCGGGTTCGGCCTTGTCAGACTCGAACACGAAGTCGAGGATGGCTATGGTGTACACCGCTTTTAGCTCATAGTCCCAATCTGCCCGCTTGGCTTGCTCCCGTATCGGAAAGGTGGAATAATAAACAGTCCGGTCTTTGAAGAAGTTTTGTTTGGTCTTTTGAAGTTCCACGATGAACTTTTCACCCCGTTCATTCTCGCAATACAGATCAAAAATGGCTTTCCGGTCAAGATCGGTAACACCAAGATGCTCTGATTTCAAGTAGGTCAGATCTTTCAGTTGCCCCTGCTCCTCTTTTAACAGTTCGTTCAAAAAATCGAGTAACAAATCTTTGTTCAACTCTTCGCCAAAGAGCTTCTTAAAACCATAGTCGGTGAATGGGTTGATGTATTTTTCCTCAAAGCCTGACATATCTTTCTAATTTTCAACAAAGATACAAATTTTCGGAAGCATGGCTGCGCGTAAGCTTGGCCTGAAGCAATAAGTTCGGTATGTTAAGTTTGATTGGTTTTTTGAGTTTGCTCTCAACCCTGTTGGCTCAACATCATTTCAGTCTTTTTATCTCCTCTTCTGTTAATCCGGTCAGATCAACAATATCGGCGATTGACAGCCCCCTTTTCAAGGCTTTGGATGCTATTTCTATCTTCCCTTCTATCTTCCCTTCTATCTTCCCTTCTATCTTCCCTTCTTCTCTGGCTGTATCCAACGAGTTTTTCAAATCACGGTAGTATTTTAGGCTATCTTCATACGATCGAGCCTGGTCTTGCGTGAACCTGGCTATCTCGGCTGTTTCAAACAACTTGTCGAAAATCTGCTCTCGAAGCTTGTCGGGTACCCTGTCCAACTTGTTTAAGTTCCGCAACACGTAGAGCCATTTGTCGAATCGCGTTTCAAGCTCGTCCACCGTCTTGTTGAACTTGGGCATCTCGAGGTAAATGAAGGTGAGTTTATCGTAAAACACCTTGTTGGTCTCTATGTCCTTAAGCTTAACATCGTACCTGTATTTTTCGGGTTCGGCCTTGTCAGACTCGAACACGAAGTCGAGGATGGCTATGGTGTACACCGCTTTTAGCTCATAGTCCCAATCTGCCCGCTTGGCTTGCTCCCGTATCGGAAAGGTGGAATAATAAACAGTCCGGTCTTTGAAGAAGTTTTGTTTGGTCTTTTGAAGTTCCACGATGAACTTTTCACCCCGTTCATTCTCGCAATACAGATCAAAAATGGCTTTCCGGTCAAGATCGGTAACACCAAGATGCTCTGATTTCAAGTAGGTCAGATCTTTCAGTTGCCCCTGCTCCTCTTTTAACAGTTCGTTCAAAAAATCGAGCAACAAATCTTTGTTCAACTCTTCGCCAAAGAGCTTCTTAAAACCATAGTCGGTGAATGGGTTGATGTATTTTTCCTCAAAGCCTGACATATCTTTCTAATTTTCAACAAAGATACAAATTTTTAAATTTTCAAGTTTAACGGCACTCTTTCATGCTCAATAAGAATGTATTGAACAGAAATACATCTAAATTTTTTATTAACACACCGCTTTCATAATACTGAATCTATGCTAATTGGGGTAACTTATTTCCGAAGGCAGTATCCGGGGGATTAGATGGTGCAGAGAGAACGACCCTTGGGGGAGTGTTTTCATTGAATACCCCTTCAACCCTATATCAATACCACTCCGACCCATGTAGCAATACCCTTTCAATCTAGTTGCTATTAGCTCACAGGGTAATGCTGACACACCTCCCACAGTGTGGACATGCATCCGGTACACCATACGATATATTTGCCCATTCCTTGCGGCACCATGGCCGCCCTATTGCCAGAACCTTTCAGATGTATATCGAAACACTTCGGAGGCTTCTAAAGGGATATTCAGAGGCAGGTTACTGCCCGTTCCGGAGTAGGTGTTAGTAGCCTGAAAAGGTAGTTGAATCAGGGATAAAAGGTATTTGAATCACCCCCTGACCCTCTATGCAAATACCTGCCGGGGGATATGCATTAGCCACGGAGGGTATCGCAGGAATCTGCGCAAGGTATTTCAACATACCTGCGGAGGTGTTGTTAAATCGTAGCCGAAATATTCCAAATACCCTGCCGATGGTTTGTAACGAACTTCGGAAAGATTTGAAAGGTAGTTTCGGCAGTAGTCGCATCCCATTGCAGGGGTATAGCAAATACCCTCAGCCCCCCATCGCAATACCCTCAGAGGGGTATGGCCATACCCTTCGAGGGAGTGCATCATGTTTTTTTGGGGGGGGGATAAGGGGCTTAGAGTGAACAGAAGAGGGGGAGTAACGACGCGCAACTGCGCAAAGTTACACCCCCTTGCTCGATGTTTAATGCTATATGGGTTATCGCACCAGCATCACCGAGAACGATTCGCTGGCCCGTTCGCCGTTGATGCCGCGCAGTTCGAATTTTACCACGTACATGCCCGATGGCGCTGGCTCGCCGTTAATGTTTCCATCCCAGCCTACTTCGGGGTTCAACGACTCGAACACCATGGCACCGAAACGGTTGAACACCTGAAAAACAAACTCATCAATGCGGAAATACTTTCCTCTGAGTTTTAACACTTCGTTGTGGCCGTCGCCATTGGGCGAGAACGCCGTGGGCATCCAGTAAACCTTCTCGGGATAAACCCTGGCTGTTATGGAATCGACACCAGTGCAACCCAACAGATCGGTCACATACAGTTTTACATTGAAATAACCGGTATCGCTAAAGGTATGGAAGGCAACAGCATTTGAGGTGTCGCGCCCGTCGTCGAAATACCAGTAATAGTTTTCGATGAGGATGGCATTCTGTGTATAGGAATTGATGCCGCTGAAGTAGATTTCACCGTCGAGCACCCCCACGCTGTCCACGATAGGATCAATCACGGCTACAGGCAAAGGATTGAGGGTAAGATGGGCTGTATCGCTATTCACGCAATTCTGCTGGCTGGTGGCGGTAAGTGTGGCGGTGTAGCTGCCCCATTCGTAAAAATGGGTAGTATCGGCCACTTGGGAAGCAGCAGCAGTCTGGTCACCAAAATCCCACCAATAACTGGTATAAAGCTGTCCCGAGGTATCGGCCAGGCGGATGGTAGCTGTATCGGCACACACTAGCAGGCTCGATGGGGTGAGGTGCAGCTCGGGTAGCGGGAATATCTGCACGTTGCGTAAAGTATCGCCTATGCAGCCTGAATCGCTTGTTGCTTTCAGATATACCTGATAGAACCCGCTATCGGCAAACAAATAGGTGGCTTGCGGGCCCGACTGGGTGGTGCCGTCGTCGAAGATCCACTGCCAATCAATTGTTTGTGCAGCCGACACGGTGTCTATGGCATCAAACTGCACGAGGCTTTGCTCACACACCGAGTTCAGGGTGAAATCGGGCTGGGGAGCCGGTAGAACCAAAGCCTGATGACGGGCGGTATCGGTAACAGGAATGCCATCCACCAGGGCCGTAATCACCAACTGAACCGTATAGGCTCCAGGTTGGACAAAAGAATGAAACACCGTATCGTCGGGCTGGGTGTAGGAAAGGGTTGAGCCATCGCCAAAATCCCAATCCCAATTAACAATACCGACGCTCTCTGAGCCGGTCACCGACTGGTCGGCAAACCAGGCACCGGCTTTTTGACAATAGAAACGTGACGTATCGAATTCAGCCATCAGACAGGGGAAGCGGTGCACCTCGAAGCTCACCGAATCGGAACACCCGTTGGTATTTAAAACAACCAGCGCGGCAGTATAGGTTGAGTCGGTGGCAGGATAGCCATGAATCACCTCGGGGTTTTGTGGAGCCACGACAACAGAATCGGTTCCATCGCCAAAAAACCAGTGCCATTGCGCTATGGCATCGGCATTGGGCACGCTCTGGCTGGTGAACAGGGTGGAGTCGGTGCAACCCGCCATGGAGGCGGTAGCTATGGCCAACGGGAGTTCCTGCACGAAGATGAGCCTCGACTTGGTAACGCTGCACCCGTTAGTATCGGTAGCGGTGGCTTCCACCTGGTGGTAGCCAATTGACTCAAACACGAACTCAGGGGCTGTATCGTTGGATGTATAAAACTCGTCGAAGAGCCAGGTTACCGATTCTATTTTATTTCCAGCCGGCAACACCTGGTCAATGCTAAACTGTGCCGGGCTTCCCAAACAGACGTTGGCAGCCTCTATGGTAAAATCAAACCCGGGGTTCACCATCACATTGGTAACGGCACTCGAATCGGTGCAACCGTGCTGATCGGTAACCAGCAAAACAGCCTGATAAGCCTGCCCGGTTTGTGGATAAACGTAATTCACTGTTGCCGGACCGGGAGTGCCTACCAGCGACAGGTTGGGATTAGCAAGGTCGAATATCCATCTTCGCTCTGCCACCTGGTAGTTGTTGTAGAGGGTGGTATCGTTGAAGTAAACCAACGGGGCGTAACAGGCAGTATCTGAGAAGGTGAATCCGGCCTGCGGGAGTTCCCATACCGTCACGGGAAGAGCAGCCGAATCGGAGCAGCCATGGCCGTCGGTTACCACCAGCGACATCACGAAGTTTCCAGCCGTGGTGTAGGTGTAAGTGGTATCGCCTGAGGCAGGCGGCGGGGTGAGGGTGGCGGTGTTGCCATCGCCAAAATTATAATGCCACGATGCTACCGAGGTGTTGTAGGCTACACTCTGCTCGTTGATTTCTATTGGCGTGTCGAGACAGGTAGCCGATGCAAAACTAAATACCGATTGGGGAAGCCTGTGTACCAACACCGGAAGGATGGTATCGTTCATACATCCATTGGTATCGGTAACAGTAAGCAACACGTTGTAGTTGCCATAATTGGTATAGAGATGCGATGGGTTCATTAGAGTAGAAGTATCGGAGGTCCCTGAGAATGGGTCGTTGAACTGCCACAACGAAGAAGCAACCAGCCCGTTGGTCACTAACGAAGTGTTGTTGAAGTGGGTCGAGTCGCCGAAACACACGCTGTCGGCAATAAATTGGGCGGTTGGCAGCGGGTGGATGGTAACATTCTGCTGAATGGTATCAGCGCAACCATTAAGGCCGGTCACTACCAGACTAACAGGATAAGTTCCGGCTGTATCGTAAACGTGGGGTGGATTGGGGAAGTTCGACAGGGGCGATCCGTCGCCAAAATTCCATACCCAACTGTTTCCCGCGGGGTTCGACTGGTTGGTAAACTGAGTGAGGTTTCCCAGGCACTGGCCAGCGTAACTGAACCCTGCCAAAGGTGTTGAATACACCGTGTAGGTTTGCGAAGTAGTCTGCTCGCAACCGTGCTCGCTGGTGGCCGTGAGTTGGATAGTCCAGGTTTGGTTGGCAGCAGTAGTGGGGAAGGTAAAAGTGGCGTTTTGGCTGGTGCTTGTCCCTGCCACTGTGCCCGAAGGGTTGATAAACTCCCAGAACCATGCGGTGATAGCCACGGTGGCCGACGAGGGTACGTAGGAGTCGTCGATAAACTCAACCGAAGTCCCTGAGCAAGCTGTGGGGTTTGAAGGGTGGAAACTCACCACCGGCAGCGGTTCCACCGTCACGAAATCGGGTTTGGTAAGCATATCGCTGCAACCGTTGAGGTCTTCTACGATGAGGGTGGGCGAATAATCACCCGGGTTGGCATAGGCGTGCTGAGTATTGGTAGATGGGATCGTGGGTATGTCGCCATAATACCAATAAGCCTGTGCAACTCCGGCTGTTCCATAGGTTGAGGTATTCACAAAGGTAACCTCTTCAAACTGGCACACCGTATCAGCGGGAATGGTAGTAAAGTCGGCGGTGGGAGGTACAAAAACGGTGAACACCTGCGAGTAGGTGGTTCCCGGGCATCCCCCCTGTCCCACCACGGTGAGTGTGACTGTTTTATCGCCCGTGTTCACGGGAAAATACGGAGGCGGGGTAAGGCCGTTATAAACAAACGGTAGTGGATCGCCAGTAATCTCCCAGGTGCAGGTGATACCACTAATGGGCGACGATTGGTTTACAAACAGCATATAATCGTTGGGACAGATGTTCCCGTGACCCGGGGCTGCAATGAAGGCAGCCGTGGGGCCAGGTTCCACCACCAAAACTGAGGCTTCCGACTTCACACATCCGTCGGAGGTGGTTACCTCGTGAATGATGGTATAAACGCCTGCTGTGGCGTTGAAGGTGTATTCATCGTTGGGGCCGCTGTAATTGATAAGGGTGGGAGCCTGAGGGCATACCCAACTATAGTTTAACAAGGTGGAGGGAGCAGCCACGGTAGCGTCGCTCTTGAGGGTAATGGGGGCATTCGGACAAACCACGCCCACATGGTGCCACTGGGCATTATCGGGCTCGGGCTTCAACACCACCGATTCGGTGTATTCTCTGACGCAGATGGCATTGGCACTGTTACCCACAGTAAGGGTCACCGGGTTAGGGCCGGTGGTGCTGAAGGTAACTCCACCTACCGGTGCATCGAAACTATTGAGCCAAGTGGCCGGTGTACCGTTGGTAAAGGTCCAGTTGAACGTCACCTCGGGATCGGTATTGGCCGTGAGGTTGGCAAAAGTAATGGGAGTTGACATGCACTCGTTGTTGTTCACGATGTCGAACTCCACCACATCGGGGATGCGGTGTACAGTAATGTTTTCGGTATAAGGATCCGACTCGCACTGGTTGTCAAGGTTCAAAATGGTGACCTCCACTGGGTAGGTTCCACTCACAGGGTAGGAGTGTACAATAGAATTTCCGTATTGCACGGGGTTGATGTTGGGATCATAAACAGTCCATGCAGTGAGCGGATTGGCCACGTTTGAGGTGGCTGTGAACCTGATGGGGCCACAATTGATGAGCTCTTCGGCCACGATATCGGTCACAACAGGCTTCACGATGTCGATCTGCTGCGACACAGGGCTGGAGTAGCAGCCATAACTGTTTTTAATGGTAAGGCTCACGTTGTAAGAGCCGGTGCCGGGGAAGGTGTGCGAGATGTTCTGGCCAAAATCGGTAAGTGGGGTTCCGGCATCAAAAGTCCAGGCCCACTCGATGATGGTTCCCGAAACTGGCGGGGTTCCCAAAAGTGCATAGTTGTGACACGTGTTGGCTAAGGCAGTAAAACCGGCAACCGGGGCAGGGCTGATTTCCATTGGGAGTGATTTTTCTGCAGAGCAGGTACTGCCATCAGTCACGGTAAGGGTTACCACGTAATTGCCAACGGGCAGCACAGTGGGCCAAACGAACACAGGACCGGTGGCATCCCACTCCTCGAGGTAACCCATAGGGCCGGTTATTTTCCAATGGCGTGAAGCAATCGACCCGAACAGTGGCACCGTGTTGTCAATCAAGGTGGTTGTATTTCCTTCGCATTGCCCGGTGAACTCGAAATTGGGATTGGGAGCGGCGTGAACCGTTACCGAAAGATTGTCAACAAATTCGCAGAGGGCAGTACGCACGGTAATCACCGCGTTGTAGAGCCCGGCGGCAGCATAGGTATGGTAATGCGTGAGCGAGGTGGGGTAGGGAATTATTTCGGGGGTTCCTCCTCCGTAGTTATATTCAATTTCGGTAACATCGCCCAATGAAATGGACGAAGGGAGGAAAACAACAAACATCGAGGGGTCGCCCAGGCAAGTATCGCCAGCCAGCGCGGTAATTTCGTTCACCGGAACCACCTCTACATCCTGCGCCACAATTGAAGAAGCACAAAGCAGGTTGTTGTAAGTGTTGGTATATTCTGTTTCGGTGTAAACCCTGAATTCAATGTTCTTCATCCCGGGAGTGTTCCACGAAGCCACCCAGGGAGCCGACAAAGGATTGCCATCGCCCGGAAACCAAATGCTGGTTGGCAAGGGGGTCTTTTTTCTCCATTCGGCGGCTACCGACGGATAGTTGGTGGGATAGGTAGTCTTGGAAATATCAACCATCTCCAGAATCTCGCCCGTGCACTGGTCAATGTTAAACTCGAAATCGCCCTGTGGTAGTGAGGCAACGGCAACGGTTTTGCCAAGCGAGTTCAAACACGAGTTGGCATCGCGCACACGAAGCGTTACCGGGGTTGTTCCCTGGGGGAAATAGTTCGAGAAAACAGGTCCCACCTGCGAATAGCCACCGCCGTTGATGCTAAACTCACGGGTGATGATAGCCGATCCGTTGCCTCCGGTCGAGAGGTCGGTGAAACTGGTTGGCTCGCCCAAACAAACGGTATCAAACACGTAGTTAACCACAGGGGGATCGTAGAAATCGATTACTTCAGGGCCGTAGGTGGCCTCACACCCGTAATTATCTTTAACGTAGAGCGAAGCGGTGGCCTCAGCCGGATTGGTATAGGCAAAAAGCTCGTTGAGCGGCATGGGGTCGTAGGTATTCACGCGGTTGTAGGGCACGGTGGTAACATTGCCCACTCCATCCTCGAAGGTCCACACCAATTGCTGCCAATAGCCGTCGTGCAAAGTGGTGGTGTTGAAAAACTGTGTTTGCTTCAACGGCATCTGCGAATGACACTCCTGCGAAGCGAAGAAGGAGGGTTCGGCAGGCTGGTAAGCTGCAACAGTCCAGGAGGCGCTGTCGATGCAGCCATTCAGATCAACCACCACCAGACGAAACTGCCCTGGCGACTGACCGGGCAAGGTTGGATCGGTTCCGGTAAGCACTTCCCAGGCAGGTACAGCCGGGTTGAATTTTTTCCAGATGTAGGTATAAGGCAGGGTACCTCCGGTTACTGCCGACACCAGCGTGCCATTGGTTTTCTCGGGGCACATGATGTTGGTGGAACTGCTGGTGATAGCCACCGAAAGTGCGGCAGCGGGTTGGGAGATAACGATAGCTGAAAGGGAGGCATCGCACCCGAGGTTGTCGGAAACCAGCAAATCATAATTACCAGCCGGTTGTCCGGTCAAAGGTTGTCCGGTAGCCAACGGGGTGGCACTACCTGATACAAACCACCTGATGCTGTCTGTTACAAAAGGAGGCACACCACCGGCAATAGTCAGATCGACCGAACCATCCGATCCACCATAGCACAGCACGTTGGAGACGGCTGGTGTAAGCACAATTTCAGCGTTTTGCGTGAGCGTTTGGTTCAGGCTAAGCTCCACGTTATCGGCATCCTTTACCTTCACAGTATAACTCCCTGCAGGCAGGTTGCTGAAAGAAAAGGTCTGACTAAACACGTTCGGATACGACTGAGTAAAAACCGGTGCACTGGTTTTCTCGATGATATAAGTATAAGGTGACGAACCTCCGGCAGCTTCCACCGAAATCTGCCCGGTGCTTTGGCCGTAACAATCAATGTTATCAAAACCTGTGATTTGAAAATCGAGTACCTGAACATCAACACATTTCTGCAATTGACAGGTACCTGACGGATCGTGGTTATCGGTTACAGTACAACATAGTGTACCGGGAGCCACATCGGTCACCGAAGGTGAGTTTCCACCAATCGGAGTACCATTCAAGGTCCATGAATAGGCGAAGGGGCCTGTGCCACCGGTGCGGTTAATCACCGAAGCATCGTACAAGCCCGGCGTAACTGATGGATCAATATCAATATCAAAATTAAGAACAGCAGGTTGTCCAACTACGATAGCCGGGGTGGTCCATGAGCAACTGTTGTTATCGGTCACCGTACAGGTATAGGATCCGGCAGGCACATCAGCCAGATTTTCGGTAGTGGATGCACCGGCATCGCTCCAAAGGTAACTGACATAGGGAGCCGTGCCACCAGTAATGTTAGCATCAATAAGACTTCCTTGCGATCCGCCGTTGCAATAGGGCTGGGTAACCACAGGAGCCGAGGCAAAAGCTGGAGGAGAGGTAACTGTGACTGGCAAGGCATTCACCGAAACGCAACCCGAAGGGTCTTTTGCCTTCATGTTGTAGGTGGCAGCCGCCAGTCCGGTAACATCGTAGGGGTTGTTTTGCAGGGAAGTATAATTGGTTCCGTTGTCAGTAGAAAACTGGTATTGCCCCAATCCTGTGGTGTGAGGCGGGGGAAAGTTGCCATATTGGGCGGTGAGGGTTACCACGGCATCCGACGAACCAGGGCAATTGGTAAGAGGGCTGGCTGGTGAGGCTGTCACCCAAAGGGTATCGGGACCCGTCATGATGATATCAGGCGAAATTAACGAAGCTGCCGTGCATGACACACCATTCACTTTTTCGCGGTAAGTCACCTTGTAGGTTCCGGTACCAAGGCTTCCAAACACGTAGGATGCCTGAAAAGTGGAAGGGGTTCCCGAGGGCATTTTCTGCAGTTGATATTCCGCCTGATCGCGAATACCACTAATAATCACCGTCATGGTGCCGTTGGTGGAGTTGTAACAGGGAGTTGGCGTCACGATTTGTGCCTCATCAAACACCATCAGGTCGCCAACATCCCAGTTAGCCGACAGGCCTGTAACTTTCGACAAAGTGGTGATGCCCGTTCCAGGCCCGTGAACCACATCGTGCACTTCGGCTTTATCGATGGTGATGGGAACAGCAGAATTGAGGGTGCATACCGAACCCTCTACCGAACTCTTTATCAAAGTATAATCGCAGCCAATAGCATTAGGGAAAGGGTAAGCCGGTGATGGAATTGCAATATCGGTTGGAAAAGTTAACTGCCCCACATTGTGGGAGGTGTTGGCAAAAGTGATAACATTGGGTTGAACCGGTGTGAGCTTGGCGGGATAATAATAGCGTTGGGCTTTCAGATGTCCGATGGTTACAGCACTGTTAAACGAAATATTGCCAAACGACTGTATCTCTGTGATGTTATTTCCGGTACCAGTGAGGGTTGCATTTTTTGTTCCGGTAATCAACAAATCCACCTGGTTGTTGGCAAAGGGTTCGCCTGAAGTCCCTAAAATGGTCTGTTGACAATAGGTACCGTAATAGGATACAGTATTGTAAATACTGGTTTCGTAACGAAAAGAGTATGCAGTTTCAATAGAAGCAAAGGAGCAACCCTGAGCATGAATTTCGGCATTTCCCCTGAAACGCACCCGATCGTAGTTTACCGAACAATCGCCGAAATAAACAGGCGGATTGCCCGTGGTAAAGCTGCTGAAATAGAGCAAACTGGTTCCCGTGCCACTGTAAGTAAATCCACCACAGTTGGAAAGCTCGAAAGTAGGAATTGAGGTTGAAGTTGCAGTGAGGGTATAGGTCGAATTTCCGATTAGCAGGGTACGCGTATAGGGCTGTGTAGAGGAATAACGGCCGGAAGTCAGACTCTTGCCGTTGAAATTGAGGGTACCTGCATTGTGGTAGATTGTTGATGAAGAAACGAGGTTGTTCAACAGCTTCCATTCACCGCCTGTTCCGGCTGTCCCTTCAAAAAAGAGTTTGCTCAGAGTATTGTTCCGAGAGTCGATGTTCCAAACTCCCGACGAGGCCTTGAAATAGATATCGGCCATATCGTAAATCCGAAGATTATCATGAAGAATAAAATGCCCGTAAACTGACAAAGGCTTTTGCTGGTTCCACCAGGGCTTTTTGGTGGCAGTACCAGCACCCAGATTCCATGTCATGCTTCTGCAAACACCAAAACCATCAATCACTTTCACTGTATCGGGAATTGAACTTGTGAAAGATGCGTCAACAAACACCACATCGGTATTCTGGTCGGGCAGCGAAGGTGCAGGTGTTGTAACGGTTGTAGGATCAGTGGTTGACCAATGAGCCAGCTGATTCCAGTCGCCGGTACCTCCTACCCAATAATATGTTTGAGACTGAGCAGCAAATACAGCTAGCAAACTAAACACAACCGCGAACAAGCGAAGTAAGAACCGGCTCTTCGGCAGCTTTGAATAATCTGTACTTCTTTTCATATATTTAAATCATTGATTATTAACCATAATATTAAATCAGGATTGCAAATGACCCCATCCTGTTGTCAAAAAAAAAAGATGCAACCAGTCCAAGAGACAAGCAACAACCCCTGCGTGTTGCATTTTCTGCATAAATAATTCAATGCAACAGCAGAGAAGAACAGGGTGACTCAAGATGGCATTTACTGACCATCGGGCAACCACTTACAAATACTCTCCACGAGAAAGATAACCAGTCACATAATCGGCTACCCCTTCTTCGAGGGAACTAAAACGGGTGGTTATACGGGCTTCTCGTAATTTGGTTGTGGTTGCCTCGGTAAAATATTGGTATTTATCGCGGATGTCGGCAGGGGTATCCACGAACTCGATGACTGGTTGCAGATTCAGGGCTTTAAAAACAGCCTGAGCCAGATGCAAAAACGGGCGCGCTTGGCCAGTTCCCAGGTTGTAAATTCCGCTTGAAACTCTTTTTAGAGCCATTTCTGTCAGCACCGAGGTAACATCTTTCACGTAAACAAAATCGCGAAGCTGCATACCATCGGCAAAATCAGGACGGTGCGAACGAAACAGCTTCACCATGCCAGTGTTCCTGATTTGATTGAAGGAGTGCATTACCACCGAGGCCATCCTCCCTTTGTGATACTCGTTGGGTCCATACACGTTGAAAAATTTAAAACCCGCCCAGAAAGGAGGTGCCACCGTTTGCTGCAAAACCCATTTGTCGAAATCGTTTTTTGATTCACCATAAGGATTCAGAGGTTGAAGACTAGGAATAAGGGCATGACTGTCGTCGTATCCCAAATCGCCAGAGCCGTAAGTGGCGGCCGAACTGGCGTAGATCAGGGGAATAGAATACTTCGAGCACAATTGCCACACGCGCTTTGAATAATTCAAGTTCAACTCATTAAAAACAGATACATCAAACTCTGTGGTGTCGGTTCTGGCTCCCAGGTGATACACAAAATCAACCTGTTGATAATTAGCTTCGAGCCAGTCGCCAAAAAATTTCCTATCAATCATTAGCGAAACATCCTTTGTAGTAAGGTTTTTGTTCTTATCGTCGCGTGAAAAATCGTCAACAGCAACAATACCGCCGACTCCCAAATCATTGAGCCTGGCAACCAAACAACTGCCGATAAACCCGGCTGCGCCTGTTACAACTATCATAATAATTTCATTTGCAGGCAAAGGTAAGAAGATAAAACAGAAGTATTTTGAGTTTTAAGGAATCCATAACAATCTGTTTTTAACAATATTAATAAAATTCCCTCTTTTTAACACTTTTTTTATCGACACACGTGAACAAAACCTGTTACTAAATTGTAATTATTACATTCAAACAATAATTTTGATATAACATCTTATTCACATGACCGACACCAAAGAAATCATCAGTAAACTAACCGATAAAGGGCTGAAAATAACCCCCCAACGAATAGCTGTATATGAAGCTTTGGTTGAATTCTATCACCCTACTGCCGACGACATCTACAAAAAGGTGCTGGAAAAGATCCCCGGGTTGTCCTACACCACCGTTTACAACATCCTCGACACCCTGGTTACCAACAAACTGATAACCCGCGTGAAAACAGATGCCGACGTGATGCGCTACGATGCCATAACCGAACACCACCACCACCTTTACTGTGCCTCGTCAGACAGAATGGAAGATTATTACGATCCTGAACTTGATCAACTCCTAAAGGAGCATTTCAAACGCAAACAGCCTTGCGGCTTCACCATCACCGACATCAGGCTCCAGCTTATGGGCGACTTCACAAAAGAATAATTATCAATTAAACCCCAAATTTTTAAGTCATTATGAAAAACAAGAATCAAATCGGACTCGATCAACACGGATCGGTTCAACTCATCGAAAAACTCAACAACCTGTTAGCCAACTATCAGGTATTCTATCAAAACGCCCGCGGTTTCCACTGGAACATCAAGGGCGAAAAATTCTTCGAGCTTCACCTGAAATTTGAAGAACTCTACACCGACCTACAACTGAAGATTGACGAAATAGCCGAGCGCATACTCACCCTGGGAGGCACTCCGATGCACACCTTCAGCGACTACCTTGCTCATGCCGAAGTAAAACCCATGGCCAACATGACCGAGGGAAAAGCCTGCGTGAAAAACATCCTTGAAACCTTTACCATCATCCTGCTAAAACAGCGCGACATCCTCGAACTTTCGGCCGAACTCAACGACGAAGGCACCAACGCTATGGCTTCCGACTACATTCGTGCTCAGGAGAAACTCGTGTGGATGTACAACGCCTTCCTCGGATAATTAATAGTTTTAAAACATAGTTTATTAACATTTAAACCAAATTTAAAATGGAAAACAAATCGTTTCCTCTCATTGGCGACAAAGTGCCAGCCCTGACCGTGCAAACTACCCACGGCATGAAAAACCTTGTTGACGACTACAAGGGCAAGTGGGTGATCCTGTTTAGCCACCCTGCCGACTTCACCCCAGTGTGCACCACAGAGTTTGTGGCCTTCGCCAAACGCTACGACCAATTTCAGGCTCTCAATGCTGAGCTTCTCGGGCTCTCCATTGACCAAGTGTTCTCACACATCAAGTGGGACGAGTGGATTCTGGAGAAACTCAACGTTCAGATTCCCTTCCCCATCATTGCCGACGCCAGTGGCACAGTAGCTGGCCAATTGGGGATGATCCACCCGGGTAAAGCCTCCGACACCGTGAGAGCAGTGTTCATGATTGACCCCAACTCGGTGATCCGCATCATCCTGTTCTATCCACAGGAAATTGGACGCAATATGGACGAGATTTTGCGCGCCCTCAAAGCACTGCAAACCAGCGATGCCAACAAAGTAGCCATCCCTGCCGGCTGGCCAAACAACGAACTGCTGGGCGACCGGGTGATTATCCCTCCTGCCAAAGATGTTGAAACAGCCAAAAAACGCCTCACTGAATACGAGTGCTACGACTGGTGGTTCTGCCACAAAAGTTTGTAAAGCCAACTTTTTTTTAAAAAAAAGCCGGACGTGGTCCGGCTTTTTTTAATACGCCCCGAAGGTGACGAAAATATTCTGCTCCCAACCCAATTTCCAAACCTTCAGAAACAAGACAACTGAGGTATTTAATCCGGTGGATAAAGCCGCCACCAATTCCACAACTACTCCTCTTCCAGTCCCTTTACTGGTTGCCATTCCATCTGCATAAAAAAAACCCGCCTTACGGCGGGTTCACCATTAAAAACTAACCAGAAAACTAGGGCAGTAGCACTGCATCGATGGCATGTACCACACCATTAGTTCCCTGAACATCAACAGCTACTACATTGGATGAACTGTTCAGTTTCACACTTCCACCGCTTACCATCACATCAATGGAACTTCCCTCTTTTAGTGTAGCTACCATACCCGTGGCTACTTGCGACGAGAGTATATTGCCTGATACTACGTGATAAAGGAGTATCGGAGTGAGCGTCTCTACCGACAAATCGTCGAGGCCATTCACACCTAAGGCAGCAAATAGATTATTGAAAGCCGTATTGGTTGGAGCAAACACGGTGAAAGGACCATCGGCACTCAATGCCTCTACCAATCCAGCCTTCACTACAGCCTGTACCAGAATGCTGAAGTCGGGATTGTTGATTGCATGGCTGACAACGCTGGCAGGCATAATCACCCTATCAACCACGTGAATCACACCATTAGTTGCGGCAACATCGGCCATGGTCACGGAACTTCCATCCACCGTAACGCCCGAGCTTTTCTGCACCAGCACCTTCACGCTGGCCGACGCCGGCCCGCTGTTGTTTGCCGTAGCAACGTAGCCCGACGTGATTTCAGACGACATAATCTTGCCAGTTACCACATGATTGAGCAAAATAGGACGAAGTGCTTCGGCACTCAATTCATCAATTCCCGTTACACCTAATTGCGAAAACAAGGTGCTGAAGGCAGCATTGTTCGGCGCAAAAACGGTAAACGGACCGCTTGATTTCAGCGTATTCACCAAATCGGCCTTTTGAAGCGCGGAAACCAAAATCGAAAACTGAGGATCGGCCACAGCCACATCCACAATGGTTTTGGAGGCAACAGGAACTACAGGGGTAGCCTCATCGTTGTCGCTGCAAGATGTCATAACTGCCACCACGGTCAGCAAAAATAAAGGGAGTCGAAATTTAGAAAGGATGTTCATAGTATTTATTTGTTTAATGTTTGACTATAATTTCTTAAACACAATCTTAGAAACACGGGTGGAAATATTTTGTTTAATATTTTCAAATAAACATTAAACAAATTCAGTAAAAAACACACAAAGGGTTTTACAAAAAAAGCCGTTGTTATTGAAAATCAACAACAACGGCTGTTATTTTTTTCAGAATTATTTAGTGAACCTGCTCGGTTGTTGCCTGACGGCTCACCTTATGCGGAGCGTGCGGATGCCAGCCAACCAGACCCAGCATTATGAAGAAACCCACTATGTAAGCCACAATAACATGCCAGCCATGCTTCACGTATTGAAATACCGACCGGCCTTCGGGGAACTTGTTGGTGAGTGCCACCCCGGCCGACGAACCAAACCAGATCATGGAACCACCGAAACCCACAGTGTAGGCCAGCACACCCCAGTCGTAGCCACCTTGTTCGAGACAGAGTTTGGTGAGGGGGATATTATCGAATACAGCGCTCACAAAACCCAGCGAAAAGGCAGTCTGCCATGAGGCTGCCGGCAACTCGTCAACAGGCATCAGCGAGGCAGTCAGAACCAGCGAAGTAAGAAACACGGTACCCTGCCACGAGTGCTTGATCTCGCTCCATTGCGCCTTGCGAAAGAAGTTTCCAATCAGAATGGCAACCCAGACACCCACAGCCGGAAAATCAAGGAAAGCGTTGGCAAGGATGGCAAAAACCAGGATCAACGCCACAATAATGAGTTTCCCGGAGTCGATCTTCAAGCCAGGCTTAGGATCAGCCTGAATAGGCTGGTAATTATGCTGTTGCATAGCACCAAATACTCCAAAAACCAGAAAAGCACCAACCGAGGCAATAAAAGCATGCGTAACATCGAGCGGACTTACCCCGTCAATCCACATCAGAGTGGTGGTGGTATCGCCAACCACACTGCCAGCTCCTCCGGCATTGCTGGCAGCAATTATAGCCGCCAGAAACCCGATATGAACACGACCTTTGTAAACCACCAAGGCTATGGTTCCCCCTATCATGGCAGCAGCAATGTTGTCGAGAAAACTCGATAAAACCATCACCAAAGCCAACAGAACCAAACCACCCTTCCAATCATCGGGCAGGTATTTGGGCAACAAATCCGGCACACCCGACTCCTCAAAGTACTTGGCAAGAATACCAAAACCAAATAACAAACCAATGAGGTTAACCAACGTGCGCCACTCCCCCTCTTCGCCTCCTCCACCAATTAGATGATGCATCAACGAAAAATCTGACACAAAAACAAACTTGGAAATCAATACCAGCGACAACCCTGTGAGGGCCACGTACATGGTCTTGTTGTGAAACAGGGCCACTCCAACCAAAGTTAGGGCAAAAAGAATGAATTCAAGCCTGATTCCGACAGGGGAAGGCATGGTACCGGAAGCAAAAGCCTGACTTGATACAAATAACAACAAGAAAAGCAGAAAAACTGCTTTAGAAAAATTCTTGAAATGAAACATAACAGAATACTTAAATTAAGGTGCCCGGTTTAAAAACTCAACACCCCTTCCACGACGCCCAAACCGGATTAGCAATTATGAAAGGGAACCTCTGATACCCGAATAGGGCAGATATGGATCACACATAGCCATTGCAAGAACAAACCGGCGACTGGTTTTAATTATCAGCAAACCACACCAGCAGTTGGCAACAGACCAAATCCATAGAGATCAACTAAACACGGCTAACACCTTAAAAACAGATGCATCAACCACGAGTGTTGCAAAAACCTGAAACTCGTATTGCGCAACATCAACGCCACCCCGGCGGCAATCGGAAAAATTCGTCGGCCATGCAAACTGTCGCGCACATGATAGCACTGACAAACCTTTTGTTTAAACAACTTTTTTTCCGGTGCAAAAACAAAAGAGTATTCCACCTTCAGGGCATTGCCGGCCGGATTGTGAAAAGGGATGATCAACGACCCGAAAACACAATCCTCGTCTTGGAACTGATAAACCACACCCTCGCCAGGCGAAAAAGATTGAAGCCACCGCTGCTGGTTATCAACCAACGTGAAGAAGGCAGTCAACGCAACCAAAACAATCGGGACTAATCGCAAAAACAGTCGGGCAATCAGACTCATACACTAATATTTGACCTAAAAAACGGTGCTGCAAATGTAGCAACGGTTTTCGGGCAAACAAGCAGTCAACAATAATGTTATAATTGCACCAAAAAAGATTCTCAAATCTGATGTCAGCAAACAAATTTGATATATTTGCATCCTGAAGCCAAAGGAATGAAATTGCACTACAAATCATACCCAACCCTCTACCACAACAACGGAAAGGGATTGTTCGCCTGCTGGATGTGTTAGCATCCACACAGGTTTCATAAACCCGTGGCACAACCAACCACCGGTTATTGGCTTTTTGTTATCATCAATTTTCTTTTAAAAAAATGAACGGGATCGTATTCGATATCCGCCGCTATTCTGTACACGACGGGCCGGGAATCCGCAGCACAGTATTCCTGAAAGGGTGTCCCTTGCGCTGCTTTTGGTGTCACAACCCCGAAAGCCAGGCCACTGGCATCACCAAAATTCGCAAAACTGAAACACTCGACGGGAAATCGACAATTGCAGACGAAAACGTTGGTTACAGCATTTCAGACCAGGCTGTTGTTAATACCATCCTGCGCGACAGACTTTGCTACGAAGAGAGCAATGGAGGAGTTACTTTCTCAGGAGGAGAACCCCTTTTGCAACCCGACTTCCTCCTCTCGATGCTCAGGATGTGCCACGAAGAAGGAATTCATACCGCTGTGGACACCAGTGGTTTTGCCAGTCGCGAAATATTTACCAGGGTTGCCGAAGCCACCAACATGCTCCTGTTGGACATAAAAACCACTCACGGTAACAAACATTTGGAAGCCACAGGCCAAAACAACAAGGTTATTGTTGAAAACCTGAAATCGCTCAACAACCCCAACCTCCAACTAATCATTAGAATCCCGTTGATCCCGGGAATCAACGATACGCGTGAAGAACTTTCAGCATCGTTGCAACTGCTTCAATCTATCAGGCAACCAGTGGAACGAGTTGACATTCTTCCCTTCCACCGCCTGGGACAACACAAATACGAAGCCCTTGGGCTTCTTCCGTCTCCCAAACTACCAAACCATCACGCCACACCCAACACCCGCGAAGCCATCAGCTTGTTTAATCAGGCAGGCTTCTGGGTGAAGGAGGGCGGATAAACAAATCGATCACCAAAAAATATTTTCATACCATGATCACTTCACGTGTAGAAAAACTCAGGCAACAAAGCCTCCAGGCCGAAAACCGTATCAGCGCCGAAAGAGCCCTGCTGGTTACCGATTTTTATAAAAGCAAAACCGCAGTTGGCCAACCGGCTCCTGTGCAACGTGGGCACTGCCTGCTCCACATATTTCAACACAAATCTATCTGCATCAACCCGGGAGAACTCATCGTTGGCGAACGGGGACCTGCCCCTAAAGCTACACCCACCTATCCCGAGGTGACCCTCCACTCGCTTCACGACCTCGAAGTGCTTCACAACAGGCCAAAGGTGTCGTTCAAATCCGACGAATCGGTCCGTCAGGCTTACCGCGATGTTGTAATCCCGTTCTGGGAAGGAAAAACCCACCGCGACCGGATGATGAACCGGATGACCCCCGAATGGAAAAAGGCCTATGCCGCCGGCATCTTTACCGAATTTCAGGAACAGCGTGCCCCAGGGCATACCGTGCTGGGAAACAAGATGTGGAACAAAGGAATGCTCGACCTTCTCAACGACATAGAAGAGAGTCGTCGCTGCCTCGATTACCACAACGATACGTCAATCAGCATCAAACTCGACGAACTGGAAGGGATGGAATTGGCCGCCCAAGCTCTGATAAAACTAGCTGACCGCCACGCCGATGAACTCGACCGCCTGGCCGAAGCCTCTGCCGATTCGCAACGCAAAATAGAGTTGCAACAAATGGCTGCCATCTGCAGGAAAGTGCCCGCCCGTGCCCCCGAAACCCTCCACGAAGCCCTTCAACACTACTGGTTTATACACCTCGGCGTGATTACCGAACTCAACCCCTGGGATTCGTTCAACCCAGGCAGGCTCGATCAGCACCTTCTCCCCTTTTACCAGCGCGATCTGGCCGAAGGACGCCTCGACCGCGAACAAGCCCGCGAGCTGCTCCACTGCTTCTGGATTAAATTCAACAACCACCCTGCTCCCCCAAAAATAGGGGTGACTGCGCTGGAAAGCAACACCTACACCGACTTTGCTCTTATCAATCTGGGTGGAGTAAAAACCGACGGCTCTGATGCCGTGAACGAACTCACCTACCTGTTGCTTGAGGTAATTCAGGAGATGCGACTGCTACAACCCAGCAGCATGGTACAAATCAGTAAAAAAAACCCGGACCGGCTGATTCACAAAACCCTCGACATCACCCGGACTGGATTTGGGCAACCCAGCCTGTTCAACACCGATGCCATCGTGCAGGAACTGATGCGACAGGGCAAAAGCCCTGAAGATGCGCGACATGGCGGAGCATCGGGTTGCGTGGAGAGCGGAGCCTTCGGAACCGAAGCCTACATCCTCACAGGGTACTTCAACCTCACCAAAATTTTTGAAATCACCCTCCACAACGGCTTCGACAAAAGAACCGGCCAACAAGCGGGAATCGCCTCCGGAGATCTATCAACGCTCGACACCTTCGATCGGTTGATGAAAGCCTTCAAAGAACAAGTAAATTACTTTGTTGACATGAAAATTAAAGGCAACAACCTCATCGAAGGACTGTTTGCCACCCACCTGCCTGCCCCCTTCCTCTCGCTGCTGATTGACGATTGCATAGCCAATGCCCGCGACTACAACGCCGGTGGAGCTCGTTACAACACCAGCTACCTGCAGGGTGTTGGATTGGGAAGCCTCACCGACAGCCTCACTGCCATTAAACTTCACGTGTACGACCGCAAGACCCTCACCCTTGAAAGCATGGTGAAAGCCCTCGACAACAACTTCGCAGATTATGAAGAACTCAGGCGAATGCTGGTTTTCAAAACCCCTAAATGGGGCAACGACGACGACACCGCCGACAACCACGCTGTTGAAATCTTCAACATCTTTTTTAATGCAGTTGATGGTCGCCCTTCACCCCGTGGTGCTACCTACCGAATCAACATGCTCCCCACCACGTGCCACATCTACTTCGGACAGGTTACTGGTGCTACCCCCGACGGACGCCTTGCAGGAACTCCCCTTTCAGAAGGGATCAGTCCCGTGCAGGGTGCCGACCAACACGGACCCTCAGCCGTGGTGCGATCGGCTGCAAAAATTGACCACATCAAAACCGGAGGAACCTTGCTCAATCAGAAATTCACCCCCTCTTTCTTCGACGACCCCGAGAGCTACAAAAAACTCACTGCCCTCATAAGAAGCTACTTCAGAATGGACGGTCATCACATTCAGTTCAACGTGGTTTCAGCCGACACCCTGCGCGATGCCCGACAGCACCCCGAAAAATACCGCGATCTTATTGTACGGGTAGCCGGTTACAGCGACTATTTCAACGACCTGGGTGAAGACCTGCAGGAGGAGATCATCAGAAGAACCGAACACCACGGCGACTAAACACCGAACACGGAAGAGTTAAAAACCGTTTGTCAGCCGCTATCGCGGCTGACAAAGTTTTCTTACCTAACTTTGCCACAACCAGAAATTGTGCACCCAGAATGGATTCACAAAAATTTGTTACATCAACACTCCTTATTGCTGGAGAACCGGTGAGGTTTGTTGCCTCCTATCAGCCTGACCATACAACGTCGGCCTATTCCCAAGCGGCAACTGCCGAAGCCTTACGCAAACAACTGCGCAGGATTGATCATGCCACCCCTCACCATGCATGGCTTTGGAACGATTCAGAACAGAAAAAAACCAACCAAAGCCCAATCAGACTAATCCCTTCTGCATCAAAAATACACGGTATCGATGCCTTAATAGCAGCATCGATTTTTAAAGCGATGTCTCAATTGAGTTGTTCCGAAATTCCTTTTAACCGAACAACCTACTTCGACAAAATGCAATGTCGGATTCATGCAACCCATCGGAATAAATTTCGTTGTCAAGTTGAACCTGTTGAAATTAACCTGCCCGGCGAGAAACAACTAGTTGGCATCCCCGGGCTAGGACTTGTGAACCTTACCAAACTGTTTGCTGATGATTTCTACATAGTTGCCCAGATGCGTGAATTGGGTATCAGATCAGACCAACCAGCAGCAATCGCACAAAAACTGGAAGATTTTGCACGAATGATTTTGCAAGCCGCCTCATTGAGCTTCAATTTTACCAACCCTAAAACCAGAGAAGAAACGCAGCCACACGCGGTGATATTCGTGTATGAATCAGACAACCACCTGACACAAGCTGTAGTTTATGCCGGATGTTAACCCGACCGGTCACCCGGCATCATTCCGTCGGCTATTACAGCGGCCCTTTATCAACCCTTAAGTGCCTCGGTGATTGTTAGAGGAATAACCGGAGATGAAATAATTTTAAACCAGATAATCAACAAATTAAAAACAGACCACCCATCCATTGGTTACAGTCTGTTGGTTGACGTGGAACTTATTGAAGAAGGAGTATTGTACGTAAATGAAATGTAAAAACATCTGAAACCATGAAAAAAATCATCACCCTTATCGTTGTCATTGCGCTCGGGTTTTCAGCCAGCAGCCTGACCCTGACCGAAAGACTCAACCAACTGCCCGGGGTAAAAGCCGAGGCCAAAACTCCAGCACCAGGCTTTACCGAATCGTTCACACTGTGGATTAGCCAACCACTTGACCACCAACACCCCGAAAAAGGAAACTTCACTCAACGCGCCTTTCTATCGCACCGGGGGTTCAAAAAAACCATGGTAATGACTACAGAAGGCTACAGCGCCGACTATGCCAACAACGCCTATTTTGAAGAAGAACTCGCTGCTCTGCTTCAATCCAATCAGGTAGTGGTAGAGCACCGCTATTTTTCGCAGTCGCGGCCCGAAGGGCAGCCCTGGGACTACCTTACCGTTGAAAACGCCGCTGCCGATCATCACCACATCATTACGTTGTTAAAAGAAATCTACACAGGGAAGTGGGTCACCACGGGCATTAGCAAAGGGGGGCAGACAGCCGTGTATCACCGCACCTTTTTCCCCGATGATGCCGATGCTACCGTGGCTTACGTTGCCCCTTACAACATAGCGCAGGAAGACCCGCGCGAGCTATGGTTCCTGAAAAACGTGGGTGATGCCGATACCCGGAATAAAATTACCGCCTTTCAGCAGTTGGTATTAAAAAATCGACAAGAGGTAGTTAAACTCCTTCAAAATCAAGTAACTAAAAGAAATCTGACTTGGGCCATGTCCCCCGACAGCACCCTCGATTACATGGTGCTTGAATACCCGTTTTCCTTCTGGCAATGGGGGCACAAAGCCAACAAAATTCCCGCACCCGACGCTGCACCTCGTGAGCTTTATCTCTACCTGTCGGCCGTGGTGGGCCTCGATAACTTCACCCACCCCGGCATGGACGCCACCCAACCCTTCTTCTACCAGGCCTATACCGAGATTGGCTATTACCGCTACGACACCACCGGCGTTGGGAACCTCCTCTCCATTAAAAGCGGCTACATCAGCAACCAGCCGCTGGCGCCCAAAGGGGTGAAGTACCAGTTCAACCCGCTGACCCTGCACAAGGTACGCGATTTCATTGCCTTGAAAGGCAACAACATCATCTACATTTATGGTGGCAACGATCCATGGAGCGCATCAGCAGCACTCACCACAACAGCAACCAACGCACTAAGAGTTGTGGCTCCGGGTGCCTGTCATGGAATCAGAATCAACTCCCTTGACGAGAGGAACCGCGCACTTGTTTTGCAACAACTCAACCAATGGCTCAAGTAACACTATACAGTTCAACGACCTATACGGTCGAGAACCTGTAAAGGCTGCCCCTCATGAACTGAATCAACGCAATTGAGAGGTCTGTTGATTATCTTTTATTGTTAGAAATCACTACTTTTGCACCCTCTTAACCAGCCGGCTGGTTTGTAGCGGTCGGCATAAAATTTTATACAATGATCAACATAACGCTCCCCGACAAGAGTGTACGTCAGTACCCTGAAGGCGTAACAGGCCTGGAAATCGCCCGTAGTATCAGCGAAGGTCTTGCACGCAATGTACTATCCATCAAGGTAAACGATGCAGTGTGGGATCTTACACGCCCCATCAACGCCGATGCAGAAATCAGGCTTTTCACCTGGGATAACGAAGAGGGCAAAGCCACCTTCTGGCACTCCTCAGCCCACCTGATGGCCGAAGCCATCGAGCACCTTTACCCCGGCGCAAAATTCGGGATCGGACCCGATGTAGAAAACGGGTTTTACTACGACATCGACTTTGGCGACCGTCAGATTTCTACTGACGATTTCAAGAAAATCGAAGAGACCATGCTTCAATTTGCCCGCGAAAAACAGCAATTCGTTCGCCGCGAGGTTAGCAAAGCCGAAGCCTTGGAATATTTCACCCAAAAAGGTGATGAATACAAAATTGAACTCATCACCGACTTGGAAGATGGCACCATTTCGTTCTACGAATCGGGGCAATTTACCGATTTGTGCCGTGGCCCTCACCTCCCCGATACCTCCAACATTAAAGCCGTTAAACTGCTTGCCACGGCCGGGGCATACTGGCGCGGTGATGAGAAACGCAAGATGCTTACCCGCATCTACGGTATCACCTTCCCAAAGGCCAGCCAACTTACCGAACACCTTGCGCTGCTTGAGGAAGCAAAAAAACGCGACCACCGCAAACTTGGCAAAGAGCTCGACCTGTTCACCTTCAGCCAGAAGGTAGGCCAGGGACTTCCCATTTGGCTGCCTAAAGGCACCGCCTTGCGCGAGCGACTGGAAAACTTCCTGAAAGCCGTTCAAAAAAAGGCAGGATACCAGCAAGTAATCACTCCTCACATCGGGAACGTGGAACTGTACAAAACTTCAGGACACTTCCAGAAATATGGCAAAGACTCATTCCAGCCTATCTCCACCCCGGTAGAAGGCGAGCAATACATGCTCAAACCCATGAACTGCCCCCACCACTGCGAGATATTCAGCCACAAACCACACTCTTACAAAGAGTTGCCCATCAGGTTGGCCGAATTCGGAACGGTGTATCGCTACGAGCAGAGCGGCGAACTGCATGGCCTCACCCGTGTACGTAGCTTCACACAGGACGATGCCCATATTTTCTGTCGCCCCGATCAGTTGAAACAAGAATTTATCGGGGTAATTGACATCGTGCTACACATCTTTAAAACCCTCGATTTCGAAAACTTCATCACCCAGATTTCAGTACGCGATCCAAAGAATACTGAAAAATATATCGGTTCGGAAGAGAACTGGCAGAAAGCCGAGCAAGCCATTATTGAAGCTGTTCAGGAAAAAGGGCTCAACGCTTCCATCGTCGAAGGCGAGGCAGCCTTCTACGGCCCCAAGCTTGATTTCATGGTTCGCGATGCTATAGGCCGGAAATGGCAGCTAGGCACCATTCAGGTTGACTACAACCTTCCCGAACGTTTTGATTTGGAATACATTGGAGCCGACAACCAAAAACACCGTCCCATCATGATTCACCGCGCACCGTTTGGTTCGATGGAGCGGTTTGTTGCCGTGTTGTTAGAGCATACTGCCGGAAAATTCCCCTTGTGGCTCACCCCTACACAGGTAATGATTCTGCCGATCAGCGAGAAATTTGTTGATTATGCCCATCAGGTTCAGCAGGTACTCGAAGCAAACGATGTTCGCGCATTGGTTGATGAGCGCAACGAAAAGACTGGCAAAAAAATCAGAGATGCTGAATTACAACGTGTTCCATACATGCTGATTGTTGGTGAAAAGGAAGAAGCCGAAGGCAATGTTTCAGTACGCAAGCAAGGGGAAGGTGATCTGGGAACCCGTGGCACAACTGAATTCGCTGCCATGATTGCAGAAGAAGTAAAAAAAATGATGAACTAACCTTGCGAACGTATTAATTTTTATACCTTTGCAGTCCCAAAAAAATCATTGTTGTACAAACCTGATAGGAGGACACTACAATAGCTGCACCAAATAACCGGCCTTCACGCGTTCCCACAGGAAAAGGGAAAGAAGAGCCATACAAAGTGAACGAGAAGATCAAAGCCCAGATGGTACGCGTTGTGGGCGAGGATTTTGAGCAAAAGATTGTCTCCATTAAAGAGGCACTCGACATTGCACGTAGCATGGACCTTGACCTGGTTGAGATCAGCCCTACGGCCAATCCACCTGTTTGCAAATTAGTTGATTACAGTAAATTCCTGTATGAAATGAAACGCAAACAAAAAGAGCTAAAGGCCAAATCGGCCAAGATCGTTGTGAAAGAGATCCGGTTGGGTCCCAATACCGACGATCACGATTTTGACTTTAAACTAAAACATGCAGCCAACTTCCTTCAGGAAGGAGCCAAAGTAAAAGTGGAAGTGTTCTTCAGGGGGCGCACCATTGTTTACAAAGACAAAGGCGAAATTATCATGCTGAAATTTGCCCAGGCACTTATCGAATATGGCAAAGTTGAAAGCCTTCCCAAACTTGAAGGTAAAAGAATGATCATGATTCTGTCGCCCAAAAAGCAAAACGAAAAATAAGATACGTAACCTTTAATTTAAATACTGCGAAGTAATGCCTAAGATGAAGACCAAATCCAGCGCCAAAAAAAGGTTCACCTTTACCGGCACTGGTAAGATCAAGAGGGCTCATGCTTACAAAAGCCACATCCTGACCAAAAAATCGACCAAGCGGAAAAGGAACCTCACCTATTCTGCCATCGTCGAAAAGGCCGATGCTGCAAACGTTAAACGCATGTTAGCCTGCTAATTAAATCAATTATTAACCTTACTGTCAGCATGCAAGTTCCCGAAAAATAGCGGGACGCTGAAGTAAAAAACACTGAATTATGCCCAGATCAGTAAATGCAGTTGCCTCAAGGGCACGCCGCAAAAAAATCCTGAAACTCACCCGTGGACAGTACGGCCGTCGCAAAAACGTTTGGACTGTTGCTAAAAACTCATGGGAAAAAGGTCAGCAGTATGCATACCGCGACCGCAAAGCTAAAAAAAGAAGCTTCCGCGCGCTGTGGATTACCCGTATCAACGCTGGTGTCCGTCAGTTTGGAATGTCGTACTCAGTCTTCATGGGAAAATTGCATCAGGCCGGTATCGAGCTGAATCGCAAAGTTCTGGCCGATCTGGCCATGAACCAGCCCGAAGCTTTCAAGGCTGTTGTTGATAAAGTGAAATAGCCAACCATCTGGCTCCTTTAAAAAGGCTCATCTATTCCCGATGAGCCTTTTTGTTTTGTACCTTCGCCAACAAACTCCCTTTATCTTAAAATGAAAATTGCAGAACGCTACGACTATGTTATCGACTGGTTCAAACGCAACATGCCAGAACCCAAAACAGAATTGCACTACTGTTCGCCTTACGAACTTCTGGTTGCAGTAATCCTTTCTGCACAATGTACCGATAAACGGGTAAACCTCATAACTCCCCCTTTCTTTCGCCAATTCCCTGATGCTGCACATCTGGCTGCTGCCAGCCGCGACGATATCTTCAGCCTTATCAGTTCCTGCTCCTATCCCAACAACAAAGCCAACAACCTGTTGGGAATGGCTCAAACCCTTACAACAAAATTCAACGGAGTGGTCCCCGATACCATCGAAGAGCTCATGCAACTGCCCGGTGTGGGCAGGAAAACAGCCAATGTGATTGCTTCTGTTGTTTATCAAAAACCAGCAATGGCAGTCGATACGCACGTATTCAGGGTGGCTGCGCGCATCGGGTTGACCATAGGAGCAAAAAACCCGCTTGAAACCGAAAAACAACTTGTAAAACACATCCCGCCGGATATGATTCCCGATGCTCACCACTGGTTGATTTTGCATGGCCGCTACGTGTGCAAAGCCCGCAAACCAGATTGCCTGAAATGTGGAATAAGTGCATGGTGCCGCTTCTTTGAAAAGCAAGTCAAAGAGTCGTCTGACTAAGTGCCACCAACTGGATGGCAGTAGCGGCAGGATAGTCGGGAACAGTAATGCGACAAACCCGTGAAGGATCGCGATGCGACAGACAATACAGATAAGCTTTATCGTAATAAAACAGAACCTCTTCAACCACCTTTCCAAGGTCGCCACGTTCAAGAGCCTTTGAGGCTGACTGATAACGATCGCCCCCCAGCCGTTTGGAAATTTTAACCAATGCTTCTCCAAGCAAATCGAAGGAAACGCTGCCATACATCTCTACCAACCTTTCGATACGGCTGCTTCTTGGTACTTCAACAACCCAGGCCGGAGCCTCCTGCATGGCTTTAAAAAAAGGGGCGGGAACGAAACAACGACCCACTGAGATACTCTCGTCTTCAACCCATACCGGCTTGGAAGAATCGAAGAAGCCCAGGTGCTTCCAAAGCAAATTCTCGAATTGCTCGGTTGAAGGTTGGTCGCCCAAACCCAAACCACCAAAGGCCGATCCGCGATGGTTTGCCAATGCTTCCAGATCGACAACCTGCTGGCCTATACGCTGAAGTTCAGTTAAGATCTCGGTCTTTCCCGATCCGGTGGCACCTGCCACAACGTGAAGTTTGTAAGGACTTGCGAAAGACTGCTGAACAACCCCGCGAAAAGCCTTGTAACCACCCTTCAACCTGAAAACCTCATAACCCAGCAATCCAAAAAGCCACGACATGGCTTCGCTGCGCATTCCACCCCGCCAGCAATACACAAATACCCTGCTTCCGGGATGAGCCCTGCCTAGAAGCTCCCTGGCTCTGCCAGCCAACTCAGGACCAATAAGTTGAAGCCCAAGCACAATTGCCGCCATTTGACCCTCGCGGGCAAATTCAGTTCCTACCAGAGCTCTGTGCTCATCGGTAAAAACAGGAACATTGACTGAGCCAGGAATGTGGCCACGGGAAAACTCCGAGGGAGCCCGCACATCTACAATCAGACCACCCTTTGAATGATGAAGAAACTCTTCCACCGGCAGCAGCCCAACAGCCATGCTTACTTGTTTTAAAGAGATAAAAACTACAATGCCTGCTTACAGGCAAACCAATTCCAACCGATTACTGGCCGGTAAGAATCATCACAGCACCCTGATAAGTTTCTTCACCAAACCTGCCATAGCATTTCAGCACATAATAATAAGTGCCGTCAGCATGGCCACCGCCATCCCAATCGTTTTGGTAATCGTTTGACTCGAAAACCTTTCGGCCATTGCGATCGTAAACCACCAATTCCATTCTGTCGTAGAATTGGGTTAATACCCACTCTTCCAACTCCGGGTTCTCACTCCCCCTGATGGTAAACAATTCGTTTTTCCCATCGCCATTGGGGGTGAATACATTATAGACATTTGGCTTAGGCTTTTCAATCTGAACATCCTTATAAACAGTTGTATCGCAACCATTAACACTGATTGCCCACAGGGTAACGGTGTATTGCGTGCCTCCGTTTTCGAGTACTGAAAACGCTGTTTTGAAAGTGTGCAAAGGGTTGGTAAGGGTTGACCGGCTGCTATCGGGTTCACCAAAGTTCCATTGCCACGACGGCACCGAGTTGTCTGCCTGGTTGATGGAATCAATATTTGAGAAAAACTGAACATCGGGTTTTTGCAGAATAACGTACGGATTCTCCTCTTCGGTATAAATGCGAATGCGTGGAGCCGGCTTCACCTTCACCGAATAGGTTGTATCGTAACGGCATCCGTTGCCATCTACCAGTGTCAGGTTGTGGATGCCACCACGCAAACCAATTACTACGGTATCGATACCTGGATTGAGAAAACCACCATGCCAATCGATTTTGTAAGGAGGAGTGCCGGAACTGATAGAGATAGCATACCTTCCCTTTTCGTCTTTGCGACACCCTTCCATGATCTGGGTAAGTGTATAATTTATCGCTTTCTGGCTGACTTTAACGGCTGCATCGTACATATCCTTTTCGGGCTGTTCGCCCTGATTGTCGGTAAAAGAGCTTCCTGCCACATCCCAAACCAGAGGTGCGGAGCCTGTACCGATGGCACTAAACTGAAGCCGGAACAGAACAGCCTCGTTGTTAACCTGTAACAAAACCACTGAGTCCCAGGTAAGTCTAACCTTGTTTGGTGCAATAAAGCTGCTGTTCATATAACCATCAAGGAACGGGATAGCCCAGGCAATGCTGTCGAATCGCAAAACCGACTCATCGAAAGTAAACAACAAATCAAAAGAAGCTACATTGCTGATGTTCCCAGCCGAAACACCCACGTGAACAGTATCGGGAGTGCAAGTGGTATCGTTGTGCAATCTTACAACCACCTGGGCCGGAAGATGAACATACAGCAACACCAAAACCATCGATGCAAATACTACCTTAAGATTAAAACGTGAAGAAATCATATGTATGAGTATTTAATTGGGACAGCCTTTCCCAAAACGGCCACTAAATTAGGAAAATAACACCACATGGTTGCAGAAAACAAGATTGCAGTATCTAAAACACACCACGCGAAAGCATTACGAGCGTACAATCAAACACCACCTCTACTCCGGCAGCTTCCAAACGCGATCGCAGTGGAAGGTTTTCGGTTCCGGGATTAAAAACAACACGCTTCACGCTGCCGCTCAAGAGCCACGCCTCATAAAGCGCCTGAACCGAAGGCCGGAGATATACCGTTGCTGTGTGAGCCTGTTGTGCGGGATGCAAACGGGTTGAAACAGCTACCCCGCCGATTACACCCTCCCTATTTCCAATGGCCACAACATTGTAACCTGCCTCAGTCAATTCATTTACAGCCAGATTAGCATACCGGTGAGGGTTCAGGCTGGCACCCAGCACCACAACCGTTATTTGATCAGATTGATACATCGAGCAATGTTTTTACTTAAAGATCAACGAAGAGATGATCATTTGATTGTACTAAAACAGTTCCACACTTGACAAGCTTTCTGATCCTGCCTGTTTGGAGATGGAACACCTGCTGATAATCCATTCATTGCCGAATAATTCATACCAATGGTTTGATTTTTTTAAAAGGAAATCCATACCTTTGCCTCTCATTTACATTCACAAAGTTGCATATGTTTTATTTAATGATTTTTGTTTTCATCGTGGGTTATGCAGCCATAGCCCTCGAGCACCCGTTGAAGGTGAACAAATCGGCTACAGCCCTTCTGCTTGGAGTACTCATGTGGGTATTGCTGATGTTTGGAGGACAGGAACTGCTTGTCAATGCCAGTTCATTTAAACAATACCTGAGCGAAGTAGCCGGCGGAAATTTTGCTGACTGGCTTTCTCATCACGCCCTTTTGGAACATCTGGGCGAAATCAGCGAAATCATTTTCTTCCTGTTGGGAGCCATGACCATTGTGGAACTGGTTGATTCGCATGAAGGATTCCGTATTATTACCGATAAGATTAAAACAACCAAAAAGGTGAAGTTGCTGTGGGTGACCAGTGTCATCACCTTTTTCATGTCGGCAGTTCTCGACAACCTCACTACCTCCATCGTGATGGTAGCCTTGTTGCGCAAACTCATAGCCGACAGACACGACCGCTGGTTCTATGCCGGAATGGTGATAGTGGCTGCCAATGCCGGAGGCGCCTGGAGTCCCATTGGTGATGTGACCACCATCATGCTTTGGATTGCAGGCCACGTAACCACAGTCAACATCATTGTAAAAACCTTCCTTCCCAGCCTTGTAAGCATGTTGGTGCCCCTGGCCATATTAAGTTTCACCATGAAAGGAACCGTTTCGCGTCCCAACGCCGACGACACCAACGGGCACGGGATGGAAACCACTGCTTTTGAACGCAACTTCCTCTTCTTCCTCGGGGTAGGATCGTTGCTTTTCGTTCCCGTGTTCAAAACTTTTACACACCTTCCTCCATTCCTGGGAATGTTGTGGGGTTTAGGCCTGCTTTGGCTCACCACCGAGCTTCTGCACAAAGCCAAAAACGATGAAGACAAAGCCCACCTCACCATTGTGGGTGTGCTGCGCAAAGTGGATGTGCCCAGCATCCTTTTCTTCCTTGGAATCCTTACTGCCGTAGCTGCCCTTCAAGTGGCAGGGCACCTCGATCTGCTCTCGAAGGCTTTAAGCGAGCATGTTGGAAACCTCTATGTTATCAACCTCATCATCGGGGTACTGTCGAGCATTGTTGACAATGTGCCTTTGGTTGCAGGTGCCATGGGAATGTATGCAACTGCCTTCCCCACCGATCACTATTTCTGGGAATTTCTGGCCTATTGTGCCGGTACAGGCGGAAGCGTCCTGATTATCGGATCGGCTGCCGGTGTTGCCGTGATGGGTATGGAAAAAATCGACTTCATATGGTACCTGAAAAAAGTGAGTCTGCTGGCTTTGGCAGGATACCTAGCCGGTGGTCTGGTTTATA
>JAQVCV010000037.1 GCA_028689615.1 Bacteroidales bacterium | reverse complement strand
TTCCGGCATTTTTCCAGGGGTTAGCTGTTAGCTGTTGGCTGTTGGCCAAAAGCCAAAGGCCAATTGCAAAATGCCAATTGTCAAAACTGCGCAAGTCAGTGTAATTCTGCGAAGTCTGCGTTCTAAACCACCAGGATTTCAAAGAATCAGTCAATCCCGATCGCTATCGGGAAAGTTAAAGTCAAAGTCAAAGTCAAAGTCCAAGTCTTTTCAAAACCAACCTTAACTTTGACCTTGACTTCTTGACTCCAAAAAAGAGATTTCTTATCAAGGTTTTTTTCAAAGTGCGATTAAATCCGTGAACATCCGTTCTGAGTGGAACGAAGTCAGGTAAATCCGCGTCATTCCGCGTCCATCCGCGCAATCCGTGGTTAATCAAACTTATCCAAAAAAAATCTGCGAAAGTCTGCGTTAGTCAGTGTATTCAGTGTTCTAAACATCACGCGTCAGCCCCCAGGATTTTATAGAATCAGTCAATCCCGATCGCTATCGGGAAAGTTAAAGTCAAAGTCCAAGTCTTTTCAAAACCAACCTTAACTTTGACCTTGACTTCTTGACTCCAAAAAAGAGATTTCTTATCAAGGTTTTTTTCAAAGTGCGATTAAATCCGTGAACATCCGTTCTGAGTGGAACGAAGTCAAGCTAATCCGTGCCCATCCGTGTCCTCCGCGTAATCCGTGGTTAATTGGCATTGGCATTGGCATTGGCTTTGGCTTTTCCGGCATTGTTCCGGTTTCATCTACTCATGTCAAGTTTCATTTACTCATGTCAGCGTTTTCAATTTTTTTTCAGCGTTTTCAATTTTTTTTCAGCGTTTTCAATTTTTTTTCAGCATTTCAACTACTCATGTCAAGGTTTCAACTACTCATGTCAAGGTTTTATTTACTCATGTCAGCGTTTTCAATTTTTTTTCAGCGTTTCAACTACTCATGTCAAGGTTTCAACTACTCATGTCAAGGTTTCATTTACTCATGTCAAGGTTTCATTTACTCATGTCAGCGTTTTCAATTTTTTTTCAGCGTTTCAACTACTCAGGTCAGCGTTTCAACTACTCATGTCAAGGTTTCATTTACTCATGTCAAGGTTTCATTTACTCATGTCAGCGTTTTCAATTTTTTTTCAGCGTTTCAACTACTCATGTCAAGGTTTCATTTACTCATGTCAAGGTTTTATTTACTCATGTCAAGGTTTCATTTACTCATGTCAGCATCTGACGGCTATTGGCTGTTAGCTGTTAGCTGTTAGCTTTGCCAAAAGCCAGCAGCCAAGAAGCCGTGAAAATCTGTACCAGTCAGTGTAGTCAGTGTTCTAACTTTCGGAGGCGGTTAGCTGTTAGCTATTGGCTGTTTGTGTGGCCAAAAGCCAGAAGCCAGAAGCCAAAAGCCAACCGCCAACCGCCAGCCGCCAGCCGCCAACATCATTTAAAACAAACGTGGTTGTTGGTTTTCTGCCTGGCAGGTTTCTATTATGTGTTCAATTTTCTCGGTGCATTTGCGGCAGCCGGTGTTGGCGCCTGTTAACCTGCGGATTTCGGAGAGGTTGGTTGCACCTTTGTTTTTCACTGCATAAACAAGGGCTTTGCGCGTAACCGAGGCACAAAGGCAAACCAGAGGGTTTGAAGTTGCAGGCATTTTCAGAAGGGTTTGTAGATGTAGTGGTGACCAAAGCGGTTCATCATTCGCCTGAAGACATCCACTTTGTAGTCGCCATATTTTCTGAGGCTTTTCTCAATTTTTTCTATTGGTTTTGGTTTGGTGGGGTCGTCGGCCGATTTGCTGAAGAATTTATCGGCGTAGCACACAATCTCTTCTTCCACCGAAACGGGAACCATGTCGCGATGGGGGAGTGGCAATTCAAATTTCATCACTTCGTCGCGTGTAATGCCCACGCCTATATGTCGTTCGCATACAGCAGCAATGTGCGCAAATCCCTCGGCTTCCATCACTTCGCGCCCTTTGTAACCGTGTTCGAGGTAGCGCAATTTCCCGTTGCATCCTATCTCGGGTGCGTTGGTAAACCTGATACCGATGTCGTGAACCATGGCCATTTGCCAAATCACGAAGCTGTCGGGATTGAGGTGAGGATTCATGTCGGCAATTTTTAGTGCCAGGTTTGCCACCGATTTCACGTGCACATAATAGTATTGGAAAGCGAGGCTGTTTTCAGGGTAGTATTTCCTGATGAGGCTTTCGATGCGGGTTTTTACAATTTCGTTCATAGCTGGTGCAATAACAATGGTGAGGGCCGGATGTTTAATGCTAATCGCCGGTGAAGAAGTCGGTCATGATGATGCGGGCGAAGAACGTGAATTGTGGCTTGAGGTCGGTGTAACCTTCAAGAGCCGTTTTCGAGAAATAGAGGTTGAAGCCAGGGTCGAAACTGATGGTGCGCGAGAAGATGAGCCTGAGGTGGCTTCCTCCAAATCCTCCAAAACCAATGCCCCCCTGGCGGATGTCGTACACGTTACCCTGATCGTAATCGCCCAGAGGGTGTTCGCCGTCGTATTTGATGCTGTATTCCAGTCCGGCATCGTTGGAAGAGGGCCTTCTGATGAGAATTTTGTTTGATTTCACCAGCGTGTTGTTGAGGTTGATTCCCAGCTCGATGTTGAGTTTGATTTTTTCGGCCAGGGGTATCTCTTTGTAGTAGCCCAGGTCGATGTGGGTTCGTTCTTCTTCGCCCACAATGGGGCATTCCACGTAGGTTGGATCGATGTTGGTGGTTTGCGGAACGTCGAGCCTCAGCAGGAAGATGTCGGTAGCTTGTAGTTTGTGGTAACTCACCTGCGTGAAGAAGCCGTGGTTGTCGTCGAGGCCGTAGCGGATGTGGATTCCCACGTTCATGGCCATTTTGTAGGGCATGGCTTCGGGTGTTTCCCAACCCGTGTAGTTGTAGCCCAGGTAATCAACAATGCGTTGTTTGTAGTACTTGTTGTCGAGTACGCGGCTGAGACTGTTTTGGTTGGCCTCGCTGCCGTTGTAGAAATTTGCCGTGTAGTTGGAAGGAATAACCATTCCCAGATTCAGACCAAAGGCCCAGCCACCACCTGTTTCGGTGGAGTTCTGAACGGTTTGCAAAGGTTTGCGCTGGCCCCACAGGGTGGTGTGAAGCACCAGCATTGCCACGAACAGTTTCAGCCGCATAACATCAAGGGTTTAGCGTGTCGCAAACAGGGTATAAATTTCTTTTGCAACGGCTTCGGGGGTAAAGCCAAAGCGTTTGTCGAGCACGTCGGCGGGGGCGCTGTGCCCGAATTGACTCAATCCGAATACTCCTCCTCTTTCGCCTACCAGCCCTTGCAGCGTGATGGGCAGTCCGGCTGTGAGACCAAAGATTTTGCTACCCGGAGGAAGCACCTGGTGTTGGTATTCGATGGGTTGGTCGCGGAAGAGCCCCTCGGAGATGACCGAAACGATGTTGAATTTCATCCCGTATTCCCGTCGGAGTACCCTTGAAGCGCTCACCAGGGTGGCCACTTCTGAGCCTGAACCAATCAAAATCACATCGTAGTCATCTTCTTCCTGAACCAGATAGGCGCCGCGTGCAGCTTTGGCAGCTTCAACAGCACGTGAAGTGCCTTCGGGGCAGGGGAGCGATTGGATGTCTTGTCGCGAGAGGATAAGGCCTGTTGGGCGGTTGCCGTTGGCAAAAGCCATTTTCCAGGCCTGGGTGGTTTCGTCGGCATCGGCAGGTCGCAGCACCAGCATGCTGCGACGGTTGCTGTGGGTGCGAAGTTGTTCCATCAGCCTGATCTGGGCCTCGTGTTCAACGGGTTGGTGTGTAGACCCGTCTTCGCCCACCCTGAAGGCATCGTGGGTCCAGATGTAGGTCACGGGCAATCCCATCAGGGCCGAGAGTCTCACGGCCGGTTTCATGTAATCGCTGAAAACAAAGAAGGTTCCGCAGGCTACTTTTATGCCACCATGCAAGGCAATTCCGTTGGCAACAGCTGCCATGGTAAGTTCCGAAACGCCGGCATGGAGAAAAGCCCCGCTGAAGTCGCCTTTAACCAGCGGTTTCTTGTGTTTGAGGAAGCCGTCGGTTTTGTCGCTGTTGGCCAGATCGGCCGAAGCCACTATCATGTTTTCGGTTTCAAGGGCCAATTGGGTGAGTATGTGTGCCGAAGCCGAACGGGTGGCCTGATTGGGTTTCTGTACCACGCTGTCGAAGTCGATGGTGTCGGGTTGGTTGTCGAGCCAACGGTGGAGTTTGGCTGCCATTACGGGGTTTTGCAGTTTCCATTCTTTGTAAACCCTGTCGCGATCGGCGCAGTCCAATTGTTTCAACGACAGCATTCTGCCGTACTCATCTTTCACATCGTCGTAAATCAGAAAGGGGTTTTCGGGGTCGGCACCCAGTTTTTCGTAGGTCTTCCGTGGCGAAGCGCCCGCTTTGCTCACGGGTTGACCATGGGTTGAACAAAGTCCTTCCATGGGTTCGCCTGCTTCGTTCACCAACCCTTTTCCCATCACGGTGTGACCGATGATAAGGGTGGGCTTGTGTTGCTGAAAAGTCCCCTCGTACAGGGCTTTGCGGATTTGCGATTGGTTGTTGCCGTCGATTTCAATCACATGCCATCCCCAGGCGCGGTATTTGGCCGCTGTGTCTTCGGTGGTTACGTCGTCAACCATGGTGGAGAGTTGTACTTTATTGGCATCGTAGAACATCACCAGGTTGTGAAGTCCCAGATGACCTGCCAGCCTTCCTGCTCCCTGGGAAATTTCTTCCTGAATGCCGCCATCAGAGATGTAGGCAAAGGTTTTGTGCGATATCCATTCGCCTACCCTGGCCGCCAGAAACCTTTCGGCAATGGCGCTTCCTACTGCCATGGCGTGTCCCTGCCCAAGTGGCCCGCTGGTGTTCTCGATCATGTAATCGCGATCAACTTCGGGATGCCCCGGTGTGATCGAACCCCACTGCCGAAATCTTTTCAGCTCATCGACCGGTATGATGGTGCACAGCGACAGGGTGCTGTAGAGCATGGGCGACATGTGTCCCGGATCGAGAAAAAACCTGTCGCGCATGAACCAACGTGGCCGCGACGGGTCAAATCGCAGAAATTCTGTATAGAGGATGTGCATGAAATCGGCACCTCCCATGGCACCTCCAGGGTGCCCCGACTGGGCTTTCTCGACCATGGCTACCGATAAAGCTCTGATGTTGTCGGCAGCACGGGATATAGTATTTGTCATCTGTTATAAATTATTCAATTCTTTGAACAAAGGCCTTAACGGCCTGCAAAGTTACACTTTTTGGCTTTGATTGAGCCCGATTGATCACCTCCGGTTGGTTTGTATTACGTTACAAGGGCTTCCTGTCGCGCGACAGCTTACGGGGTTCATCGAAGTCGGCTTCGTGTCGAACAACACACCACCGCCCTCTTTTCACACATTCCCTTGTATTGCTTCAACTGTTGATCACCATCCAGCCTTATGCCACCACCCAATCCCAATCCTTGAATCTTTGGTTCTACACCCAATTACCCCTTCAAAACTCCCGCGCTACGGTTAAACAGTGAGATCCACAACCGCTAAACAAAGAGACGCACGACAGTGCATCTCTACCTTTGAATCCTTGAATCCTTGAATCCTTGAATCTTTGAATCCTTGAATCTTTGAATCCTTGAATCTTTGAATCTTTGAATCCTTGAATCCTTGAATCTTTGAATCCTTCAATCTTTAAATTTTTAAATCCCCCCGTTGTTCTCTCTTTCTCCCTTTCAGGGCATTTCTGATTCTGCGCGGTACTGTTCATTTAGTTTTTTCCAGATGTTCAACACCTGGGGGATGAGCATCAGGTTGCCGTCGTTGACGATGATGTGTTGTGCCAGAGCGGTTTTTCTCTCTTCAGGCCATTGCATTTCCATGCGTTGCTCAACCTCTACGCGTGTGAGCCGATCGCGTTGCATCACCCGCGAAATTCTGATGCCTGCAGGGGCCGCAACCATGATGATTTGGTGAAACAAGGGAGCCAGTCCGTTCTCGAACAAAATGGCTGCCTCGTGAATCACAAAAGGCTGGTTCACGTGCTGTTGGCACCACGCTTCAAAGTCGCTAACAACCTCGGGATGAATCAACTGGTTGAGTTGCTCAAGCTTCTCCCTGCTTCCAAACACCAGCGAGGCCAGTTTTTTTCTGTCGAGTATTCCATCGTTGGTGAGCAGCCCGGGGCCCAGTTTTTTTTCGATTTTTGTGGTTAAGTCGGGGCTGTCGGTAAGGATTCTCGCTCTTATATCGGCAATATAAACCGGTACTCCCAGGTGGTGAAAAAGGCGGGCCACGGTGCTTTTGCCTGCTCCAATATTTCCGGTGAGCCCTATTTTCAGCATTATTTCAGGATAATAAATTCAACCTGTGGCGGGGTGGTTCGCAAAACCTTTACGAAGGGGGGAGCTGTTTTAAGGGTGGGTGTGAGGGTTTGGGAGGTGCTGTTGAGAGCCTCTTCGCAATCAACTTCCAGGTTGAAGAGCGAGGCGTCGAGCCGTTTGTAATCGCGCATGGCCACCTGGCACAACACGTTCACTTTCTCGGGGTAGAATCTGATTCGGCAACTGTCGTTGGTGGCAATGGGTACTACCACGGTAGCTTCGGTAAATTTCTCTACGGGGATGGTTACCTCGGCTTTTTGGTGGCTGAAAGTCAACGGCATTGCCTTGTAGCGCGAAGCTATTGAGGTGTGGGTGGTATAGCTTTGCGACAGGGTTCCGGCCACCACTTTTTTTAGTTTCACGAAGCGAAGGGTATCAACATAGGCAGCCGGGCCGTCAACCCTTATGGTGTCGGGGGATATAACAACAGAGCCATACAAACCGAACGAGGGTTGTGTTTGGTAGTCGAGTTCAACCCTTACAGGCACTTTTTTTGAGTGAAGCGGTGCCAGTTGAAAGAAGATGGTATCGGGTTCGATGCTTATCAGGGCTTCGTTGAGCCCGAGTTGCCCTGCCAGCGACAATTTCAGATCAACGGCTACCAGGTAGGCGTTGCGCAGCCTGCCGTGGATTTTGAGGTATCGTAAGCCACTCAGATCGACAGTGACTTTTTTGGACGGACCCGACAGAAAGGAGGGGAGCAGGTCAACCCCTTTGGCTCTTACCTGAAACCGCAGCGTGGAGTCGCCCTTGAGGGCAAGCACCTGGCCTCGTGGTACGTTGGCATATTCAACAGGCCAAAGAATTGTGATGGTATATTCTTTCGAGAGTTTGATAACCAGCCACACAAAGGAGGCTATCAAGAGGCAAATCAAAAAAATAGAAAGCTGGTCGCGGTATTTTTTGTCGCGAAGCTTTGAACCTGTAGGCAACAAATTCCGAAAACCAGCTTTCAGCATAGTTCTGTATCAGCGTTATTTTTTATCGAGGGGCTGGCCTGTGATGGCACCAAGAGCCACAGCGCTTTTCTCGATTTTCAGTCGGTTTTGCCCTTCAACCTCAATCACAACGGTGGTGTCGGCAACTTCAAGTATTTTTCCGTGTATGCCACCAATGGTAACAACCTTGTCGCCTTTTTTCAGGTTTTCGCGAAACTTGCGTTCCTCTTTCGATTTCTTCATTTGCGGACGGATGAAAAAGAAATAGAAAACCACGATAACAAGCAGCAGGGGAAGCATCCCCATCAGTCCGCTGCCAGAGCTATTGCCGGCTGGCGGAGCCATCAAAAAAATGTTAAGCAGATTCATAGTTTATGATAAAAATAAAAATTCGGGTATAAATGTTTTCAGGTTTTACATCTCAGAGGGGCTCATTACCTGAGCCTTGATGCGGAGTTGGGTGGTGTTGGGGATGGTGTTGGTGAGCACCGTAACGGTTTTGTTCTGGAACCCGTTGCGGTTTTCGCTGTTGAAAGCCACGCTAACCACTCCTTCTTCTCCGGGAGCAATGGGGGTTGACGGGTAGCTGGGAGCGGTGCAGCCACAACTGGCGCTCACTTTGGTGATCAGCAGATCGGCAGTTCCGGTGTTCTTAAACTTGAAGTTGTACGTCACTTTTTCGCCGGCCACAATTTTACCAAAATCGTGTTCAGCCACTTCGAATTTGATAACGGGGGCAGGGTTGTTTTGCATCCCGTCGGCACTCATGGGGTTGCTCACCATTTCGCCGTTTAGTTTTTCCTGCCTGTTGCGGCATCCTGTTGCTACCAGGGCCATCAGCAGAGCCAGACAAGTGTATTTCACAACACGGTTCATTATCCTTTGGGTTTAATGGGTATGTTCAATAATCTGCCGCAAAGGTATCATTTTTTCGGGTTACCTCACTTACGATGTGTCCAATGAGTTATCTTTGCACTTCAAACTATTCCGATAGCATGACGCGAATTTATCTGGTAGGTTTCATGGGGTGTGGCAAAAGTTACACAGGTAAGAACCTTGCCCGAAAGCTTGGTTACGAATTTACCGATCTCGACGTGATGTTCGAGCATCGATACCGGATAGCTATCTCTCAGTTCTTTCATAAATACGGTGAAGCAGCTTTCCGCAAGGTTGAGCAGCGTTTGCTGTTTGAAACGGGCAACTTCCGACAGGTTGTAATCAGCACGGGTGGTGGCACCCCGTGTTTCGACAACAACATGGATTGGATCAACCACCACGGGCTGTCGGTTTACTTGCGGATGAGCCCCTCGGCGCTGTTTCACAGGTTGAGCCACAGCCGCAAACCCCGTCCGCTTATCAAAGACCTGTCGCCCGACGAGTTGCGTCGTTACATCAGGGAACGGCTGGCGGCCCGCGAAGTCTTCTACAACCAGGCCTCGTTGGTGTATGCTGCCGAGAATATGAACGTGCACCACCTTGTCGAAGCTCTCGAAAGGCACCAGGGGTTGTTACCCTTTTCTGACCAGTAGCACCACGTTTTCAACGTGGTGGGTGTGGGGGAACATGTCAACGGGTTGCACACGTTCTATGGTGTAATCATCGGCCATCAGGCTCAGGTCGCGCGCCTGCGTGGCAGGGTTGCAACTGATGTAAACCACCCTTTCGGGTGCCATGGTCACGATGCGTTTCACCACGTCGGGGTGCATTCCGGCGCGTGGCGGGTCGGTAATTACTACCTGAGGGCGACCGTTGCGGGCCACAAATTTGTCGTCGAGCACGCGGGCCATATCGCCTGCAAAAAAATCGGTGTTTTCAATTTTGTTGATAGACGAGTTGACTCTGGCATCGCGCACAGCCGATTCAACATATTCAATCCCGATTACTTTGTGGCTTCTTCGGGCCACGAAGTTGGCAATGGTGCCTGTGCCTGTATAAAGGTCGTACACCAATTCTTTGCCGGTGAGGGCTGCAAATTCACGGGCATAACGGTAAAGGGTGAGGGCTTGTCTGGCATTGGTCTGAAAAAACGATACAGGTCCCACCCTGAAGGTGAGGTCTTCCATCTTCTCTTTGATGTAGGGTTCGCCTTTGAAAAGGTGTATCTCGAGATCGGAAAAGACGTCGTTTTTCTTGGTGTTTACAACCCACATGGCCGATGTAACGGCAGGGAAAGCATGGGTTAGTGCACTCATCACCTGTTCAATGGCTTCGGGGTTTTCTTCTCCAAACACCACAATCACCATCAGGTCGCCGGTGTTGGCTGTTCTTATAACGAAGTTTCTCAGCAGTCCGGTCCAGTTTTTAACGTTCCAGAAGCTTAACCCGTTTTCTTTGGCGAAATCGCGCAGCCACAAGCGCAACTGGTTCGACGGGTTGGGCTGAAGCAAACACTCTTCCACGTCGAAAACCCTGTCGAACATGCCGGGTAAATGGTAGCCCAGGGCATTCATATCGCGATCGAGCGGGTTGGTGCTGTCGGGGCCTCCGGTAAGCCATTTCCGGTTGCTGAAGGTGTATTCCAGTTTGTTGCGGTAGAAGAATTGGTCGGGAGCACCGGCAATGGGGCTGATGTCGGGCAACTCGAGGTGACCGATCCGGGTGAGGGCATCAACCACCTGTTTTTGTTTGAAGCGAAGCTGCGACTTGTAGTCGATGTGCTGCCACCTGCAACCGCCACACAATCCGTAATGGATGCAGGGAGGTTGTACCCTGTCGGGCGAGGGTTGGTGGATTTTCACAATTTTCGCTTCCATAAAGGTGCTCTTGCGCAGAGTAACCTGCACATCAAGCACATCGCCGGGTGCAGCGAAGGGTACAAACACAACGCGGTTGTCGGTGCGGGCTACTGCTTTCCCTTCAGCTCCGGCGTCAATTATGGTAAGATTCTCTAAAAGAGGTAATTCTTTGTCTTTTCTGCGCATAGTCAAGTATTTCGGGGTGCAAAAATACCGATTACTGTTTAATTGAGGCAAATTATTTGATTCATCATACTAAAGCACCTGCCCGGGCGTTTAACACCTGTTCGGGTCGTTCAGATCCGCCACAGTTTTTTATCTTTACGCTCTTTTTTGAACTTACAATTTATAACCTGTGAGAAAAAGTTTAATACCAGCAATTTTGCTATCAATCAGCATGTTTGCAGTTAGTGTTGCAAGTGCTCAGAGTGGGGGAACTACCACGTTCGATTTTCTGAACCTCTCCAACTCGGCTCGTATGGCTGCCCTGGGGGGAACAGCACTCTCGATGCCCGACAACGATATCACGCTTACCTATGCCAACCCTTCGCTCATTGTTCCCGAAAACCACAACCAGATAGGTTTGAGTTTTGTGGATTACTTCAGCGATGTGAATTACGGTCTGGCTCAGTATGGGCGTTCGTTCAACAACCTGGGTAGCTTCGTGGCAACAATGCAATTTGTTAATTATGGTTCTTTCACCCGAATGACCAATCAGGAGGTGAACCTGGGAACCTTTTCGGCCAGCGAACTTGCCCTGAATATTGGATGGGGCCGCCGGCTCGATTCTGCTTTCAGCATTGGTGCCAACATCAAGGGGATTTACTCCTCGTTCGACTCCTATTCTGCTTCGGGTTTGGCCGTTGATGTGGCCGGAACCTGGCATTTGCCCGCGTACAATTACATGGTTTCAATCATAGCCCGAAACGTGGGTATTCAACTCTCGGGCTACACCGAAGGGGTTACCGAGAAACTTCCGTTCGAATTGCAACTCGCCATGTCGAAAAGGTTGGCACATCTGCCGTTGACCTTCTCGGTGGTGCTTACCAACCTGCAAAATTGGGATCTGGCTTACGACAGCAAATACAACGTTGAGGTTGATCCCATTACAGGCGAAACACGCAAAACCGGCAGCCTGTCGGGCTTTGCCGACGAACTGATGCGCCACGTGGTTTTGGGTGCCGAGTTGCAGCCTTTCAAAAGCTTCCGCGTGCAGGTGGCTTACAACTACAAAAGACGCCAGGAACTCAAAATTGTTGATAAGGTGTCAACCACCGGTTTTTCGTGGGGCTTTGGCTTTAAGGCTTATGGATTCTCGTTCAGCTACTCCCGTTCGGCCTACCATTTGGCAGGTTCACCCAACCACATCACCATCACCACCAGTCTGGGCGAAGCGTTTAAACGTTGATTTAACACACTTTAAACCACATAATAAAGCAAGGGCGCACCCTGATGGGTGCGCCCTTGCTTTATTATGTGGTTACGATTAAATTTCCTGACCGGGTTATTCAACAATCCACTCATCGGCAAAAATCCACGATTTTCCGCCGGCTCCCAGGTGCCACGAGGGGCAAGGGCCGGGGTTTTCGGCTACCATCCTGATGTAGCGAGCCGACAGGTTCTGTGGCTTCACGCTAAAATCTTTAAGAACAACGCCGTCGTGACGTGGATCGATGTCGTTTTTCAATTCGGCTATCGCTTCGACATAGGGACAGCGAAATGTGCTATCAATAACAAATAAGTGCAATTTGTTTATTGTTGAATCATTTAGGTTTTATGGACACTTCAAAGCGATCACACATAGCTTTGCATGGAGCGTCAGAGATTTTTGCCAAAGAATTCTTGAAATGACCGAAGTCAACCAGCCGTCGGGAATAAGGGCTGACGTAAGCAACCCGTGAGTGAGGGCACTGGCTTCCAGAAAAAGGGTTGGCCGTGAATTGCCCGAACGGCTCGGGTTGCGCAACGGAGGTCATTTCTTAGAATTCTGGCAAAAATATCTGAGCGGATTAAGAGGGCACTTTCTTTGGTACTTTCTTTTTGCCCGGCGGGAAAAGAAAGTACAAGTTTAATTTAATATCAACGAAAGGACATTGCTGGTTCGAAAGGTAGCAAGGACACCCGTTTGTATAAAGCTTCAATTGCAAATAATTGTTTATGAAACTATTAAACAATTAAGATTGAAAATGTGTCGAAGTCAGGAATTTCCTGACCGGGTTATTCAACAATCCACTCATCGGCAAAAATCCACGATTTTCCGCCGGCTCCCAGGTGCCACGAGGGGCAAGGGCCGGGGTTTTCGGCTACCATCCTGATGTAGCGAGCCGACAGGTTCTGTGGCTTCACGCTAAAATCTTTAAGAACAACGCCGTCGTTACGTGGATCGATGTCGTTTTTCAATTCGGCTATCGGGCTCCAGTTTGCCATATCGTCGGAGGCATAATAAGTTACTTGCGAGGGCATAAAAATCCAGGCTCCCTGGTCTTGCATGAATCCAGCCACGATGGATGTCACCTTTTTCTTCTCTCCCAGATCCATCACAGCTTCAAGATTGATCCCCTGGAAGCCTTGCCAACGTCCGGTTCTGAAATTGTGTCCGCCCCGCAAACCATCGGCAAGGGCATTTTCGCCGCCGGCAGCGTATTGGGGTTCAAACTTCGATTGCAGTTTAAGCTTGTGGTTGTGGGCAATCTTGTAAAAAAAGGCTTTGAGGGGCTGGCTGGCTACACCTTGTTTGTTAACGGAAATGGCTTGCAGCGTGGTCGATTCTTTAATTATCAGAGGCTTGCTGAAAACTGGCGAAGCGGGGGTTGGCAGCGTGCCATCGGTGGTGTAATGAAGGGTGGTGGTGGTAAGCGACTTGATTTCGATTAAAGTGGTGTCGGTAAAGGTGCGTTGCCCCTTAGCCACAAACGGCACAGGTTCAATGGGGTGTTCGTGTATTTTGCTGATCGGTCGGTGGGTTTCATCCTTGCCATAGGCGGGGTTGGGTTCTGGCCCCATCGCGAATTCCAGTTCGCCCCCTTTTTCCAGAACGAAATGGCTGATCCAGCTTCGCTCGTAGGTTTTCCCATTGAGTTTTGCTCCTTGTATGTAGCATCGGGGGGCCGACACGTCGGGGGCTTTCATGGTAAAGGTTTCGCCGTTCTCGAAATGGATGCTCACCTTTTCAAACCAAGGGGTGCCAAACACGTAAACATCCGATGCAGGCGTCACCGGATAGATTCCCATGGCGCTCATCACCAGCCAGGCCGACATTTGTCCGCAATCTTCGTTGCCAATCAATCCATCGGGACAAGTGGTGTACATCTCGTCCATGATTTGTCTGACGCGTTGTTGTGTTTTCCAGGGTTTCCCGGCATAGCTGTAGAGGTAGGCCATGTGGTGGCTTGGCTCGTTGCCGTGGGCGTATTGGCCAATCAGCCCTGTGATGTCGGCCTGATCGCGGCCCGTTGTTTCTGAGGCGGTTGTGAACAGTTCATCAAGTTTGGAAGCAAAGGCCTCATCGCCGCCATGAAGCTTGATAAGACCGTCAACATCGTGGGGTACATAAAAACTGTACTGCCAGCAGTTGGCTTCTGTGTAGTTGAAGTTTACCTCGCGCGGATCGAAGGGCGCGAACCAGGCATCGTTGTTGCGTGCGCGCATAAAATGGGTCGCGGGGTCGAAGAGGTTCTTGTAGTTTTGCGCGCGTTTGATGTATTCCGTAAACACTGCATCGTTGTTCAGGGCTTTGGCCACACGGGCAATGCACCAGTCGTCGTAAGCATATTCCAGGGTTCGCGAAACCGATTCACCCTCCTCTTCCGAAGGGATGTAACCCCGTTCGCGGTAGTACTTCAGCCCGAAGTGGTCTTGTGTGGCACTGGCTTGCATGGCTTCGAGAGCCTCTTTCGCATCGTATCCTCCAATTCCTTTAACAAAGGCGTCGGCAATCACGGGCACTGCATGATAACCAATCATGCAGTTGGTTTCGTTGCCGGCCAGTTCCCACACGGGTAGCAGTCCTCCTTGTTTGTATTGTGCTAAAAAGGTGCGGATAAAGTCGGTGGTTCGTTTTTTTTGCACCAGGGTGAACAGGGGGTGTGCTGCCCTGTAGGTATCCCACAACGAGAACACGGTGTAGTTGGTAAACGAATCGGCCTGATGTACCTGAAGATCGCGGCCACGATACTGCCCGTCGGCATCGGTAAACAGGTTGGGAGCAATAAAGGAGTGGTAGAGGGCGGTGTAGAATATGGTTTTTTGCTGGTCGGAGCCCCCTTCAACGGTGATGCGCGAGAGTTCCCGCGTCCAGGCGGTATCGGCCAACGACCTGATGTCGTCGAAGGTGTAGGAAGCTGCTTCGTGCCTGAGGTTTTGGCGTGCCCCTTCGATGCTCACGGCCGAGATTCCAACTTTTACCACGAGGGGTTGCCCGTTGAGGTTGCCAAAATTGAGAAACATTTTCAGGTTGGTGCCGCTGGCGTGGGTGAGTTCGCGGTTCAGACTGTCGTTCACGGCAATTTCGGCTTTCACTACGGGTGATGAGAATTCTGCCACAAAATAGATGTGTTGGTCTGATGCCCAGTTGGCCGATCGGCGGTAGCCTTCCACCTGGTTGTTGCCAGCTAATGCGATGGAGGAGGCAATAACTTTATCGCGGTGTTTCAGATCAATAAGCAGCGATCCCGATTTGCCGGCAGGGTAAGTGTAGCGGTGCCAACCGGTTCGCAGGGTGGCTGTAAGTTCGGCCTTGATGCTGTCGGGGTTCAATTCCACGGCATAATAGCCGGGCCTGGCCTCTTCGGTGGCATGGCTGAACAGGGCCGTGTAGTGTTTCGACGGGTGGTAATCGCCATTGCGCAAATCGCCACTAAAGGGCATAATCAAAACATCGCCGTAATCGCTGCATCCGGTGCCGCTTAAATGGGTGTGCGAAAATCCGTAAAGCACCGAATCGGAATAATGGTAACCGCCACATCCGTCCCAGCCGTCGAGGCGGGTGTCGGGGCTAAGTTGTACCATTCCAAAGGGTAAGGTAGCACCGGGAAAGGTGTGTCCATGCCCTCCGGTACCAATAAACGGATCCACGTAGTCGGTCACGGTGCGCAGGGTGTCGGGCCGTTGGTGCCCGATGCACTCGGTTCTGGTGTTGGTTTTGGTGCACGAAAGCAGTCCAACGGCCAGAGTTGTAAAAAGCAGGGTTTTCTTCAACATTTGGTTTGCAATTATGAATTGGTTTTTATGGATTACCATTGAGCTGGTTGGGTTTCCAGTATCTTTCTGATTGTCTGGAGCCACTCGTCTGTTTTGTTGATTACCATGAGGTTGAGTGCTCGTGTGGCGGCCTTTTTGTTGGTTTGTCCTAGTTTAAGCACATCAAGTTCAAATTGTTCCTGGTTGAGCAGGAGGTTTCGGTTGAATTTAAATGCAGCAGGGCCAATCTGGCGTGCTCTGCGCAGGTAGTTGCTGTCGGCGCTGTCGGCCACGCGGCTGAAATTCCAGTAGATATGATCGGGGGTTGCCGAAAACAGATCTTCGGGTTTGTCGAAGTGATGGTCGATGGCATCGCGGAAGTTGCGGAAGGTGTAGTTTGACGGCAGAGAGTCCACGCCGCAGTATATGGGTATCATGGCCTGCACGCAGGGTCTTCGGGGCATCATCCAAAGCAGGGCTCCTGGTTCGGCAGGCATCCAGTTGCGAAGTTGTGCCACGAAGCCGTATTGGTTGTGGGCAGCGCAAATGGCATCGGCGCTGTCGGCATGGGGATGCCCCTTGGTGTAACCATCTGTCAGATCAAGCGGAGTTCCTTCATAATGTGATCCCAATATGTTGGCAAACCATTCAACGGTTACTTTTCTTTGTGGTGCAACGATCCAGGGGAAGGTTTCGTCCATCTCGAAATAGCGGCTGCTGATAAGGTTGATGGCTCCCCACATCCGTTTGATGTTGACCGGGTGGGTAAGGCTGCTTTCCGATCCATAAGCCTCCCTGAAGTTGAAGCTTTTTCCTGTTTCGGGCTTGTACCAGCCTCTTTTAACGGCATAACTCACCAAATCGGGCGACGCTATGCAATTGAGTGTATCGCTTAAATTCACGTTACCCAGGGTGTAGTAGTTGGGAAGTATGGCTACTGCCCCGTCGGGAATCCGGTGTGCCAGGTAGTGCTTTCCCTTTACCACCGACAGCATCCAGGCTTCGTTGGGGTCGGCCACAGTGTAAGTCCTGCCACTTGAAGCGTAACCAAATTGCTCGATAAGTTGTGCTGCTATCACCACTGCTTCGCGGGCCGTGGTGGCTCTTTGGGCCATCACTTGCCGCAGTTCCCAGCCTATGCCGCCCTGGGTAAGATCGGCAGAATCTTCACGCGAGTGGCAGGCATTGGAAACAACCACCACGCCGTGTTCGTTCAGATAGCTGTCGGAAAACGACATGCCTGGCATCTCGAACCACAGGTATTTCAATGTGCCACGAACTTGTTTTATCTGGCCACCCCATTGGGTTTTCACAACAGAACCTTCTGGATGCTCCTGCCGCGGAACCACAAGCCAGTTCACGATCTGCTGCCCATAATCATCTTCGTTGTGAGCCAGCATTACCGATCCGTCGGTTGTTGCCCCTTTCCCTGCTACCAGGGTGAAGCAGTTGAACGGCTCGTCAACTACGGTTTGGCCCGATACCGATAATGTGCTGATAAGCAATAAGAAAACTAACAGTCGGTTGGTAATCATAAAGCAGAAAAATTTAAACGATTCAGATTATTTTAGTCATTTAAAACCAATAGCTTAAATGTTATGGCAAATTTAATAATTTTCCTGAATCCGGGATTGGGTGCAAATGAGGCATTGAAAAATCAAGGGTGAACAAATTGATAGATAGTCCTGTTTGGTTTGTCTGAATTGTAAAATTAGACTAACATGCGTAAAACAAATAATTTAGTTCTTTTTCTGATGGCAGCCCTTGTATCGTTGGCTGTCTCTTCATGCGGCCCGCAGGGCGATAAAGCCGCAACCGGCGATGCCATGACCGAAGGTGATGCAAAAGGTGTTGTTTATCAGGCCGACAATGCTGCAAGCATCATAGAGTGGGAGGGGACCAAACCCGGTGGAAGTCACAATGGAACCATCGGTTTATTGAATGGCGCTCTTACAGTTGATGGCGCTGAGGTTACCGGTGGTGAGTTTGTCATTGATATGAAATCGATTGTATGCATCGACTTAACCGACCCCGAATACAATGCCAAATTGGTAGGGCATTTGCTCTCGCCCGATTTTTTTGCAGTAGATTCGTTCCCCACTGCCCGCTTCAAAACTACATTGATCGAGAAACTCGATCAGCCTGAAAATGGCGACAACGGCATGGTTTATACCCATGCCATCACCGGAAACCTTACCCTGAAAGAGGTTACCCGCAGTGTTTCGTTCAAGGCTGCAATTGCTGTAGAGCAAGGGGTTGTGAAAGCTACAACCGGACGGTTTACCATCGACAGGTCTGAATGGAACGTGAAATATGGAAGCCGCAAGTTTTTCGACAACCTGAAAGACAAATTCATTTACGACGAAATTGGGCTTAAAATAAGCCTTACAGCGCGCCAATAACTCATTTTTAACCTTGTTGTAAGCCCTGCCCGGTCACCTGCCTGGCAGGGCTTTTTGTTGAGAGATGCAACAATTCAACCGAATGGTTTAACTTTGACCAAATTCTATCACTTAAATAAAACGAATGGGTTATGCGTTTGATTTTTACAGCAGTTTTTTCGTTGTGCCTGGCAACACTTATGTCGCAGGAGGTTTCGCGGGGTGAGGCTTTGGAGGTTGCTGAACGCTTTATGTTGTCGCGACCCGGAAACCCTTATTATCAGGGGTTTTCTGTCGATAATATCAGAGCTGAAAGAGGTGCTAAAGGGCAAATTCAATGGTATGTAATCAACCTGAATCCATCGGGTTGGATGGTTCTGGCAGCCCGCGAGGAGGCTTTTCCTGTTGTGGCGTATAGTTTCAACGGGCGTCACACCGGACAGGGACTTCCCGGGCAATACGTGGCCTGGATGGATCAACACGCCAGGGCGCTTGATTGGCTGGCCGAACAGCCCTTGGGTTCGGTTAAACCGAATAGGGCTTGGAAAGGTGATTTCAGTTTTGTTGATGACAACAAGGAACTTACTCCGGTAGAACCCTTTGTTTTTTCATCGTGGGATCAAGGTTGGCCCTACAACGAGAAATGCCCAAAAGACGGTGCATCTTCCGATGGACGTTGCCCAACAGGTTGCGTGCCTACAGCTATGGCTCAAATCATGCACTACTACCGATGGCCCGAAACGGGAACAGGGTCCTACACTTACGACGCCGGCACTTACGGTATTCTTTCAGCCGATTTTGGTTCCACCTCCTACAATTGGAACTCGATGGGGGCAAGCCTGATCCACAGCAGTCCCTCGGCTGCCACGCTTTTGTCGCAACTGGGTATCTCGTGCGATTTGGTTTACGGCCCCAACGGCTCGGGGATGTACAACCACAAGGCTGCTTACAGCCTCCGCACCTATTTTAAATATTCGCCCGAAACCCGTTATATTTTCCGCGACTCAACATCCATGCAATGGGACAGTCTTCTCATTTCACACCTCAACCGGCGCATGCCTTTGTATTACGCCGGCTGGTCGCTTCCCAATGTCAACGGCCATGCCTTCGTTTGCGATGGATACCACGATACCGCTTTCTTTCACTTCAACTTTGGCTGGAGCGGCTCCTACGACGGCTTTTACAACATCAACTCCTTGTTGGTTGGCGGCAACAATTTTAACCTGGCACAAGAGGTCATTATCAATTGCTATCCCGATACCGTTCATTATTCTTACCCTCCGGCACAACCCGCTTCCTGCACTTTATCGCTTTTTGAAGGGAGTGGCAGCGATGGCAGCGCTCCGGAGGCAACTTACACACCCGGAACCTCGTGCAATTGGCTGCTCGATCTGCAATCTGAACATGACTCCGTTGAGTCGGTTTCAATTGTTTTTCATCGTCTCGATCTGGGCAGTGAACAAGATGTAATAACAGTATTCAACGGTCCAGATGATCAGTCGCCTGTGTTGGCTGCATTTTCTGCTGGCAGCCAGCCAACAGTTGTTACTGCCACTTCGGGTAAGGTTTATATCAGTTTTGTTGCAGGTGGAGCAAACCCGGGTAAAGGGTTCCTGTTTAGCTATCAAAGTCAGTTGCCCGTGTGGTGTAGTGGTACAAAGACATTTACCACCCCCGAGGGGCAGTTGTCCGACGGTAGTTTTGGGTTTCAGTACTACAACAAATCGCGCTGCATCTATAAGATTCAACCTGCGGGCGTTGGCACGGTCACTCTCTTCATCGATGCTTTTGAAACCGAGCCCACGGTCGATTACCTGCGCATCCTGAGTCTGGGTACTAATGAAGTTTTAGGTGAAATATCGGGCAACATCCATCCCGACTCCTTGCCCGGTCCTTTTACCTCAAACAGTGGCAAGATGATGCTGCTGTTTTCCACCAACGACTCGGTAAGGGGCAACGGTTTCAAGGCTCATTGGGCTGCCAACGTGGGTATTGATCAACCAGCCGGTTTGTTGCCCTTGCAGTTGTGGCCCAATCCATGTCGGGGACAGCTAACGGTTTACGCGGGTGCCAATCGTGGGAGTGCACGGCTCACGGTTACCAATCTGACGGGGCAGGTGGTTTTGCTTCAAGTGGCGGAACTGTCTGCTGATGGATGTTTGCGCGTGGATGTTTCTGATCTGAATCAGGGATGGTATCAGGCCGAACTTGAAACCCAGGGATTGCACCAACGTGGAAAATTCGTCAGGCTACAGTAAGCTGGTCCCGGCAATACTCTCGAGCTGATGCCGGATATCAGGTGACAGATCGTCGCGACTTGATAAGCAATCGATCACCTTCTTTTTAAATTTCCAACAGGTCATTTGCCTGATGTTGAGTTCCTCCGAAAGATGATAACTCGACACATCGGGTTGATGACACACCAGCCAGGCAATTCGAAAGGCCGTGGGCAGCGCAATTTTACACCGGTGAAAAATGGTGTGTGCGGTGGCCGACTCCTCATGCTTGCATTTGGTGCACCGCCTCGAGTAAGGGGTTTTCCCCCGGCAGTAGTGATCATGTCCACATTTGCGACACTGGTATCCATGCTCCCATTTCACACCGGCAATGTGTTCAAGACAAGCCTCTTCCGTATAAAATTCAGAAGGGTAGCTGTCAACCGGAATGCGATCGAAGATGTGAAAATCTGTCATATTGTCATGTTAATTCACGTGGGAATAATCTTTGCAAAGATACAAAAAAGTGATACTAATGCGCTTTAAAAGCAAGAAATGTATTACTTTTGCATTCGATTCTAAATTCATATTGAAATGAACAAACCGTCGTTTTTTCGCCTTATAATTATGGTTGCTTTAACTGGATTGATGGCTGCCTCGTGCAATCAACCTGCCAGGAGCGAGGGTCCTGAGGAAGTTCAGCAGGTTCTTCCTGGTAAAGTAAACCCTTTGGATGTTGATTCGTTTCGCGATTTGGTGTGGGATTACCACGCCAGCCCGACTCAAATGGTTTATAAAGGATCAAAACCTTGTGTGATTGATTTTTATGCCGATTGGTGTCGCCCTTGCCGGGTAGCTTCACCCATCATGGAAGAGTTGGCCACCAAATACAAAGATGAAATTGTGTTTTACAAAGTGAATACCGATGACAATAAGGAACTTGCCATGTTGTTTAAAGTGAATACCATACCTGCTTTTTTGCACATTCCCATGCAAGGCGAACCCAGGTTTCAGTACGGCATCATGCCAACTCCTGATCTCACCCGCGAACTCTTTGATGCCAAGATCAGAGAATACATTTATGGCGAAGAGCCTGATACCACCCGTTTTAAATTGAAATAATTAAACTCCTCATTGATAAATGAAAACACTCTTTTTAGCTACCCTGATGCTGGTGGGGTTTGCAACCACAGCCACTTCACAAACCAATTCTGCCGAAGGCAAGGTGATTTACCTGACCACCGCGGAGTTCAAACAGAAAATCTATGATTATGAAAAAAATGGCGACCAATGGTTGTACAAAGGGAAACTCCCCGCAATCATAGATTTCTATGCCGATTGGTGTCGCCCTTGCAAAATGGTGGCTCCAATCATGGAGGAACTGGCCAAAGAATACAAAGGCAAAGTGGTGATTTATAAAGTAAACACCGACAAGGAGAAGGAACTTGCCTCTGTTTTTCAGATTCGCAGCATCCCCAGCATTCTCTACATCCCCAAAACCGGGAAACCCTCAATGGATATGGGAGCCAAATCGAAGGAGGCTTACAAACAGATCATCGAAAGCACATTATTAAAGTAATTATTCATTGTTCATAATACATTATCATGGAACATTTAACCAAGAAGACTTTCTTAGAGAAGGTGTTTAACTACGAACAGAATCAGGAGTGGAAATTTGAAGGCAAACTGCCCTGCATCATCGATTTCTATGCCGATTGGTGCGGACCCTGCAAAATGGTAGCTCCCATTCTTGAAGAGCTGTCGAAAGAGTATGATGGCAAAATCAACATCTATAAAGTTGATACCGAGAAAGAACAGGAACTTGCCGGAGCTTTCGGAATCCGAAGCATCCCTTCTATGCTCTTTTGCCCGGCTAACGGACAACCCCAGATGGCAGTGGGTGCTCTGCCTAAAGACAGTCTGAAACAGGCCATCAACGATGTGTTGTTGAAGTAACCTGCATTCTCCCTGAAATACAAAAACCCTGCTCCCGCGGGGTTTTTGTATTTTTGCCGTTTCTATTTCCTTATTCTATGTCCCAACCTCCTTTGTCTCTTGTATTGCCAACGGCCTGGCTCCCTTCCGTTGAGTATTTTGCCTTGCTGCTTTCCGGTGCCAGCATTCTTATTGAAGTTCACGAGTCGTACCCCAAGCAAACCTGCCGCAACCGTTGCTATGTTTCAACCTCCAACAAGGTAATGCCTTTGTCGGTTCCTGTGGTCAAAACCTATGGCAACCATACCCTGACCCGTGATATAACCCTCGCTATGACTGAACCCTGGCAACGCAACCACTGGCGTACCATCGAATCGGCTTATCGAAATGCTGCATGGTTTATTCATTATGAAGCGGCCTTCAGGCAGACCTTTTTTCAGCCATACTCCACGTTGGTTGACATGAATAGTGCTTTAATTTTAAAACTTGCCGGCTTGATGAAGGTGGAGGTGGCGTTCGATTTTACCACAGATTGGAAAGCCTTCTATGGCAATGCCCTCGATTTGAGAGCGTCGTTTAATGAACAGGAACCGATTGAAGGCTTCTCGCAGGTGATGTTTAAACCCTATTTTCAGTGCTTTGCTAATCGATATGGGTTTCAACCCAACCTGAGCATCATCGACCTCCTTTTTAATTGCGGTCCCGAGAGCGTTTCTTATTTGAGGAATCTGGGGGCCGGACTGCTGTCAAAACTGAGTTTATAACCAACCCTATGTAAAGGTTTTTCGGAATTCTTTTGTCCAACTGTTGCCAGGTGAAAAAAGAGTGTTAATTTTGCACCGCTTCACCAAACAAATCAGGGGATGTTAGCCCAGTTGGTTCAGAGCGCTGCCTTCACACGGCAGAGGTCACTGGTTCGAGTCCAGTACATCCCACCAACCCTTCCAGCTTTTTGGGAGGGTTTTTTTATGGCACAAACGCTACCTTTATTTCACGGATAATAAGGGGTAAGTTTTTTGTTGTGAATGTAATGCGTAAGTATCTGAACCTTATCTCCTGCTCAAAGCTGCACCAAAGTCTCCCTGTTTGTTGTGCCTCTTTCATCGGAAGCACACGCGCTATCTGAATCCAGTTTTGGTTGTCCGATGAGGTTTCAACCACTATTTGCCGGGGGAGCTTTTTTTCTCCCGATTCTCCCAACCAGAAGCTGATGGCATTGGCTTTTCGTTCCACACCGGGGTTGAATAACAACGTTGTTTTAGCTGTTTTCCAACTGGTGCCACTCGTGGTGTCGCCATCAACAAGCCTAAACAGCGCATCGGGTGAAGCTAATGGCTCGGGATCAGGAGTGGCTGAAATGCGTTCGAAATCGTCAATTCTGATCAATTGAAGGGTTGCAGGCAACGAGGCCAGCTTCCCAGATGTCAGGTTGTAAGTCTGAAGCAGGCAACTGCGGTTGATTAACAAGGGCTTGCTGTACAGCAACCAAGGCGAGGAACCGTTGGAATCAACGAGTTTATACCTTACCTGATCGCCGTTCAATCGCAGTTCAACGGTTCGGCTAAACCGCCACGCCCCAACAACTTTATGCCCCGAAGCCACAACCGTAGGCTGCGGCGAAGGGGTGGATTCGTCAGCACCAAAGAGTATGCTGTACGATTCTTCGAGGCTGGTATCGGCGGGTACAACAAGGTGCAATCCTGTAAGTGTATCGTACCAACCTTCGGTGGTGCCGCAACATCCGGCCTGAAACAGCGTGCCCGGGTGTGGAATGAGGTTGGCAACCCTGAGGGTATCTCCAGGGCAAAAGCCATTGGTGTTCACCTGCCAAAGCCCTTCCAGGGCATTGTAGCGGGCTTCGGCTACACGAAACAAGGTGTCGGGGATGTGCTGCTCTGCTGCATTGCAGCGGGTTGCCCCATTGCGGAGAGCAAAGCACAGGGCAAGCATCGCGATTATTTTCAGGCCGGAATAAGTCATCGATCGGGTGGGGTTGAAATGGCAAAGATACCAAACCCCTGAAATTACAAACGGGAAGGTGTAACCTTCCCGTTTGGTGGGTTGTACTGGACTCGAACCAGTGACTTCCACCCTGTCAAGGTGGCACTCTGAACCAACTGAGTTAACAACCCGAAATCAGGCTGCAAAGGTAGGTTTTTATCGTAAAAATCCAAATATTTTTTCCTGTCATGAGCATGTTGTCCACTTCAAAATGCCAGATAAAAGGGGTGCAACTGTAACTTAAACGAAGGTGTTCCGTCGAATTGTTTGTACTAACTAAATCGCCTATCTATGAACACTCTTTTCAGGTCCATTATTGCTTTTATTGTTGTTGTTAATGTGGGCATGGCATCCTCGTTTGCCCAGTTTAAAAACCGTCAGGAAGCCATTGATTATGTGAACGATCGTTTTTCGCATTCCATAATTCAAAAGATTGACGACGACGGATTGGTCACCATCAAAGCCCCTTCGCAGCGGATTACTTTCCCCATTGGGAAGTCGGTTTTCAACTACAACGATTTGAATGGCGACAGCCGCGTAAGGGTGGCGTGCGCCGGTTGCATCAAATTTTACGAGAACCGTGAATACGACCGCACGGAGAGCCGGCAATCGTTTAGTTGCGATAGTGAAGACGAGGCTTTTGAAGTGATCAGAGCCCTGGAATACATCAAGTCAACCTTCCCTGTTGATGCCGCGACCGCAGGACTTCCAACCAAAAAACTGAACCTAGCTGATACCACTTTGGGTTACACCTCGGTAGCCGAAGCTGTAAATCTCGTAAACAAGGTTCTGCTTCACTCATTCATTACAGGCATTGATGATAAAGGGGTGATGACAATCAATGCTCCAAGCGATAATTACAAAATTGATCTTTCTAAAGCTGAATTTATGGTCAACGACCTGGGCGATGATCCCAAACTTCGCATCTATGGCGATTTTTGTATCAGACAGATCGACGACGATGGCGATGAGGATTTCATCAGCCGCGAATCGTTCTCTACCAAGTCGCGCTTTAAATGCTACAAGGCCATCAAGGCGCTTTATTATATCAAGAGCGCTTATTCATCGTTGCAACCCGATGCTGTACCTCAACTTTCAAACGTTAGACGCAACCATCTTACCAGTTACAAAACCCTCGACGAGGCCATCACTTTTATCAACAACAGGCTTCGCTACAGTGTGATTCTTGGAATTGACAGCAAGGGTATGCTGTCGATCAACGCTCCATCGGAGGTTTACAGGATAAATATGAAAAAGGCAAAATTCAACTACACCGATCGCAACAGGGTTAACGTTGACTGGTTTGGAATCAGGATTGAGTCAGACAACATTGACGGAGTGCTTGTTGAGTGTCGCAATTGCATCGAGAAATATTCTGATCCACGCGATTATGACATCACCAACGAGCAAACCTTCCAATGCGAAAGCGAGCAGCAGGTTCGTGAGGTTCTTAAAGCGCTGACGTTTATAAAAGAAAAAATTTAATACCCCTTTCGGTTATAAAAACACTGGCAAATCAGGGTTTTTTCAACTAACCTAAAAAGCGTACCGGTTCATAAAAACAATTCATTGTTTGAATAGCGTTGCGTTTGTTGAAGAAGAAGGCTGCCCCCGGGCGGCCTTCTTCCTTAATACAAGATGAATACAGCACGGTTAATGATTTGAATTTCTGGATACAAAGCCTGAAGAGCCCGACAAGGTTGTTGTTTGGTGCTGTGAAAATGCATAACTGAACCAACCAGTCAGATCTGATTAACCAATTTGCATTGTTGTTTTAGAAGTATTAATCATTATCTTCGTTTGAAAATTTTTTATCATGTCTGATCCGAAAAAAGTGTGGCCTCTTGTCAGCATTATCAGCGTTAGTTACGACCATCCTGAAGTTACCTGTCAAATGCTTGAATCGTTAAGACATATCAGCTATCCTTCAATTGAAGTGATAGTTGTTGATAACTGTTCGCCCAACGATTCTCCCGATATCATCAAAGAGAAATATCCGGAAGTAAAGTTGGTGAAACTTTCAGTTAATCTTGGATTTGCAGGTGCCAACAATATTGGCATGAAGATGGCCGGCGGTGAGTATGTGATGTTGCTCAACAACGATACCGAGGTGACTGAAGGTTTTCTTGAGCCTCTGGTTCAGAAACTTATGGACAATCCTGAAATAGGAGCGGTAAGTCCAAAGATCAGGTTGTTTTACCAGCCCGATACATTGCAGTTTACAACCATCAGCGTGATGAATCCCTATACAGCCCGAACCACAGCCTATGGCTATGGGGTGAAAGATGAGGGGCAATTTGAAGCCGACAGTCCTACAGCGTTCGGACACGGAGCTGCTTTTATGGTACCCATGAGCCTGATTCGTGAGGTCGGGCTTATGCCCGATATTTACTTTCTTTACTACGAGGAGCTTGATTGGTGCGAGCGCTTCAAAGAGAAGGGAAAACAGATTTGGTATGTTCACAATTCGATGATCTATCATAAAGAGTCCATATCAACAGGGAAGTTCAGCCCGGTGAAAACCTATTACCTTAACCGTGCCCGCATTTTGTTTACCCGACGCAATGTAAAATCCCCCACGCTTTATTTTTCGCTGCTTTACCAGTTTGTGATTGCTTTGCCTAAAAATGCCATTGTGTTTGTTCTAAAGGGTGATTTCAAATTGTTTAGGGCTTACCTGCGGGCAGTCATCTGGAATGTTTCAACCTTCTTTAATCCACGAATTCACGCCACACCAGCTTATAGCAGCCTCGACGACCATGAAAAAAGGGTGATTATCACCATTCAATGATTGCAACCCGATGGAAAGCAAACAACCCCTTGTTTCGATAGTTACGGTCAACTTCAACGAAACAGAGTCCACCTGCGAAATGTTGGAATCTCTGGCCGAAATCACTTACACCAATATTGAAGTTATTGTGGTTGACAACGATTCGTCGAGAGGGCACATTCAGGAAATCAAGGCAAAATATCCAAGGGCAATATTGGTTCAAAGTCCTGTGAATTATGGTTTTGCAGGAGGAACAAATTATGGTATCATGCGTGCCAGAGGCCGGTATGTTTTGTTGTTGAACAACGATGCGGTTGTTTCCCCCGGATTTTTGGAGCCGTTGGTTCAATTCATGGAAAGCAACCCAAGGGCAGGGGTGGTTAGTCCCAAGATTCGTCTTTATTTCTCTCCTGAAAAAATCCAGTATGCCGGAGCAACGCCTATCAACCTTTTTACCTTCAGGAACCGTACACTGGGATACGGTCAAATTGACGAAGGGCAATACGACGAGGTATCTGAAACAGCATTTGGACACGGAGCAGCCATGTTGATTCCGATGGAGGTAATCAGGAGTGTTGGAATGATGTCGTACGCGTATTTTCTTTATTATGAGGAGGCTGACTGGTGCCGCCGAATTGTCAGGGCCGGATACACGATTTGGGTTGTCCCGCAATCAGTAGTCTTTCATAAAGAGTCGTTAAGTACTGGTAAAAAACCGCTTGACAAGGTTTATTATCTAAACCGGGGCAGGTTGATCTATCTGCTTCGGACAACAAGCGGAGTTCGGCTGGTTGTTCCGGTATTGTATCAGGTTTTGATTGCTGTTCCCAAAAATTTGATTTCCTATTACAGAAATGGCGGAATGCCCATGGCATCTGCCTATTTCAGGGCCATAAAATGGGCATGGAAAAACCGGAAAAATCCGGAGGTTTATGAGTCTCCAATGCTCTGAAACCTTATGATAAAGGGTTTGGCCGCATCATTCTGACGGGTTTTCTGAAGGTTCAGGCGGTACTGTCACCACGGTTAACCCAAGTTTCGCCCCTTCGTTCAGCATCAGCTCCACAGCCTCGGCATAGGTGTTTCCAATTCTGCAATCGAGTATGGCGTCGCGAATGGCATTTTTGATGTCGCCCACCTGCTTGCAGGGTTTCAGCCCGAAGGTGTCCATGACGAGTTGCCCCGACACGGGTGGCTGCCAGTTGCGCAGCTTGTCGCTCTCTTCAACTTCAACCAACCGTTGTTTTATTTTGACGAAGTTTTCGCGGTAGCGCTTCAATTTGTTGGGGTTGCGCGAAGTAATATCTGCGGCGCAAAGTGTCATCAGGTCGTCAATTTCATCGCCGGCATCAAAAAGGAGTCTTCGGATGGCCGAATCGGTTACCCCGTCTTCCACCAGGGCAATAGGGCGGAGGTGAAGGGCCACCAATTTTTCAACATATTTCATTTTTTCGTTGAGGGGGAGTTTGAGCCTCTTGAAAATCTGACCTGTCATGCGGGCTCCCACCACTTCGTGTCCGTGAAAGGTCCACCCGACTTTGGCATCGTATTTTTTTGTGACTGGCTTTGCTATGTCGTGCAGCAAGGCAGCCCACCTCAGCCAGAGGTTTGTTGTGGCTTCGGCTGTTTTGTCGAGCACCTCAAGGGTGTGACGGTAGTTGTCTTTATGGCCGCGTCCGTCAACGTACTCGGCTCCTTTGAGGGCAACAAATTCGGGCATCACCAATTGCAGAAGGCCGCTCTTTTCCATCAATTCGATGCCGATGGAGGGGCGGGGAGAAAGGAGGATTTTGTTGAACTCGTCTGCTACACGTTCTTTGCTGATGATTTTGATCCTCTCTGCGTTGCGTTGAATGGCGTCTAAGGTATCGGGATGGATGTGGAAGGCGAGTTGCGCGGCAAATCTTACAGCCCGCATCATCCGCAACGGGTCGTCGGAAAAGGTGATGTCGGGGTCGAGCGGGGTGCGGAGTATCTTCACTTCCATGTCGGCAAGGCCGTCGAACGGATCGAGAAGGGTGCCGAAATCGGTTTTGTTGAGGCTGATGGCCAAGGCGTTGATGGTGAAGTCGCGCCGGTTTTGGTCGTCTTCAAGAGTCCCGGGTTCTACTTCGGGTTTGCGGCTGTCGGGGTGATACGATTCGCGACGCGCTCCCACGAATTCTATCTCCAACCCCTCAGGGGTGTGAATCATGGCGGTGCCAAAGGTTTTAAACACGCTCACGTTGACAGCAGGACCCAGACGGGCCGCCACCCGCGAGGCCAATTCGATGCCGTCGCCAATCACCACCACGTCAATATCTTTGGATGTACGTTGCAGTACCAGGTCGCGCACGTAGCCACCAATGACCCATGCTCCCGTGTTCATGGCCGCGGCTTCAGAACCAATAATTCTGAAAAGTGGATCCGACACACTGCTCTTGAAATTTTCCATGGTGCAAAGATACGCAGTTCCTGTTCAACCCAAACCATGCTGACTTATCGGCTCCGGCTGCCTTTTGTTTGCTTGGCCGCGTTGCAGTTTCATAGCTCGTTACGGCTTGCAAATTGAACACGTTCTACCCGTTGACGCCGTTGCTAAAATCACTATCTTTGCGGCCTATGAAACATATCCGGAATTTCTGCATCATTGCCCACATCGATCATGGCAAAAGTACATTGGCCGACAGGCTTTTACAACTTACCAACACCGTTTCGGAGCGCGATGCCCAGGCACAGGTGCTCGACGATATGGATCTGGAACGCGAAAGGGGTATCACCATCAAAAGCCACGCGATTCAGATGGCTTATGAGCTTGATGGCGAAAGCTATATACTGAACCTGATTGACACACCGGGTCACGTTGACTTCTCCTACGAAGTTTCGCGATCCATTGCAGCTTGCGAAGGGGCTTTGCTGGTTGTTGATGCCACACAGGGCATTCAGGCTCAAACCATTTCAAACCTTTACCTGGCTCTTGAACACGATCTGGAGATCATTCCCGTGCTCAACAAAATTGATATGGACAATGCCATGATAGAGGAGGTTTCTGATCAGATTGTCGATCTGATTGGCTGCGATTACGATGATATTCTGCACGTGAGTGCCAAAACAGGTTATGGCGTTGACGATTTGCTCGAAAACATCGTGAAACGCATCCCCGCACCCAAAGGCGACGCCCAAGCCCCGCTTCAGGCACTTATCTTCGACTCGGTGTTCAACTCCTTCCGTGGAATCATTGCTTATTTCCGAATTTACAATGGAACCATCAATTCTGGCGATTTCGTGAAGTTTGTGGCCACCGGAAAAGAGTATTATGCCGACGAAATCGGCATCCTGAAACTCGAGCGCGAAAAAAGAAACGAACTGCGCGCCGGCGACGTTGGTTACATCATATCGGGCATCAAAACCTCGCGCGAGGTGAAGGTGGGCGATACCATCACCCACGTTGAAAACCCTTGCCAGAAAGCCATCGAAGGATTTGAAAACGTGAAACCCATGGTGTTTGCAGGTATTTACCCTGTTGACGCCGACGACTATGAAGAGTTGCGTGCCTCCATCGAAAAGCTCCAACTCAACGACGCCTCGCTGGTGTTTGAGCCTGAATCGTCGGCAGCTCTTGGTTTCGGATTCCGTTGCGGCTTCCTCGGGCTTCTCCATATGGAAATTATCCAGGAGCGCCTCGATCGTGAGTTCGACATGGATGTGATCACCACCGTTCCCAACGTGAGTTACAAGGTGCACACCACCGCCGGCGATGTGTATGACGTGCACAACCCATCGGGGCTCCCCGAAGAGACCCTTATCGACTACATCGAAGAGCCCTACATCACTGCCAACATCATCACCAAGGCCGAGTATGTGGGAGCCATCATGAAACTTTGCATCGACAAACGAGGAACCCTTAAAAATCAAACGTACCTCACCACCGACCGCATCGAGATCATCTTCGAGCTGCCGCTGGGAGAGATTGTTTTCGATTTCTACGACAAACTTAAGTCGATCTCCAAAGGTTATGCCTCGTTCGATTACCACATCACCGGATACATAGAGGCCAAACTGGTAAAACTCGACATCCTGCTCAACGGCGATTCGGTGGATGCTCTCAGCACCCTGCTACATCGCGACAATTCCTACAACTTCGGTCGCAAGATGTGCGAAAAACTCAAGGAATTGATCCCCCGTCAGCAATTCGACATTGCCATTCAGGCTGCTATTGGTGCAAAAATCATAGCCCGCGAAACCATCAAAGCCGTTCGAAAAGATGTAACAGCCAAGTGTTACGGTGGCGATATAACCCGTAAGCGCAAACTGCTCGAGAAACAGAAGAAGGGAAAGAAACGGATGCGCCAGATCGGTAACGTAGAGGTTCCGCAAAGCGCGTTCCTGGCTGTGCTGAAACTCGATTGATCAATGCTTTTAGTTCGGTGGAAAATGCCGCTGCAAGCCTGTGCAGCGGCATTTTTTTCGTTGTTTCGGGTCTTGTGACAACCAAGCCGGGCTAAGCCGGGTAATAGAGTTGTTGGTATATGGAAAGAAGTGATCGCCACAAAAATTTTTTTGTTGGAAACCTGACCGACTCAATAGGGAAGAATTGCCAGAACGCCTTTTTTAAATAACTTTAACCCCTTTGTAACAAAACCTTCGGCCATGCCGTCATACCCCCGAAGAAAGACCAGTTGAAATTGCAGTAATGACTGTAAAAGAATACAATGCTTGCGTGGATCAGCACGCCGATGCCGTTTATCGGTTCATCGTGAAAAACCTTCGCGACGAGGAGAAATCGCGCGACGTGGTGCAGGAGGCCTTCACCCGGATGTGGGAAAAGGCAGGCGATATCGACGGGCGCAAGGCCAAGTCGTATCTCTTTACCTCAGCCTACCACATCATGATTGATACCATCAGAAAGGATGGCCGTCAGACCGGTATGGAGGAGGTTCACGAGAACCACCACTACACCACACGCCACTACAGCGACCTGAAGCAGGTGCTCAACGACGCCCTGTTGCGGTTGCCCGAGGTGCAACGATCGGTGATCATGCTTCGCGATTACGAGGGGTACTCCTACGACGAGATCGGCCAGATATGCGGGCTCAACGAATCGCAGGTTAAAGTGTATATCTACCGCGGTCGCGTGGCTCTGAAAAAATATATAGTAAGCATGGAAAATCTGGTGTAAAGGAATTAAACTGAAGCTGAAATGAAAATCACGATTGATAACTACGAAGCCTGGTTGCTCGACCATCTTGAGGGTCGGCTCAACGAAACGCAGACAGCCCTGCTGACGCGCTTCCTTGCCGAACATCCCGAACTGGACGTTGCTTCCGACAACCATTTGCCTGTGTTGGAGCCTTGCCACACCAGCTGCGAAAAAGGGTTTGCCTACCTGAGGCAACCCGCCGATGCTGTGGTTTCGGTTGCTGGTTTCGATGCCTCCAACTACGACGAAGCTTTTGCCGCTTACCACGAAGGCGACCTCGACCAAAACGGCAAGGTCAGCCTTTATCGCTTTGTTGCACTAAACCCGGCGTTGTCATCAGAATTCAACCTTTACGAGCAACTGAAGTTGAAACCCGAATACATCACATTCCCCCATAAAGTTTCGCTGCGTCGTCAACGCACCATTCCTCTGTTTGTGAGGTGGACCGTTCCTGCCGCTGCCGCTGCAGCCGTTGCTCTTTTGCTGCTCGGCACACCATCGGGCCATCAGCTTCAGGTCGAAAACCCTCAGGAACTGGCAGCCACCAAGCCGCAACCTTTGATAAACCAACCCGGCGAGCCAGATTCAAAGCCTGCTGCCCATGCCAGCAATGTAGTATTTCCACAAGAAAGCCCTGTTGCAATTGCCCATCAGGAGACCGCCCGTTTGCCCCACCGTGAACCCATGTTGGTAGTAACCTCTCTTAAGCCTTTGGAAGCAAGCAGCGTTAGTGCTTCTATAGCCCACCGGGAAATGGAAGAAGGGTCGCGCTTCTATACCTGCCTGTATGCCGATATTCGCCTGCGCGACCAGTTGAGGTTCCAGCAAGAGGTTGAAGAGCAAGGTGCGCAAACCATTTATGGCGACGCTGTTGCCCAGGCACGCAAAAACAGGTTTGACCTGTGGACTATTGCCAGGCTGGGCGTTAAAGGGTTTAACTTTCTTACCAACTCCGATATCGAATTCAACAAATCATGCGACGAAGAGGGTAAAGTTACCGATTTCGCCATCGGTGGTGAGTCGGTCAGGGTGGCTCACAGCAGCAAATAGCACCCGCGTTAACACTTTTTTACATCCCCTGTAACAAAACAAGAAAAGCATCCGTCAGACGGAAAATTGAATGAATCTTTAATCATTACTGGATTATGAAAACGAATCATTATTTACGAATTGTCGGTGTGGTCTCGCTGGTAGCGATGAGCATACTGAGCACATCAGCACAAGATGTTGCTTCTCTGGGCGAAAACACTTCAAAACTTTCTGCCATCCTTGACCATAACAACTATACCGCCGACGTTGCCGGCGACGACGTTACCCTACAGGTACGCCAAACCGGCAGTTTCAGCGGAATAGACGTGGGTGGCGCTTTCAATGTAATCTTAACCATTGGCGAACCTGTTGAAGTGAAAGTGGAGACCGATGAAGAGTTGCAGGAAAAAATCGGTACAGAGGTGAAAGGAGATGTGCTGTACATCAGTACACTTGGAAGCCTGCGCAACCCTTCAAAAATGAACATTTACATCAGGGTTCCGTCGTTGAGTTCTCTCAACTCCGGAGGAGCCTCCACAGTGAAGATGGCTGAAGGACAAAAACTGGCAACCGGCGAGTTTTCCCTTACAGCACATGGCGCTGCCAACGTTACCCTTACCCTCGATGTTAACGAGATGGAAGCCGACATCAGCGGTGCCGCCGATGTGGCTCTGTTTGGTAAAGTGGCTACCCTGGTAACCGAGGTTAGCGGTGCTGCCTCGCTCAAAGCCTACGACCTGGAAACAGGCAATACCGAGGCAGAAATATCAGGAGCCGCCGATGCCCGCCTGAGCGGAACAGGAACCGTTTCGGTGGAGACCAGTGGCGCCGGAAGCGTGAAGTTTAAAAACAACCCTGAAACACTGATCCGCAAGGGAAAAACCGTTCACAAAGATGTAAGAATGGGGCATCTGGTTGTGGTTGACGACGACAACGATACCGTGAGCGTGAATCTTGGCGGTTTGAAAGTTGGGGTGAACGACAGGCGCGGAACTACCGAGGTTCAAATGGGTCGCCACCGCCTGATTGTTGACGAAGACGGCAACGTGAAATGGCGCAGGAACAACCGCAACAACCATTTTGAAGGGCATTGGGGTGGCTTTGATTTGAGCTTCAATGGATATGTTAACAAGGATATGAATATGAACTTCAGCAAAGCCGACAGCTACCTCGATTTGGATATGCCCAAGTCGGTGGGGGTTCATTTGAATATCTACGAACAAAACATCCAGCTCAACCCCTCCGGAACCCTCGGTCTGGTGACAGGATTGGGCATCGAATGGCACAACTACCGCTTCGAGAAAAACGTTCGCCTCATCCCCGATTCCTCCGAACTGAAAGGCTATATTTACAAGGGCGTTACCCTCGATAAAAGCAAACTCACTGTTTCGTATCTCACCCTTCCCATTCTGTTCGAGTACCAGAATCAGGCCGATCGCAAGCTCAGTCAGTTCCATATCTCAGCCGGTGTGTTGGTGGGGGTAAGACTCGGATCGCACACCAAGCTGATCTACAACCAGACCAATACCGCATACGAATTGCTCGACCCTGAAACTATGCAACCCGTGATAACCGATCAGAAGACTCCACTTGAAGAGACTTACAAACAATACGAGCCTTTTCACCTGAATCCATTCAAAGCCGATGCCATGGTGAGAATCGGATGGGGCTACATCAACCTGTTTGGAACTTACGGAATCACAACCCTTTTCCGCACAAATCAAGGTCCCGAACTCTATCCTTTCTCGGTTGGTATCAAACTCATAGGTTGGTAACCACCTTTACTCTGAAATCCTTGGCGGCGTGTTGCTCACTTTTGAGCATCACGCCGCTTCGTTATAAAAACAATAGCAATCAACCTGTTTTGATCTTTTAACCTGTTTTTATATCTTTGCCCATTAATTTTGTCGAAGAACTTAGTAAAAATCATACAATATGTCAGGTCATAATAAGTGGTCAACTATCAAGCGCAAAAAGGGGGCACTCGATGCCAAACGCTCCAAAATTTTCTCGAAAATTATTAAAGAAATAACCATTGCCGTAAGGGAAGGCGGCGCCGATCCCGATGGAAATCCGAGGTTGAGGCTTGCCATCTCCAATGCCCGCGGTGCCAGTATGCCCAAAGACAACATTCAACGTGCCATTGGCAAAGGATCTGATAAAGATGGCGCCAGCTTCAGCGAAGTAACCTACGAGGGGTATGTTCATGGCATCGCCGTATTCCTGGAGTGCACCACCGATAATGTACAGCGCACCGTGGCTAACGTCAGGGCTATCTTCAACAAATATGGAGGCTCGCTTGGAACCAACGGCTCCCTGGCTCACGTGTTTGAACGCAAAGGCATTTTCAACATCCCCCTGGCCAACGTGACCGATATGGATACCTTCGAACTCGAAATTATTGACGCCGGAGCCGAAGATATTGAAGTGGATACTGAAAACAACATGGTTACTGTTTCGTCGGCAATGGAGGATTTCGGTAGCATCATGAAAAAACTTGAATCGCTGAGCATTGAGACAGAAAACGCTCAACTTCAGCGCATCCCTGTTACGACCATGGAAGCCGATGCTGATACTGGGAAAAAGGTACTCAAAGTGATCGATTTGTTTGAAGACGACGACGATGTTCAGAACGTTTATCACAATATGGAACTGACTGAGGAGATGATGGAAGATTAATTCATCATAACAGACTCAGACTGAATAATGGGAGGCTATAATTTTTTAATTGTGACCTCCTCTTTTTTTTATCAACCTTAAATTTTTTGAAAATGAAAGCAATGGCTTTTGGCTTTGTTGCAGTTCTTCTTTTTATCAACCCTGCTATAAATGCTCAGCGGGTCAGGGTGGCCGAACGTTATTTGGAAACCGATAACAAAAACATCAGTGATGATTTCCATTTCGTTTCCAAACTTGTTGACGTGTCTGGTTTTACCGCTATTGCCAAACTTGAAGGGGATTGTCACAATACTTCACGAGAGTCGCTTGCCGATCTGTTTTCTGATTTTAAGGCAACTGCCAATGATTTTGGTGCAAATTGCTTCAGAGTTGATACTTCTTATACTGATACCAGCCATCTCACAACGGCAATCGTTACTGTTTTTTACCTGAACCCAAATCAGTTGGAAATGCTGAAAGCTGGTGTCCCTGAAAACATGATTTATGTTGTAGGTTCCCTGAACCATGAGAAGAAGGGAAAGCGATTTAAATTCAATGGTGAAAAGCTTACCTTGTTCCCATTGGAATATCTGGCTTATCAAAACAGGGCAGGAGAGGAAGTTCGTATTTCTGTAGGCGGGTTTACCGGGGCAACCAGGTGGGTCATGGGGAAAGAGGGGAGAGGCCCTATTTGGTTTTCGCTGTCAGGTTTTGGAGTAGGCGGGGGTGCCATGATGCCTCCCGGGCAAATAGGTATAAGTTTCAATACCGGCAGGATTGACGAAATAGCGCTTGATCTGGGGCAGTTTCTAATCTCGGTATTGAGGCAGAAGCCAGCTTCAGAAGTTTCAAGCTTAGCAACAGAAGAGCATGACGACGATTAGTCCTCATTCTTCCTTGAGGTAAACTTTTTTCCCGTCGATGTATGTTGCCAGAACGGAAGTATTGGGCAGTTCGGTTTCGTTGACTTTCATAATATCGCGATCAATCAGCACGAAATCTGCTTTTTTGCCTGGCTCGAGGCTTCCGTTCCATTGTTCGGTGAAAAGGCTTCTGGCGGCCCAAAGGGTCATGCCCATCAGGGCTTGTTCGCGGGTGAGGGCATCGGTCATTTGGAAGCCTTCAGAAGGTTGTCCGTTTAAGTCTTTTCTGGCCACGGCAGCGTAAAAAGTATAAAACGGGTTGATGTTTTCAATTGGGAAATCGGTTCCCAGGGGCATCCAGCCGTTTTGTTCCAGCAACCGGCGAAGAGCATAAGCGTTGATTATCCTGTTCCCCAGTCGGTTGCATGCCCAGTTCATGTCGCTGGTGGCATGGGTGGGTTGCATGGATGGGATGATGCAGAATTGGCGAAACACATCAAAGTCTGCAGAATCAATTACCTGTGCATGTTCGATGCGCCAGCGAAGGTCGTTTTTTCCACCGAGTTTCTCAGCGAAGACGTGAAGTATCATTCGGTTGGCCGAGTCGCCAATGGCATGTACACACAATTGGAAGTTGTTTTGCAGGGCAACATCAGCCCATTTAGCAAAATAGTTTCTATCGTAAGTTGCAATTCCGTGATTGTTTGAATCATCGGAATAGGGCTTCAGAAGCAGTGCTCCGCGCGACCCCAGAGCCCCGTCAGCATACAGCTTGATTGCTGTGATCTGAAGTAAGGGTTCTTTCAAGGGCCCTTTTTGTATCAAAAGGCTGTAATTCTCGTTACTCGGGCTGAGCCAGGTATTGACTCTCATGTGGATTTTTCCATTTTTTTGTAAGGAATCAATCCGCATTACTTCGTCGTATTCAAGGCCTGCATCGGCCACAGCCGTCAATCCAACGGAGAGGCAATTGGCCTGGGCGGCCATCAGTCCGTCGCATCGCTGTTTGGAGGTGAGTTGCGGAATGGCCTTGTAAACCAAATCCATGGCATTGTCGAGAAGCAATCCTGTGGGTTTTCCGTTCGAAAGTTTGATTTCGCCACCATCAACCTGGGTTGAGGCATCAATGCCGGCGAGTTTCAGGGCGGCTGTGTTTGCTACCATGGCATGCCCGTCGATGCGTGTAAGTGCAACGGGGATATTGCCAAAACGATCGTCCAGCAGGGTGTTGTCGGGGAATTCTTTCAGGGGCCAGAGGTTCTGATCCCACCCGCGCCCCAACAGCCAGGAGTCGGGGTTTTGCTCGCCAAATTGCTTAACACGATCGATTGCTTCTGTCCACGATCCCGTGTTTTTCAGATCGGCCCACCTGATCAGTCCCTCTCCGTAACCAGTAAAGTGACAGTGCGCATCAATCAATCCGGGAACAAGGGTCATACCTTGGGCATCGAGAATTTCGGAGGCCTTGTATTTTTTTGCGAGGTTGTTGCCGGTGGCTACTATTATCCCGTTGTGCACGGCCATTTGCGACACCACGGTAAAGGCTGAATCGGCAGTATAGATGATGCCATTGGTTACCAGTAAGTCGATGTTTTCAGGTTGTGAGCAACTGGTTACCATCAGTATTGTGGCCATTTGTAGTATTTTTTTTCTCATTGTAGGCTTTACATTATAACAGTTATCTATTACCTCACAAACCTAAAATCGGCTACACGTGGCAGGTGGTCTGATGCTTGCCGGGTGTCGTTGGCCTTTAGATTTTGATCGAGGAGCCAGATTTCGGGCAAAATCTCTGTTTGAAGCGTGAATGCTTTTCTTATTTGAATCTTGGAAGCAGGATAAAGAATGTAATCGAGCCTGCTGGGTGAAAAAGTCTTTTCTGGATCGCGCCAGGTGTATGCCATTCTTCTGCCAATCACTTCTGAAACCAAATCAGTAAGGGGGGCTTTCCCGTTGTCGGGCTGAAAGTTCTTCCCAAATTTTTTCTGATTGGCAATGTCGCCGTGAAGCAAAGTCAGGAGCTGCTGTTCTTTCCCCACCAGGTTCAGGTCGCCGGCTAAAAAGAAGGGTGTTCCGGGTTTTATTTTCATCTTCTTTTTTCCTTTATACAAATCGCGTAGAAAGGCTATGAGGGCATCGGCTTCCTCCTGCCGCACATTATCGGCGTGGCAGCAGGTGAAATGGCAGTTGATTACCATGATTTCGCCGGTTGGTGAGTTGTTTGTTTGCACAAGTACGGCAGAAATGCGGTGATCTTTATAAACGTTTTCTGAATCAAGAATGGGGTAGCGACTGCAAGTAATGTTGCCCTCGTCGGTTTTCGCAACCTGCCACGATTGCTTTTCGGGGAGCGGAAGCCACAGGTTTAGCAACGATTGAACTGTTTGGGGATTTACTTTCCAGCATTCGTTTAGTGTAATGAGATCGGGGTTGGTTGCTTTGAAGATTCGTTCAAAGGCCGGCATCCGTTCCGGATCGCTGATTCCATTGATGAAGGTGTTGTAGGTCATCACCCTCAGGTCGGTACTGTCGGCTCGTTTCAGGTTCGGTAATTCTGATTTTACAGCGGGGCAGGGTTTCATTACGTAACTGAATACTTTGCCACCATCGGGCATCAGATCTCCTCCGTCTTTTCGGTTCCAGAACAAAACGTGGATGGTATCGCTGTTGAACAACGGTGTTGTTCCATCGGGGAGCACTTTTCGCCCGATGGCTATCTCGAATTCGCGGCTGGCATGGGTAGGAAGGGCGTAGAGTTCGATGTTTTTATGGGTAAGTGTTCTGGCTTTCTCTGTCAGGTTGTAGTAGCCGTATCTGGCTCCGAAATTCCAACCCATTTCTGCTCCAATACCCGATACTCTATAGCCTGTGAGGGGATTGTTGTCGGTGTCTATTTCAAGGTAGATGTTGTTGTTTTCATTCAAAACGACGGGCCTGTCGAGTACCAATTTGATGTAAAGCCAATCACTGTCGGCGCGAAAACTCATGCTGATGAAATCTACATCATCCGACTCATTCCTGCTGTCGGTGAAAACGCTCTTACAGTTTTCCCAATCGTTGAAATAGCCATCTAAAACAAAATCGGATGCATTGGCGATGCCGGAAAGGAGCAGGGCGAAAAGTAGAATAAGATTTTTTTTCATGGTTTACTAAACAAATCAATGGTCAAATGTTCAATGAATTGGGTCGCGGTATCCCACTGTTTAACAAGTCGGTTTTCGTTTTGGTTCCACAACTCAACCGATTCGTATAAAGTGGTTGCCTTGATCAGATACGGTGTTGGTGTTGCTTTGGTTACAGATACCTGGTTTCTGTTAAGTGCTTGCGTAAGCCAGAATGCCAAGGGTTCTGTCGCGTGGAGGTTGACCGTGGTTGTCGGAGTTTCGTCGATGAGGAATTTGCCTGTAGTTGCATCAAAATCAACTTGCTGACCGTTGAAATAAGTTCCGAGGCTTCCATCGAGTGCCAACATTTCGGGGATGCCGGCCAGCAGGGGTTTGTTTTGGCTTACAAGCCAGAGTTGGTCGGCGTGTTGCAATGCCAGGTTGATGTCGTGGGTGGTGATGAGGATCGATTTTTGGCGCTCGCGTGTTAACTGCTTGAGCAGATGCATCATTCTTATTCTTCCCGGGAAATCGAGGAATGCAGCAGGCTCGTCGAGTAAAATCACCGGTGTGTCCTGCGCCAGCGATTTAGCAATCAGGGCTCTTTGCTTTTCGCCATCGCTCAATTGGTTGATGTATTGGTTTTTAAGATGGATAATGCCCGAGGCTTTCAAGGCGTCGCTTATTTTCCTGCGGTCGGCGCCGTTGAGTCTGCCCCCGAATCCGGTGTAGGGACTTCTTCCTGCTGCAACGAGGTCGCTCACAGTGAGTTTATCGGCGTGCGGCAATTCGGTAAGCACAACGCTTACCAGGCGGGCCCATTCGTTTCGCGAATAGTGGTTTGCGGGTTTTCCAAAAAGGTGAACCTCGCCCGATAAAGGGTGTTCAAATCCTGCCAGCGTTCTGAGCAAGGTTGATTTCCCTGATCCGTTGGGCCCGATTAAAGCAATGAGCTGCCCTGAACGAAGGGCAATCTGTAGATTCTTTTGAAGCGAACCTGCTGAACCTGACTTGCGATAGCCAATTTCGAGGTTGTGGGTAGTGAGGGTGGTTCTCAATTCGTTCAGCATCTTTTTTACCGGTTTCCTTTAAAAATGAGCCAGATCACTACAGGAGCCCCTACCAGCGCGGTAACTGCACTGATAGGCAGGGTTCCGTCGAAAACAGGCAAGCGGGCTGCTAAATTGCACATCAGGGCCAACAACGACCCAAACAGGGCGGAGGCCGGCAACAGAATGTGATGCGAGGAGGTGAGCAACAGGTTGCGGGTGAGGTGGGGTACGGCCAGACCGATGAAGGCAACAGGGCCGCACCAGGCTGTGACCACTGCCGTTAGAAAACCCGAAATCAGAATAATGAAGAAACGGGCATGCCTGATGTTGAGCCCCAGGTTTGACGCGTAACGCTCACCTAAGAGCATCAGGTTTAACGATTTTGCCATCAGAAACGAGGCAAGCAGCCCTGCTGAGGTGAGGGAGGTAAACAGCCAAAGTCGCGAAGGGCTTACATTGCCGAAACTTCCCAAACCCCAGATCACGAATCGTTGAAGCGATTCGCGCGGGCTGTAGTATTTGAGAATTCCAACAGCCGAGAAAGTGATGTAGCCTATCATAATTCCAAGAATCAAGAGGTTGGCATGGCTTTGAACCGACCTGGAGAAGAAAATAATGACAGAAAGAACGGTTATAGCTCCGGCAAGAGCTGCCAAGGTGATGCTCAAATCGCCCACAAGGCCCGATGCCAGGAAGGCTGACCCGTTTCCGGCTCCTGCGCCTAAAATGAGCAAAGCCACACCGAGGCTGGCCCCACTGCTGATCCCCAGTATCGAGGGGTCGGCAAGCGGGTTTCTAAACAACGATTGCATCATAAGCCCTGCAACCGAAAGGGAAGCGCCGGCCATGAGGGCAGTAATGGCTTGCGGCAGCCTGAACTTGAACAGGATTGCAGTGATAACAGGATCGGCTGTATTGGAATTAGTTATGCTGTCAACCAATATGTTGAACGGTATCTCGATGCTGCCTACCATCAGGTTCACCACCACCAGCATCAGGGTAATCAGAAGCCCGGCAAGGAGCATCACCACCCGCGTGACGGGACGTTTGAGCAGCGATCGGCTGGTTGTCATGGCTTTAAAATGAAATAGTAACTGCACCTGTGGTTGGGAAGGAGTCCGGGGTGAAGAATGCTAACCAAATCAGCCAAAACTTTATCGGGTTCGGCAACTCCCAACTCGAATAAGGGGATGTTGGCGGCGTTGCTCCAGATTACCCCTCCTTTGCTAACGGCATCGAAGAGTGCATACCGCTCGTCGAGGCTTAGCAACCTTTGGGTGGTAAAGGTGTCGGGGATGTTGACTACCATGCGCCACCAGGGTACCTTTGCGGCAAGGGCAAACACCTTTTCGTAGGCCATCACAACGCTGCCATTGCCTGGTTCGTTGTTCCATAGATAGTTAGCCGATGCGTCGCGGTACATGGCTGCCATGTAGCTTTGTCCGCCCGATACATACCAAGTGCCTTCAAAAGGGAGTCCGTCGAAAATTTGAGGCCGGTCTGTCGCTTTTTCAGCCAACTGTTTGATGTGGTTGTAACGCATTGCAATGGAATCGAACAATTGGTTGGTGAGCTCCTCTTCTTTAAAGAAAAGTCCGATGAACCGGACCCATTCAGCTCTTCCTAACGGGGTGGTTTCGAGGTAATCGGCAAAAGGGATTACAACGATCCCGAGGTCGTGGATTCGTTCAAGACTTTGACCGTCGAACATGGAAACAAAGATGGCTTCGGGGTTTGAGGCTGAAAGTTTTTCGTAGTAAATCTCGGTTCCCTGGGCCACTTCGGTTATTTGTCCCACTAGGAGTTTCTGCCGCACCCGCGGGTTAAACACGAAGCCGGCATCGCTCACGCTCACCACGGCATCGAGGTGGCCGCACTTTTCTGCAAAGGTTATGGCAGTTGATGAGGTTACCGCAACTCGTTGAAGGGGAACAGGCACCGGAGTGTAACCCTTCAAATTTCCGGGTTTTACCGAATCGCGGTTGTAGAGAACCAATCGGGTTGCCGGGCGGGTTGTGTCAAACGGATCGAGCACCGTTACTACCCGGTACCCGTTGATTACCGAGGTTGTAAACCATTGCGCGTGGCGTGCTTTTGTTTCACCAACAACCTCTTCAGGACCAGAAGCTGAAGAGCACGACGAGGCAGCAACCACGAGCAGAACAAAAATCAGGGTGTTGAGTTTCATCGGCTGAAAAGGTCGGGATCGCGTTCAAGCAAAAGGATAGAGGAGTGAGCAACGATGAAGTATTTTTCGTTGTCGATGGCTATCTCGATAGCATTTTTTTTAAGAAAAACAGCCAGATCGCCTTCCTGAGCCTGAAGGGGCAGGTAGTGGCTGTTTTCGTCCTGTTTTTTCCAGGGTTCGTTGCTTGAATCGGAGGGGAGAGGAATGGGATAGCCGGGCCCGGTTTTGATAACCCACCCGTATTTAACTTCTTCTTTCTCACTGTAGCCGGGTGGTAGCAGAAGCCCGCCTCGGGTTGTTTGATCCTGGCTGCGAGCCTTGATCAATACCCTGTCGCCCACCACAACCAGATTTTTTAGTTTTTCTGCCTTCATGTATTTACTATCTGAGCATAACTGCCTGCAAAGGTATCAAAAAATGGCCGTGTGGCTGGCAGTGTGTGTTGGTATTCATCTGCTCCTGCATTAAAAAATGGTATCTTTGTACCCACAATAAACGGTTCAACATAAATAAAAAGCCAAATGCGGTTAGTTTTTTTGAAATTCAACAAACCCAGGCAGTTTGACTACAAGCCGCTTTACTACGATCCAAAGAAGGAAGAGCAAGAGCAAAGGCTCAACAGGGCAGACGATTCTCCTGATGGTTCTTCTGTGGTTAAGGAAAAGATTCGTGAAAAATGGCACGGTGATGCCGATGATTCGCGACGCAAGAAAGCCCGCAACGGGATGCTGATCTACGTGCTGATTGTGTTGATGTTGCTTTACATTATTTTTTTTACCTGACCCTTTTGCATGGCTGATATTATCCGATTGCTTCCCGACCATGTAGCCAACCAGATTGCTGCCGGAGAGGTTGTGCAGCGACCCGCTTCGGTGGTGAAGGAGCTTCTCGAAAATTCAATTGATGCCGGAGCCACCATCATTCAACTTGTTTTGAAAGATGCCGGCAGAACTTTAATTCAGGTTTCCGACAACGGGTGTGGTATGTCGGAAACAGATGCCCGGCTTAGTTTCGAACGTCATGCTACTTCCAAGATCGGTGCAGCTGAGGATCTTTTTTCAATTCAAACATTG
>JAQVCV010000096.1 GCA_028689615.1 Bacteroidales bacterium | reverse complement strand
CCCCCGGTGCCGACTGGAAAGCCAATCCGGAGGCCTACACCATAAGCAAGGTGCTGGTTGACAGCCGCACAACCCTCAAAATGAAGCTTGCTGCCGGTGGTGGTGCCGCTGTTTCAATTCGTCGTGCAGCTGAAGCCGATAAGAAATTGAAAAAATACAAACCGTAAAACCTCCAGGCCACAACGTGCATGGGTTTTGTTATCACAACCCGTGTGTCTATTGGTTCAATTTTCATCAGCGTTAAAAAAAAGCTGGAATTAACAGAAGAGGGGGCGCTCCGCACGGAGCACCCCCTCTTCTATTAAATTACATTCAGATCGGCAAACCACTTACCAGAAAACAGTTTGCTTCAGTTTTTGTATCAAGCTTGTGTTAAAATCAATCTGTCAACACCATTCTCCGGCAAATGCACACGCCTTCACCTTCAAGCTTGTAAATGTAAACACCGTTGAGCAACCTGCCAGGCTCATTTCTATTAAAAACATAGCGATAATCACCCGGCTGGTGTTCGCCAGAGGCCATCACCATAAGCAGCTCACCGGTGACAGCCCAAAGCGAGAGGGTAAAGAACCCCTTTTGAGCAATTCTATAGTCTATTGCAGATGAGGCAGAAACCGGATTGGGGTTGTTTTGATGGAGGGAAGCAGCCTGAACAGATGTTGCAACGTTGGCAATACCCACCTGAGGGCCGAACGGGAAGTGATCGGGCAGCGGATGTGTGGTGTAATAGGCGGTAACCTGCGAGGTATCGGCAAGCGAGAGGTTTACGAAATGTTCGGGGGAGGCCAAAGGGGTGGTTTCGGCGGTAAGCAGGAGGCTTCGGGGTTCATCCCTGAATTTGAACTTCAACGAATCGAAACAAACCGAATCGGGGCGGAAGAGAGCAGAGGCCAATTGGCGGTCGCCAGGCGACACAACCCGGTTGTTATCGCGATCCCACCACAACCCAAAAGAGACAATATGATTGGAGGTGGCATTGGTTTCGAGCTTGCAAGCCATCGACTTCAACGAACCAATAAAAGGAAGTAGTTCGGTATGGACAGATATCCCTGTAAGTTCCAGCGCTGTATCAGAAGCGAGCAATTTGTCGTTGATCAACCAATTGCTACCTCCGTTTACCCCATGAAGCAAAAAGCGTGGTGAGGTGGTGGCCTTGAAGGCATCAATCCTGCCCGCGCCATAGCGAGGGTCTTTCCCGGGGGCACCCTTGTCGATGGCTGTAAGTTGCAAAATCTGATCAACATCGGCAGGCAGCAACTCCGGGTTGATTGAAAGCATCAGCGCTATGGTACCTGCTGCATGAGGAGTGGCAGCCGATGTTCCCCAAAAATCGGAGTAGCCGTCGCCTGAAGCCACGAAAGTGGAGATGCAACCTTCGCCGGGAGCAGCAATGTCGGGTTTGAGCAATCCAATAGAATCGGGAACTTCTACAGGATCAACCCGACTGTAAGGATAATCGAAATAGTCGGGATTGACGGCATACGGGTAATTTCCGTAAAGGGCAAAGTCGCCCCAAAAACTTGGTCCGTAGGGTGAAGTTTTGTGCACTGAGTCGGTGTAAGCATCAACGTTTCCCACCGCGATTACCCCGCCTCGACCACCCGCGAGCAATTGATCGGGGTGCTCCCAGGGTGAAGGACAATTGCCGGGAGTCGCTATATTGAGCGGGACAGGCTTGTAAAGGACAGCCAAACCATCGTTGCTAATAGAATTGGTATGAATTACGCCAGCTGCCAGAGAGACGTCGGTGGCCTGTCGAAAAAGGGAATAATCGGGTTTTGGGCTGGAGTCCCACTTGAAACTAATAGAGCTGGTTATAACGTCCACCCCCATCTCAAGGGCATATTGATAGGCCTCGATGTGGGTTGACTGGCTCCAGCAACTTACCACCAACAGACATTTTGAACCTGGAGCCACACCGGTTTTCACGCCCATGGTTCCATCACCAACTACATGGCCCAATGTTCCCGTTCCGTGCATCTCGGTCAGAATCTGGCCGCTGTTCTGATCCATGTCCCAGCCCATGAGATCGTCAACATAGCCGTTCCCGTCGTCATCAATGCCGTTAAAATCGCCTGGGTCGGGATACGAATAGATGTTGTCACGGATGGCTATAGTATATCCGTTCCCGTTTGCATCTTCTCCAAGGTTCTGATAAACCCCCTTTACCAAGTCGGGATGCTTCCACCAGAATCCATCATCAACATTACCCACCAAAACCCCCTCGCCTGAATTGCCCATTTCCCAGCATTGAGGAGCCTTGATCAGCAATACGCCAGGGTCGTGCACAGCATCGGGAACTGTAAACGATGATGATTGCCCGCGCCCGTTCATCGGGAAGATGTCGAGCAGGCTTTCCCTTGAAAACGAAGGATCCCAGAGAACCTTTTGGATATGGTGGTCCGTTTCAAGCAAGGTTTCCAGTTCGGCGCGTTCGAGCGACACGGCTATAGCATTGATGATCCAGAGCTTCCTGTAATTTTCAACCAATCGTCCCGATTGGTTTTCGAGCAAGTTCGTGCGGTGCGAAAGGATTTGGTTCAGGAAGTTAAGGGTATTAAACTGCACCGAATCGGCATGCCTCTTCAGCACGGTTGTAACTAACTTTTGACGCATTTTCCTGGGATAATCACTGGGGATGTTCGCAATTTTTTTTTGCACAGGATATTCAGGAAACATTATCAAAACCGGAAGATGGTCATGAGCCGAAACAGCATTCAATTGTTTCAACAAAGCAGCATCAATTCTGGAATCGATTTTCGACTGTGCAACAGCCATGAAGGCTGATAATAAAAAAAGAAACGATAAAATTAAAGGTCTCATAGCAGATAGGTTATAACGATTAACAAAGAACATGCAATTTATGATTTGGCTGTACAGGCAACCAAAGGCCGGGTTGAACAAAATTGCACAACCCCTGCAAGATAAACATCACGCAAGCAACATCAAAATACAAACTATTTGCAATACTTTTCGATGAGCTGTGATATTCCCAGCGATTTTTTTGGAGCCATATTGGATGAAAAACCTAAACTGTTTGCAATTTCCAACTCCTGACAAGCAGAATCGTAGTCAGTCAGTGCAATATAGATCAATGCACTGTGAAGAAAAACATACGGATTTTGGTCGTCAAGCCTTTTTGAAATGTTGACATCATTTCTAGCCTTGTCAAGTTCGTTAGTCATCAAATAGGCCCATGCCCGGTTGCTGTAAGCCCAGGCATTCAGGCTGTCGAGCCGAATTGCATGGTTCAGGCTCTTGAAGGCATCCTTATATTTTCCAAGCTCAACCTCTTTGAAGCCTAAAGTGCTGAAGAGTTTACTGGAATTAAGATATTTTGCCGACTTCCTCATAAGTCGCAGGGATTTGGGACTGTTTGAACGATAAGAGATCACCAGGGAATACAGCCAGTAACTCTTTCCTCGGATTGATTTATAATCTTTATTGCGTTTGGGTATTCTTAAAGCCTTTTTCACATCGGCCTTTGCATCAGCAAATCTTTTCATCTCGTAATAACAAAATGCCCGATTGTAATAAGCGTAGTACTTTGCATCATCCTGCTCGATGCATTTGGTAAAAAAATTGATTGCGTTCCCGAAATTTCCCGATTCCATTTCAGTCTCAGCTTTCTTCCAGTTATCCGAAGTTTGACACAAGCCGGACATTCCGACGCATGAAAAAACAAATAAAACTAAAAACAACTTAACAGAAGACATAATAAATTTATTAATTTTTTAAACAGAACAACTATAATTTTATTGAGAAAAAAATCCCCAACAATCACCAAATCGTTTGAACCGAACCGGCTTGAATCTGAACACACATCGATCGACATGGGCGGGGATGAGATGGTTCAGGTGTTTCAAATACAACTATTGTCAGGACACCTGGTCCTGTAATTCCGTTACAGTTGTGATTGCCTGATGTAAGAACTCTTTGTTGCAGGCAGCCATCACCACAAGTTCATCAAACAGCTCATAGCCAGCTTTGAATAGGGTTCGGGCCAGAAAATTTCACTTCGGTGTGGTTTATTCAGTGGGGTTTGACGCAACGGTTCGTTGCATCAACCAAATGAAACCATTTGTCAGAGAGTGGTTTTTATAAACTTGCAGCACCCAATAGATTTTTCGTCAGAAAACAACTGAATGAAATAAATACCATCAGGCAGGCACGATGTATTGATTTTGTTTACAGAATTACCAACTACTCCCCTGTCAACCTCTTGTCCGGCCGTGGTTTTTATGCTGAAATGAAGCTTGCTGCAGTGGTCGGCATTAAAAAACAAATGGGTTGTTGCAGGATTTGGATAAACCACAAAGCCCTGATGTATGCCCGAAGAAGAATCGACTCCGGTTGTAGCGATGGTTATGGTCTCAGAAACAGTATCTTTGAGACCACATTCACCGGCTACAAGGGAAACATTATAAGAACCCGGCACTTGGTAAATGTTTAACGGATTAACCATGGTGGAGGTATTGCCATCGCCAAAATCCCAATAAAAACTTGTCGCGTTAGAGGAATTGTTTGAAAAAGCAACCTGGTTTCCAAAAACAACATGATAAGAAAAATCGGCCACGGGGTCGTATTCGCCTATATGCCAAACCATCAGGCGATCAAAAACAACAGTTTTTGCAGCGTTTCTGATAGTTGCGGCATCGACAGAAGAGAGCGTTGAGTTAAACGCGATCAACGACGGGTCTTTTCTGAAAATGGCGGCATAAAACGAGCAAGCTGCTGCGTAGGTTCCCGCAACCGAAGGGTGGCTTTCATCGGATTGGTACAGTTCTATTTGTGGGTGGTTCTGCCTGATATACCTCCAAACGGCCCCAACAGGAGAAAGGATGGCAGAGTTGCTGTCAGCCATCATGCGGTACCGGAGATTCAGCAAACTGTCCATACCCAAATAGGTGCACACCGGCGGCCATGTGGGGCAATTGGATGCATCGCCATTTTTTCGGCCCCAGGTCATGTAGAAAATCGTTTCTGCACATGGGTTTTGATGAGTAATCAAACTGTCAAGCAACCTTGCATAGGGGAAAACTTCAACCTGCACCTGACTTATTGGAAGCGATGGCAACTGGCTTTGCTCCTGTAAAACAACAAAATCCCAGTTTCCCTGGGCAATCTTCGAAAGTGAAATTGCATTGGTTGAATGACCCTGCTGCGTGTATCCACCAGGTGTGTTGCTGTCGAAACACAAGGTATCGCCTGTTGAAGAAGCCATGTATGCAACCATTTGCGGCAGATCGTTAACCTGGGTATAACTGTTCCCCAAAAACAACACCCTTTTATTCGCATCCTGCCCGCTGGCAAAAACGCAAAGCATCAGAGAGCAAAAAACGATGCACAAACTATTTAACTTCATAGGGTACAGTATTAAATGAGTATCAAAACAACAAACCAACACACCGAATTGACACCAGACAGAGCCGAAAGGTTGCTGTCTGCAATCCTCACTGGAACAAAACCCGGGCAAGGCATCGCATCACCATCCAGAAGAGAAGTTGGGCTGAAACAGAACTGCAGCGGCAAATCCACAAAACCTGCCCCTCCCCGCGATAACTATCGGGTTTATAGGAGCATCAAAACTCAACCCAAGCAATCCTCGAGTCTTTGAATGTTTGAATCCTTGAATCTTTGAATCCTTGAATCTTTGAATCTTTGAATCCTTGAATTTTTAAATTGTTAATTCCCCACAGCTTCGCCCCGTCAGTTACAGCTACTTCTAACTAACAAATTACTAAAGAACGAGTTAAGCACCTTGTCGCGTACAAGAAAGACACTTCTGAAACCATTCTTGTCGTTGCCTCCAACCCATAAGGTTGTGGGGCGATTCCGACAAAGGGGTTGATTACAGTGAACTGGCGATTGTGTGCTTTATTCGCACTCTGAACAAAAACAAAAGTATAAAAAAGAAAAAAGAAACGGCAACCTCCTCAAAAAAAAAGGTGTAGGGTAGTTGTTGATCGCTGGTTTTCAGTTGATTTCTCGCAGAGCAACCAGAACAAGATACTCAACCTGAATTGCATCGTAAACAGGGGGCAATCTGAAGAGTGTGCTGTCAAGGAGTGAGAAAGAAAAAGCAAGCCCAGGAGGCAGGAAAGGGGGAACATAGCGACCTTCCGCATGAACATCGGCTTCAATCCGTGAAGCTCTGGTTGTCACTGTTCAAAAAATAGGCCTGTTTTTTCTGACAATTATCTGGAAATTAAGCGCCAAACCGCGAATCCCCCCAACTTCCTATTTATTGCAGTTTCAAGGCGTAAACCATACCGTTGGCATCGGCCAGATAAACAACTCCCTGATCAACAGCCGGAGTAGCAAGCAACGAGCCCAAGCTTAAAATCTTTTGTTCAGAATCCCGCATGTTGCTTCCATACAATTCAAATCCTTCTTTAAAATCACCGTTGGTATCGTAAACAGTGCTGTAGTTTCTGACACTTCCATCGGTTTGAAAAACTTCATGAAGTTCCATAGAAGCATCGATTTTGTACAATTTTCCATTGAAGCAACCGAAAAAAATTTGTTTATCGTAAACAACTGCCTCTCCGTACACTCTCATGTTGAGTTGGTAGCTGAATTTTTCTACTCCATACTTCGCGTCCATCACGCAAAACCTGTGTGAATCGGAAGTTCCAAAAAAAGCCATTTCGTCATGAATTAAAGGAGTAGCCACAATCCAGCTCCCGGTTTCTTTCTTATTCCACATCCCTGTACCGCGGGTTGTGTGAAGGGAGTAGATGTTGTAATCGCGACACCCGAATACCACGGAATTGTTGAACATTGCAGCACCTTTTTGTATTTCGCCTTTTGGAAAAGATGCATCGCCCACTGTTTTAAAACTCCAGACCAGATGGCCATCAAGAGCATCGAGTGCGTAAAAAAAACCATTAAAACTGCCGATAAAAACCTTACCCTGAGCTACCAGCGGGGTAGCATGAACCACGGCACCTGTGGAAAATTTCCACTTCAATGCGCCACTCCGGGTTTCGAGTGCATATACAAATCCATCGCCACTTCCCACAAAAACCAAATCGTTTGCGGTCACCGGCGAGGAAAGAAAATAGTCCCACATGTCGTATTGCTTCTCCCCCTGAGTACGGAAAGTCCATCTGACATTGAAGTCGTGAAGTCCGACAGCACTCACAACACCATCGCTGCTGTTGAAAATAAGGAGCGAATCAACAACCAACGGGGCCGACCGTATCTGGCCGCCTGCTTTAAAACGGTTAACTTCGTGCCCGTCGGCTTTATCTAAAGCGTAGAGAACCGAATCGTGGCTGCCGAAATAGAGATTATTGCCATGAACCACCAGCGAAGAGAAAACCGCCCCCCCGACCTCTTTTTTCCAGATCAGTTGGTTCTGACCAGAAGCTGAAAGGTTCAGAATTAAACACATAAAAAAGACAAAAAAACTTCTATTGTTCATTCCTGATAAATCTTTAAAACTTTGAAAAACTTTACAGACAAGCTTATGAAGCCAGAAAAACAAAACAAACTTGAGAAAACATCCAAAGCCTTTTGTTAGTCAGGTATGCCTGCCGGCACAAGTGCAAAGTAACGAATGACCTTGCAATAAGAAAAACAAAATTCTGGTTTAGGTAGATCTTTTTATTCGACAACTGGAAAAGAGGCTCTTGAAAAAAGGTGGTTGCCACTCAGAGCAACCACCTGCCTCAGGAGAAACCCAACGTGTTGGTAAGCCTTAAGCCGGGTTTCATCAACTACCACCCTGCAGGCATCGGTACTTTTGGCATCTGCCCTCCATTTTACAAAGGCTCAATAACTTATAAAAATTATAACTTTAAAACTCTTTGGGCATCCTATACCCTGGAGACAAACCTTTCGAAAACATTTGATTCAAGACGCCCTGCAGCACTTCTATTGTACTATTATCTTATCATTCAAAACCTTACCATCTTCCAGTACCAACCGAACAAAATAGATTCCCTGAGCTAGTGTTGAAATATTCACCTTTGCTGTCAGGTTTTTATTGTCGTTTAAAAGAGATACCGCGACATGTCCCTGAGGGTCGATCAGTTGAATACTAGTAAAAGGAGATGGAGACAAAATGGTGAGGTTGTTGTTCGCCGGATTAGGGAAAAGCGAAACGGTTGCCAATGAGTTAATTTGCGGTACAGCAGTAGTAAGATCGTGTTTGATCACCAACCCGCTGTTACCAACTGCATAAGCCACAGCATCGTTCACAAATTGCATTTTCCATAGCATCGTGTTGCCAGAGTAATCTTCTACCCAATCAACACCACCGTTGTGTGTTGTGTAAACCGACCCATTTTCTCCGCAGGCATAGCCTAGGTTGTTATCGACAAAATAAACCGATTGCATGTAGTCGGGGATGGCATCGTTGAGCACTTCCGATTGAAACACCCAATAGAGTTCACCAAACGGATCGGGTACCAATTCAAAATTGGTTAGCCTTACAAACTGATTGTGATCAGAAGGAACCCAGTGATTAAACTGGTTCAGAAACAGGTAAGCGGTGTCGGGATTTGGATAATACACACTCACCCACGCGTTGGCATTAGGAAACGAAAACGCGTTGTAAGGGTACCACACTCCGTCGAGACTTCTTAAACCGATAGCAGAATAGGTTACGAAGCCTCCCACATTCCCCATAGCCACAGAACTGTTCTGGAAGGAGCTTATACTCTCATAAATCGAGGTTCCTCCTTGCACGACGCGAATCCAGTTTATACCGCCATCGGTTGTTTCGTAAATGCCCGAGATGCCGGTGCAAGTGCCATGAAGGGGGTCGGAAAAACAAAAACTTTTAGGCGCCTGAATACCTGGCATGGTCCAGGTTGCTCCTCCATCTTCGCTCCGGTAAAGAGAGCTGCCACCCACCAGCAACAGTTGCGGGGTTACCATGCATACGCTCCGAAAATCCTCAGTCTCGCAAGTTAGGGCAGCCCATGTGATTCCACCATCGGTAGTAAGGTACAAGGCACCCGACTCGCCTGCCACGATCCCATTGGAGGCGTCGCAGAAAGAAACAGCATACAAATTCTTAGTAGTGGGAGAAACCAGCTCACTCCATTGCCCGAAAGCAGCCATTACCATTACAATTTGCAATACCGACAAGAAAAACTTTTTCATTTTTAAAGAAATTTGAAATTATAAAACAGAAAAACATTGGATGAGACCTGCCCATCACTGTTATCATTCAGCTTCATTGGCAGGGCAAAGAAAAAGCATCAAGCCGGCCTTTGCAAGTTTTTGAGTAAGACAAATGATAGGATAACAATGCCTGAAAAACCACAAAAACCCGCATTAAATCACTGAATAACAACAACTAAAAATATTTTTTCAGCAGTAAGACATTCGGCTGTTGCAGTGCTGAAGCCAGCCTGATGATGCAGATAGTTGCTTCAAAATTTGAAAAGGGCTTCAAACCGTTGCTGTCAGAATTGTTAATCCTGTTTCCCGATATGCCCCAGCCGAAGCAATCGGGAAGAGACAAGAACCCATT
>JAQVCV010000036.1 GCA_028689615.1 Bacteroidales bacterium | reverse complement strand
GCTATAATCGAAAGTTTGATTTGGCTTAGTGGTGATGGCCGTGGGGGCCGTGCACGTGGCCGTGAGCCAGTTCTTCGGAGGTGGCATCGCGCAACTCAACAATCTGTCCGGTGAAGTGGAGGTTTTTGCCAGCCAGAGGGTGGTTGAAATCCATTTTCACCTGGGTGTCGGTCACTTCTGCTGCCACGCCTTAATGGAGGGTATGTTGTGTTGAGTCAGAGCGAGTGCGCTTCCCTGCTTGTGTATTCGGGAACTGCCCATGCTGGTGAGTGCCGTTCGTGGCAATCGGGTTGTTGAATCATCATAGTTTTCATTACTTTTGCTTTGCCTTAATACTTTGTTTTCAATGAAACTTCACCAATTGCATTTAACCCATTTCAGGGGCTGCCAGAGCATCGCTTTGAAGTTTCACCCCCGGCTCACGGTGTTGGCAGGGGTGAACGGGGCGGGAAAAACTTCGTTTCTCGATGCCATCGCCCTTCTGCTTTCGTGGCCTGCTGCTCGCGTACGTCGCGAGAATGCCCCGGGCATGATGCTGAAAGACACCGATATTCAGAATGGTAAACCCTACAGTGCTTTGAAATTGGAGCTTAATAATGGTGTAAGCTGGCAGTTGGTAAAACCGGCCAAAGGCCATAGCAAACCGGCAGACCAAACCGATATGAAGGGAGCCACCGAGTTGGCCCGGTCAATAAGGGACGATTATTCTCAAAACACCTCAGATCATCCGCTGCCGGTGTTTGCCTATTACCCCGTCACGCGTGCAGTGCTCGACATCCCGCTGCGCATCCGTCAGAAACACGATTTCGATTCGTTGGCCCTCTACAGCAATTCGCTCACCAGCGCGGCCAATTTCAGAGATTTCTTTGAGTGGTTTCGCAACCGCGAAGACCTTGAAAACGAGTACAGGCGCATGTTGGGAGAGACAAACGAAGGCCCCGACGACCTGATTGCTGAACCCGATACCAACTATTCCTATCAGGCACAGGTTTATCCCGACAGGCAGTTGGAGGCTGTTCGCATGGCAGTTGAGCAATTCCTGCCCGGGTTTAAAAGCTTGTCGGTAAGGCGTAGCCCGCTCAGAATGGTGGTAAGAAAACAAGGGAAAGAGGTTCGGATAGATCAGCTTTCGGATGGCGAAAAATGCACCCTTGCGCTGGTTGGCGATTTAGCACGGCGCCTGGCCATCGCGAATCCCATGCTGCAAAATCCCCTTGAAGGCGAAGGGATCGTGCTGATTGACGAGATCGAGCTGCATCTGCATCCACGGTGGCAGCGCCATTTTGTCGCGCAGTTGGGCAACCTGTTTCCCAACTGCCAGTTTGTTGTCACAACCCATTCACCCCAGGCTTTGGGCGAGGTGAAGGGAGAGAACATCAGGTTGTTGTATGCCGGTGCTGATGGCAACATCACCAGTTCAACCCCCGACCAGGCGCTAGGGTTAGATTCCAATTACATACTCGAAGTGTTGATGGACAGCAGCGAGCGCGAGCAGGAGACAGCCAAAGAGTTGAACCGACTTTTCGAGCTGATCGACAGGGCGCGTTTTGAAGAGGCTGAAGAGGTGATTGAACAACTAAAGATGAAGTTCAATGGCACAAGCCCCGAACTGTTGAGAGCCGAGACCCTCATTGCTATGGAAAAGATGTAGGTATGATTTCGATCAAAAAAAATGCGGAGCCCCGCTTGCTCACAGCGTATCGGCTGAAGCCCGGAGCAGTTTACGACGGCCCGGATTTCACACCGGTGAAAGATGCTATCCGCAGAAACCTTCTGGAGGAGCAAGGTTATGTATGTGCATATTGCATGCAACGAATCCACGACCACCCTCTGAAAACGAAAATTGAGCATTGGCACAGCCAACACAGCGATTTGGATTATAAAATGCTGTTGGCATGTTGCGATGGGGCTCAGGGCCAGCCACCCGCTATGCAACACTGCGACACCAGCAAAGGTCATAACCTATTGAAAAATAATCCTGCAAATCTAACAGATCGTGTAGAAGAAAAGATTCGCTATGCTCACAATGGCATCGTCAGCTCCGACGATGGATTGATGCAGGCCGATTTAAATACCCTCAATTTGAATACCCCCAAACTTGTTCGTTATCGCGCAGGGGTTTGTCAGGCTGTGTATGATAGCCTGAGCAAAGACCGCAACGAGCGCACTGAGAAGGAAATAATGGAGCAGATCGTCAGGTGGCAATCGAAGAACGAAACCCATCAACTTAGGCCTTTTTGTGGGGTGGCCTTGTATGTTTTAAGAAAGCGATTGAGAAGAGCGAAAGTGAAGCCCGACCTGCACTAACAAGTCTGAGCTAAAGTCTTGCGTTTTTTAAAGCGCAAAGGAAGTGCTATTGATTTCTGCTGTTTTACACACCAAAGGCGACCCTCGCAGGTCGCCTTTGCTATAATCGAAAGTTTGATTTGGCTTAGTGGTGATGGCCGTGGGGGCCGTGCACGTGGCCGTGAGCCAGTTCTTCGGAGGTGGCATCGCGCAACTCAACAATCTGTCCGGTGAAGTGGAGGTTTTTGCCAGCCAGCGGGTGGTTGAAATCCATTTTCACCTGGGTGTCGGTCACTTCTACTACCACGCCGTCGAGGCGGTTGCCGTCGCTGTCTTGCATGGGGATGGTGTTGCCAACCTGAAGCAATTCGTCGTTGGGTTTTCCGTCTTCCAGAAACATGTCAATGTCGAGGTCAACCAAGGCGCCAGGATTAACTTCACCGTAAGCATCGCCGGCTTCAAGGCCGAAGCTGAAGTTGTCGTTGAGTTTAAGGTTGGCAATGTTCGACTCGAAGGCGGGGAGCAACATTCCTGAGCCATAGATGAAAACCAAGGGGTGGTCGGCTCCGGTTTCCTGAATGGTTTCGCCCTCGGCATTGTCGAGCCTTAGGGTGTAAGTGAGCGATACAACTTTGTTTTTTGAAACTTGCATTGTGATAATAATTAAGGTGATACGCGTAATCGTGAGACGGGTATCACCTGATGTTATGAATCGTTTGAACTGATTTTGCGATGCAAAAATAGCGTAATTTCTTATGCGGGAGGCATGAAGTGGTTGAATTTTCGTGAATTCAGGGTCTTCAATTTATTTTGTCGAGATGTTGTTCTGCCAGATACCCGTATTGGATTAGCCGATTTTTCAGCATGAGGCAAACCTGCCGGGGTTGGTTGAAATTGTGGCTGGCAAGTGCCCTGTTGTAGGAAGCTGGTTGTCTGCCATAGCTGCATTTCGACGTTTGATGAAGAGGGCCACTAACGAGGAGTTTCTTAAAAAAAAGAGCGAGGGCACGCAGGTGTCCTCGCTTGGTATCGCAGCTAAGAATTCGTTTGCAGAGGTGGTATTGTGTATTTTAATTGAGCACTTCGTGCACTGCAGAGGCGGCCTCTTCGAGCCTGATGGCAGAGTGAACTTTTAGTCCCGATTGATCAATCAATTGTTTTCCCTCTTCAGCGTTGGTCCCTTGAAGTCTGACGATGATCGGAATGTGGATAGTACCAATGTTGTTGTAGGCGTCCACGATTCCTTGTGCTACGCGGTCGCACCGAACTATACCGCCAAAAATATTCACCAGAATTGCTTTGACATTGGGATCTTTCAGGATGATGCGGAAGGCTTGTTCAACTCTTTTAGCATCGGCAGTTCCGCCCACATCGAGGAAGTTGGCTGGTGATCCGCCCGACATTTTGATCATGTCCATGGTTGCCATAGCCAATCCGGCGCCATTCACCATGCAGCCAACGTTACCATCGAGTTTCACGTAGTTGAGTTTGTGCACACCGGCTTCTACCTCCGTGGGGTCTTCTTCGTCAAAGTCGCGCATTTTTTCGATATCAGGATGACGGAAAAGGGCGTTGCCATCAATAACAACTTTGGCATCGGCTGCGAATATTTTGCCATCAGCAGCTTTAATCACAGGGTTGATCTCGAACAGGGAGGCATCAGCACCGCTATAGGCTTTGTAGAGTGCATCCACAAATTTGACCATGTTTTTGTAGGCGGTTCCCGATAGTCCAAGGTTGAAAGCGATGCGACGGGCCTGAAAAGGGGTCAGCCCTACTTTAGGGTCAATCTCTTCGGTGAAAATGGCTTCAGGAGTTTCGGCTGCCACGGCTTCGATGTCCATACCACCCCTCGGAGAGTACATGATCATGTTGCGACCAGCGGCACGGTTGAGCAACACGCTCATGTAGAATTCGAGCGTGGGTTCATCGCCGGCGTAGTAAATGTTTTCTTCTACCAGAACTTTACGCACCAACTTGCCCTGAGCCGTTGTTTGCGGGGTAACCAGCATCATGCCGATTATTTGTGAGGTATATTGTGCTACCTCTTCAATTGTTTTGGCAATTTTTACGCCTCCGCCTTTGCCGCGGCCTCCGGCATGAATCTGAGCCTTGACAGCCCAACGGGTTGTGCCAGTGTTTTTAGCCAGTTCGCGGGCTGCCTGAGTTGCCTCTTCCGGAGTGTAGGCTACTATGCCTTGCGGTGTGGTTACACCGTATTGCCTTAAAATTGATTTGCCTTGATATTCATGAAGATTCATGTGAAAAAGGATTTTGGTAAGTTAATGTCAAAGTGAAAAATCCAGTGCAAAAGCATTTTCTGTAAATAATGCCTGAGTTAACAACCAAAAATACGTATTGTTTATGCAAGGCCGTTATTTCAATCATCAGCATTGTTGACAGGCTCCAATGCTAATTCGATCCAGGCTCTTTATTCTAATGAGTTCACAGGATGTGGCTGGTTTGGTTACCGACTTTATTATGCGATGACAGGTCTGGCTTTTGCCTGTTCGGTAGTAAAGGCGTATTTTAGCAATCTGATTAAAGTTATGAAAGCAGGGCTCTATTTTAGTAAACTACTGATGTTTTTTGTGCTTCCGTTTGCGTTGAAGGCTCAGGTTCCTTTGGCAGAAGCATTGAGGGTTTCGGGTTCCGTAAGCATCGACGGACATCTTAATGAGGAAGTTTGGTCCAGGGCCAGACCTTTATCCGGGTTTAAACAGTATGTTCCCACCTACAATGCTCCGGCAAGCTTCAAGACAGAGGTACGGATTCTATACACCGATCATTCACTCATTGTTGGTGCCATGATGTACGATCCCCACCCCGACAGCATTCTCGGGCAATTAGGCAACAGGGATGCCGAGCATCTGAATACCGACGAGTTTTGTATCGAAATAGATACTTACGGCAATTCCACCGATGCATACATTTTTACTGTTACGGCAGCCAACGTACAGCTCGACAGGAGGTTCACCGACGATACTTTCGACGCCGTCTGGAGAAGCTCTACCCAAGTGAACGATTCAGGTTGGATAGCTGAGATTGAGATCCCTTTTTCGGCTATTCGGTTTCCTCGTCGCGATGTGCATCAATGGGGCTTGCAGCTGAATCGGGAGATCAGGCGATACCGTGAAACCGACCAATGGGCTTTGGAAGTAAAGGGAGCCGCCAATAACATCGTAAACTGGGGTCAACTGTCAGGTATCAGTAATGTTAACGCCCCTGTCAGGTTATCGCTAACGCCTTACATGGCCGTTGGTGTGGAACATTATCCTTTTAATTTGACCGATAAAAGCAATTTCAGCTACTCTTTTTCCGGTGGAATGGATCTGAAGTATGGCCTGAACGAAAGTTTCACGCTCGATGTTTCCCTGCTGCCCGATTTTAGTCAGGTAAAATCAGACAACATCGTTAAAAACCTTTCAGCCTTCGAGGTGTCGTATGATGAACAGCGCCCCTTTTTTAAGGAGGCAGTTGATTTGTTTCAGAAAGGAAACTTGTTTTATTCGCGTCGTATTGCCGCTACTCCATCTGGTTACTATAGTGTGCTGAGGAATCTGCACCCAGGTGAAGAGATCAAGAACAACCCGGCTAATGCACACCTTATCAATGCAGTGAAATTTTCGGGACGCAACAAAAGTGGAACTGCAATTGGAGTGCTCAATGCCCTGACCGATAATGCCACGGCATCAATAGTGGATTCTTCGGGTCACGAAAGAACCGTGTTAACCGAACCATTCACCAATTTCAACATCGTGGTGGTTGACCAGGCGCTGCGCAACAACAGTTCTGCTTACCTTATCAACACCAGCGTGATTCGCGATAATCCCGGGCGGAGGGCTAATGTTACCGGAGGCGGGATCACCCTCAACAACAAAGGAAATGTGTATGGTATGACCGTTGGTGGTGCTGTGAGTCAGGTTTATACGATCGATGCCTCAGCAGGCGGATATAAAGGTGCCGTAGGCTATAAATACGACCTCACGCTTGGAAAGATCAGCGGGAATTGGCAGTACAGCCTGACGCATAATCTGATGAACGATAAGTTTGATGCAAACGATCTGGGAATTACAAGGCGCAACAGCCAGATCGTGAACCGTGCGCTGCTTAGTTATGCCATTTACGAACCGTTCTGGCGGTTGCGCAATATGAAGGCAACAATTGAGGTTTACAACAGTCTTCATTTCGTGACTCATAAGAACGAGAACCTTTCTTTTTCATTGAAAGCCAACGGATCTTCAAGAAATTATACATCTTACTGGGGGACTTTCACTGTGGCTCCTGTCGAAACCTTCGATCATTATGAGTCACGGGTGGCGGGCCGAATTTTCAAAGTGCCCACTTTTGTGAATGGTTATATGGGCTTTTCAACTGACTACCGGAAAGCGTTTGCCCTCGACGGTGAAATGTCGTATTCGGTAAGCGGAGATCATTCATCAGAATATTATCTGGTTGTTGCACCTCTGCTCCGGATAAACAATCACTTGATGTTTACCTATTCGGCTACGCTTCAGGGACGCGAAAAAGACAGGGGTTTTGCCCTGCTTGATTCGCTCAACCGAAGTATTTTTGGGCGGCGACAGGTGCGCGGCGTTGAAAATTCGTTTAATGTTCTCTATGTTTTCAAAAACAATTTGTCGGTAAATCTCTGGGTGCGCCACTATTGGTACAAGGGTAAGTACGACCAGTACTACGTGCTCAATACCAATGGTTACCTTGATGAAGTAAAAGGCGATTACCAGGCCGATTTCAACTTCAACTCATTCAACCTCGACCTGTCGTTGAAATGGGAGTTTGCGCCAGGATCGAATCTCACCTTGGTTTGGAAGAATGCTTTGCTTACCGAAAATCAGGATGTCGAGGCTGGTTTCTTTTCGAATTTGGAAGATACTTTCAGGCAGCCTCAATTGAATAATATCAGTCTGAAGGTGCTTTATTATCTCGATTATCAGAATGTGAGGCGTTGGTTGTCAAATTCAAATGGATAGAAGATGGCAAAAATCATAGTTAATGCACAACATGTTTCCAGGCGTTTCGGCTCGTTAGAGGTACTCAAGGGTGTTGATTTGCTTGTGCAGCAAGGCGAAATAGTTACCATAACCGGCCCTTCGGGGGCAGGTAAATCAACGCTTCTGCATATTTTAGGAACCCTTGACAAGGCTGATGAAGGGGTTGTGGAGGTGAGTGGTATTGATATCACAAGGATGAACGATCGAAAGTTGTCGGCTTTTCGCAACAAACACATTGGATTCGTTTTTCAGTTTCACCATCTTTTACCCGAATTTACAGCCCTTGAAAACGTTTGTATGCCAGCCTTTATCGCAGGAGAGAAGCCTTCTGCAGCGGTTTTAAAAGCCAAAGCTTTGCTCGGGCGGCTGTCGCTTTCTGATCGGATTTCTCACAAACCTTCAGAGCTGTCGGGAGGCGAGCAACAAAGGGTGGCGGTAGCCCGTGCGTTGATCAACGATCCCGATGTTGTTTTGGCCGATGAGCCATCGGGGAATCTCGATTCTCAGGCAGCGCGTCAGTTGCATCGTCTCTTTTTTGAGTTGCGCGACACTTTGCAACAAACCTTTGTTATTGTAACCCATAACCCTGAATTGGCAGGAGAGGCTGATCGTGTAATTCACCTGGTTGACGGCAGTGTGGTGGCAGCCGGTGGATTGTCGATGTAGTTTAAATAACTCACAACTAACCAAGGGGGGCAAAAGCCTCGTGGTTGGGCGTTAGTCGTAAAAGTTCCATGAAACTCCGAAATTTATACCCCCGTCGGGCAAAGGATAACGCGGAACATCCATGTAATTGAACCCCGAAAATTGTGCGTTGAGGTGCCTGTATCTGAGGAAAAGTATTGCCCGCTTCACCCTGAAATTCGCGAAGAGGTCAATCCAAGGATACCCGCCAATATTTTTTACATCCTGAAGATAAAACGATTGCAGAGCGGGCATGTAGTCATCGCCATGGTAGGCCGGATACCAATAGAAATCTATCCCTGGTTGTATTTTTAAAGCTTTTTTAAACAGGTGTCCTGTATAAAAAATTGTGGCTCTCACCAAAAGCTTGGGAAGTTTTACAACTGAGGTGTCGCTGGCTATTTGCCCAACAGCTTGCCCGTCGATATTCCATCTGCCAAGCTTAATGTTAATCCCGGTCCACAATCGGGCTACCGACATCTCGGCACCATGTTGTTGTGCCGTTGCGTCTTTATCAAGGTAAACGTATTGGTTAAGAAGGTAGTAGTCGAGGCCTGCCGATGCAATGCTGTATTTGAGTTTTACTTTGGCAAACCAGGTTTCCTGTCTGTCGAAACTATTTTCCCACTTGAAGTGATTCGATTCGTAGAATTGGAAGAAATAACCCGGCATTTCGCTGTAAAAGCCGGCTTCGCCCACGAATCCGTCGTCATCGCGCTGGCCAACCCTGAGATTGATTTGCCCTCGCAATCCTAAGTCACCATCGTTGTAATCGCCTTTCACTATAAAACCGTAACCCGATAGGGAAAACCTGTTCCATAGACTGAGATTCACCGAGGCATTGGGAATAAACTGGCTGAAGGTCTTTTTTTGGGTTAGCGTAGTTAATTCGGTGTATTGGTGCCTGACCGCAAATCGCAGAGCAACGGGTAACGAGTTCTTATGAAGAAAACCGGCATTGGTCCACGAGATTTCATTTTCTAGTTTTTTTATGCCTGTGGTGTCGAAGGTTGTTGTTGAATCGTTGTAAATGTGTGTGTAAAATCCCGATTTAGGGTTGGAGTCGTCGTAAACCCAGGCATCTCGAGAATAGGAAAGGGAGTATTGAAAGCGACCAAGACCAAAGAATTGGAGTGCCTTATTTTTCTTTCTAATTGAATCTTGAAGCGCAACAGTTTTCGTAGCAGATGAATCGTTGTTGGCAATGAATCGTATTATCGAGGAATCGGGATGAGTCTCCAGCGCGTTTGCTTGTAGGGCCGGAATTGAATCACGATCTGGCTTTATTTTATTTGCTGCGTCAGGAACGGGTTTCGTGAATGAAACGGAGTCGGCATGACTTTTAGATTTTGGTTTCTTTTTTACCACGGTGTCGTCGGTTTGATAAGGGATTGCAGGTTCGTAAAAGACCGTCAGAAAAGCCCGCATGTTCCCGTTGCGCGATTCGGCAGAAGTGAGGCGCGTAGTGATCACCGAACGGTTGGTTTCCTGGTTTTCAGTAAATTGGATTTCGTTTTTAATCCCACCGTTTTCCTGAACAGTGTAGGTGTTGAGCAGGTAGCCCGCCATAGCGCCGTAACGACCATCAGGGGCAAAATAGCGAATTGTTAATGCAAGGTTTTCACAATTGGCTTTCTGGTAAGCATAGGGTCCAGTGCTGCTTATTAGTCTGTAGTGGATTCCTGTTGTGATCCCTTTGAAAATGTTTTTGCTTAGGAGCGCTTCGAGTTGGTTCTCGTTGTCGGGTCCTGAGGTGTAGCTTACGTTTGAATACGCCCGTTTCGATTGATAGAACACGGTTTCGGAAGGGTTGGTAGTGTAGGGTGCGAATGAGGTTTTTCCGTAGTTGAAGCCCTCGGAGGAGTTGAAGTCGGGGGTAAGGTTGCGCATGGGAAGGCCGTTGTTTCCCAGCCAGGCGTACCATTGGCCTGGTTTGGTGAAAGGTCGGTAATTGTGTGCGTAACTGATGGTTGTGTCGATTTGCTTGTAATGCAAGGCTACGGGTTGTTTCCCAGGTATGGTAAAGGCAACTATGGCAGCAGAATCAGAAGGAAAAGTCACCAGGTTTTGAGCCGCCACAGGTGTGGCGATAGCGCTCAGTACCAGTAGGATGAAATTTTGGATGGTTTTTTGCATCATGGTTTGAAATTTCGTTGACGCATGGCTTCAAATACCATGATAGCAGCAGAAATGCTCACGTTAAGAGAGTCAATTTTTCCACGCATAGGGATCAAAATCTGGTGATTAGCTTCGTTGAGCCATCTTTCTGACAAGCCGGTTGCTTCAGTGCCAAAGACCAGTGCTGTGGGGCCTGTCAGGTCGGCTTCGTGATAAAAACCGGCTTCTGGAGTAAGAGCAGCAGCAAAGGTTTTAATTTGGTGTTCGCTGAACCATTTTATGGCCGCTTTTGAAGAGGATTGCAAGACAGGAACTGTGAAGATGCAGCCCACGCTCGAGCGGATGGCATTCGGGTTGTAAATGTCGGTTGGAGTATCGCAAAGCCACACTGCATCGGCCTTTGCCGCATCTGCCGTCCTAAGTACAGCTCCCAGGTTTCCCGGTTTTTCAACCCCTTCAAGAACGATGAAAAGAGGTTTTTCTCTGTGCAAAAAGTCGTCGGGTTTGTAGTATTTGGGACGAAACAGTGCCAGAATACCATCGCTTCCTTCACGGTAGGCCAATTTGGCAAACACTTCGTTCGAGACTGCAAAAGCGCGTGGAAACTTGGATTGTATCGCTTTAAGTACCAAAGGATCTGTAATTCCGGGAGCCGAAAACAGTTCAACAGATTCAAATCCGGCTTGTAGAGCCAAATCGGTTTCACGTAACCCTTCAACCACTATCAGGTTTTGTTTACGCCGTTCCGATTGCTTGGCCTGAAGCTTCAGCAGCGATTTGATCCTGGGGTTTTGCGGACTGGTGATATCGAGCGTCATGCGTGGTTATTTCAATCAGGGGGCAAAGGTACACAAAAGCCCGCAACAGGCAGTGGATGGTCAAGGGGTTTCGTCGTCAATCTACAGGGTTTTGCACCAGCCCCATCAGGTGTTCCCGGGACGAGTTGTTGACCTTGAATTGGCTTGGTATCTCGTTGTTTTCAAATAAAAAAAACCGGTTGCTGGAGGGCAACCGGCTTGAGTTATCTTGGGCAGAACGCTTTCACTTGTCTCTTTCGATGCTGCAATCCGTAGTAGTTTTTGGGATCACCTGTGCGAAAAATTAAGTTAAAGCATTGATCTTCCACGGGTTATTTTACGACGGATACTTTGCGGCTTATTACTTGGTTTCCAACGGTAAGTTTAACAACGTACATTCCGTTTCCAAGCGATTGGTTGCTGATCCTGATCTGATTTTGTCCGGCAGCAAACTGGCGTGGGGCATCTGAATAGACAACCGCACCAAACATATCGCAAACATCCACCTTAGCGTTCATAGGCTGGTCGAGGGTAAACGCAACATTGGTGTAGTCTTTTGAAGGATTGGGATATACCGCAACGCCTTTTTCGAAATTGAGGTTGTTGATGCCCACGTAGGAACTGATTTTATTGTCGGCATTCAGAATTTCGCCGTTCGACATGTCAACCAGGAACCCGATGATGTGAAGTTTCTCGTAGTTCCATGTGTCGGGCAGCGTATAGGTGTAGTGGTAGTTGATAACCGATCCGGCTGTGATGGTGGCTGGCAGGCTGTTGGGAGTTCCGAAGGGGGAGTCAAGAATTTCACGGGCAACATGGTCGTAATGCATCTGGGCAGCCGGTACGGGGTTGGGTTTGCTTTCGTATCCGCACATGGGGCCATTGCCTCCTCCGTTGTAGTAGTTGGCTTGGTTCCATTGTGCTGAAGTTCCATATAAACTGTCTTCAGCAATGATAACTCCAAAACGGAGTTCGTTCATCACATCAGCCACAAATTCCGATTCCAGATCAAAAGCCACTTCGCGGGTGTCGGGATTCCATGCGTAATTAACTATTCTAATTGATGCCGGACTGATTGCAGCCATCCTGCGGTTGTAACCTGCTTCTAAATCAGAAGGATCTGAATCGCCCTCGGTTCTGTCGGAGGTGACGCTCGGATAGCCAGCAAATCCGGGGATGATTTGTGCCATGGCGTTGTCGTAATAAGAAACAACCATCGGGTCGCCATTATGAACGGCCACACCTATCCAGGTTTCAGGGTAGGTTTCGGCCATGTAATCCATGAAGCAAATGCCACGAATACACCAGCCGCACCACGTTCCCGTGGCTTCTTCTGCCAAAACTTTTTTCTCAGGAACAAAGGTAACAGCACTCGAATAGGCTGATAGGGTGTCGTTGGCATTGTTCAAATCAGTGCCATTGTTGGGATTGGCCACCCAGGCTTTAACCAGATGACTGCCCAGACCCGACAAAACAACGGGTACGTTGTGAGTGAAAGCATGATCGCCACCCAGAGGGATGTTCACACCGGTAACAGCCATGGTTTGGGGTGCACCGTTGTCAAGTGTGTAAACAACATCAAAGCTGGTAAGCGGGGTTGATCCTTCGTTGGATATTTTGCCTGTGAGATCAAAAGAAGCTCCGTCTTCAACATACTTCGGTACTACTATTGAGGCCATGGCAGCATCCAGAGCTAAGGGGGTAAAGAGTTTCACGTTGTCGATAAACCAGTAGTCAACATTGTAAAGGTTTCCTGAGATGTAAAAACAGAATTGAAAATCGCTCTGGCCAATCCCGGTTAATTCTACGATTTGTGTTTTAGGCCCCTGGTTGCCAGTTGGTGTAGTTTCCCAAACAACATTCCAGGCTCCTGATGTGCCAAAACGTTTGGCCACACCAATAGTTGGGCCGTTGGCATACCAATCGTAGTAATATTTGAAAGAGAGGGTGGCCGAACTGATACCTGTCATGTCAACTACCGGTGAAATTAATCGTGAGGTAGTGTTTTGATTGACATAAGTGAACTTGGCTTCGGGGGCTGTGCCTCCTGCATTGTTGGAGCCACTGTTGCTCCATTGAGAAGCAACCCCGTCAAGCGACCATCCTGTGGGAGGCATGGTGCCTGTACTGAAATCTTCAGTTAAATAGACTTGTCCGTTGGACACGAGCGCATAACACAACGCTACGAAAAAAACATAGACTTTTTTCATGATAGTTTGAAATTAATTAGGTTAAAGTGGGTCATTCGTGTTTGGATTGAATGACTGGGTAAAGGTATGAATCTTACAGACAATAAGATATTTTTGCAGAAAAAAAATCTCAAATAAGAATTAAGTCATTTGTTTTAAGTGTGTTGTGGTTAGCTACACTGCTCTTTTTTTTAAAAGAAAGCTTATATGGCTGTTTAAGTTTATAAGTTGATACATGCTGATTGCAAGAGCTTGTTTTGGATTGTTTCAGAATGGAGTTGCTATCATTATTGAAAAGGGTGATAGAGGTATTCTTGAGAAGAGTGGCATGGCTGTAAACAACAAAACCCCGGCTGTTAGCCGGGGTTTTTGAATAATAATGCCACTATAAATTTATTTCTGCTCGGCCATTTTTACCAACATATCGGCCATACGGTTTGAGTATCCGTTCTCGTTGTCGTACCAGCTTACAATTTTCACGAATTTACCACCGCTGACCTGGGTCAGGAGGCTGTCGAAAATTGAAGAGTTTGTTGTGCCCACGATGTCGGAACTCACGACAGGGTCGGTGCAATATTCTAAAACACCCTTCATCGGACCATCTGCCGCGGCTTTCATGGCAGCATTGATGCTTTCCTTAGTGGCCTCTTTTTCGAGTTCCACTGTAAGGTCAACCACCGAGCCATCGGGTGTGGGAACGCGCATGGCAAACCCGTCGAGCTTCCCTTTAAGAGCCGGAATCACCAGGCCAACGGCTTTAGCAGCACCTGTACTCGTGGGGATGATGGACATGGCTGCGGCACGGGCACGGCGCAGGTCTTTGTGCGGAGCATCAAGTATGATCTGGTCGTTGGTATAGCTGTGAATGGTGTTCATCAAACCACGAACGATACCGAAATTGTCGTTGAGCACTTTTGCAACAGGCGCCAGGCAGTTGGTGGTGCAACTGGCGTTTGACACGAAGATATGCTCGGGTTTCAGCAGGTTGTCGTTAACGCCCATTACAATGGTGATGTCAACGTCTTCGGCTTTGTCGGCCGGAACCGAAAGCAGCACACGGCGTGCACCGGCATCGATGTGTTTCTGCATCTTTTCACGGTTGCGGAATACCCCGGTACATTCGGCCACAATGTCAACTTCCAGTGCTTTCCAGGGGAGGTTGGCCGGGTCTTTTTCGGCATAGATAGGGATCTTGATACCGTTTACTACCAGTGCGTTGTCTTCAGCAGTGACGGTGCCGTTGAAACGACCGTGTACCGAATCGTATTTCAGAAGATGCGCCAGGGTGGCGGGATTTGTGAGATCGTTGATGGCAACCACCTCAACCTGTTCTTTCTTCAAAAGGGCTCTGAATGTGAGCCGGCCGATTCGGCCAAATCCATTAATGGCAACTTTAATTTTCGACATTGTTGTATGAATTATAGGTTTAACCTTGTTTGAATGCCACAAAGGTAGTGATTTTATACTGGCAGGCACCTGGGTTGTTGCTGAATGCCTGACGAAGTTAAAAAAAACCGCTATCGCAATCGTTTGTTCAATTGTCTGACCGGTAAACTATACCAGCTTTTAACCAGCGACCTGGCTGAGGCAGGTTGGCATGGTCGGTATAATCGGCATTGAAAAGGTTCGTTGCGTCGGCATAAACTGAAAGTTTCCCTCTGCTCCAAGCGAGGCGGGCATCGGTCACCCACTGGGGTTTGTAAGCGGTGGGGGTGTTGTCGGGCCATTTCAGGTACGATCCATCACGAACCTGGTAGCTGGCCCTGATGTTTAAGGTAAATCCTGCTGGTAAAAGCCAATGGGTTACTATATCTACCTTGTGTTTCAGGTTGTCGAGTGCATATTTTGAAAGGTAGCCCGTACTTTCTTTTTCGGACTGAGTGTATTGCCATGAAATCTGGCCTTGAATGAGCCCTTTTGTTGTAGTGGCAGGTTGTTGGTATTTTATTTGAATTTCGGTACCATACAAATCTACCTCAGTGAGGTTCATGCTTCTCCATTTTTCCTCACCATCAACCTGCACCCAGTCGATCATATTGCGACCAGCACGGTAAAAAGTGTTGCCTATAATATTGAAAAAGTGGTATTTAAAACGCAGTCCCCCTTCCCAAACATGGGCTTCTTCTGGTTTTAGGAGGGGATTGGCAATGTTGGTGGGTGAAGTATAATAAAGATCAGTAAAGGTGGGCAGGCGAAGGGTTTGGTTGTAGGCAAGTGACAGATGCAATCGATTCGAGATTTCGTACCCGGCTTCAATGCCTGGGTAAATTTTGAATCCAATATCTTTTGACGGAACAGCGATCCCCAAAAATCCTGCGTTGATGGTGAGTCGTCGCAGATACAACGTGTGCTCGGCAAAAACGCTGAACAGTTCTCGTTGGTCGCCATTTTTGTAGAAAATGCCGTCTTCTCCGTTTACGGGCTCGGGGATCGAAAGGGGAGTACCAAGTATGTTGCTGACGATCGATTCCAGCCGGTATTCTGCTCCAAGGGAGGTTTTCCCTCCAGACCAAGCCAGAAAGGTGTTCAGGCTTGCCCCTCTTACCTCGCTTCTGTGGTAATTGTGGCTGGTGTACCACTCAGGGGCATCTGACCGGAATAGTTCAAACCTGTCGTAATTTCTCCGCCAGTAGAATGAAGGGCTCAGCTTTACTTTTCCCTTTGTTGAGGCTTTGATTGATGCGTTAAAGGTTTGGGTATGTTCAAACTGGTTGGGAAACCTGGGGGAGTAAAAGGCGTTGGCACCAAAATCGCGCAGGCTCCATCCTGCCTGGGATTCGATATCCAAGATGTTGAGGTTGATCTTGTTTTGGATAAAGACTTTTGCTGATTGAAAATCGGTGTTGGGAATGTAACCATCACTTCCTGATTTGGCTACACTGATTAAATTCTCTGTTGATCGTGCATTGAAGGTAGCTGTGCCATTGGTTTGGTATAGCCCATTCTGGCCGCCTTCTATTCGAAGTATGACTCCGTCGGAGCATCCACTTTTGGTGATTGCATTTATTACCCCGTTGTATGCATTAGCGCCAAAGACACGAGCTGCCGGACCGGTGAGTACTTCCACTTTTTCAATTGCATCGGCATCAACCGGGAGGTTCATGGCATGATGTCCGGTTTGTGGATCGCTCATTGGGATGCCGTTAAGCAAAACCAACGTTTGGTCGAAAGTGCCTCCACGCACGCTCACATCGCTTTGAATTCCGTAACCACCCCTAGTTCTGACGTCAACACCGGGAATTTGTTCCAGCAGTCCATCGAGGGTCTGAGCCGGAGCTCGTTCAATATCCGCTGAGGTGATTACCTGAACCGGACGCGTTAGTTTTGAGGCCACCACGGGGCTTCGTTGCGCTGTAATCACTACACTATCAGTTTCGAGAATTCTGCTAATGGCTGATGTGTCGGGTTTGTGCTGTGCCTTACAAGGCTGACTGATAATGGTGGTTGCAATTGACAGGGTTGCAATGGTAACTACTTTTCGCAGTGAACTGAAAATTGCAAATCCCTTGCGGCTCCAACGGTGAAACCTTAGCGGAGCCTCTTGTTTGAACGAATTTTTCATTTGAAATTGATTAAAAAAATGGCCGCAAAGGTAAGCAGAATGAGATAAAGAGTTTTTTTTGAAGGGAACTCTGGCGGATGCATGATTCGGGTTTCAGTTCGGATAAATCGGGGGAACCGGTCTGGGCTGGGAGCAGGAGTAAGCTAAGTGTGGCTTTTGCAAAGGCCGGGTATTTGGTTGTAGCGGAGGGCAGGGTTAGCAGTATAAGAGAACGGCTGTGGGTGCGCTAACCAGGGCAATTGGTGAGGCTTTATCGTTTGTGGTTCAGCAGTCTGGAAGCTTCTTCAAGTTGTTCTGGTTTTCCAATGTCAGTCCATTGTCCGGTTGTGTGGTCGAATCCAACAATTTTGTGTTGCGAACAAACCTGAAGATAGAAATCAACCATCGAGAATCGGTTGGCATCGGGGAACAGATCGAATAGTATTGGGTCGATGAAATGAATTCCGCTGAAGGCCATTTCATGCAGTGTTTCTGGTTGGTTGTGAACTAATTTGGTTTCATCGGTTTCTTTGTTTGTCCAACCTCTTAATTGCCATTGGTCGTTAAAAAGAAAATACCGTTTGGTATTTCGGTTTCTAACGGCCAATGTAGCCAAAGCTCTGTTTTTTTTGTGGAAAGCGGCCAACTTCGTGAAACTGATATCCGATAATACATCTACGTTGTGAACCAAAACCGGAAGATCCGGAATCATCAGGTGGGCAGCTTTCTTCAACCCTCCACCGGTTTCGAGCAGCGATTCTGTTTCAAAAGAGATGTAAATGGGCTGCCCCGAATAATGTTGTTTGATGTGGTCAACTATTTGTCCTCCAAGGTGATGAACATTAACCACAAGTCGTTGAGCTCCTGATTTGAGAAGTTTCTGAGCCACGTGGTCAAACATGGTTTTCGACCCTACTTTAACCAGGGCTTTCGGAATGGAATTGGTTAGGGGTCTTAGTCGTGTACCCTGGCCTGCAGCCAGAATCATCGCCTGAAAAGGCATTTTTGTCATTTTATTTGATCTTCTCTGGTTTACAAAGGTTATCTTTCTTCATTACTTCAGCGCCGCATTTTTTACACCGGAAGCGGGCATCCTTTTTTCGAGGGGCATTATCGGTATTGCAATCTTTTTTCGACATAGTTATAAATTTCTTTTCATAACAACTGAGTGCGCTTTTTGATTATTCCAAGCGTGACTCTTGCTCCCGGTGCCGCAAATTGATGTCGATGTTGTATTTTCCTTTTAAAAAACCTGCTAATTGGTTGGCCAGAAAAACCGATCTGTGTTTGCCTCCGGTACATCCGAACGAGATCATCAAATGGCTGAAACCACGCGTGAGGTAGTTCTCGATGGTTCTGGCTGCCAGCGATTGGGTCTCCAGGGCGAACGCCTTCACGTCGTCTTGTTTTTCAAGGTATTCGATTACCGGCTGCTCGTTTCCTGTGAAATCTTTCAACGACTCCAAACGCCCCGGGTTAGGTAGTCCCCTGCAATCGAAAACAAATCCTCCTCCATTACCTGATTTATCAACGGGTATTCCTTTTTTAAAGCTGAAACTCCAAATATCAACAGTAAGCCGATTGGTAGTTTTGCCATAGTCAAGCAACGATTTTTCGTTGATAATTCGCTCAAGAACTTTTGTTAGCTCGCTAAATCCAGGTGGTAACAGGTTGTTGTTGAGGAGGTAAGTAAGGTTTTTGACTGCGTAAGGGATGCTAAGCAGAAAATGATTTTTTTGTTCGTAAAACCCACGGAAACCATAAGCACCCAATGCTTGTAGAATTCTGATCAGAACAAAACTGTAGAATTCATTTCTGAATCGATGTTCATCAATCGGGAGCAGTTGTTTTGCTGAATTTATATATTCTCCGAGCAGAATCTCCCTGATTTCGTTTGGAATATCGGCTTTCGCGTCGTAGAGCAGCGAAGCCAGATCGTAGGGCAGTGCACCTCGGCGTCCTCCCTGGTAGTCGATGAACCACAACTGATTTTGGTGAATCATGATGTTGCGGCTTTGGAAATCGCGATAAAGGAAAAAGTTGCTTTCTGACTTTGAGAGCAAGATGCAAAAAAGGGCAAAGTCGTCTTCGAGTTTTTGTTCGTCAAATTGAATTTTGGCGAGTTTCAGGAAGTAGTATTTGAAATAATTCAAATCCCAAAGCATGGAGCGGGTGTCGAAGGCATCGCGGGGGTAACAAACACTGAAATCGAGGTCTTTAGCTCCGTTTATCTGAAATTGAGGCAACTGTCTGACGGCCTCTTTGTATAAGGGCAAAACGCTGTCTGGGAATTTGCCTCCCTTTCTGTCGGTTGTTAACCGGTCGTAAAGGGTTTCATCGCCCAAATCATTCAGCAGATATACTCCATGCTCTGAGTCGTTGGCCAACACGGAAGGAACAGGAAGATGAATACGTCGGAAATGGTGTGTGAAAGTTGTAAATGCTTTATTCTCTGCCTTATCTGAGTTGAAGGCACCAATAACGGAGTCTGATTTTGATCGGATTCTAAAATATTGCCTGTCTGAACCAGAGGCTGGCAAGGGCTCGCAAGTCTCAGGCCAGACCCCGAAGGATTGTTCAAACAATCTGCTAATTAAGGTGGATGGATTCACTCTGTTTTTTTTGCAAATCTACGGAAAATCATTCTTGCATCTATTTCCATTCAATCTGATCCTGACCAGGCTCCATTGGGTAATTTTAGTCGGTTTTCATCAATTTAACAACTATTCTATGGTTGTGAAGCAAAAGCAAATAATTGATTAGCAGTTTTGAATGGCTGACAGTACGCGAATTTGAAAAATAAAATCCGGCAAATATGATTTTTATGTGATTATTTACTAAGTTTGTTATCCAGACCGGAAAAGCTTAAAATCGTGAGATTTTCTTTTAAGATATTTGAGTGATCAGTCTTAATGTTTGTATGGTAATTTTCTTATTTTTAAATAGTTGAATCTATGCGTAAAGTGATTTTAGTCCCTACTGATTTTTCTGAGGTTTGCGGTAACGCCGCTTTGCAGGCTGCAAACCTTGCTGAATTATTCAATACAGATCTGTTTTTAGTTCATGCTTTGAATCATTATACACGCAAGTGGTTGGAAGAAAATGGTTTTGAAGAGGAGTATATCAGGGAATTGTTGCGTCAGGAAGGCAACAGGCTTACTCTCGGACGAGAAATTGATATTCAAACACTGATGGTTAGCGGCACTATATATGAAGCTATTCCTGAAGCTGTTTCTATGACAGAAGCCATTTTGAGTGTTGTTGGAACTCACGGGAAGACAGGTATGCAGCATATTACGGGAGCAAAACTCTTGAGGGTAATCACAGCCACACCTGTTCCAACATTGGTTTTTCAGAAAAGACCTGTAGCCAATTTCGACAAAATTATGCTGCCACTTAATGTTTTTTGCAAATGGGAGCATAAGTTGGAAGCCATCATCAGGCTTTGTAAACTGTTTAAATGCACGTTGTTTATTTCTGAAACCAATCCCGGAGTAGTACATCCCGATGAGCATCGCCAGCGAACCGACCGGATAGCCCATATCCTGAAGGGAGCAGGAATTGATTTCATTTTAGTTCCTGGGTCGTCTGAGGCTGATACTTCAAAGTCTGTTATCGAACTGGCAGTTGGTTCGCGTGTGAAAATGATTGTTTTAATGAGCGATGAAGAGGAGGGAGGCACTCGATTCAAACCTGGCCCCTGGGATGAAAAAATCATTTTCAACGAAGCCCAGATACCGGTTTTGTGTATGAATCCCTTCATGGTTTAGTAACTGTTGTGTTCTCGCTGTTAATTCTCTATGTTTCAGTTGATGAAATCGTACCAAAAAAAATCTCCGGCTTTTAAAGCCGGAGATTTTTTGTAGTGCTATGTTTTTCTGTTAGTTAACTACTGTTCTTTGGTGATCGAAAGAAAATCTCTGTTCGATTTAAACAGGTTGGTAACGAAAAGAGCCAGGTTCTTGGTCTCGGCCAGGATATTCAGGAAGAGGACACTGTTTTTTGTGCCGGTTTCTTTTGATTTTATCCTTTTTACCTGTGCCCTGCGGGCTTTGTCGATTTCGTCCATCACGTTTTGTTGAAGTTTCAAAATCTGATCGCGGTTGGAGTAATCGTTTTCTTCGATAGCTCTGGAAACGGTAGTCAAAAGTTGCAACATGTTTTTCTGCAACCTTTCCAATTCGTTTTGTTGCTGCTTGAGCAATCCTTTGTGGTTGTTTTCCAGGTGATTCAGGCAAGGTTTGCTAATATAATTCAAGCAGTGAGCTATTTCACGCAAAAAGTCAAGCACCTGAACATAGTAGTGGCCGGTTTCGATTGAGTCGTCTTTCAGCTTGGCTACTACAAGGGTAATTTCGTTTTTGAGCTTTTTGGTGTGCTTGTTGAATCTCTCGATATCTTTTTGAGTTTCACGCAGTTTCTTTAGGTTTTCATGGAACAAGAAGTCCAGAGTCTGGTTATACAGCCTGGTTGCATTGTGCAAGGCTTCCCGAATATCCGTTCTACACTGGTCGGTAATTTTAGATTTGTCGAGAATTGTTGTTTTTGATTCGGTTTCAACGTTGATAGCTGCCTCTTTCTCTCTCTTAACGTAGGCTTTGTGTTGCATGATTAAGAGGTAAGAGGCCATCACTACTAAAGCTGCCACAGCTATCATCCCCCCTTTGTAAAGTATAAGAGACATGATAAACGATACAGAGAATGCCACCAGAGCTGTCAGAAACCAACCTCCTATTACGATAAGTACCCCCGAAATGCGGTAAACTGCGCTTTCGCGACCCCAGGCGCCATCGGCAAACGAGGTTCCCATGGCTACCATAAAGGTTACATAAGTAGTGCTCAGAGGTAATTTGTGAGAAGTGCCATAAGCTATCAGCATGCTGGCAACCACCAGATTAACCGAGGCTCTGACCAGGTCAAACGAAATGCCTTCTTCTTGGGCCCTTTTTATTTCCGCTGGTGAAGGTTGCTGAAGGCGCCGACTCAGGAACCGTTGTAGAAAACCGGGTGTCACTTTTTCGAAAGTACGGCTGGCATTAACTGCCGACCTTACTATGCTTCTTGACAATGCCAGTGATGGGAATTTTTCGCTCCCTTCATCCTGGCGACTTAAATCCACGCTGGTGTTTATTACCGTTTTTGCTTTTTTGCTGAATATGATCGTCAGCGACATCACCACTCCAGCAATCAGCAGCATATAAGTAGGAGTGACAATCGGATTCATCAAGGCTCCCATGGTGAGGGTCTCTGGGTTTTGAGTGGCGGAGTAGTAAAAAATTCTGAATGATTCGAATCCGGCTAAAGGAACTCCGATAAAATTCACCAGATCGTTTCCTGCAAAGGCCATCGCAAGCGCGAAGGTTCCTACCAATACCGTTATTTTCAGTACGTTTGTTTTAAACAACCAGATGAGAACCTGGAAAAGCAAGGTCCAAAACGCGAGGCTAGTCAACAGAATTGAAAAAGTGTGTTGGTTGATGAAAGCTAAATACTCGGGTTTCATAAAAGAGGCTCCTTTGGCCCCTTTTATTACCATGAAATAGGTGATGGCTGTGATCGCTATCCCTCCCCAGATTCCTCCCAAATACCGCATTTTATCCTGAAACCGGAAAGTAAACAACAACCGGCTTAGGTACTGAACAAGGGCTCCAAAAGTGAATGCAATTACTACCGATAGCAAGATCCCGCTTATAATGGCCAGTGCTTTACCCGAATTGATGTATTCGCCCAGTTGATGCATGTTGTTTGCATCTGAAATGGTTTTCAGCATCGCAATACCAACTGCTGCACCCAACAACTCAAAAATAATGGAGACCGTGGTTGAGGTTGGCAATCCAAAACTGCTGAAGGTGTCTAAAAGCAATACGTCAGTAATCATCACCGCCAGAAAAATGTACATCATGTCGGTGAAATAGAACATGTTGGGATGAAAAACACCACTCCGGGCAATTTCCATCATGCCGCTCGAAAACAGGGTTCCAACCATAATGCCGGCAACTGACACTGCCATGATGGCTGTAAAGGAGGCTGCCTTTGCCCCTACAGCAGAATTGAGAAAATTTACTGCATCGTTGCTCACTCCAACCACCAAATCTGCAATGGCTAAAATGAAAAGTACTACTACTACAATAAGGAAAATCTGAGTCATGATAAACAGATATATGTGTTGTGCAAAAATATGAATTATTGAAACCATGAGGTTCCAATCGGTTTTAACAAATTGTTAAGTCGCGTTTCTTGCCAACATTTCAATAGGATGTGGCAGTGTTTAATTTGTTGATAAATAGTTGTTTATAAGTTAAGTGTTGTTGCTTGGTTTTTTAATTTGTAGTGGTGCATGCCGTTATGTGTTGTAAATTAATTGTTTATAAGGAAATTTTATGCCGATAAATACCTTGGTATTTGTTTGTGGTAGATGTTTAAATTGTTGATTAATAGCTGTATAGTTGTTTGATTGCTGGCAAGTGTTTGAGTGGTCTATTAAATATTTGTTAATAATTTAAAAAGAGTACTGCTGGCAGTCCCTTTATGTACATTTGCATAAAAATTAAAGATATGGGATTAGATAAGATTTTTCAGGTATTTGTGCCTAAGGATAAGAAGTTTTTCCCTCTTTTTGAGGAGAATGCAATGAATTTGGTTAAGGGCGCCGAGGAGTTGGTGGCCTTGATGAAATGCACGGATGAACTCCAACGAGCCGATCTTATCAAACGGATTAAGAGCATCGAAAAGACTGGCGATTCGTTGAGTCACAAAATCTTCGATGAACTAAATCGCTCGTTTATAACTCCTTTCGACAGGGAGGATATTCATCATCTGGCCAGCACCCTCGACGACGTGTTGGATTTTATCAACTCTACTGCCCAAAGAATCAAGCTTTACAAGGTTCATTCTCTGCCAGTGGAGTTTACGAATATAGCAGAACTGGTTCTTCAGGCTTCCCAACAGATCCTGATTGCCGTTAAGGAGTTGCCCAGGGTAAAAGAATCTTCGGTTATTACAACTGCTACCATCAAGATCAGCGAAATTGAAAACCAATGTGATGATATTTACCATGAGATTCTCTCCCATTTATTTGAACAAGAGACCAATGCTGTGGAGTTGATTAAGAAGAGGGATATTATTCAGGCTTTGGAAAAGGCATCGGACAAGGCAGAGGATGTAGCCGATGTGATTAAATCAATCATTATTAAACTGTCATAACCCATTACACGGGAACAATTTATGCTTACATTAGTTATTATTGGTATTGCGATTGCCTTGGTTTTCGACTTTCTTAACGGGATGAACGATGCAGCCAATTCAATTGCTACCATTGTTTCTACCAGGGTTTTGTCGCCTTTTGCCGCTGTGGCATGGGCTGCCTTCTTCAATTTTGCTGCCTATTTCCTTTTTGGAGTTCACGTTGCCAATACCATAGGGAAAGGAATCGTGAATCCTGCAGTGGTCAACGAATATTTCATTCTCTCGGCTCTCATTGGAGCTGTGGTTTGGGTGTATGTGTGTACACATTTTGGTTTGCCCATCAGTGTTTCACATGCTTTGATCGGCGGGATGATTGGACCTGCACTTTTTGTTGAAGGTACTGAGTTTATTGTGGCTTCAGGGGTATGGAAGGTCGTTGTTTTCATTTTCCTGAGTCCGCTTCTGGGGCTGATTTTGGGTTACCTTATGATGGTTCTCACTATGTTTCTTTTTCGCAACACCCCCCCCCGCAAAGTTGACCATGTTTTTCGTTTCATGCAGCTTTTGTCATCTGCCTTTTTTAGTCTGGGGCATGGTTCCAACGATGCTCAAAAAACCATGGGAATCATCGCGGTTTTGTTGTTTAGTACCGGTTACCTGGGCTCAGAGTTTTATGTCCCTGAATGGGTTGTGATTTCTGCATATTCGGCAATTTCGCTCGGTACACTGCTCGGCGGATGGAAAGTGATTAAAACAATGGGCATGGGTTTAACCGATTTACGGCCCGTGGGTGGTTTTTGCGCCGAAACGGCTGGTGCTCTTACACTGATGGGAACTGCCCTGGCCGGAATTCCCGTGTCAACAACCCATACAATTACCGGTTCCATTATCGGTGTTGGGGTTACCCGTCGTGCCTCGGCGGTCAGATGGGGAACGGCCACTCATATTGTGATGGCCTGGGTTCTTACCATTCCTGCCGCTATGCTGGTGTCGGGATTGCTTTATTTAGTAACGCATACCTTCTTTCTGTAACACCTTACTGAAGTTGTTGTTTCAAAGGCACAAATCGGCAGTATTACCGTTTTGTGCTTTTTTTTAATGCTGCTCTTATCTCGGGCAATTGAGCAGTTATAATTCCAGCAAACATCACCAAACAACCAACAACCACCCGGGTCGTAAACTGCTCGTTGAGGATCAGCCACCCCCCTATAGCTGCAAAAACTGTCTCCATGCTTAATAAAATGGAGACATAGGCCGGATGAGCTGTTTTTTGGGCAACTACCTGAAGCGTGTAGGCAACCCCTACCGACATGAACCCACCATAAAGTATGGGCCACAGGGCACCAACCAAACCGCTTAAAGCATAACTCTCGTTGTTGAATGTGGAGGCGATAAAACTATAAACAGAAACCACGGCAAACTGAGCAGCTGATAAGGTTATTGGATCCATTTTGGGAGATAACCGGGCAATTACAAGCACATGGTTTGCCCAAAAGAATGCTCCAACTAGCACCAAAACATCTCCCATTACTATGTCGGAGAGACTCCCCGCAACGCTTAAAAGATAAAGCCCCACAACAGCCAGCAATACACCAATCCATACAGCCACTGAGGTCTTATGACCCCACAGGATGCCGATCACAGGAACCAAAACCACGTACAACCCGGTGATGAAGCCGGCTTTTCCCGCATCGGTATAAACCATGCCAACCTGTTGAAACGATGCCCCTAAAAAAAGAATGCTGCCAGCAACAATTCCGGGCCAAAGATAGCTGCGCAGGGGTAGTATTGCATACCCTTGGTTCATTCGCTTTCGTTGCCACATTATCAGCGGGATAAGCGACAGGCTTCCCAATGCAAATCTTATCCCGTTGAAAAGAAAGGGACCTATGTAGTCCATGCTTATCCGTTGTGCAACAAATGCTAACCCCCAAATGACGGCTGTTAGCAGCATCATGAGGTTAGAGCGTGTGGTAGCAGTTTGATACTGATTCATTCAGCGATTTATTGTAAAGGTGTTGAGTGGTGGTTTTCGGGTCAAATAATTTTCAGAAAAAAATACTTCCGGACACCCCCTCTATTGTCTCTCGACAATTCAGCAGAAGTAGCGTCCGGAAGCGGTTTGGCAATCCATGACAAATGCCTCCCGGAATTGTAAGTCATGGCCTCATAGACAACAGGTTATCAAAAAAGTCCGGTATGTATTAATCTACCGGCTTTATCTTTTGCCGATCCTCAAAAGCCTTGAGCCCGGCATCTAAAAATTCAATGAACTTATCTACATTCAGATCGTAGGCGCGTGGCTTAACCAGCAATTCGCCGTTGCTGTCGAGCAGAACATAGTAAGGTTGAGCATTCACGTTGAAACGCGATATTTGAAGGTCAGCGTATATCTTTCCAATGGTTTTTTTTACTTTACCATCGTATTTCGATGTTATCCATTCCTTCTCAGGAACTTCTGTCTTATCGTCAACATACAATGCCACAACAACATATTGATCGCGAAGCCTGCGAAGAACTTCCGGATGCGACCAAACACTGGCTTCCATCTCGCGGCAGTTCACACAACCATGTCCTGTAAAGTCGATAAAAACAGGCTTGTTGGTTGCCTTGGCACAAGCTAAACCCTGATTATAATCAAAATATCCTTCAAGACCGTGTGGAAGATGCAGAAATTCAGCGTATTTTGGAGTTGAACACCCTGCGTTTTTATTTGTGACTTCTGTTGCATTGCCGACTGGCATTGCCTTCAGATTGTCTCTTACAACCGCGTTAACATCAAAATCCTGTGTGGTCATGGGGGGCAGATAGCCCGATAACGCTTTAAGGGGTGCACCCCACATACCTGGGATCATGTAAACCACGAAACTGAGGGTGATAATTGCTAACGAGAGCCGGGTTATGCCGATGTGTTCCACCTTGTCGTCGTGGGGGAAACGAAGTTTGCCCAACAGGTAGAAACCCATCAACGCGAAAATTACAATCCAGAAGGCCAGATAGATTTCACGGTCAAGGATGCCCCAATGGTAGGTTTGGTCGGCGATTGACAAAAATTTTAAACCCAAAGCCAATTCTACGAACCCAAGAACAACTTTAACCGAATTGAGCCATCCGCCGGATTTCGGCATGGAGTGCAGCCAGGCGGGGAAGAGGGCAAAAATGGTGAAGGGGAGGGCAAAAGCCAGTGAGAAGCCAAACATGCCAATGATGGGCATGAGAATTTGTCCGCTTGCCGACTTAACAAGGATGGCTCCAACTATGGGGCCGGTGCATGAGAATGAAACCAGCACAAGGGTGAAAGCCATGAAGAAGGCTCCGCTTAACCCACCTTTGTCAGCCTGCGCATCAGACTTGTTGATGATCCATGAAGGCAGTGTGATTTCAAATGCTCCAAAAAAGGATGCAGCAAAAACTACAAAAATGATGAAGAACAAGATGTTGGGAAGCCAATGGGTGCTAAGCCAATTGGCAAAATTTGCCCCTAAGGTAACCGCTACAACAGTGCCAATTACGGTGTAAATGAAAATGATAGAGAAGCCATAAACCAGAGCCTGAAAACGCGCTTTGGCTTTGTTGTGCTGGTCGTGCATGAAGAAACTCACCGTCATGGGGATCATCGGAAAAACGCAAGGTGTCAGGATGGCTATCAAACCGGCTAAGAATGAAACCCAGAAGAAGAGCCAGAGAGATGAATCTTTGTCGATAGGTGAATCGTCTGAAGAGGTTTGAGTAAGCTCTGAAGTGTCAGTTTGAAGCCGTTGTGTATCTGGTTTGATGGTAGCAGTTTCTATAACCGGAAGGGCACTGTCGGTGCCTGCTGCGGAAGCATTCTTCTCAGTTGAGGAGGTGCTTTTTGCTCCATCTTTGTTTAAATGAAATTCAAAATCGACTTCTGACGGGGGAAGGCATTTCTCGTCGTCACAAGTCATGTACTCCAGTGTGCCGGTGATTTTGAAAGGCTGGTCGGTGAGTTTGGCAACTTTTTGCGTGAAGCTCACTTTCCCGTCGAAAAAGAGCAAATCCATATCGAAATTTTTGTCGTACATCTCGATAGGTTTGGGCTCTTTTACTTTGCCAACAGCCTTATAATCGTTTGAAGGTTTAAAGGTGAAACTGGTAGGCACAGGCCCATTGTCTTTTATAAACTGAGAATAGAGGTGCCAGTGTTTCTCAATGGTGGCAGTGAGAACCAGTGTGGCCTCTTTGTCGGTCTCGTTTTTTACTGCAAATGTCCATTTTACCGGTTCCAGAACCTGAGCGAACAGTTGGCTCGAAAGTAAAAACAAAGCCATGAGCATGGCTTTGCGGAGTTTTGGGTAAAGTATTTGAGTCATTGTAATCTAAAGTCTGCTTAACAAATTATTTGGAATGTATCACGTGAGCCTCTTCAACCTGAAGGATGTTGTGTTTTTCTGCAACTTCGTCAGCCTGACGGATATAGGCAATTATGCTACAGTGGTTGGCATTCCAGTTTTGAGGGATTGCAAAAGTATAGCTTTTTGTGAAATTGGTTCCTGCTTCAACCGTTAAGGATGTGTTAAGCAAGTCACCCCAGGTTCCGTTTATGGCTTTGCGCAAAACATGCCTGTGGTAGTATGGGTCGATAACAGGCGTTGGCCCAACGCTGGAATTGGAGTTAGCCTGAGGAGAATTGATGCTGTCTTCGGTTATTACAACGCAAAGGTTGTATTTCCCTGAAACGCTTTCCGTAAAGGTGGTTGAGGTTTCGATGCTAACAGTTCGGGTGGTATTGTTCCATGATGTGTTTAGGCTGAGTTTGGCTTGGGCAACTGTGTTGAGTTGCGATTCGGTTGCACTCTGCCAGGCGTCGCTTCCTTGTAAAAATTTGTCATCGAACTTGGTTCTGTTTATCATCCCGCTTGGGTAACTTACAACGTTAAACTCTTCGGTTATCTCAGTTCCTTCAGCGGTTTGATAATTGGCGGTATAGTGCCCGGAACCGTCGGCGGTTGCAAAATAACCTGAGTGGATGCTGATTACGATCACTTTTTCGGGATGAAGCAGTTGTAAATTTCTGGCCTCAAGGTGAGCTTTGGGGCAATTGGTGCATTTATGTCCTGTAAAGTCTTCCACCAAAACTTTTTTATAGTGTTTGGTAGTGTCAGGAGGGGGAGTTGGCTTGTTGTTGAGTTCCAGGTAAGGTTGATCAATTTTATCGCAACCTGTATAAACAAACGAGCCCAGGAGTAAGACAATGAGAAATTGAAATATTTTTTTCATGGGAGGAGTTTAAAAACTTGATGTTATAGTGAGTGTCAGACCGTTGGCGGCAGGAACATTACGATATACACCGCCAATGCACAACAATCCTTCTCTCTGGCGGCCATAATTCATTGCTATCCGCGTTGAGCCTTGTGTATAGCCTGCTGAAACTAAGTAGTAATGAAGTCTCTGATCGGGGTTGTCGTTGCCATAGTTGTATTCGTCTCCAACCGACATGAACCACTTGGGCGCAATGGTGTATTCAACCGTAAAGGCACTCCAGTTGCCTTTATCTTGGTTAGTAAGAAGCCATTGGTTTTCAAATCGAACGGCATGTTTCTGGTTGAGCCTTACTGTTACATCGGCAATGAAAATGCTTGATAATACGTTAGGGTATTCATTTTTATGCCCGGTCAGAACATCTTTGTTGTATTCCTGATAGATATATCCCAGGTTGGCTTTAATGGTTTTGTCGAATTTTCTGGTAACAAAAACGCTGAAATCAGAATAGTAGAGCTCGTCGCCAAATGTAAAAAAGGGAGAGGAATAACCAAGTGTTCCGGTTGAATCAACAGGGATGCCATTTTTTATTTCCTCTTTCTTTATGTTGTTGATCTGCGAATAATTAATCGACACCTGAGTGCCGTATTTTCCGCCCAAAGTTCCTTTCGGAATTTTAAAGTCAACTTGTGCCTGATAGGCCATTTCGCCTGCAGGCTGGCTTGAGAACGGATACATGGTGGCAAAACTGTATTGGTGTTGTTTTGCAAGTGGGGGCAGGAAATTAATATCTAAGGCATCACCGCCTTCAACCGTCATTTTGGATTTAAATGACATGTTGTCAATTCTTTTCGCTCCAAGCATCACGCCAATACCTTTCGTGCTCCACGAAAGGGTAGAGTAAAGGGCTTGCCCGTCTTTGTAGATGTATCCGTTTGCCGCCGAAGGGTTGTTGGACTTGTGAGCGTATTCCGACATGAAGTTCCATCCTCCGTGTATGATATTCAGTCTGCCAGCAATAGCTGCTACGTTGTACGGAAGCTTGTATTCAAAAATACTGTCACCGCGGGTAATTCGTTTCGAGCTCATTTTTTCAAACTTACTAACAAAACTGCCTCCCAGAATTACCTTTGTTTTTGATTCCTGCATATCGGGAATCAAATCGTTTAGATAAAGTTCTGCATCGGCACCTCTTACCAGTCCGCGATTGCCATTCTCGTAGGGTATCCAGTAATAACGGTGATAGCCTACCAGCCCTTTAAGCGATAATCCTTTGATGGGATTCAATTTCACCCTTATCCCTTTAAGGCTGTTGTCGTAGGCCAGGCTCCATTCCTCGTATGAACGTAAAATCAGGCCACTGCCAAATTGCTCGTAGAAGTTTCCAACAGTAATTTGGATTAATTCGTTTTTGTAATCAGCATACCAATTGGCTATGTTCGAGCCCTCCAGTTCTGAGTTAAAACCTGTGAGTGGTGGTAGGTAGCTTTCAAACCGCATTCCGGCAGAGAAGTTCCCATTGGTATAGGTCAGATTGCCAAAACCATTGAAGCCGTATCGTTTTCCGGCCATCGAATCGGCATATACGCCAAGTTGCTTATCTTCAAAATAATATTGACCGTCAATTTGGAAATTACCGCTTACTGTGCCTCCTTGAAGCATCTCCTGAGCAAATGATACTGAAGAGATTAAGCTCAGAAGTAATGTGAATGTGAATTGTATCTTTTTCAAAGCTATAGTAGTTTGATCTTATTCAGTAATATCTTCACCTTTGCTAACCTTGCGCACCAGCTCAATCAATTCGAGCTCTGCTCCTTCTGAAAAGGAAGTGTGTTGCCAAACAATCTCACCCTTCCCGTTGATGAGAAAGGTATGGGGTATAAGATTCACATTCATGGCGCGCTTGAAGTCGCTGTTTTGATCCAGAATCAGGTCGTAGGTCCACCCTTTTCCATCTGCAGTGGGCTTCACCCTGGCCGACGATCTGGCATCGTCAATCGACACAGCAATGATTTTAACACCAGTCTCTTCCTGCCATTCATCGTAAACATCGGCTATAGTTGTAAGTTCCTTGATACAAGGTTTGCACCATAACGCCCAAAAACTGATAATCATTGGCTTGCCGTCGTTTGAGAGGGTTGCTGTGTTAATTATCTTACCATCAGGAGTTTTAACGTCAACTGATGGCAATTTCGGTAGGATCTTTTCTGTTTTTTCTTGTGCCAGCGTAACACTAAATACCGACAGAATTAGTAAGGAGGTGAATAGCGCCTTTTTCATCTTAGAATGGTTTTTAAAGTGAGGATTTAATCGTGCGATTCTAGCCTTATAACAATTCCGAATTATAAGATGTTTTGTATAAAACAAAGAATCGTTAGCAAAAAAAGAAAGGAATGCCAATGAGGTTCGTTTACCTTAATTGTATGAAACAAAGCACGCTATAAACCAAAATTCGGTAATCGGCATCGGCAATTCCTTTCAGCTTTCGCATTGGTTTGTAAATTGGTGGTAGGTTTAGAAAGAACGTCGCGCTTTAACGCGTTAATGAGGCAAAGGTACATCCATATTTGGATTCTGGCTGTGTTTTTTCCTTGTTTCGCCTCTACAGAATCAGCAATTTTTTAGGTTTTCTTGATGTTGTAACTCTACAATGGTTGAGTTTAAATATTTGAATTATAATATAATATGTTTTATAATTGCTCTACAAATTGCGAATTAAAGATTTTTTGATACCTCTATTCTAAAGTTGCTGAAGAAAATCGGTCAGAGTGTTGTTACCTTCAAGGTTTAATTTTTTTCGCAGACGGTAGCGGCTCATTTCTACAGCTTTAGTGGAAATGTTGTTGAGCGATGCAATTTCTTTTGATGAGAGGTTGATTCGCAAAAGTGCAGAAAGTTGGCGCTCGTTTTCGGTCATTTCAGGGCAGATATGTTCTAATTTCTTAAAAAAAGCGTCGTTGGCAAGTTCAATTTCAGATTGTAGTCGGTCAAGTTCTCTCGAAGTTCTGGTTTGTTGACTTATTTTTAGAATCAATTCGTTAAGTCTTTTCTCTTTATCATCGCCGGAAAGGCTGCGGGTTTCTTTGAGTCCTGTTTTCAACTCATTGATAAAGTCATTTTTGTGAGCTAGGTATAAGGCCATGTTAATCAAGTGGTTGTTTTTTTGGTGGAGTTCCTGATTAAGAATTTGCTTCTCTTGCTCCTTGTTCTTAATATCGGCTTCCATCAAGGCCTGCCTGGCTTCCATAACCTCCTGGCTTTTTTTCGCGAGATCAATTTCCGATCTTGATCTGTTTTGTTTTCTGCTGTAAACAAGGTAAGCTATAACCGATAATAGTATAAAGGCTACCATGCTTGCCTGGAGTACTAAGTCGCTGATTTTCTCATTTTTTTCGAGAATGTTGATCTGTTCTTTTTGGATCGTTATTTCGTTTTCTTTTTTTTCAAGTTCATGCCTCGACTGAATTTCGGCCATTTGCCTGTTCATTTCAACATTTAAAAGCATCTCGCTCTGAGTGTTGAAGAGTTTAAAATAGTAGAGCGCTTTTTTATAATCGCCGGTGTGTTCGGCAATCTCAGATAAACCTTTGGCTGATATTTTGATATCACCTTGTATGTTTGACCGTTGGGCATTGTCAAAAGCTTCTTCAAAGTGTTTTTTCGCTAATGTATAGTCCTTTTTCTGAAGGTAGTAGCTCCCTAGACTGTTGTTAAGACTTGTCAAATAGGTCTTGTTGCCTGTTGCTTTATAGTATTGGAGGGCCTTGTTGAAGTTTTCTATAGCCTCCTGATAGTTGTTGGCTTGCAAAAACACTTCACCAATGTTTTGATAATTGACCCCCATCCACAATTGGTTGTTCATTCGTTGGTTTATCTTGATGGCCTCTTTGTATAGGCTCATTGCTGAGTCAAGGTTTCCGATGTTGCGTTGCACCTCTCCAAGATTGTTGAGTAGTTGTGCAATGCCGGCCTTGTTGCCAACTTCTGAATGTATGTTAAAAGCGGCTCTGAACAACTCCTCGGCTTTTTGAAACGCATTCTGTTCATAATAGATGCCGGCAATGCTGTTGTAGGAAGCCGCAACTGCCAGTTTATCGTTTTTTTCTTCGTTGATTTTTAAGGCTTTGTAATAACTTTCTATGGCTTTATCGTAATTTCCTATGGCTTTAAAAATGTCGCCCTGGTCGTCGTATAGAATGGGAAGCAGGTTTGTTTCGCCCAGGATGGTTAATACTGCAACTGCTTTGTGAAGAAGTGCAGAGGCATCTGTAAATTTTCCGGCTTTGAACAGAACATTTCCTGCCTGACCCTGCAGTGAGGCTATCTGGATTAGCATTTTGTTGTATTCAGTCTTGTCGGAAGCAATGTTTTTGATGGTTTCTTCAAGCAGATTAATCCCTTGTTGCAGTACGTTGTAAGCTGAATCGAATTGATTGAGATTTACGAGTGCTACCGATTGGTCTTCAAATAAATAGGAATGCTCAAGAGGCGAAATGGAGTGAAGAACCATTTTTTCTGCCCTGATGTAGTGCCATAAAGCAGAATCGTAGTTTCCCATTTGCATGTAAGTATTTCCCAAAAGTTGGTTGATTCTGGAATAATCTGAAGGCAGGTAGGATGTTAAGAGCGATTTTTTCCACAAGCGGATAGCTGAATGGTAATCGTTTTCAAAAAAACTTATGTGGGCATTTGTTTCATAGCATTGTGCAACTCCCCGGGCGTAGTTGCTTTTTAAAGACAGATGCAACGCTTTTTGGGCAGTCTTACGGGCCAAACTTAAGTCAAAATCGAGTTGTTCGAGAGCTATTTGGTTAAGGAGTCTTATTTTTTCTGTGTCGCTTTTAGCCCTGGTTAATAGTCGGTTGAGACTGTCGGTTTCTGCTGATACGCTAAGTGGTATCCAAAACAATCCCAGCAGAAAAATCAGTATTTTGAATTTAAAACACTTATTGATAGCCTCCATTTTATTTGGTGTACTGGTCGATAACTTCGGCTATGGCTGCCTGGCATACCTTGCAAAAAGCCTGTCGGTTTCGGGTGAACATGATGCAATCAGTCTCAGGCCTGTAAAGTCCTTTGGGTTGATATCCGGCTCCTTCAAAGGCTCCAACTTTACCCGTGAATTCCATTTTTTTTATCATCTCTCTTTCATGAGTTCTTTCTCTCTCAAAAAGTTCCTCCATAACGCTCTCGGGCTTTTTTTCTGCCCTTATTTTGGTTCTTTCTCTTTGAATTTCATAGCTAAATGCATCGAAATCTTCTTTATTCCAGGGTGTTGGTATTGGTGTCGAGGGGTCAGTAAGATGTTTCCATTTCAGGGTTTTGGGATCTTTTAGTGCTGTAATGTTAGCTTCCCAAGGTTCAAGTTCTATGCTTGGGGCTTCGTAGCTTGTGGCTGAAGTGTAGTATTCGTCGGCAAGTGCCGCGAAATGATGCCCAAATTCATGTACAAAAATGTAATCTCCAAATTTGTTGTCGGCCGAAGTAGTAGCATAGAGGTTGTAAATGCCTCCTCCTCCGTAGGTTCGTTCGTTAACTATGATGCACATAAATTCATAGGGGACGGCTGAAGCTGCATCGCGGATGGCGCGGTTGTCGAATCCCAAAAGGTAACGTTCAGAGTCGAATGCGCCGTAGCTTAGCGACAGAGGCGTGCGGTTAAATTCTTGTGGATGAGGTTTGTTGACTCCCGGTGTTGTGCAAGGGGTTTCAACCACCCACACGTTAAATTCATTCCGGCGGCTTTTAAAGGGTTCCACATTGAATAATTCCTCAGTGAGTCGTTTAACATCGGCCGCAAACTTCGGCATTTGATCCTGAGTATATCCATCACCCAAAACAACTATATCAACTTTTTCTGTCGAAGGTCCGTTGTTCATATAATTCCACGTTTTCAATCCGTTGACTAAGGGTTGAGGTATGGCTGTTATGGATTCAGGGTTGACTGCATAGTTCCAGATGGGTTGAAATTCGTTGCGGCTGTCTCTTTTGTATAGGGTAAGATTCACGATCTGTTTGGGCCAGGGAAACCGCATTGATTCGTGAAATGTTCCCCACTCTTGCTCTGCTTCCGGAGTTGTTTGCCATTCACCGAAAATGCTTGCAAAGCCTCTGCTGTACAATACTGTATTGGTTTTCGGATCGCTTATTTCATAGAAGTACAAACCATAGCGGAGTTTGTCAATCAGTTGTGTTTGGCTGCCACTCCATGCTCCGTCGTTAAGAGCCCTGTCGGCTGCAAAATGCTCCTGCAACGAGTTGCCTGAATGAAAATAGTCGAAACGCATAGTTTTCCCTTCAAACCACTTGTCGAAGGTGATCTGGCTCTGTGAATTGATTGTTATAAAAATGCTCAGAATCAGGCTGAAAACTGATTTGGTGGAGTTTGTCATAAGAATTGGTTTGTAAATTGGGTGTAAAATTAGGAAAAACGGCTGATTAATTTAGTCTTATCCTTCACTCTATGTTTTGGAAACAGTTCCGGGGTGTCAGATCCATTGTTTTTAGATCTTTCACCCCGGGATTTAGAAAAAGCAATACCGAATCTATTTGATAATGAGGCGCTGGGTTTCAGAGTGGTTTCCTCTGATTAGCTGAACAAAGTACAGACCAGTTTTTAATCCTTTAAGTGGAATCTGAATTTGGTTCAGTCCTCGTTCAGTTTCGATTCCGTTCAACTCTACCAGTCTTTTTCCATTGAGATCGAAAATTTGTAGTACTGACTTCCCGTATGTGTCGGAAACAAATGCAAGCATAACGCTTTCATTAGCAGGATTTGGGAAAAGAGTCATCTGATTTTCAGCTGTTTCTGGCTCTGTTGTGCCTGTTCCAATATTGGGTTTGGCAAGGCGTTTATCGGTGTAAATGCGGTACTCTCCTGCTTGCAGGGGCAGATACATGTCAGCTTCAATTACGTTGATCGAGTCGCCGCTGAAATAGTCGTACCACCAGCCGGTATGTTGGAACACAGGCTTTTTGGTTTGAGCTCGGATCCAGAAGTTGCCCACCACCATCGCGTTCATATCAGGATGGTTGAGGTGAAGCGACTTGTAAGCACCGGCAGCGTAAAGTGTGAAATCGGTTGTTTTGAATACCTCGTGTGTTTTTTTAAGTTTGATCAGTTCGGCCCATACTTTGAACAGATAAGCCCTACGGTAATCTAGCTGGTATTCCCAATGCAAGGGCTTGGCACACAGGCGGCAAGGGTCGTCAATGCTCACGTCGTAGCCCAATTCACCAAATTGCCAGATCATTTTCGGACCCGGGATGGTGAAAAACATCGCTCCGGCCAACTCCATCCGCTTGAGCGCCGTGGTTAATTCTTGTATTCTGTATGTTGAAACTGAGTCGTTGCCAAAGTTTAACGCGCGAAACATTTCCCGCTCTTCGTCGTGGCTCTCCATATAGCCAACCAGGTGAGGCACAGTCCAACCCCGTGACTTGTAGTTGATGGATGAGAAATTGCTGCCTGATAAATAGCCCATTACCCCTTCGCCGTATGCATAATTGAGATTGCCCCAAAGGAGCATTCCCGCAGAGGCCAGTTCTTTTTCTTCGCTATTGGCTGTGAGGTGTTCCAGTATTACGATTGCATCGGCCTTCACTGCCTTAATCTGGTTGTTCATCCTTTTCAGAATGTTGATGCGGCTGAAGTCGTAATCCCACCCATTGTTTACCACGTTGGTGAAGCCTTTGGTGAAATCGAATCTGAAACCATCAACTTTGTACTCGCTGAGCCAAAAGTGGTTCACGCTGTCCACAAAAGCTTGAGTGTAAATGCTCTGGTGGTTGAAGTCGTAGCCCCAGCAATATTCAGTATTTGGGCATACTTCGTTGTACCATGGGTTGTCGGCTGATGGCTGTCCACCGCCGTTGGGATCGGGAGTGAAATACATCTGAACGAGAGGCGATTGGCCGTATGAATGGTTCAAAACCATGTCAATTATCACCGCGATACCGTTTTTATGGCACTCATCTATAAAGGCTTTGTAATCGTTGGCTCGTCCGTAGGCTTTGTCGGGAGCAAAATAGAAGGCGGGGTTGTAGCCCCAGGAGTCGTTGCCCTCGAATTCGTTAATTGGCATCAGTTCTATGGCATTTACGCCCAGTCGTTTAAGATAGCTGAGTGTGTCACGAATGGTTTTTACATCGCGGGTGGCCACGAAATCACGAATAAGCATCTCATAAATCACAAGGTCTTCAGGGGCAGGGGTTTCAAAGTTTTCTACTTCCCAGTTGTAAGGTTGCTGATTGGTTTGAAGCACACTTACAATACCTGTGGTTTTACCTGTTGGATAGGGTTTTAGATTGGGGTAAGTGGAAGGAGGGATGTAGCTGTCGTTCCAGGGGTCGAGGATTTTGTTGGTATAGGGTTCAGCTATTTTAAGAGTCCCATCTATCAGATACTGGAACGCGTATTCTTCTCCTGGCGTCAGACCGTGCAGGGTCAGCCAGAAGTGCTTCCCGTCGGGTGTTCTGTTCATTTGGAACTCAGAATAGGGGATCCAATTGTTGAAATCTCCTAAAACAAAAACTGTTTGTTTAAGCGCGGGCGGATCGTGAAGTACAAGTGTTGCTGTCTGGTTATCAATATAATTGATTCCAAGACGTAACCCTGAAGGAAGTTCTGCAACGGGTGAATTAGTCACTGCGTAAACCCATACTGAATCGGCCACAGTTTCTGTACCATCGGTAGCTGTGAATTTCAGCCAATGAAGACCGGCATTGGCTATGGTAACTGAACCTTCGAGGGTTGAAGTGGTAGTCGAAGCCTGTTGCACGTTGTCGAGATAGAAAGTGGTGAGGGAGGCATCGTCTGACTGCGCTTTATAGGCAACTACAGTTCCTGGCGTTACAAAGGTATTATTCTCAGGGTTTATGATGTTCAGGCTCAGCCCTCCCTCATATACATTGGCATAAATATCAGTTCCATCAGCACTTCTACCAACCTTTGATCCGTCAGAGTTTCGGAAAACAAAGGCGAGTTGCAGCACCGTTTCCGATTCCGGAACGTTGTAAAACTCGCGGATGCTCGGACCTATAACAAGTTGGTATAGATTGCCGCCAAGCGCGGTCAGTTTGCATTTGTCGGTATTCACATTCCAGTCAGCTACAACGTGACGCCAATTTGTAGGTCCGGTGCTGAGGTTGGTAATTACCCCTGCATGAGCGTAAAACGGGGGTGCAACACCTAGCAATCCTCCGTTTCCCTGCGATATATCATAGGTTACAACAACCTGATCGTCGATTGTGGGAAACGGGGGATCGGTAGTAATGACTTGTGAGAAAAGGGTGGCATGAGCTAAGGCCATGAATAAGAGCATGGTAGCTGCTATGCGAAAGAAGAAGAGATGTTTCATATAGCGTTAGGTTTGCCTGCAAAGGTATAATAAATCTAACGCCAAAAGCAATTCCCATGTTAAGTTGAGCGCCTTTTTACCAGCGAGGTGCCAATTGTTACGGTTCTAAAATCGATGAAGGCAGTTGGGTTCTCCAGGCGTTTAATCAGCATTTCAACAGCATTTTGCCCCATCTCGAACCCCTTTTGCTCTACTGTTGTGAGCGAGGGTGAAACAATGCTGGCAATCGGATCGTTACCGAAACCGGTTACAGCAATTTGATCGGGAACCGTGAATCCGTTTTCCTGCAGAAGTTGTATAACGGCAATAGCTGTAAAGTCGTTAACAGTGAAGATGCCGTCGATTTCGGGGGCAAGGGCTAATATTTCGTGGCTGTGAGCTTTAACCTCTTCTCTGGTATCGCATTGAATTATGTATTGAGGGTTTGGCTCGATGCCGTGCTCCTGAAGAGCCTGCAGATAGCCTTCACGTCGCAACTTGCCGATGGGAAGGTGTTCGGGCGATGCCAGATGCAAGATTTTTCGGCGCCCTGTATTAATAAGGTGTGATGTGGCCAAATGCGATGCTTCCAGATCGTCGGAAACCACCCTGTCTGTCTCAACCTCTTCGCAAACCCTGTCGAAGAAAACAATGGGTATGCCGCTGTCAATAAGGTCTTTAAAATGCCCCCAGTCGTGTGAGGTTTTGCTTACAGAAGCCAACACACCATCCACTCTGTTGTCGAGCAAGGCCTGCGCGTTTATGACCTCCCGTTTATAATCTTCGTTCGATTGGCAAATGATTACGCGGTAGCCTTTTGCATAAGCCACACTTTCAATCCCGCTGATGATAGATGAGAAGAAATGGTGAACAATTTCAGGAATGATAAGCCCTAGTGTGTTCGATCGTTGACGTTTAAGGCTTAAAGCCAGAGCATTGGGGCGGTAGTTTACCTTCTCGGCATAGGCCTGAACCTGCTTTTTAGTTTCAGTGCTGATGTCAGGATGGTCTTTTAACGCGCGGGAAACCGTACTGGGAGAGATGCCTAAAGCCCGGGCTATATCGTTGATAGAGATGAGGTGTGATTTGATCATGACAGTTGGGGTTTTGATCGGTGAAACACAGTTCAGACGGTAAATATACAGTCTTTTTGTTAAGCCGCCAAAGAAGTTTTTGACAAATGGAGCAATTAAGCGATTTACCTACGAACAGTCATGTTTCGGTTTAGGCTGGAATCTTTTTTCATTTTTAAGTGAGTTTGCAAACGTTTGCGAAGACGTTTGCGCAAAAAAATATGACAAAAAGTTGACTTTCAACCCTAAAAGATTGTGTTTTGAATGTTGTTTTTTCGTAAAATTGTTTCCCGTAAGCATTCTTTAAAAAGATTTTGCACCCGAACAGGAACCAGTTCTTTTTTTGTTGTAAATGCACTGATAAACAGAATTGTATGAGTGAAATGTTGTAGATTACTCTTACAACAGTTGTTTCCATGGGCCTTAACATCAAAGATGAGTTGATGGTTAAGGTATTGTTAAATAACATGTTGAAAGAAGTATGTGGATTTTGGTGTTTTTTCTATAAACTCATTTCAGGTGAATTTGTTTGATGTGCAAAGTGCCGGATGTTTTGCAAACGGTTGCAAAATGAGAATAGTTGTACTAATTTTGATCTGAATCGGTGTTTTTGAGAAGATTGTAAGTATAAATAAATACATATGAGAACAGGAAACTTAATTAAACGTATTGATGTGTCATATCCTCCCTGAAGGGAGTATGGCAAACCCTCAATCCCTTCTGGGGATGCACAATTTCAAATTATATACCACCTAAATGTTTAATTTCAACTAAAACCAGTTTTATGAAGAAGCATGCTACATTGCTGAAAGTTCTGCTGCTTTGCCTTGTCTGGGCCATCACCCTCCCGGGATTCGCCCAGGAGATGAAAGTTTCGGGTAAGGTTTCGGACGCTAACGATGGAAAAACGTTGCCCGGTGTAACCGTTGCTGTAAAAGGCACAACAAGCGGTACCATCACCGATATTGACGGAAATTATTCCATCAACGTGAACAAGGGAGCCACCCTTGTCTTTACCTTCATCGGCTACACCTCGCAAGAGATTGTGGTAGCCGGTCAAACAACAATTGATGTTGTTCTCGCCCCATCAGTGACCGCCCTCGACGAGGTAGTGATCATTGGTTACGGTGCCGTCAAGAAAAAAGACGCCACCGGTTCAGTTGCCGTTGTTAGCTCCAAAGATTTCAACAAAGGGGCTATAACATCTGCACAAGAACTCATGGTGGGTAAAGCTGCCGGAGTTGTTGTAACCAATCCTACCGGTGCTCCTGGTTCAGGTTCTACCATCCGCATTCGTGGCGGATCATCGCTAAATGCTTCGAACGACCCCCTGATTATTGTTGATGGGGTGCCAATAAGTAATGGTGACGTATCTGGAGGGTCTAACTTCATGGCGTTTGTCAATCCAAACGATATTGAGTCCTTTTCAGTGTTAAAAGATGCCTCTGCTACTGCTATTTATGGATCACGGGCATCAAACGGTGTTATTATTATCACGACCAAAAAAGGTACCGCCGGCTCGAAGCCCATCAGCATCGAATACAACGGAACTGCTTCTATATCAGCTCCTGTAAAGTATGTAGATGTTTTTTCTGGCGACCAGATTCGTCAGATTGCTTTGGATCATAAAGATTTGTATGGTGTGGATAATTATCATCTGCTTGGTCAGCAAAACACTGACTGGCAGAAGGAAATTTTCCGCAATGCCTTTTCGATGGACCACAACGTGGGAATAACGGGAGCAATCAAATCGGTTCCTTATCGTGCTTCTATTGGTTACACCGATCAGAACGGTATCCTGGAAAACACAGACATGCAGCGTGTTACCGGGTCTTTAAGTGTGAATCCTTCGCTGTTAGATGATGCATTGAAAGTGAATATCAACCTTAAGGGGATGAGCACTAAAAACAATTTTGGTGATGCAGGTGCAGTTGGAAATGCTGTTGCTATGGATCCCAGTCAGTTGATAATGGACGGTAATTCAGCTACGGCCGGTTATTACCAATGGCCTACCTACGGAGCCAACCTTGGAACGGCTAACCCCGTTGAGCAAGCGCTGGCAGTTGATAATACTTCCGACGTAACTCGCATCTTAGGCAACATCCAATTCGACTATGCACTGCCTTTCATGAAAGGGCTTAAAGCTAACCTCAACTTAGCCACAGATTACTCGAAAGGTGAAGGACATAACAATCGACCCACTACCTCTCCAAGCACCCTGACTGGAACTTATTGGGGGAGAATTAATAATTACGAGTCGAAAAGATACAACGACCTTCTTGATTTCTACTTGAGTTATAATGCTGATCTGGAAAATATAAGCAGTAAGATTGATGCTACTGCAGGTTATTCATGGCAGCATTTCCGCCTCGAAAACTCTTCTTTTACAGAAGGATATGGTACAGATACTACAGAAGGGGCTCTTCATCCTTATGTTAAGCCTACTAAAACAGGACAGATTACTGAAAACTATCTGGTATCCTTCTTTGGTCGTGTTAATTATACATTTATGGAGAAGTATCTGCTTACCCTTACCGTTCGTAACGACGGTTCTTCGAGGTTCGCCGATGGCAATCGCTGGGGCTTGTTCCCTTCAGCCGCGTTAGCCTGGAGAATTAATCAGGAAGGTTTTCTGAAAGATTTTAGCAAACTCTCCGATTTGAAATTGCGCTTAGGATGGGGTGTTACCGGACAGCAAGAGATAGGATTGGACTATCCTTACCTGTCGCGTTATATTGCTTCTGCCGAAGGCTCCTATTATATGATTAATGGTGTTTTCATCCCTACCCTTCGTCCTATTCCTTACGATCCTAACATCAAATGGGAAGAAACTACCACCTTGAACCTTGCTTTGGATTTTGGTTTCTTCGATAACCGACTATCAGGCAGTATTGAAGTCTATAAAAGGACAACCGATGATCTGCTCAATACCATCGTTGTACCTACTGGCAGCAATTTCTCGAATCAACTGCTAACTAACGTGGGAAGCCTGGAGAACCAGGGTGTTGAGTTATCATTAAATGCTATTCCTGTATCTACTAAAGATATGTCGCTCAATGTCGGGTTTAACCTTACCTATAATAAGAACGAAATCACCAAATTGTTGATTTCCGATGATCCCGATTTTATTGGCGTGCTTTATGGCGATGCATTTACTGGTCAGAAGCAAGTTACCCGCGTGGGTTATCCGGCCTATTCTTTCTTCGTGAATCAGCAGGTTTACGACGCCAACGGCAAACCAATCGAAGGGTTGTATGTTGACCTTTCTGGTGATGGCGGAACCGTGAATGGCGATAACAACGATAAGTATATTTATCATAACCCGGCTCCTGATGTGTTGATGGGTCTCTCGGCCAGGTTCAGCTACAAGAATTTCGATGCCTCCTTCTCCTCACGGGTAAGCCTTGGTAACTACGTGTATAACCAGGTGGCAGCTGGAGCTTCTTACGATCAAATGTACCAGATAGGATACTGGCGCAATATGCCTAAGTATTTGGATGAGACTCAGTTTGTAAAACGTCAGTTTACCAGCGATTATTTTGTTGAGAATGCCTCATTCTTTAAGATGGACAACGTATCTGTCGGCTACAAGTTCGATAATATTGCAAAAGGTGTGAATGCCCGTGTGAGCTTCACCTTGCAGAATGCCTTCACCATTACCGAATACAGCGGTATTGACCCCGAGGTACCCGGTGGAATTGACAACAATTTTTATCCGCGTCCCCGTACATTTTTACTTGGAGTTAGCTTAAGTTACTAAAACCTAAAAATTGATACAAATATGAAAAAGACTCTGTTTATCATAGGAGTGCTGGCAACCATTCTGATGGCCACTTCATGTATGAAGGATCTTGATGTGAAGCCCGAAGACCCCAATTCGGTGATGGCTCCTAATATCAACGATGATCCATTTTACGCCCAGCAGGTGTTAGGAAAAATATATGCCAGTTTTATTATCGCCGGACAAGGGCCTGGAGATAATCAGGGGCCTGATATCGCTGCCTCTGATGAGAATTTCTTCACCACGATGCGCGCTTTCTGGAACGTTCAAGAAATTACTACCGACGAAGCCATCTGTGCATGGGGTGACGTGGGTATTGCCGACCTGAATACCCAGACCTGGAGCTCGAACAATCCTTTCCTTACCGCTCTATACCAGCGCTTAGGATTGAGCATTACTTATGCTAACGATTATTTGAGAATTACCAAAGAGGCTACCGATCCAAATATCATTAAATACCGTGCTGAAGCTCGCTTCCTAAGGGCTCTGGCCTATTATTGGTTCCTCGATCTGTTTGGAAATCCTCCGTTTACCACTGAGGACGATGTGGTTGGAAACTTCTTCCCCAAACAACTCGATACCGATTTCCAGACAGCTCGTACAAAGTTGTATAATTACATCGAATCTGAATTGATTGCTATCGAATCAACACTTGGCGAACCTGGCTCAAGCTATCCGCAAGCCGACAAAGGGACTTGCTGGATGCTTCTTTCGCGTTTGTACCTCAATGCTGAAGTTTATACCGGCACCCCTCAGTGGGAAAAAGTGAAAACCTATACCGACAAGGTGATCAACAGCGGGAAATACCAATTGGCATCAAACTATCGTCAGAATTTTTCCGCCGATAACGATGGTTATAGCAATCCTGAAATGATTTTTGCCTGGGCTCAGGATGGTATTAATATTCAAGGTTATGTGGGTACTACCTTTATCATTGAGTCAAGCAGTGATGCACAATACCTGCGTGCTGAAGATTTCCATGGACTGACTTCCAATACAAACTGGAACGGTAACCGTGCCCGCGTGAATTTCCTTAATGTTATGATTGATACTCTGGCTACTTATGGTAATGGGCCTGTTCCCTACGATACCGATCCTTTCTTCACTACCAGCAAAGACAAACGTGTGTTTTTGCGCGTGAAGAAGAGCCCTCAGATACCAAGTGCATCATTAAGCGGTGACTATGGCATTGGCGTATATAAATTTACTGCCCGCAATACTGATGGTTCAGAGGCTGCTAACTACAACCCGGCTTTTGCCTCTACCGATTTCCCCATCTTCCGCTATGCCGATGCTTTCCTGATGAGGGCTGAGGCTAATTTTAGAACAGGTAACCTTGGGGCTGCTGTTGATGATATTAATGTAATCAGAGAAAGAGCTTTTGGAGACGCCACAGGAAACATTACCACGGCTGATCTGACTGCCCAATTCATCCTTGACGAGCGTGGTCGTGAATTCTATTATGAAGGACTTCGTCGTACCGACCTTATTCGTTTTGGAGCCTTTACTGGTGGAAATTATCTCTGGGTTTGGAAAGGGGGAGCAGCCAATGGTGTTGCCACACCGGCTACCTTCAACGTATTTCCTATTCCCGGTGCAGAGATTTCAGCTAATCCTAACCTCGTTCAAAATCCTGGTTATTAATAATTTAATTAATAGTTTAGATAAATGAAAAAAATTAGCATATTTTCGCTGTTTCTCATTGGAGCTGTGGGTCTCTTCACTGCCTGTGAAAAGGATGGTGATAAAGTGGTGATGTCCGATAATCCGGTTGCCCCGACCCTCACAGTCATGCCTGATCTTAATCTTCAGCGCATCAATGGTTTAAATATATTGTCATTCGAGGGTACCGAGATGGATCCCGGATTTCAGGCATCCGCCACCTATAGCCTCGAAGCTTGTGCAAAGGATAATAACTTTGCTGATGTGGTTTCAATAGCCTCCGACGTGGTACCGTCATTTAAAATCTCGGTGAGCGATTTGAATGGTATTTTGGTTAAAAAGTTCCCCGCTGACCAGCAATCTGACCTTGATTTTCGAATTAAAGCAATGTTGGTGGTGGATCATGGCGGTGCTACAAGCCCTGTAAAGAAAGACTACTATTCCGCCACAAAATCTGCTTTAGTTACCCTTTACGGACTGCCGCGTCTTGACCTGCTAAGCTCGGGTGCAACTCAGAAAATAGAGTCTCCTCTCGGCAATGGCGTGTATAGTGGTTATGTGAAACTTGATCCTCTTGCCCCTTTCACTTTC
>JAQVCV010000095.1 GCA_028689615.1 Bacteroidales bacterium | reverse complement strand
GATAAAATTTTGATTATAACCGACAACCAAGAAGCTTTACTAGAAACTTATAAAAATCTAGGGGTTGAAAATGCTCAGTGAGACAGAACACCAGTTGCCAACAAATAGCACTTAAACGCGCTGCCACGCCAAACGACAGCGATGAAGCCGGCCCCCAGTTTGGCAGCAGCGTCCCGAGCATTCGGGATAAGTCGGTGTTGAACGGAACCTCCTGCAGATAAACCCTATTATGGAGTTTCAAAGTTTTCGTTGTTTTCATCCGGTGGTTTTAGTGTCGTTTTGCTGTTGTTTTCAGTTCAATAAGCGACGTTTTTCAGCTAGTTTTGGGATGATTTCATTAGAAGATGAACCTCTGAGGATACTTTTTGGTCGGGCAAAGCATGGCAGTAGCAATCCCCCTTATCGATGGCAACTTTGTATCCCGAATCGGATGCAGCCTTATACCTTTCATAAGGAATAATGTCTTTAAGGATTTCGAGATATTCACTAAATTTGCAAGGCAAAAAGGGCGCTTCTCGCTCAACATGCCATGGCAATAATACTGGGGCCGGTGGTGCGGAAGCTTCCGCTTTTGGATTTTGAGTTCATCGTATTAAAATTTAAATAGTTAAATGAAAATTTATACGACAAACGGTTGTTTTTGTGCCACCATGGCCTCTGGTGGTGAGTCAAGGATGTATTCGACTGACTACCGGAGGTTTAGTTCAACACGCGGTATAAAACATTGGGGTTTAAGTGGTTAATCAAGCAGTATCTCTCGCATCAAAGTTTGTTGTACCTTGATAGTGAAGTAACTCTGAACTCCCCAACGGTTTCATACCACCATCCGTTGTGTTTAATACAAGAAAACATCCTGAAAAATTAAAATAATCATGACCATAGAAGATTTAGGATACAATAACACTTTCGAAAAACTAAGAAAAGAAAAGAATCTTGAGGATTTTGGAATTGGACGAATAATAGCCGAACACAAGGAAAGATATATTGTAAAGAACGAAAAGGGAGAATTTGAAGCTGAGATTACAGGAAATCTTAGGTTCACGGCTAAAAGCCGTGAAGATTTTCCTGCTGTTGGAGATTGGGTTGCGTTATTAAATTGCGATTCTGATTTTGTAATCATTCATAGCGTTATTCCACGAATATCAATTCTTTCAAGACAAGCTGTTGGAAAGTTTGGCGAAACACAAATAATTGCTACAAATATTGATTTTGCACTTTTGGTTCAAGCAGTCGATAGAGATTTTAATATTAACCGGCTTGAACGATATTTGACTATATGTCATTCTTCAAAAGTAAGTCCAATTATTGTTCTCACTAAAACCGACTTGATTGAAACGCAAAATATAAATGAAATAGTTGAAAACATTAAACAACGGATAAAGAATATTCCAATTTTGGCTATCAGTAATGAAACAAAAGACGGTTATAGCTCCATTAAAGGATTAATTGAAAAAGGAAAGACATATTGCTTACTTGGCTCTTCAGGTGTAGGTAAATCAACATTGATAAACAACCTGTCAGAAAAGAACATAATGAAAACAAATTCTATAAGTAAAAGCACAAATAAAGGCAGGCATATTACCAGTCACCGGGAATTAACTGTTATTGAAAGTGGGGGAATACTTATTGATAATCCAGGCATGAGAGAAATTGGAGTAATTGATTCAGCAGATGGATTAGAAAACACATTTGCTAAAATTTTCAGTTTTTCAAAGAAATGCAAATTTGCGGATTGCACCCATACCAATGAGATTGGTTGTGCGGTAATTGAAGCAGTTGAACAGGGCGAAATTGATCGTAAATCCTATGAGAATTTTTTAAAAATCGAAAGAGAGAAAGACCTTTTTGACCTTACTGTTGCGGAAAAAAGAAAAAAAGAAAAATCATTCGGAAAAATGGTAAAGAACTTTAAAAATGACATGCAGAAAATAAGTACAAAGCACAACAAATAGTACTTAAACGCGCTGCCACTCCCGAACACTTTCGGGAAAACGATAGCGACTAAGCCAGCCCTTTCCCGATAACTATGAGCTATCGGGAGGCAGCAGCGTCCCGAGCATTCGGGATAAGTGGGTGTTGTGAGCCTGCTTCCATGCAAACAGACCTAACCAGCGGGTTTCAATGTACTTGGTTGTTCTCGTTTTGTCCTACTAATCTGATTTTTATTGCTGTTGTTGGTTGTTTTAACAGGAGCTGGTTGTAATCAGGGCTTGCTGGTTGTGTTACAATCAGCAAGCCCTGATTGTTTTTAATACTTTCAATTTCAATTCATTATGGGAACAATTCTACCGGTTCCCGTGACTAAAGTAGTATCCCGGTTTTCAACACCCTGCAAACGGTCAAAAAATACAGAGCTTAGCCGCTGTGGGCGTAGCTACTGCAAAGTACCGTAAGCAATTATGTCACATCCCCACAATCAACGTGATTTTATCGGCAATCTGCAACGCCGTGGTGAGGGTGTTCAAATCGGTGTAGAGGGTTCCCGACTTGCCTGCCTCGTCGCCGCGACCGATGGGTTGGAGCTGCAGGGTGTCGGGAACAACACGAGGATCAACCAACGCTGCATACACTACCGAGGGTTGTGCCGAAGCCCTGTACTGGGGATCATCGCTGCGGCTGTTGGTGTAGTGCTCGTTCCAGTCCCACGACTGGTTGATCTCCACAAGCACCCTGCATTTGTCAACAGGGCAGTTCGACAGGTTGAAGCGCAACTCAAAATCGCCTTTGGGTGTTGCACCGGTCACGGCATCGGGTTCGGGATGTTGGGCATCGGGGAGGAAGTATCCGGCGCTGTTCTTTTTGCCACGTTTGTGGCTCCAATAGGGTAACGCCGAAGGACGGTTGATGGCACCTGGCATCCACTTGCCGCTCGAGCGGTCGGCATGTTTAAACACCCCTTTGCCAATAGATTCGGCCACGAAAAGGGTTTCCACAAATTTGCCGTCGTCGGTTTCAACCCAAACGGCCATCAGCGGGTGGTTGTGGGCTTCGCCCTTATCAAAACGCAGGGTCATGCGGAGTCCTTCGCCTTGTTGGTTGGTCTCAATCAGTTGGTAGTCGGGTGTTTTCTGTGCCCTTATTGAAGCAGTGCAGGCCAGAATTGCCAGGGTCACTAGGGTTGCAATAGTTTTATTCATTGGTAAAGAGGTTTATCATTAAAATTCAACGATGAGCCCGATGGTGGGCAAAGCCTGTCCGGCCGTATTTTCTATTGCGCGCAGCACATAGCGGTCGGGATCGGCTGGGTCAACCACCGGAACCCCGTCGGGCGACAGGTTGGTAAGGTTGTCGGGTTGGTCGGCTTTGAAGTTGTAGAGGTTTTGCACGTCGAGGTAAACCCTCAGCGACCATTGGTTGAAGAAGTATTGCTTGTCAACCCTCACGTCGAGTTGGTGAAAATTGCCAAGCCGCAGGGTGTTGAAGCGGGCATAGTCGAGATAACCGCGTCCACGTGCATCCCAGGCCTGACGGTCCGACGACAGGTCGAGGTCGTAAGGAGTGTAAGGTGCGCCGCCAACAAACCGCCATTTCATACCCAGGTTCCAGTTGCGTTTAAACTGGCGGGTGGCCGTGAGGTTTACAATATGCTTGTTGTCCCAGGCCGACGGGATGTATTGTTGATCCTTGTTGGTGAACTCGCTTCGCACGAAGGTATAACTCATGATGATGTTGAATCCTTTGAGGTCGCGGGTGCGGGCCAGCAGTTCGAAGCCATAGGCCCGCCCTTTGGAGGTGGAGGTCACGGCCTCGTCGCCATACACCCCGAAATCAACAGCCTTGCTGGCCAGCGATACCGAGTCGGCAATAGAAAACGGGTAGTTGTCGTAGGTTTTGTAGAACCCTTCCAGCGTCACACGGCTGTTCTCGTCGGGGCGGTATTCCAGCCCTGCTACAAAGTGGTTGGCTCCGATATAGCTCAAACCGTTTTCTTTGTTTACCAACGTGTTGCTGAGATCGCGGTACCCCATGGTGGTGTACGACGGAAGTTGATAGAACCGCCCCACGTTGAAATTCACGGCCCACTTTTCGGCCAGAAGGTAAGAAGCCGAGAAACGTGGCGAAAACTGATCGACCGGGTTGTTCATGGCCGTGTTGTAGTTGTTGGCGTCTAAACGCAGACCCAGACTGAGGGTAAGCCGGTCGTTGAGCAGTGGCCGGGTAACCTGACCAAACACACCTCCTTTAAGCAAGTCGAGGTTGGTTTGGTAGCGCAGATCTCGCACCGCATTACCAGCAACAACAATTTTTTGAAACGTATTGTTGAAATAGCGCGCATATTCGGCACCGGCACCGAAATTGAATTTATAGACTCCCGAAAGGAGGGTACGCTCGTAGCGAAACTTGTTTTCTATTTCATCGCTGGTGTAATCCAAAATTTTATTGTTTTCCGACGACTCGTCGTTGTCGCGGTATTTGTAGGCCGAGTTGCGCAGCATGTTGCGGCTCACCACCCAGGTATCAAACCCGTTGCTCCTGAAGTGCTTATACACTGCACCAATGGCATAATTCCACTGCGAATTCACGGGGAGGTAGCCCAGGATGTAGCGCTGGTCTTCATCGGGATTCTCGATTCCGGTGTTGAGTTTAAACTGGTCGTAGGCTCCCAGGCTCACGATGCTCAACTCGTTTTTCTTGTCGAACCGAACCTTGTATTTCAATTGATAGTCGTTGTAGGTGGGGAGAAAGGGAAGGCCTATAGCACTGAAAAGGAACTGGAGGTAGGAACGACGGACCGAGAACACGAACGAACTCTTTTTCCCCAATGGCCCGTCTAATGCAAGAGCCAGATCGGAAGCACCCACAGTAGCTCTGAAGTTCACCTTATCGGGGTTCCCGTCCATCTGCCGCATCTCCACCATCGAGCTCAGGGCATTGCCCCTGTTGGCAGGGAAAGCCCCCGAATAGAAATCAACCTCGCGAATAAAATCCACGTTCACGATCCCTACCGGCCCGCCCGAAGCCCCTTGCGTGGCAAAATGGTTGAGGTTGGGGATTTCGATATCGTCAATAAAAAAACGGTTTTCGGAAGGGCCGCCTCCCCTTACTATCAAATCGTTGCGAAACGAAACCGACGAAGCCACCCCGGGCAGCGATTGCAGCACTTTGCTGATGTCGCGGTTGCCCCCCGGGTTTTTTTCTATTTCGGAGATGTCGAGCCGGCGCATCGAGACAGGGCTTTCGGCCCGCTGCTCGAAGAGCGAGGCCTTGATCTCCACTTTTTCAAGGGTCACGGCGGCGGGTTGCATGGGGATGCTCACTGTTACGGTTTTGGCATTGGTAACCAGAAAATCTTCGCTGGAATATGGGGCATAACCAATCATGGTGGCCTGAAGCCTTACAAAACCCGGCTCAACACCTGTAAACAGGAAATTACCATCCAGATCGGAAGTGGAACCGATGGTGGTTCCAAAAATCACGATGTTGGTGAAGGGGAGCGGCTCGTTGGTGAAGGCATCAAATACCCTGCCCTTAACAACACCCTTCTGGGCCGCTACCTGCGCCACCAGGGTTATTAGAATTGTTGCTACAACAGAAAGTGTTTTTATTTTCATGAGACAATAATGTTATTTTTTCAATTTCTCTAAAACGTGCAGTGCCGATTCAATGTGCCGGTTCACATCCCACTGCGAGCGAAACGTGTTCACCAGATTCCCTTTGGCGTCAACCACGAAGGTGACACGTGCAGGCAACAACCCCATAAAATCGGGCTTGATACCAAGCAGTTTTCTGATTTTCCCGTTGGCATCGCTTAGCAATGGAAAGTCGAGGTGGTGATGGCTGCGAAACTGCTGGTGCGATGTCGCAGAGTCGCTGCTGATACCAATAATTAACGCACCATACCGTTCAAAGTCGTAACTTTTATCGCGAAACAGGCAAGCCTCGCGGGTACACCCGGGCGTCTCGTTTTTGGGATAGAAATAGATCACCAGCGGCGACTTTCCAAGGTAAAGCCCCAGATCAAAATCGCGACCGTTGTGGTCGGGCAACGTAAAGGCGGGAAATGGGTCGCCAGGATTGAGGTGCATAACTTCAGTTTTTAGTGTTTTTAAACACACGTGCATCGATTTTTGTTTAACCTTTACAAACAAAATGTTAAACAAGACTCCCCACGAACTTTTTGTAATGACCAACAGCCCTTTGACGGGCAAAGGGATGTGAAACCATGGGCTGCGGGTAACCGGGCAGGTGAAGCCCGGGCACCCACTCCGACACGTAGAGGCCCTGTGGGTCGAAGCGCTGTTGCTGAAGGGTGGGATTAAACACCCTGAAATAGGGAGCGGCATCGCAACCGCTTCCGGCAGCCCACTGCCATCCGCCGTTGTTGCTGGCCAATTCGAAGTCGAGCAGTTTTTCGGCAAACCAGGCCTCACCCCAACGCCAGTCAACCAGAAGGTGTTTGGTGAGAAAGCTTGCCACCACCATCCGCACACGGTTGTGCATCCATCCGGTAGCCGCCAGTTGCCGCATCCCTGCATCCACCAATGGATAACCGGTTTGACCCTCTTTCCACCTCACGAAATCGTCCTCCCTGTTAAGCCATTCGATGCGGTCGTAAGCCGGCTTGAAAGCCCTGGTTTCGCAATGGGGAAAATGCCACACGATCATCTGGTAAAACTCGCGCCAGATGAGTTCGTTGACGAATACATCGCTGAGCGGGGCTACCCTTTGATAAACCCTTCGAATGCTTACCGTTCCGAAACGGAGGTGCACACCCAAACGCGAAGTTGCCCTGAGGGCAGGCAGGTCGCGCTGCTCCGCGTAGTTGCTGATAAGGTCGGCATCGATGTTGAAAGGTTGAGCAACCAATGGCGAACGTGCAAACCCGATGAGCGACAAACCAGGGAGAGGCATCGCGAACGGGAACCAACGCGGTTTTAGAAGATCGCGGGGCGAACACAACAATTGCGGCAACCGGTTTTTCCACTTGCGGCTGTAAGGGGTGAACACGGTATAAGGTTCGCCGTTATCTTTCAGAACCTCGTGGGGCTCTGCCAAAACATGATCTTTAAAAGTATAGAAAGGGATGCCTCGTTGTTCGAGCAACTGCTTCACCGCCTGATCGCGCTTAACGGCATAAGGCTCGTAGTCGCGGTTGGCATACACGGCGGTTACCCCGTAGCGTGTTAAAAGCTTCTCCCACTCCGCAACCGGCTCGCCAATTGCAACGTGAAGCGACGAGCCCCACGACTCAAGCTGAAGTTGGATGGCTGCCAGCGAATCGTGGATAAAAGTTACGCGTGCATCGTTAGCGGCATGAAGCTTATCCAGAATGTTGGTATCGAACAGGAAAAAAGGGAGCACTTCCTCGCCCGAGGCATGAGCAGCCAGGAGAGCCGTGTTATCGTCGAGACGCAAATCGCGCCGAAACCAGTGTATTACCATGAAATGATGTCAGAATTATTCACGTGGATGTTAACGCAACCCGTGAAAAAAAGTTCTTGCCCGACAGCCATCAGCCGAACACCACAAGTTCGGAAAAACAAGGGAATTGACCTTCCCTTTACCCCTTATTAAAAAGCAATTAACGTGTTTATTTCGAGCAATTCTAAATTAAGGAAAAAGCGACCGAAAACGTTTGAAAATTAGCGAAAACCAATACATTTGCAAAAAAATACCTTTGTTTTAAATATCAATCATTTATGAACCATTTTTTACGCAGAAATGCTTTGTTGGTGCTTGCACTGATAGCCACTCTGGCCACCAGTGCACAGGAATTCGCCTACAGCGATTCTCCCAACCCCCCGGGATTGCACCTGAAGAACTCTGACAACCAGAGCCTCAGTCTTACATTCTCCATCGATCGATTCAAACTTGAAGAGATTGACATCAAAGGCCAACCCATGAAAAACATTGTGCTTTCAGGAGCCTTTGTGCCAGCCGATGAAGGGATGCCCAACCTCCCGTCAATCAGCCGCTACATAGCGATTCCCAACGGAGCAACTCCTGTTGTGAAAGTGACTGCCGGTGCCGTGGAACACATCCTCGATGTTGATGTGGCTCCGGCTCCCCGCCTGCCTCTCGACAACGACCCTTCGCCCTTGTTCTACGAAAAAAACCAGGCAGCCTACAGCAAGAACGTCTATCTGCCCGAAGGAAACCTGGTGACATCGCAGGTTACCACAATCCGCGGAGTTCAGATGATACAAATTGCCGTGATGCCTTTCCGCTACAACGCTGTTGCACGCAGACTGGAAGTGATGCGCGACCTCACCATCGACATCACTTTTAAAGGTGGCAACGGACAATATGGCGACAACCGACTGCGCAGCCGCTGGTGGGATCCTATCATCAACGATATGGTTATCAACCCCGAAGTGCTGCCACAGGTTGACTACAATGCCCAACTTCAACAAAACCTGGCCAACCCCACCGAAGAACAGGGAGCTGAATACCTGATCATCAGAGCCAATTCGGCCACCTATGCCCCCTGGGCCGATTCCATCAAAAACTGGCGCGTTCGCCAGGGGATCACCACCATGATCAAAACCGTGGACGAGGTGGGCGGAAACACCGTTACAGCCATCGAGAACTACCTCAACAATGCCTACAACACCTGGACAACACCTCCGGCCGCCTGCCTCCTGATTGGAGACTACGGCACCGACGGAACCGTGAACATCATGTCGCCCATCTACAACAATTATTGCGTTTCGGACAACATCCTGGGCGATGTTAACAACGACCAGTTACCCGACATTGTGATGGCCCGCATAACCGCCAACAACGCTACCCAACTGGCCACCATGGTTAGCAAAGGGCTGAACTACGAGCGCAACCCGCCAACAAGTGCCTATTTCTACGGTCACCCCATCACTGCACTGGGATGGCAAACAGAACGCTGGTTCCAGATCTGCTCCGAAGCAGTTGGAGGTTATTTCGCCAACGTGCAAAGCAAAACCCCGGTGCGCATCAACGAGATTTATTCGGGCACACCAGGAACTGTTTGGAGCACAGCTACCAACACCAGCACCGTGGTTGACTATTTCGGACCAAACGGTTTGGGCTACATCCCTGCTACCCCGTCAACCCTGGGCGGTTGGAGCGGTGGTAATGCCACCATGATCAACAACGCCATCAATGCAGGAGCATTTATATTGCAACACCGCGACCACGGTATGGAAACCGGCTGGGGTGAGCCATCCTATACCAACACCAACATCAACGGTCTGACCAACACCGACCTCACTTTTATCTTCTCCATCAACTGCCTCACTGGCAAATACAACTGGAGCAACGAGTGCTTCACGGAGAAATTCCATCGCTACACCTACAACAATGCCAACTCCGGAGCATTGGGTCTGATTGGTGCCAGCGAAGTTTCTTACTCTTTTGTGAACGATACCTACGTGTGGGGAATGTTCGACAACATGTGGCCCGACTTCATGCCGGCCTATGGCACCACACCCGCCTCGCGCGGAGTTCTTCCCGCGTTTGGAAGCGCTGCCGGAAAATATTTCCTACAACAATCGTCGTGGCCCTACAACACCAGCAACAAAGAGGTAACCTACCACCTCTTCCACATGCACGGTGATGCCTTCATGCAGCTCTTCAGCGAAGTGCCGCAAAACCTCACTGTTGCTCACGCTCCAGTGCTCTATGCAGGTGTGACCACCTTCCAGGTGACTGCTCCTGCCGGTTCGTTCATTTGCCTTACGGTGAACAACCAAATTATTGGCACCGGAAATGGCACCGGTTCACCGGTTAACATCACCATACCGGCACAAGTTCCACCCAGCCAGATGATTGTAACGGTAACCAAACAGAACTACCGCCGCTATACAGGCTATGTAAGTGTGGTTCCCGCTGCCGGTCCTTACATCGTTTACGACAGCCACTCCATCAGCGACCCCACAGGCAACAACAACGGCCAGATGGATTTTGGCGAAGTGAACGGCTTGAATGTGGGACTGAAGAACGTGGGCGTAGAGAATGCGCTGGCCGTTAACGCCACCCTGAGCAGCAGCGATGCCTACGTTTCCATAACCGACAACACCCAAAGCTACGGAACCATCAACGCCGGTGCCACGGTGATGCAAAACAATGCCTTCTCGGTGACCGTGGCCAACAACATTCCCGACCAACACGTGGTGAACTTCGCCATGGCTACTACCAGCGGCACC
>JAQVCV010000035.1 GCA_028689615.1 Bacteroidales bacterium | reverse complement strand
GGCAGCGATGTGAACGACATCGAGTTTTTCGATTCGCTGCGGGGAATTGCTGTCGGTTCGTATGGCGACCTGGCCTTTACCACCGATGGGGGAATCAACTGGCAGAAAACACCCTCGGGAACCAACCACAACCTGTTCGATATAGAGATTACAGGAAACAACTCGGCTATGGCAGCCTCCGACACGATGCTGATTCACACCACCGACGGGGGGGCAACTTGGAGCGAATTAGCTGTGTTGCCCGGTTACGCTTTTTTTGACCTCGACATGGTGAATGCCTCGGCAGGGTTTGCCCTCGTCAGGGCTGATACTACCGAACTCTATTACCAATTGGCTAAAACCAACGATGCCGGTGTAAGCTGGGAAGTTTTAAACCATCAGTTTATCAGAGCGGGAAAGATTGCCTTTCAGGACGAAGCCACAGGATTGGTTTCTTTCAATTACAACTACACAATAGCCAGAACTACTGATGGCGGACTCAATTTTACCAACACGATCAATGTTACATGGCATTTGCTTGATTTTACTTTTGCCGGTGATAGCACCTTTTTCTTTGTTGGGTATGTGAATGCTTCAGGCGACAGACTTGGTACTGTTTTCAAATCAATTAACAGTGGAATCACCTGGCAGAATGTAAATTTGGGACAGAACTACGGCAAGGAGATTTCAGGTGTCAAAGCCCTTGATTCTTCGCATCTGTATATTTGGGGGAAAACCCATCTAATGGATGCAAAACCTGTAGTATTTCAATCTGCTGATGGCGGTATCTCGTGGTCGTTAGCTTCTTTTTCAAATCTCTTTAGAGAAAAATGGAATCAATACTCTGAAATAAAATCACTTGGAATTAAGAAATGGCCTGCAGCCTATGCCTTTACCAATGCACAATCAGCTTTAGCAGCTTCAACAATAAAGCTTCACGTAAAAACCGACGATGGCCTCAACTGGTTTTTTGCCAACAACGATTTCTTCGAAACCATTTACAATATGCATTGTACTTCTAACGGCACCCTGATTGCCTCGCACGAAATCATCCGACTTACTACGGATGATTTTGTTACTTACGACTCAATTGAATTCTTAAAATGGGGTACATTCACCCATCTTGCTTTTAATACTGATCAATTGGGAATAGCCTTCGCCCGGGTTTATGTTGGCCCCGATGATGACTGGGAACTCTCAAACGTGTACCTGACAACTAATGCAGGAATGGACTGGACACCAGTTTTTGACACCGGGATGGTTTCTCCTATTTCTGTTTTCTTCCCTCATTTGGACAAGGCTTATATGTTCGGTAAACCCTGCCACGTTGTAGCCAAAAAATCAGTATTAAATGCAAATAATTATTCCTATAAAACTTACGGCAAAGGCCGCTTCTACGCCTCCCACGACCAGGGCCGCACCTGGACGGAGCATCCGCTGCCTGCCGATACCCTCAACAACATGGTGTTCACCGGGCCCCTCACAGGCTACATCTTCGGAGGCGGTGGCACCACCCCTTCGGGAGGCTACTACCGCACCACCGACGGTGGCCTTCACTGGGAGTTCTACCCCCTGGGCACAGCCGAAGTGCTGAAAGGGACGATGGTGAACGACACCACCGGCTTCATCATCACCAACAATACCCTGCGGCAGGTGTTCCGCTTCGTGCGCTCGGAACAGGGGCACACCCTGAAGCTCCTCTTCACCGCCCCTGCCGATGAACCCGTGAATGACCTTGCTTTCAGCGACGACCACCAGGGGTACCTCCTTACCCTCGACACCGATGGCGCTGCCACCCTCCACCAAACCACCGATGCCGGCGACACCTGGCAAACCTGGGGCCCCTACGCCTACCTGCGCAACCTCAAGGTGTTCTACAACCTCAACGGCTTCGCCTGGGGCGACAACGGTCGGCTGCTCCAGTTGGCTAACGGCTACCCCGTGGGAACCCCAACTCCCATTGAAGCACACCCTGCCGGCCTCACAGCCCGTGCCATCCCCGGCACAGGTCAGATTGAAGCCACCATCAACACCACCGCCACCGGCCAGGCCACCCTCACCCTCACCGACCTCACCGGACGAACCCTCGGTGAATGGCTCGTGACCCTCAACGAGCAGCCCCAAACCCTGCGCCTCCCGACCCGTGGGCTTACACCGGGCATGATGGTGCTAAGCCTCGAAACCAACGGCACCCGCGCTGCCTGCAAGGTGTTGGTAAACCCATAACACAGCCCGCCGAACCCTATACCCCAACCCCATGACCACCCGCAAACGGATACAAACGGCTCACGATTTTTGTACAATGGCGTTGTACGATCGTACAGTGCCGTTGTACAGTCGTACAGTGCCGTTGTACAGTCGTACAGTGCCGTTGTACAGTCGTACGGTGCCGTTGTACTGTCGTACGGTGCCGTTGTACAGTCGTACAATGCCGTTGTACAGTCGTACAATGCCGTTGTACAGTCGTACAGTGCCGTTGTACAGTCGTAAAGTGCCGTTGTACGATCGTGCAGTGCCGTTATACGATCATCAGGTGGCTGATAGAAGCCCGATTCCCCGGAAGGGACTCTCAATAAGAGCAACAATCAAAAAAACTCCGGAAAGTCCGGAGCATTTAATAACCAATAAAAAACCCTTTTACAATGGCACGTATTAAAATTCCGCGCGAACCGGAGTCGTTGCTGACCCTGGCCGCCGACGTGTATGCCAAGGATCAGGCCGACGGACAGTCGTCGCCGCTGAATGCCCTGGTGGCAAACAAATGGAGCGACATTGGCCCCACCATCCCGCAGGCACAGGCTGCCCACAGGGAGGCCGAACGGCTGAGAAGGCTCATGGAACAAGAGTACGCCAAACGCGACCTGCTGCTGGAACCCATCCAACAAACAGTGCGCAACAGCGCCAACCTGCTCAAGAGCATCTTTGCCAACGATCCGCAAAAACTGGGCGAATGGGGCTTCGAGGTTGATTCGTCACCCAAATCGAAGCCCCCCACCGCACCGTAAAACACCTTTTAGACGCCGCAACCGGGAGGTTGCGGCGTTTTTTTAATTCAATCGTGAAACCAATACCGTGGCTTGATGAAAACACGAAAGGTTTGAACCTTTGAAGTTTGATGAGCAACGCGGTTTGGCCTGATAAAAGAAGGCAACCAAACTCGACGGACAATAGTTACGTCGTGGGTAAATCGCTCTTTTTTTCATGAGATGATGAAAAGCCGAAACCAATTTGGTCAAATTCATTTTTTAAAAGCAGATTTGTCCGATTAAACCGTTTGCTCACGGCAATACAAAGAGATTTACAAGCTAAGATCGTGGCACTGGCCGAAAAATTTCCGGTTGTAACACTCACCGGTAAGCCCCAACCCCTGCGCCTCACAACCCGCGGGCTCACACCGGGCATGATGGTACTAAGCCTCGAAACCAACGGCACCCGCGCTGCCTGCAAGGTGATTAACCAACGTCAGCCATAGCTTTAGGGCTATAATACGGATTGTGACATCGCGAAGCGACACTTTGGTTCACTCTTGAATTCAATCCATTTTTCGCTACCTTTGATCCGTGATGCCCAACATCAGACCCGAATCTGTGGAATGCCATATTGCATCGCACCCTGTACAACTTTCATGACCCCATAGCCCCCGCGTGGAAGTACCCATCAAAAGCCCACCAAGAAACTCATGAACTATCGCATCAAACACCTCCTCCCCGTTTTTACCGTTGTAGCCATAGCGCTGATAATGGTGCTCTTCTTTTACGGTAAGGTGCTAACCAGCCCCTACAGTTACCTCTTCAGCACCACGGGCGATGGCATCAAAAACTATTACACCTTCGCCTGGCATATTCACCACGATACCTCTTTCAACCATTTCAGTGGTATGAACTATCCCTATGGAGAACATTACCTCTACACCGATTGCCACCCCCTTGTAGCCAATGCGCTGCGAGCCCTTGCAACGATATGGCCTCAGGTGGCCAGCCATCCGGTGGGGATGCTCAACCTCTTGATGATTCTTTCCATAGCGTTTACACCGTTGGTGCTTTTTAAAATTCTCATCCATTTGAAATTGCCCGACTGGATGGCCGTGGTGTTCAGCATAACGATTGCCGCGCTGTCGCCTCAAGTTTTCCGCCTCACAGGGCACCTGGCCCTTTCCTACAGCATAGCCATCCCCCTCACCTGGCTGCTGTTGATTCGCACCTGCAAAAACCATCATTGGATTTCGAGCATTTTGCTTTTTGCCAACGGGATGTTTTGGATGCTCATTCACGCCTACCTGGGAATGATAGCCTTGCTTTTTGCTATCGTGTGGCTGATTACCGCCTTTTTAGCCGACAACAACCGACGCCGGTTGCTTCTGAGCTACACCACCACAGCCCTGAGCCTTTTACTACCCATCGTGCTCTTTTTCCTTTACGCCCGCCTTACCGACAACCATACAGGACGAACCGACAACCCTTCAGGTTTTTTCCTTTACAATGCTGAACCCGACGATCTGCTGGTACCTCCCGGCAAACCCCTGCGCCCCCTGCTCGACAGCCTCACCGGCGGAGTCATCAGGCAGCAATGGGAAGCTTTGGGCTATATAGGCTTTGGCAATGCTATGCTGCTGGTAGCAATAACACTTATGACACCTGCAGCACTTATTAACCGCAAGGTACGCCGAACACTTCAGAACCTCTTCGACAACCGCCAGCTCAACATCTCGCTGGTGGCCGCCAGCGTGGTGCTGTTGTTTGCTATGGGCATTCCCTTCAAACAGTTCCCACAACTTGCCGACTTTTTCCCTGTGGTGAAACAATTCAGGGCCACCGGCCGGTTCGTGTGGCCTTTCTACTTCGTATTTGCCACTGCCGGCAGCTTCATTCTCTGGAAAATCTGGCACGGCAGTCAAGGCAGGCACACCCGCACAGCCCTGGTCACAACCCTGATAGCCGCGATTGTGGTGTTCCACCTTATTGAGGGGTACCATTACCATCGAGGGGTGGCCGCGAGCATTACAACCGAAGCCAATCTTTTCGACACCAAACAACTGCCCGATGAGATGAAGCAGGCACTCAACCTTATCGAGCCCGAGGGTTACCAGGCCATCATTCCCCTCCCCTACTTCTACCAGGGCTCCGAAGTGTTTGCACGACCCCGCGTTGACGCATCAGTGACCAATTCCCTGGTAGCATCGTGGCACCTCGGACTCCCGCTGATGAGTGCCAACCTCACCCGAACCTCCATCGAAGAGAGCAAACGGCTGGTGCAACTCGTAACCCCCAATTACTACCCAAAACCCATCAGCCACGACCTGCCAAGCACCAAACCCCTGCTGCTGCTGGTTACCGGTACCGGCCTCACCCCTTACGAGGCAAGTCTGGCCGCAAAAGGTGAAAAGTTATTCAAAAGCGGTGACACAGAATGGCTGAGTATTACTCCCCAAGCCCTGTTTGCCGACGAATCCCCATCGGTTATCAGCAAATTCACCAACCGACTCAACAGGCTGGTTGCCGACAAAGGTTTCCTGACGTCGGAACCCGGTGCAGTGATCTGGTACGACGACTTCGAACACCAAACCAACGACACAGCATTCAGGGGCAAAGGCAGCTACGGAGCCATGAAACGTGGCAAACACACCCTGGTCTCCCTTCCTCCTGGCACTTTCAAAGCCGGTGAAGTTTACAAATTGAGTGTATGGATGTACAACGGCGAACCCGATGCCCTCAACCTCTGGCTCAGGCTGGTTGTAGAAGAATACGATGCCAGGGCCAACACATGGCATACCACCACCTTCTTCCCCGAGCAGGCTGAAACCCTGGCAGGCGATTGGTCGCTGGCCGAAGGTACCTTCAAAATACAGAACCCTGTCAACCAAGTTTACATAGCCACCATAGGTCATGCTGACGCCAAACCCCGCCTCCATGCCGACGACCTGCTGATACAACGCGTCAACACCGATGTTTACCGCACCGACAGCAGCAACCATTTCCTCTTCTTCAACAACCACAAGGTAAAAATGCAGGACAGATGACAGCATTGAAGAAAACAACCTTTACAGTTGCACTTTTCTTGTCCCTTGCAGGATTTGGCCAGCACAACAGCTTCTTAAGCCGCTTGGCCGATTCCGCGCTCCGGCTCACTCACAATTCGGTGGTTTACGATCCCGCTTATTACACAATCGGGTATCCTAACGGTGACGTTCCTGCAGGGCGAGGAGTTTGCACCGACGTAATAATCAGAGCCTACCGCAAGGTAGGCATCGACCTCCAAAAGGAGGTCCACACCGATATGAAAACCCATTTCCACCTATATCCAAAAATCTGGGGACTTAAACAGCCCGACAAGAACATCGACCACCGCAGAGTTCCCAACCTCATGATCTATTTTGAAAGGGCAGGCGCTCAGCAAGCAATCGGCAACAAAGCCTCAGATTATCTTCCGGGCGATGTGGTGTGTTGGGACCTGGGAAAAGGAGTTACCCACATTGGGCTGGTATCAAAACTAAAATCGGCAGATGGCAAAAGGCACCTGATCATCCACAACATTGGCGCAGGGCAGGTTGTTGAAGATTGCCTGCAAAGCTTCACCATCATTGGCCATTACCGCTACCTCCCATCCATAATTTAAGCCAATGCAAACCATCCCGTTTCAAACCGGGGTCAGCATAGCCTTTAAACTGAATTTCAAATAATTTCCGTTTCAACCAACCCCTTGACAATCCATGCCAGAACATAAAAGGCATGCCAACTGTGATGCTTGAACCCAAAAAGATTTCTACATTTGGCCCATTCATTCAACCGAACTATGAAAAACACCACATCACGGCGCAACGCGCTAAAGCTCATGGGGCTTGCCTTAGGTGGCTCGCTCCTCCCCTGGGAATCGTTCTCAAACACCAACGAGGTGATTCCCATCCTAATGCCCGACGACATCAAACCGCCCTCGCGGCCTGTTACGGCCATCACCTGTGGTGCCGGATCACGCGGCAACGTATATGGAGGTTATGCCCTCAACTTCCCCGATCAACTCGACATTGTGGGAGTAGCAGAGCCCATTGCCATCCGCAACGAACGCTACACCCAAAAACACAACATCCCCGACGAGAACAGGTTTCACACCTGGGAAGAGGTGTTTAAAAGGCCCAAATTTGCCGATGCCATCATCATCACCACCCCCGACGACCTGCACTACGGCCCCTGCATGGAAGCCCTGAAACTGGGTTACGACGTGCTGTTGGAAAAACCCATCTCCCCTTCAGAGCGTGAATGCCGCGACATATTGGAGCTGGCCGAGAAAAGCGGCAGAATAGTAGCCGTTTGCCACGTGTTGCGCTATGCCCCCTATTTCGTGAAGATGCGCGAACTGATGCAAAGCGGAGCCATTGGCCAGATCATCAGCATGCAACACATGGAACCCATCGACCACATCCACATGAGCCACAGCTATGTGCGTGGCAACTGGCACAACTCCGCGGCTACCACACCCATCATCCTGGCCAAATCGTGCCACGATCTGGACATCATGCGGTGGATGATTGGAAAGCCGGCCAAAAAAATCCAGGCCTTCGGAAGCCTCAAGTGGTTTAAAAAAGAGAACGCCCCGGCAGGAGCCCCTCCACGCTGCTCCGACGGCTGCCCCGCCGAAAAAGAGTGCCCTTACTCTGCCATGAAAATTTATTACGAACGCAGAAGTTGGACCTACGTGTTCGACCTCCCCACAGAAAAAGAAAAACAAGGCGATGCAATACTCCATTACCTGAAAACTACCAATTACGGCCGGTGTGTTTACCAAATGGACAACGATCAGTGCGACCACTACGTGTCAACCATAGAGTTTGAAGATGGTGTAACAGCCGCTTTCAGCATGGAGGCTTTCACACCCTGGGGAGGACGACGAACCAGAGTGATGGGAAGCATGGGATTTATTGAAGGCGATATGGACAGGTTCACCCTTTACGATTTCCGAACAGGAAAAAAAGAGACCCTGGAGGCCAATGCCATCGACGTTGAAAACTACAAGCACTCCGGTCATGGTGGCGGCGACTGGCGGCTGGTGGCCAACTGGATACATGCCGTGTCGAAACACGACCCCACCCTGCTCACTTCCACCATCGAAGCCTCCATCGAGAGCCATGTAATGGGATTCATGGCCGAAAAAAGCCGCCTCGAAGGAACCGTCGAGAAAATCGTGATGTAATCTCGTGGCGCGGGTTTGTTCAGCAGTGCCAACGCGTGCGTTGGCACTACTGAATACCCAAAACAACCCATTTCATTTCAATAAAATACGGGATCAGGCATTGGCAAACGACAGTCTGACGGTGGTGCCTACCCCTGGTGTGCTGTTGATCGACAATTGTCCACCGAACAGATCGTTTATTTTATGCACTATTGCCAGGCCCAGGCCAACCCCTTCCTGAGAAGCAAAATCGGGGTTGAACCGTGCGAAAGCCCCCGATGACTCCAATTGCGATTCAGTCATACCCAGCCCTTCATCGCTAATGGTGAAATAGGTTCTGAGGCCGTCGGTGCCAGAAATCAGCTTCACCTTCGTGCGCTTCGGAGAATACACGAAAGCATTCTCGATCAGTTGTATCAGAGCTTCTTCAAAAAACTCGTTGGGGACAACCAGGCGGGTATCGGCTTCCAGATGAAGCATCAAATCGTTGGAGCGTCCCAAACGGGAAGCCACATCGGCAGCCACCCTGCCAGTCACCTCCTTGCACGACCCGGTGACTTTTTGCTGCAAAAGAGTCAGTTCATCGGCTTTGTAGGGCAATGCCTCCAGGTTATAATAGAGCAGGGTTTTGCGAACCACGCCGTTGAGTTTCATTCCAGCATTGTAAATAAGCGAGGTAAATTCAGCGATTTCAGGTTTTTCCATGTGCATGTATTCCGTCATCACCATTTTCGAAAAACCTATGACAGCCTTGATAGGCTCGCTGATAACGCGTGTAATGGGAACTCCCATGTTTCGGGTCAGTTCGTTGAGTTTCTGCTCGCTTTTTTCCCTGAAATCGGCGGCACGCTTCAGGCGGGTATTCACCCCGTCGAGCAACTCGTCGATGGTAAAGGGCTTGGCAATGTAGTCGTCGGCTCCCAAAGCCATCCCCCTGCGCTGATCGTCGCGGGTGTTTTTAGCGGTGAGAAAAATAAACGGAGTGGTGGAGGTAACCACGTGTTTTCGCAGAGCTTCCAGCACCTGGTAACCGTCCATTCCCGGCATCATGATGTCGCAAACAATCAGGTCGGGGTTTTGGGCAACAGCCATATCGATTCCGATGGCGCCGTTTTCGGCTCCCAGGGCATCAAAGCCTTCCGAGGCCAATATTTCGACGATGTTGTTTCTTACATCATCGGTATCTTCGATAACAAGAACTCGTTGGGTCTTCTTCTTCATTCACTGGTATTTATGGTTAATTTCAATATTTTAATCAACTCTTCATGTTTAAACGGCTTGCTGATGTAGCCATTCATGCCCGCTTTCAAACACTTTTCGCGATCGTTGGGCATGGCGTTGGCCGTGAGAGCAACAACAGGAACCGGTTCGCCATTGATGGCTTTTACCGAAGCCTTTCGAAGAGCCAAAGTTGCTTCGATGCCATTCATCTCGGGCATTTCGATATCCATCAAAATCAGGTCGTAACGTTTTTCAGCAGTTTTTTGCAGCACTACTTTCCCATTTTCGGCAACATCAACCAAATGGCCCAACCGATTGAGGGTGGCGGTGGCCACCTTTTCACTTATCAGGTTGTCTTCGGCAAGCAGTATTTGCAAACCTGTGTGAGCAGCATTTGCTGATTCGGGGCGGGGTCGGGGCGGTTGTCCTGAGGCGGACGACGGCAACACCCACCGCTCGATGGTATCGTAGAGGTCGTAGAGGCTAACAGGTTTGTTAAGAAAAGCCGAGATGCCAAACCTTTTCAGTTCGCCGGCGGCCAACAACAACCCGGTGGAGGCTGTCAGGAAAAAGCAGACCAGGTTGTTATCGGGTTGAGACTTGAAGTGTCTGATTTTTTCGAGCACTTCGGGCTCCATCTCTCTGATGTTGATCAACACCACCTGGTAGGCAGAGGGAGATCCGGCCTGGTAAAGAAGCGAAAAACCCTGCTCGAAACTGGATGCTTCATCGGTGCGGCAGCCGAAAAAGGTGAGGTAGTGTCTAAAAACCGACCTGCTGGTCATGTTTTCGTCGATCAGCAGCACCCTGAGTCCTGCCAGCGACATCCGGGGTTGGTCAATTGTTCTGTTTTCGGCAACATCAAAGCGCATTACAACGCTGATATGACTTCCCTCGCCGGCCTGGCTCCCGATTGTGCACACCCCGTTCATCATCCTTACCAGCGCAAAAGCACGCCCCAGACGGGCCTCCCGTGTTTGGTCAAAGAAAGGAGGAGGCAGTTCAGCCATCGCGGCAGCGGAGTCAGACAAGAGTGCAACCACATCGTCGGGCAGACTGCCTGATCCCGAAACAACAAACTTCAGTTCCACCTGATTGTTTTGATGGCTGAGCATCTCCACCCTGAGGCCAACATCGTGTTGCCGGCTAAAGCTTACAGCGTCGCGCAGAAGCAACGACAACACGTGGCGCAGGATTACGGCATCGCCAACAACCGTCCGGGGAATTCGCGTATCGGTAAAAACGTTGATCCCGATACGTCGGGCCGCTGCTTTTTCAGAGGCCATATCAAGCACCTGTCCAACAACTTCCTGAATCTCGAAGGGCAGACTTTCGATGCCCGATGAGGAGTTGTTTTCGCGGTTGTATTCTATCAGATCGGTGATGTTGGCTGTGAGTTGTTGCGACGATACTTTCAGCAGATTCAGGTACTCCTCCTGTTTCTCGGTGAGAGGCGTTGCCGTGAGCAACTGAGCCATCCCGCTGATGCCGTTGAGTGGAGTGCGAATCTCGTGGCTGAGGGTAGTAAAGTATTTCTGGAAAACAAGTTTGTCTGATTGATCTTTCTTCTGAAGGGCAACCTCAAGAGCTGTTATCCGCCTTTTTAGCGATGCCTGCCCGACAACCTTCCACAAGAAAAACACCAAAACCAAAAACAGAGCTGCTACCACCAGCAAGATGCGCGTCTGCTTCCCTCGGGCCAGGCTTTGAGAGGCTTTTTGATACTCAGCCAGGGTTTGGTTGTAATCGTTCACGAGGTTCAACACAGCCTCCTCTTTCAAAGAATCGGAAGGGAGTGCCTTCCAAACCTCCAGGTTAAAATCGTGAACGCCAGCAGCGGAGGAGTCAACCTGGCCGGCTTCGCGATGAGCAACGGCAGGCACTTTGCTTTCTGCCGTATCGGCCCAGATTGTAACAGGCGCTAAAACACCCGGCATCAAAACCATCCATCTGAGATGAAGAAACAGGAACCCTGCTTTAATATTATCTCTAATAAACATTTATATAACAATAGTTTATAGTTCTCGAACAAACCTTCACGGGTTTTGTTTGGCCGCAACCCTCAGGAAGGCAAATATAAGCATCAAAAACCCTTATCCGACAGGGTCCACAAAAAAAAGGCTTCCGTTGCCGGAAGCCTTGCCAACCTTTTTACCCGATTGAAAGAAAGACAAGTTGAAAGGTCAGTTTTTTCCTCTGATGCTACCAGCACCCGAGGTGTGGCTTTTCACACGGGGGGAACCATAGTAGCGGATATTGCCAGCTCCTGAAGCTTCGGCATCGAGATTTTCTTTAACCGACATTTCGGTGAAACCAGCGCCACTAACGCCCAGGCGGGCATCGTCGGCCGAGAAGTCCTGGGCATGAACTTTGGCTGCGCCGCTCACTTCGGAGATAGCGCGATTGGCCTGCCCTTTCAGGTTGATTTTCGACGCGCCACTGGCATCGATGCTCACCGAGGTGGCCTTTAGACTCAAAACCACTTCTGACGCACCCGAAGCCTCTATCTCAAAGTCCTGAGCTTTAACCGAACCTGTTGAAACAAAGGAGGCGGCACCCGAGATATCGATCTCTTCGAGCACAGGTGCCGTGATGGTCACTTTGATATCGTGATGAAGGTTGCGCAAATTTTTAGAACTAAGCTTCAATTCGCCCCCGTGAACTTCAACGGTGATTTTCTCGTGGGCAAAATCTTCTGCCTCGATGATTACCGGCCCCAATTCACCGGTTTTAAAGCTGATTTTGAAAACTCCTCCGGCCTCAATTTTCGTAAAATTGGCCACTTTGTGAATTCGGGTCGTCAGTTTATCGCTGCTCCAGGCCGTGAAAGGGATCAACAAAGCCATCAGAGCTACAACAACGGTTTGTTTTTTAAAGGATTTCATAACAAGAATGGTATTTAAAATTTAAACGATCAGTTAAAATGAACATCACCTGAGCCGTGGCTGCTGGTCCGGCGTTGTTGCGGATTGCCCGAAACATACACATCGCCTGAACCGGCGTTGGAAAGATTAAGAGTCTTGGTAACAAAGAGGCTACAATCGCCCGAACCGCGTTGTTCAACGTCGGCTTCAGATGCTTTCAGACCCGAAAGGTGAACGTCGCCAGACGAGAAATGGGCTACCACCACTTTTTGTGCGACACCTTTCAGCGTCACATCGCCCGAACCATTTACCTGAAGTTTAAGCAAATCGAGATTCAAGTCCGATCCCTTCACATCGCCAGAGCCGGTCAGTTCCAGGTCGAATTGCCCCTTGATACCGCTCAATTCAGCATCGCCCGAACCGGTGATAACCCCCTGAACCTGTTTGGAATCGAGTGCAAGGTGCAGATCGCCAGAACCGTGAATTCTGAACTGAAACGAGTTCACCGCCAGGGTTCCGTCGGTTGAAAGGTCGCCCGAGCCGGTCAGTTTCACCGATTCAAGCGTGGGTACGGTAACATACACCTTCATCACTTTCACCATCCTGAAGGTACCAGGATTGCTGATGGTGAGCGTTTCGCCGGCCACCTCCGTTTCAATACGTTTCAGCAACCCGGCATCGGCTTCTACCACAACAGACTGGCTGGAACCCTGTTTTACAACCACATCAACCGATCCGGTAATGGCGATAGAGGTAAAAGAGGGCAATTGACGGTTCTCACGCTCGGTGGCAGCCGCAACAGACGGCACTGCTGATACCACAACCGACTTAAATCCAAACAATACCAACGATGCGAAAATGACAATGCTAAAAAATCTTTTCATGATTCTCCTATTTAAAATTATTCAACAACTGTCTGACCTTTCAGCATGGTAAAAAGTTACAGGTGAAGCCGGAAAACATCATCATCAAGACTAAAACAAGCTGACCATCAGAAACCGATACCCCTGTTAAAGGCGCGGCAACTTTTCAGTTTATAACTACCACATCCTTATTAACAAAGGCATCAAAACGAAATAAAGAGCGCGCATTTCAGCCGGCTGCTGCATGAGAGCGCTGAATAAAAAACTGTACAACAAAAAACCCGAACACCACAGGGTGCCGGGCTAAGATTGGAACGGAGATGAAATATTAACGGGAAGCTTCTAAGGCAATTTCACATTTGTGGTTGGTGGTGCCTGCCACATTCAGGTTCTCTACCAAACTCTTGTTGTAAGAAATCAGCGAACAAATAATGTTATATTTGCCGGGTTTAACGCCTTCGATCACGAAATTGCCATCTAGATCGGTAAAAGCCTTGATGTTGGTGCCTTCGATGCTAACCTCTGCTCCGGCCAGACTTTCGCCAGTTACCATATCGGTCACGCGACCTTGCACCAGAGTGGTAGCCACTGGAGCTTCAGCAGCAGATTTCGGTTTTTCGGCCACATTGTTTTCATTTTCGGCCATCGCGGGCACTGCAAAAATTCCAAAAGCAAAGAGAAAAGCAAGAATTGTATTTTTCATTTTTTTACGATTTTTTCCTGATGCAAAATTAGATCAGTTGTTGGTGCCGGGGATTAAGATCATGTTACGAGTATGTTAAAAGATTGTAAACTACCTAACAAACCCACAAACAACTACAAATCAAACGCATAACACCAAAACAAAGGTAAACAGGACCCTGCCGGACTGCGGAAAGAGGTAACACTAAATTAACACAGCCTCCAAATAAAGTTTACCAGTGATGCTCCCTTTGATGAAAGAGGTGGAGTTATGTGTATATTTGAGCAAAAAAAGAGCTATGCATTTCAGACTCCGTTTGACCAAGCCCGCCACGGGAAGAAGGTTAACACTCGCCGGATGGTTTTTGGTGTTGGCTGTTGTAGGCCTGTTGATTTACGGATGGGCTACCAGCGTGTTGAGCTATCTATCACCCAACCAACCCCTTGAAGGGGCAAAGATTCTGATGGTAGAAGGTTTTCTTCCCGATTATGCCCTGGAGGAGGCCTCAGACATTTTTGTCCGCGACGATTATAATTTGCTGGTAACCACAGGGCAGACCATTTTAGCACAAGGCACCTATCTGAGCGAATACCAATCGCTGGCAGCTATTGCCTATGCCACACTTGAGAAAATTGGGATGGATACCAACCTGATGGTAAGTGCGCCCGCCCCGGCTACCTGGCGCGACAGGTCGGTGGCCAATGCCAGAGCAGGCTTCGAGAAACTTCGCGCGATGGGAGTTGAACCCTGCAAAGTGAACGTGATGTCGTTGAGTGCTCACAGCCGAAGAAGCTGGCTTATTTTCAACAAGGTAGGCCGTGAATACGGCTTCCAGACAGGCATAATCAGCAAAGTTGACAGCACCTTCGACGAAGAAGCCTGGTGGAAATCGTCGCGGGGGATGAGGGTGGTTATTGCCGAATCGTTGGCTTGTTACTACGTTGAACTGTTTGGGTTATCGGATTAGCAGCAACCTATCACGATCCCAGGCCGCCCATCAGTTTTTTAAGTTCGTTTTCGATGGTGATTCTTTTCTGAAGCTCTTTTTCAGTTTCATCAAGTTTTTTGCTAAGAACCTCCTTTTCTGCCTCCAGAAACCCCAATTGGTTTTGCAAAGCGGCGAAACCGGCAGCTTGCTTTCGCAGCATTTCAACCTCATTTTGAAGAGCTTGGAAATCGTTTACCTGAGCCGACAGCTTTTCGATTTGGTGTTGGAGTGAAGTAGTAAAAGAATCGTGGCGGGCCAGAGCCAGCCGCGCGTCGCTTAGCGAATCGTTCACGATTTTCAGTTTAGCCTGAAGCGATTGGTTCTCGTCGGCCAGTTTAGCGTTTCCCGCCTGAGCAGCAAGCAACTCCCCCTCCATTCCTGCTACAGCATCCTTCAGATGGTTCAGCTCCTCGGCCGAAGAGTGGTTGGCAGGGGTGTTGTTAACCGCTGCCTCATAGGCCTGTTTTACCTCATTCAGTGAGTTTTGCAGATTGTTTTTCTGCGTGTTAACCTCTGCCAATTGAGCATGCAGAGTCTCTATCTCGGTAATGAAAGAACTGGCGTCGGGTGGTTCTGGCACCTGGCTTTGGCACTTCACAACCTCCTTTTTCAGTGTAATGTTCTCTTTAAGGAGGGTTTCCATATTCACCTTCAAATGGTTGTGCTCAATACTGAGTTTTTCGTAATGCTCGGCGTAGGTAGCCCGCTGGGTTCGTTCGCGTTGCAGCGTTTTGGTAAGTTCGTCGATTTCGGAAGTAGTTTTATCGCGTTCCAGCGTCAGATCGGTAAGCACCTGACTTATTTCAGCCAATTTGTTCTCGTACTCGGTGATGGCATTCTCCAAGTCCTTTTTATCAGCAGGTTCTTCGGCAGCAGGAATTTTTTTTCTGTTCATCATCAGGTAGAGCAGGTAGCCTCCCAGCGCAGCCAGCAGCACCATCAGGGCAATCAAACCCAGGTAGAACAAAGGGTACTCACCCCCCTGCCCTTTGGCGCCCCCACTGACAGGTTTTGCATTTTGAAGACTGTCGAGTTGCAACCTCAAAGCCTTGCTGTTTTTCAGTTCGGAGGAAAACAGCTCCGCATATTCTGACTGGATAACACTATCGGCCGAGGCCACCCTTTGCAGGTGATGAATCAGGCGCATGAGGTTTGCCCAGGAATTGCTGCTCATGGTATCGCGAATCACCTGGTACGACATGGCATTCTCCTGCCGCTGTCCCAGGGCATCCTGAAGCCTGGGAGGTACAGCCTGACCACGAACCCCGGTGGCATACCCCAAAAACAGAAAGAGCGGAAGAAGCAACCATGGAAAAGCCGAACAATTGTTTTTCAATTTCATACAACAAATCGAATTAGATAATTCACAACAAACAACAGGCTTGTACGAGAAAATGGCAGCAAGGTTCGGGTTAGCTGTTTTCAAATTGCTATTTTTGCACCTTGTTCAACATCCGCGAGGTTGGAATTGTTACCTTGCCCGAAAACGTAATCTACGCGAATTCCATGAAAACACTCTATTCACTGGCGGTTATATGCCTAATTTTTACGTCGTTATCAGCTCAAAGGACACCCAAAAACGGGCTGGATTTAAAGATCAGAATTGACGGAGTTGCCGATACCGTGCTCTATTTGGCTCATTACTACGGCGACAAGCAGTATGTTGACGACACTGCCCGTTTGGGGAAAAGTGGTTGGTATCAATTTCAGGCCGATACGCTGCTGCCCGGCGGGATGTACATTGTTGCAGGCCAGAAAAAGGTAAGGTATTTTGAATTGCTGCTCGACAAGGAACAGCAGATCAGCGTCGAAACGCGGTTTGACGATATAGTTGGATCGATGAAGGTGAAAGGAACGAAAGACAACACACTACTCTACAACTACATACAATTCCTTTCGTCGAAACAGAAAGAGGTTAACCGCTGGCAAAAGTGCATCGAACGCAACGGGAAAGAGAGCGATTCGGCCATTCGGTGTGAGAAACTTATATCCAATGCCGACTCCATCGTAAGGGGCTATATCTCCCGTTTTGTTGAGGAGAACAAAGGAACGCTGGTGGCAGCCTTTGTAGGGGCACAATCGGAACCCAGAATCCCCGAGCCTCCCAAAAAAGACGACGGAACCATCGATTCACTCTTTGCCTTCAATTATTACAAGAGCCATTACTTCGACAATATGGACCTGGGCGACGACCGCATGGTTCGTACGCCGCTGTTTCATCAAAAAATCAGCCAGTATTTCACCAAACTGGTGCTTCAGATCCCCGACAGCATCGAGGCCGAAGTAAACCGTTTGGCACCCGTGGTAAAAAAAGGGCGCGACACCTACCGCTATTTTGTATGGTTCCTGACCAACCACACCGAGCGCAGCGATATCATGGGGATGGATGCCGCCTTCGTGTTTATGGTTGACAAGTTTTATGCTAACGGCGACATGGATTTTTGGATCAACAAAACCGTGCGCGAAAATCTGGTTAAGAAGGCCGACAAACTGCGCGACATCCTGATTGGCAAAACCGCTCCCGAACTGCTGATGCTCGACACCCTGATGCGTCCCCAATCGCTTCATTCCCTGAAAGCCCATTACACCATCTTGTTTTTCTGGGACCCGGAGTGCGGCCACTGCCGCAAAGAGGTGCCCAAAGTGCTGGAACTGGTTCACAAGATGAAACCCACCTACGACATCGGGGTGTATGCAGTATGCACCGACACCAACATGCGGGAGATGAAAGCCTACATCAAAAAGAACAAGATGGATTTTGTGAACGTGAACGGACCACGCGCTTACACCAAATTCTTCAAAGATTTGTATGACATCTACAGCACCCCCGTGATCTACCTGCTCGACGAAAAGAAAACCATATTGGCCAAGAGGCTTTTGTCTGACCAACTCGAAGGATTTATCGAGCGGCATGCCCGAAACGAGAAACACGGTTTGCTGGAGATGGACAAAGAGAACTAGCCGTCAGGGACGGTTGAGTCTGACCGATTGCCAGATACACTCCAATTCGCTGATCATCATGGCGGTGGCGCCCCAGATCACCAGATCGGCCACGCAGTAGGCAGGTGTGCTCAACCTACCAGCCGGAGTATTGATTTCAAGCTCTTTACGATTATCGGGGTCGAACAACGTTTCGAGAGCCACCGAACTCACCAACATCACCTCGTGACCATCGGGGGTTACAGTCGGCACGGAGTTGAGGAAGCCAACAACAGGTGTAACCATGAAATGACTTGGCGGGATGTAAACATCGGTAAGCGACCCCAGCACCAGCACGTTGGCGGGTTCCAGTCCAACCTCTTCGGCAGCTTCGCGCAAGGCAGTATCAATCAGACTGGTATCGAAGGGCTCGGCTTTGCCGCCCGGAAATGCCACCTGTCCCGAGTGCACCCCTTCGTAAACATTGCGGGTGATCAGCAGCGTTGAGAGCCTGCCCTCCTGGTAGAAAAGAGGAATCAACACCGCAGCCTTACGCGCCGGCCCCTGATGACGGTTCTGTCGGAGCAGAATATCGCGCGAGGGGGGCGCCATGAGCAACTGAGCCTCAACACCTGGCAACAACTCCCGAAAAGCGAGGGCCAGTTGCTGAATCAGCAAATCGGAGGTAAAGCATTTAATATCTTGAATATGCATTGTAACAATACCCTTAATTTCAACCCGGCTTTCATTCAGGAGACAGACGAATGGGAGGTTGAAAAGTTTTTTTGCAAAGGTATGGTTAGATTGACTATTTTTATCGCCCGAAAAAGATTGATAGGATTATGGAAAAAAGTGTTGAAGAAATTCTCGAAAAACTGGAGAATGAGCTATCAGATCGGCATCAGTTGGTACTTTACAACGACGATGTTAACACCTTTGAGTACGTGATTGAATGCCTGGTTGATATCTGCGATCACACCGAGGAGCAGGCCGAGCAATGCGCGCTTACGGCCCATCTGAGGGGAAAATGCAGTGTAAAAACCGGCACTTTTTCAGAACTCAAACCCCTGTTTGACCAGCTCACAGAGAGCCAGCTTAGTATGACCATCGATTAACCCCTGAATTATGTCGCTCACCATCATCATTATACTCATTGCTTTAGGCCTGGTTTTCTTAGTTGCCGAGGTATTGGTAATACCAGGAACCTCGGTAGCCGGGGTACTTGGGTTCATAGCCATAGCCATAGGAATCTGGCAGGCCTGGGCCGTGTATGGCACCACCACAGGAGTGGCAGTAACCTTTGGAACGCTGGTGGCAACAGCCACAGCCCTTTACTTCTCGCTCAAATCGAACACCTGGAAAAAACTGATGCTCAACGACTCGATAGATTCCAAGGTGAACCTGGTGGATACCGAGAAAGTGAAGCCCGGCGACACCGGAGTTACCCTGTCGAGGTTGGCACCAGCCGGCAAAGCCCGCATAAATGGCGAGATGACAGAAGTTCACAGCATCTCAGGTTTTATTGATCAGCATCGCGATGTTGTGGTTGTAAAAACAGATCATCAGAAAATTATTGTTAAACTAAAAACCCCCTAAGAATTATGGAAGGAACTGTTTTCGTGTTTTTGGCGATAGGAATCGCCTCGTTGTTTGGCCTTTGGGTAATATTTTATTTCATTCCCGTTGGCTTGTGGTTTTCGGCCCTGGTTTCCGGCGTTAAAATATCGCTGATACAACTGGTACTTATGCGTTGGCGTAAGATTCCCCCATCGGTGATTGTGAACAGCCTGATAGCCGGCACCAAAGCAGGTTTGAAGCTCACGCGCAACGATATGGAAGCCCACTTTCTGGCGGGCGGACGGGTTCAATCGGTTGTGAACGCGTTGATTTCGGCCGAGAAGGCCAATATGTCGCTCGATTTCAAAACAGCCACAGCAATTGATCTGGCCGGACGCGATGTGTTTCAGGCCGTGCAAATGTCGGTTAACCCCAAGGTGATTGACACTCCTCCCGTGACAGCCGTTGCCAAAGACGGTATTCAGTTGGTGGCCAAAGCCCGCGTAACAGTGAGGGCCAACATCAGGCAACTGGTGGGAGGAGCCGGAGAAGAGACCATTCTGGCTCGCGTTGGCGAAGGGATTGTTTCGTCGATTGGATCGGCCCCCAGCCACAAAATAGTATTGGAGAACCCCGACAGCATCAGCAAGCTGGTACTCGACAAAGGGCTCGACAGCGGGACCGCTTTCGAGATTCTTTCGATTGATATAGCCGACATTGACGTTGGAAAAAACATCGGAGCTGTGTTGCAGATGGATCAGGCCAACGCCGACAAGAACATTGCCCAGGCCAAGGCCGAAGAACGTCGTGCTATGGCTGTTGCACACGAGCAGGAGATGAAAGCCAAGGCCCAGGAAGCACGAGCCATGGTGATTCAGGCCGAAGCCCAGATACCCCTGGCGATGGCCGAAGCCTTCAGAAGCGGCAACATGGGAATCATGGACTACTACAAGTTCCAGAACATCAAGGCCGACACCCAGATGCGCGAATCGATTGCAGCGCCTCAAAAACCCGGTGCTAACAAAGGCGGCGACCTGACCAAAGAATAAACCACATTTTTTGACTCTTTGACACAGCAGGCGCCGGTTTCTTTCTGATCCCGGCGCCTCTTTTTTTGCCAATGACAACTTCCCTACCCAACAACCGCAGCCTCACCACGCAGAAATACCGCAGGCTGCTTGCAGCCATCAAACCCCTCATTAAAAGAGGCGAAACCTCGCTGTTGCGCAGCACCATGGAACTCTGCATCGAGAAATATCCAAGCGAAAGCCAGGATGCTGCCCGCCAAATAAGCCGTTTGTTCGACATCAGTCTGATTATGGCAGCCGAGCTTGGACTTGGAGTGGCGGCCATAGTGGCCTTTGCCATAACCGACAGCCTCACGCCCGAAGAGCAAAAAAAGACAGAACCCCTGCTTGTCAACCGGCCCGACATCCGGACCCTGAACGAGGGGCTTCGCAACATCCAAAGCCTCAACTTTCAAAAAATAAGCATCGAATCGGAGAATTTCAGACAAATGCTCCTTGCGATGACCAGCGACCTGAGAGTATTGCTCATCAGGATGGCTATGAACATTTACGAAATCAGGCATTTCGACAAATTACCACCCGAAGCCGCACAACACAGCCTTAAAAAAGCCGTGCATGTTTACATGCCTTTCAGCCACCGACTTGGACTCTACCGGATCAAAACCGAAATGGAAGAGCTCACCATGCGCATCACCCTGCCCCATCACTACACCGCTATTGCCCGCCAGATAGACGAATCCAAACCCAAACAAGAAGCCTATTTCGCGGCCTTTCTCAAACCCATCGTGACCGAATTGCTGCGCAACGGCTTCGATTGCGAATTGAAATGGCGTTACAAATCGATCCCCTCCATTTATGCCAAGATGAAAAAACAGGGAGTAAGTTTTGAGCAAATCTTTGACCTCTTCGCCGTGCGAATCATCAGCCGAAAAGTGGTTGAAAACGAACAGGCCGATTGCTGGAAAATTTACTCCATAGTGAGCAACATCTACAAACCCGACCCCCGACGACTGCGCGACTGGATCACCTTCCCCAAAGACAGCGGCTACGAAAGCCTTCACACCACCGTGGAAGGCCCTGACGGCCGCTGGGTTGAGATACAAATAAGAACCATCAGGATGGACGACGTGGCCGAACGGGGCGACGCAGCCCATTGGCGCTACAAAGAAAAAAAAGACCCGGGATCGTCAGATCAATGGATTATGCAGATTAGGCAAGCCCTGGAGCATCAAAAATCGTCAGACGAAAGCGAAACTTTTGGCCTCACCGACCGCAACAAAGACGAATCGATTTATGTGCTCACACCTGCCGGCGATGTAAAGCAACTCCCGCCCGGTGCCACCGTGCTCGATTTCGCTTTCGAGATACACACCAAAATTGGAGCCACCTGCTCGGGAGCCAAAGTGAACAACAAGGTGGTTCCCATCAGGCACCAACTCACCAATGGCGACATCGTGGAGGTGATCACCACCAAAAACCAAAAACCCAAGCTCGACTGGCTCAACATCGTGGTGACTACACGTGCCAAAAACAGAATCAGAAGAGCCCTCAACGACGAGAAAATAAAAAACGCAGAAGATGGTCGGGAAATCCTCAACCGAAAGCTGAAAAACTGGAAAATATCGCTCGACGATACCCTTAACGACAAGCTCCTGAAACACTTCCGCATGAAAACCATGGTCGATTTCTACGCCTCGCTGGCCACCGGGAAAACCGATCCCTTTGCTGTGCGCGATTTCATAGGCAGGCAGGAAGCCGAACAACCGCCCACAACCAACCAGAAACAACTCAGAAAAGCCAACCTCGAAACCCTGGCCAAACACTCGGGAGCCAACGACCAACTGCTGATTGAAGGAGCCGGACACCAGTTGCAGTACAGCCTTGCCAAATGTTGCACCCCCATACATGGCGACGAAGTGTTTGGCTTTGTTACCATCACCAAAGGAGTCACCATTCACCGTGCCAACTGCCCCAATGCCAAAGACATGCAACAGAGGTTTCCTCACCGTGTGGTCAGGGTGTGGTGGACTGGCCAGAAAGAACTTCAACCCTATCAGGCCGAAATCAGAATTACCGGCGACGACAGGATGGGGCTGCTCAACGACATCTCGAGACTTATCACCCTCGATCTGAAAATCAATTTGCTGAGCATGAACATAGAATCGCGTGACGGACAATTCGATGGACGCCTTAAAATCCACGTTTTCAACTCGCTGCAACTCCACGAGGTGCTTCACAAGATCGAAAGAATCAAAGGAGTGACCCGTGCAAGGCGCATCAGCGATCAATAAACCGCTGCCACCTTCATTGCCATTTCATGCTGCCTGTTAACATCAGGTAACGAGCAAATCAGAAGCCAAACCGGCAACAACAGCGCGGCCGGTACTAAAGACTGCACTACCGGGCATCGTCCCTGTTGGCACAACGCACCGAAAAAGCTTCGGAGTAAATTGTTGAATTCCATTTTGCAAACCCGGAAAAGCACAACGGAATTATGCTTCAAGAGAGCCATTGAAACCAGATTACTTGTATTTTTGCAAAAAAATTGGATATGAAATTAAGATCTGGAATTGTAGTTTTTTATCTGGTTCTGGCCGGAATTGCCTTCAACGGGGCATGCAACCTGAAACCAGGCGATAACCATTCACCATCGTCGTCGGTTGACCCCAAAGCAACCCCCGACACCACATCCGGCAACGACCTAAAACCCAGAATCACAAAAGACGACCGCGGCAACATGACCGAAAGGCACGACGTAACCCTGACTCCGAACGGCGAAATCAAGTATCGCAACGAGTACCACTACACCTACGATGCCCAAAACAACCGCACCTCCGAACAAATTTGGCGTCGCACTCCCGACGGTGCTTTGGTTTCGCGCACCCACAACACCTTCCTCTACGAAAACAACCTGCTGATGACCAATACATCGGCAAGTTTCGACAACCAGGATAAAGAGATCACCTGGTTGCAAAACAAATACGAATACGACCAACAACACCGCGAGAAATCGGTTACACTCTACAACAAGCAAGGGATGCCCCTTTCGAGAACAGAAAGGATCTACAACGACAAGGGAATTTTATGGAAAGAAATTACCATTGAATACGAAAACGGTCGCGAAAAACACCGCTCTGGACTGGAATACAGCGAGAAAGGTGCTGTTGTAAAAGAATTTTAACACGGGAGATGAACCCACACGGTAGTCTGTTTGTTGGCAAAGGCAAACAGACTATTTTTATGTTAACCCGGCTACGAGGAGAACAAATCCACCACACAATCAGTGTCAGCTACATCACCCCCACAGTTTTCATCCTGCGAATCACCCGCCGCGAATTGCAATTCAAACCCGGGCAACACCTCACGCTGGGCATCCCCGGTGTGGGCGAACTCAGAGAGTATTCCATATACAGCCCGCCCCACCACGACTACCTTGAAGTGCTGGTGAGGCTTGTTGAAACGGGCAGGCTTACCCCGAAGCTGGCAAAACTAAGGCCGGGCGATGAGGTTTTGGTGGACGGCCCCAACGGCTTCTTCACCCTGACAGATGAACAAATTTTGCACCCACAATTGTTTATTGCCACAGGGACCGGTATAGCCCCCTTCCATTGCTTTGCTGCTTCGCATAAAAACCTCGACTACACAATCGTTCACGGTGTAGCCTTCCACACCGAACAGCACGACCCGCGTCACTACAAGCCAGGATGCTACATTCCCTGCTTCTCGCGCGAAAGAAACCTCCCCTTCGCGGGACGGGTAACCGATTGGCTCCGACAAAACCAGGTGACCCCACAAACCGAGGTGATGGTGTGCGGTAATTCGCAAATGATTCTGGATGTGTGGGAAATGCTTCTCGATCAACAACACCCGATGGAAAAAGTGAGACAGGAAATCTATTTTTAGTCGGTTGGCGTTGGCTGTTAGCTGTTGGTTTTTGGCTTTTGGCTGTTAGCTTTTAGCTGTTGGCTTTTAGCTTTTGGCTGTTGGCTTTTAGCTGTTGGCCAATAGCCAAAAGCTCTGACAAACCTCACCCAGTCACCCAGTCACTCTTCCCCCGATAGCTATCAGGGCTATCGGAACCCTCTCCCCCTCAAATCTTTGAATCATCGAATCTTTGAATCATCGAATCTTTGAATCTTTGATCCCGATCGCCCCGATAGCTATCCGGGGGGATGAATCTTTGAATCCTCTCCCCTGCCTCCCAATCACAATCAAGCCCCCCTAAACATCAAATCCCTATCTTTGCTGGCAAAATTGTTTTGTCAGATGCTATCGAACTACACTTTCTTCAGAAGACATCAGCACGGAGCGCGACTCCGGGTGGCGCCAAAGACTCTGGATATTACGCTGATGCAAGCCTCGAAGGTGCTTTTAATTACCACACCACAAATCGATTAGCAAGTCGTTACCAACTTAATCCTGATATTGAAATAAAATGGTCTTTAGCAGTATCGTTTTCCTTCTCTTCTTTCTTCCTGCCTTTCTTATCACCTACTATCTGGCTGAAAAAAGATACAAAAACATTGTCATTCTTCTGTTTAGCATCTTTTTCTACAGTTGGGGAGCCCCCAAATTCATCTTCGTGATTCTGGGGACCACCCTGCTCGATTTTCATCTTGTAAAATGGATGTGGGCCACCCGCAACCAGCACAGCCGCCGGCTGATGCTCACGCTCTCGGTTTCGGTAAACATGGGGCTGTTGTTCTATTTCAAATACTCCAATTTCTTCATAGAGAATGTGAATGCCGCGTTGGGGATTTTTGGGACAGGCCATATTGCCTGGACCAAACTTGTGCTGCCCATTGGCATATCGTTTTACACCTTCGAAACCATCACCTACGTGGTGGATGTGTACCGGAGGGTGCACAAACCACTCGACAACTTCTGGGACTACCAACTCTACATCATACTTTTTCCCAAGCTTATAGCCGGTCCCATAATCCGTTACCACGATCTGGCCGACCAGATTACCGATCGGTCGCACAACGACACCATCGACAACCGCCTTACAGGATTCTACCGTTTTGGAATAGGACTCGCTAAAAAAGTGCTAATTGCCAACCACATGGGCTTGCAGGCCGACACCATTTTTGCACTCAATTACAACGATATTGACACTTACACCGCCTGGATTGGCATCGTGGCCTACACCTTTCAAATTTACTTCGACTTCTCGGGCTATTCCGACATGGCCATAGGAATAGCGAAAATGATAGGTTTCCGGTTCCCCGAAAACTTCAACAATCCCTACATCTCGCGAAGCATTACCGAGTTCTGGCGCCGTTGGCACATCTCGCTTGGAGCCTGGATGCGCAACTACCTTTACATTCCCCTGGGCGGAAACCGGGTATCGACCCGCAGGCTCTATTTCAACCTGTGGCTGGTGTTTCTGGCCTCCGGCCTGTGGCACGGGGCCTCCTGGAGCTTCGTGATTTGGGGAGCCTACCACGGTCTGTTTCTGGTACTCGAGAGAAGTTTTCTATTGAAAGTGTATGAAAAAACAGGCAAATGGCTTTCAACCCTCATCACCTTCGTGCTGGTAATGATAGGATGGGTGTTTTTCAGAGTAGAACAAGTAGGCGATGCACTCCTGTACCTTCAGCGAATGTTTGCTTTCAACTTCACCCCTGCGGCCTCTTTTGATGGAGAGTTTTACCTCTTCCTTCTCCTGGCAGTTTTTTTCTCATTCTTCACTATTGTGAAAAAAGGAGAACTCATTCAAAACAGCATCTATTTCGATGGTTACAACCTTCGCCGACATTTGCTGACAGCCAGCCTGGTTGTGATGCTGCTGACCCTTTGCATCAGCTCTATTACCGCCTTCGGATTCAACCCTTTTATCTATTTCAGGTTTTAACACCACGGAGAAACAATGAACTTAACCATAAAAAAAATATTATTGCTGGGCGCCCTACTTTTTCTTGTTGCCCCTTGGATTCAGAACAACCTGAATGTTATAAACGTTACTCCGTTAAGTGGTGCCATTACCACACCCGCGAAACCCGAATTCACCTTTAAGAAATGGTTCACAGCCGAATACCAGGAAGCCGCCGAAAACTGGCTCAACCAAACCTTCGGTTTCAGAAGCCTCTTCATAAGAATAAACAACCAGATAGCTTTCAGCTTGTTTAAAAAAGCCAAAGCCAACGGGGTGATCGTGGGAAAAGAAAACTACCTGTTTGAAGAAAATTACATAAAGGCATACTACGGCACCGATTTCGTTGGAGCAGACAGTATAAACAACAGGATGTACCGCCTCGCGCGAATCAGCGATACCCTGTTGAAGCTCAACAAAAACCTGATACTGGTTTTTGCTGCCGGAAAAGGATCGTTCTATCCCGAGTTTTTCCCCGAAAAATACCATACCACCCGCAAAACCACCAATTATGAGGCTCACCTTCAAAAAGCGCTGGAACTAGGCATCAACCACATCGACTTCAACAAATACTTTGTTGACCAGAAAAGAATTTCAAAATACCCGCTCTACCCTCAATACGGCATTCACTGGAGCTATTACGGCATGGGGCTGGCCGCCGACTCGATCATCCATTTTATTGAACACTTGCGCGCCATCGATATGCCCGACCTCTATTGGGATACAATAGAAATGAGCCAGCCACGGATGGACGATTACGACATTGCTGACGGGATGAACATCAAGTTCCGCCTGAAATCGTTCCAAATGGCCTATCCACACTACCTGTTCGAGCCAGCCGAAGGAAAAACCAGACCATCGGTGTTGGTTGTATCCGACAGCTATTATTGGGGGATGTACAACTTTGGCATAAGCAACTCATTTTCGGTCAGCCACTTCTGGTTCTACAACAAACAAGTTTATCCTGAATCGTTTTCGACACCTGTCGAGGTTGCGCAATTAAACCTTTCCGACGTTGTGAACCAGCACGAAGTGTTCGTCATCATGGCTACCGAGGCCACGCTGCCAGGGTTTGGCTGGGGATTCGTCGAGAATCTCTACAACCATTTCTACCCTGTTGATACCGCGCTGATCGTTCACGAAAAAAACAAACAGAAAGTGGCTGCCATGCGCGATTACATCAAAACAGATGCCCGATGGATGGAGCTGATCAGGAAAAAGGCAGCCGACAATAAAATTTCTGTTGACTCGATGCTTACCCTTGATGCCACCTACGAGGTAAACAAAACCGAGAAAAAATAGAGCTCACTAAAGAATAAGACACCCTGCGAAATGAACCCGATTTTGCCAACACAAACCGAGAGTATTGACACCAGCCTCAGACCCTCTGCCACTCTACCCTATAAAACTGCTGACGGCAACAATTTGGAAGCCGACCTTATGCTCCCTTCACGGCAACACAACCAGCCCTTTCCGGTGATTCTCTATTTTCATGGAGGGAGTTGGACCAAAGGAAATCGCGATACCGTTACACGCCACTACCGCAGCCACATGGTCAATCATTTCCTGAAGGCCGGATGGGCTGTAGCCAGTTTCAGCTACAGGCTGATAACACCCGAAGGGCCGCACATCACATCCCCTGCCGCCGATGCCAAAGATGCCATTCGCTGGACACGGTTGCATGGCGCCAGGTTCAACCTCGACAGCAGTCGCATCGGGCTGTGGGGTTCGTCGGCAGGAGCTCACCTGGCCATGCTGGCAGCCTTCTCGCCCGATGATGCCTTTGCTGGCGATCCCGCGTTGGCTGGCGTTTCCACCCACGTGAACTTCGTGATAGACCACTACGGCCCAACCGATATGAACCCGCTGATGCGCACCGACATCCACCCCCTCTTCCTGAAAATTTACAAATGGACACAACGAACCAAATACAACAACCGACTCACCCTGACCCGCTCCTTTAGCGGATTCAGCGATGAAACTCACCCCGCGAAAGTTGTTGAGAGCTACAGATTACACTCCCCCGTTACTTACATCAACCCGCAAACTCCCCCTGTGCTCATCTGCCATGGCGACGCCGATAAAGTAGTGCCACTGAGCCAGTCGCTGCTGCTGGCTGAAGCACTTGAAGCCCACAGAATCAGACACACCCTTGAAGTGCTTCCCGGCGCCGATCATGGATTTCATGGATTAGAAGGCCCTTCATTAGTCAGGTTGGCACAGATGACGACAGAATTTGCAAAAAATGAATTTTCTATTAAATAACCTTATCTCCCATGAAAACGATCACCTACAGACTCGTGTTCTCAGTTCTGGCTGCGCTGATGTTGGCAACATCGTGTTCAGAACCTTTTGTTGTATCCCTTCTCAACGACAAAGGATTTAAGGCCAATTCGACAAAAACAATAGAAATAGTTTCTACCGATACCGTGTTGGTTTCATACAAGGTAGAAAAAGCATTCAGAAAAAAATACGGAACCAGTCAAAAATTCATCGACGAGTACTCCCATCTGTTTCAAAACTATTTGCGTATGCAACAGGTATTCACGGTTCCAACAATCGGGAGTGTAGATTCCACAGGAACCCGTCCCGATTACACCATCACCCTTGACCATTTTTCAATTACTGACCGGAAAGACTACAACCCCGTGTTGTATAACAACCCTGCCAACAATGTTGGTTACATAGCTCCTGTATTCAGAAAGTATTTCACAGTGAGTGTGGTGGTTTCAATTACCGACAACCAAACCAAACGCCTTGTGAAACAGTTTTACTCCATTGGAGAAGAGAGCCCCACCTTGATCGACCGGCAGGAAACCATCCGCAACTGCCTCATCAAATCGGTTCAACGCGCTGTTATTCACATTAAAACCGGACAAATCATGTTTTGACCGAGTTTAATCAAGACCAAATCAATACAAATTGTAATGAAGAACAAAAGCGATAAACAATATCGCACTCTGCCTATGTAAGCACAGAACCAAAATTACCAATAAAACAGAAACCATGGCAAACACCTATTCCCAATGCTATGTGCACCTTGTATTCACCCCAAAAAACAGAGCAGCACTGATACAGAGAAGTTGGAAAAACAATTTGGAAAAATACATCACTGCCGTCGTACAGAATCGGAAGCACAAATTATTGGCTATAAATGCCCAGCCTGATCATATTCACATTTTAATTGGCTATTATCTTTCAGATTTAATTCCACATTTGATTGAAGACATTAAAACCTCATCTACCCATTGGATTAAGGAGAACAAATATTCAGCATTCAAGTTTGAATGGCAGAAAGGTTATGGGGCATTTACCTATGCCAAATCGCAGATTGACCATGTAGTGAAATACATACAGAATCAGGATATTCATCACCAAAAAGACACATTCAGAGACGAATATTTGGAATTATTGAGGAAATTCGAAATTGAATACGACGAGAAATATTTATTTGATTTTTTTGATTAAGTATATTTCGGGGATGCAAGAGCCCAAACAAAGCGACACAACCCATGTTTCGGATATTTATGAATTTAATGTTGAAACACCATTCCACAAATAGTCCGGTGCGCTGCACCTGAGCACCAAGCTCAAATAGCATCACATCGCCCCATCGTTGGGTGCAGCGCACCGAACCATTTCTAGGTGCAGAGCACCGAACCATTGATAGTGCAGCGCACCAAACCATTGCCAGGTGCAGCGCACCGAACCATTGCCAGGTGCAGCGCACCGAACCATTGCCAGGTGCAGCGCACCGAACCATTGCCAGGTGCAGCGCACCGAACCATTTACCAAATATCATGTTGTTGTATATCAATTTCATTGTTAAATCCCATCACCCCATGAAAAACCTGACAAAACCCCCTTCGAAACTCAACCCCGCCATGCTTCTGGTTGTTGTTGTAGTTTTAGCTGCTTGCAGCCATTTGCCGCGTACCGCGCCAGAAGATGTTCCAACCGATTCGGGTACGAAGATAACTGCCATCCCCGACACTACCCCACGCATCACCGGCATCGGGGGAATCTTTTTTCATTCACACAACCCCAAGGCCACTTCCGAATGGTACCGCACCCATCTGGGGTTGACCACCGACCCTTATGGTGCCGTGTTTGAGTTCCGCAACGGACGCGATCCACAGCAAGTCAACTACCTGAGGTGGAGTCCGTCGGACACTTCCAGTGGTGCTTTTCGGCCATCCTCAGGCGGGTTCATGATCAACTACCGAGTTCAAAACCTCGAGGGTTTGGTACGTCAACTCCGCTCCAACGGCATAACCCCGCTCGACGACATCGAGACCTACGACTATGGAAAATTTGTACACCTGATGGATCCCTTTGGCAACAAGATTGAACTTTGGGAACCGTTGGACAGCGTGCTAACCAAGTTGGGGGGAGAAACGAATCAATGACTACAGCTTTGTTTTACGGAGAAAATTTGCTTGGCCTGATCGAAGCAACAATCAAGATTAAGTACAGACTTTAACACAAACTTCACACCCCTCATTTTATCTTTTTTCGTACCTTTGCATCCCGAAATTTATATGTATTGATTAACTGACAATTAACTATTTAATTCATCGAGTCCAAATTTATGGACGATACATTCATTCACAATGGGAAAAAAAGAAAAACAGACCGCTAAGCATGTCTATCAATTCGGCAACCGCACTGCCGAAGGCGATGGCAGCATGAAAAACCTGCTGGGTGGCAAAGGCGCTAACCTGGCCGAGATGAACCTGATTGGTGTTCCGGTACCTCCGGGTTTCACCATCACCACCGAGGTGTGCGACCTCTACTACAAAGTGGGCGAAAAAGACGTGGTAAAACTCATTCACGACGAGGTGGTTGAAGGCATCCGCTTCATCGAGAAAATCATGGGTTCGGGCTTTGGCGACAAAGAGAACCCCTGCCTGGTTTCGGTTCGTTCGGGTGCGCGTGCTTCGATGCCCGGCATGATGGACACCGTGCTCAACCTGGGATTGAACGACGAAGCCGTTGAAGGTCTGGCCCGTCGCACCGGAAACTCCCGCTTTGCCTGGGACTCGTACCGCCGCTTCGTGCAGATGTACGGCGACGTGGTTCTGGGAATGAAACCCGTGTCGAAAGAAGATGCCGACCCCTTCGAGGAGATTATTGAACACATGAAGGAGGAGAAAAAGGTGCATCTCGACACCGAACTCACCACCGATGACCTGAAAGAACTGGTAGCCCGCTTTAAAGCTGCCGTGAAGAAACAAACCGGCCGCGATTTCCCCGAAAGTCCGTGGGAACAACTGTGGGGCTCGGTTATGGCCGTGTTCAACTCATGGATGAACGACCGCGCCATTCTCTACCGCAAACTCAACAACATCCCCGACGAGTGGGGAACAGCCGTTAACGTGCAAGCCATGGTTTATGGCAACATGGGCGAGAACTCAGGCACCGGCGTAGCCTTCACCCGCGATGCAGCTACCGGCGAAGACATCTTCAACGGCGAATACCTCATCAACGCCCAGGGCGAAGACGTGGTTGCCGGCATCCGCACACCGCAGCAAATCACCATCGAAGGCTCGAAACGGTGGGCTAAACTTGCCAACGTGACCGAAGAAGACCGCGCCACGAAATACCCCTCGCTCGAAGAGGTGATGCCAGCCATCTACAAAGAACTCGACCAGATTCAGCAGAAACTGGAAGACTACTTCACCGACATGCAGGACATCGAGTTCACCATTCAGGATGGCAAACTCTGGATGCTCCAGACCCGTAACGGCAAACGCACAGGCGCTGCCCAGGTAAAAATTGCCATGGATATGCTGAAGCAAGGGCTGATTGATGCCCCCACAGCCCTGTTGCGTGTGGAACCCAACAAGCTCGACGAACTGCTTCACCCCGTGTTTACCAACGAGGGGATGAAGGCCGCCAAGGTGGTTGCCAAGGGGTTGCCCGCTTCGCCGGGCGCCGCTACAGGCCAGATCGTTTTCCAGGCCGACGAAGCCGAACAGTGGGCTGAAGCCGGCAAGAAAGTGGTGCTGGTTCGCATCGAGACCTCGCCCGAAGACCTTCGCGGTATGAACGTGGCCGAAGGTATCCTCACTGCCCGTGGTGGTATGACCTCGCACGCTGCCGTTGTGGCTCGTGGTATGGGAAAATGCTGCGTATCAGGTGCCGGCAGCGTGAAGATTGACTATAAGAAGAAAACCATCGAGGCCGGTGGCAAGAAATACAAAGAGGGCGACTTCATCTCGCTGAACGGAACCACCGGTGAAGTATATGATGGCAAGATCGACACCCGCGATCCCGAACTCAGCGGCGATTTCGGCGAACTGATGAAACTGGCCGACAAATACGCCAAGATGCTGGTTCGCACCAACGCCGACACCCCTCACGATTCGCAGGTGGCCCGCCAGTTTGGCGCCCAGGGTATTGGTCTGTGCCGCACCGAACACATGTTCTTTGGTGGCGACAAAATCAAAGCCATGCGCGAGATGATTCTGGCCAACGACGAAGCCGGACGCCGTGTAGCTTTGGAAAAACTGCTCCCCATCCAGCGCGAAGACTTTGAAGGCATCTTCGAGGCCATGCACGACCTGCCCGTAACTGTTCGTTTGCTCGACCCCCCTCTGCACGAGTTTGTTCCTCACGAAGAGGCCAACCAGAAAGAGATGGCTGCCGAGATGGGCATCAGCGTTGAAGAGGTGAAAGCCAAAGTAGAGTCGCTGCACGAATTCAACCCCATGCTGGGTCACCGTGGCTGCCGTCTGGGCAACACCTATCCCGAGATTTCGGAGATGCAGGCTCGTGCCATCATCGAGGCTGCCCTCAACCTCAAACGCAAAGGCATCACGGCCAAGCCCGAGATCATGATCCCCCTCACCGGTACCCTTGCCGAGATGAAAATGCAGGAGAAGATCGTTCGCGAAACCGCTGAAAAAGTGTTTGCCGAGCGCAACGAAACCATCGAATACATGGTTGGTACCATGATAGAGGTGCCACGTGCTGCCGTGGTTGCCGACAAGATCGCCGAATCGGCCGAATTCTTCTCGTTCGGAACCAACGACCTCACCCAGATGACCTTCGGCTACTCACGCGACGACGCCGGCAAATTCCTCCCCATCTACGTGAAAAACAACATCCTGAAATACGACCCGTTCCAGGTTCTCGATCAGGAAGGCGTTGGCCAGTTGATGCGTATGGGCGTTGAAAAAGGCCGCTCAACCCGCAAGAAACTCAAAGTGGGTATCTGCGGCGAACATGGTGGCGAACCCTCATCGGTTGAGTTCTGCAACACTTTAGGCTTCAACTACGTGAGCTGTTCACCTTTCCGCGTACCCATCGCCCGCCTGGCTGCTGCTCAGGCTGTGATCAAACAGGAAGGCCTCACCGACAAGAAAAAAGCCAAGAAAGCTGATAAGAAGGCTGACAAGAAAGCCGACAAGAAAGCCGACAAGAAAGGCAAGTCAGATAAAAAGGATAAGAAGGGCCAAAAGAAAGGTAAAAAATAACCTTTGGATAGAACTTCTTAACTAAATAAAAAAACGCCCGGCTGTGCCGGGCGTTTTTTTATTCTAAGGATGATTGGATTCAGCCATAGCACCCGACCTGCATCAGATTGAGGCCGCCATGCAAGCGAAACCGCCAAATAGCAAAAAAAAGTGATGCTCAGTTTGGAATGGGTTTTGCTTCTCCTAATAATCCTTGTTAAAGATGATCTGAACTTATTGATAATTCGCTGACTCGATTTTTATTCGTCGGTGGGCAATGAGGTTGCATGCATATTCGTGGGTGCGGATTAAGGGTAATTAATCACAAAAAAACAGTTACCTATTAACAAATCGCTCCACACCTCCTCATTACCAGAACGGAGGAAAACCAATCAAGAATGAAAGCCCCCGATCTGGTTCGTAACAATATTATTATCAGACTACTCAATCATTTTCTTTAAGTGGGGCTTTCCGTCAGTTAATTCAGGGTTGCTTTTCAACCTGAACACACCCCATTCCCTGATTGACAAAACCACCGGTAAGAGGGTTTTGCCAAATTCTGTATAAGAATACTCAACACGTGGTGGCACCTCGGCAAACACCTCCCGCTTCAAAACACCGTCGCGCTCTAGATCTTTCAAATCAGCATTAAAAATCTTCAGCGAACATCCATTTAAACAACGGTGTAATTCACCAAAGCGCATTGGTTTTTCGCGCAAATACCACAATATGGCCGCCTTCCATTTGCCCCCAATTATGTTCATGGTGGCTGTTACCGGACAAAAAATTTCATTTTTTTTCATGTTTCAACCGTCTGCTTATACCGACAATAAATAAACTGTACTAAAAGAAAGCATACTTTACTTTTGGTAAGTTATTGACTTTGCGGATAACAATGAGCAAATTTGCAACAGATTTAAAGAATATCCAAATATTGTTTAAACAAGATAAGGAATGACCTTTGGCACTAAACTTTTTGTCGGCATTCACATGATGCTTGCTACGCTACACAACTCGCAATCCACTGTCGAGCATATGAGCCCGATGTTCATTCCCATTTTCCGCAGATTCAAGTCATCTACCCTTCAAGATTTAAAATCCTAAAAAAAATCATGCACACCACTCAGACACCCCTTAAAGTTCAACTACTTATAATTGGTTTTGTAACAATAGTACTACAAAGTTCAGGGCAAAACCCATCCATCAATGGCAGGTGGTTCAGCGCAAAAAGCGAGCCTTCGGGGCAGGCCTTTGTCACCCGTGATTTCACGTTCAATAAAAACAACTGGACACTTTGTTATACGATGTATGCCGACAGCACCCGGCTGTTCCCCATTTTTTCCTTTGATGCCGAAGGGACATTTACAGTTGGCAAAAGAATTAAAAAACTCCAGGCAGCCTGGGAAGCCGATTTCACTTTTAAGAAAAAATTCCTTACGCTTCACACCAACAATCCACATATTATCAAACAATTAGGGTTTGAGTCGTGCAATTTACAAACAGAAACTAAAACAGACATATCGGCCAATGGGTGCTCGTTTCTGCAATCGGTAGCACAATACGAAACCGAATATGATATAGTTATGAAATCAGGCAACAACCTTATGTTGGGAAATCGTCCGGCCGATAACAACCTGGGAAATCGCACGGCACGCCCGTCTCAACCCGGAGAATTGCTGGAGCCATTCGATGAAACCCGCCACCAGACAAACATTCTCAATCCTGTGATGCCCATTCTTCATCCCGACCAATGCTTTGTGCTTATCAAGGTGAATATTAAGGACCAGGAGAAGTTTATGCAATATGTTACAGGACATCTGGGAACCATAACCTTATATGGAGGAAAAATCATTTTTGAAGGGATGGACAAAACCAGCTACGAAGGAGAAGCGAAAGATTACAATTTCATGGTCATCCAGCAATGGCCCGATCAAAAATCATTCGATGCCTGGTGGAACAGTCCCGAATACGCCCGCTGGAAAAACTTCAGATCACAAGGAGCTGATGTGACAGTGGAGCTTGTTAAACAAAGAGGAGATATGAAGTAACAAACTGTTGTACAAAAAAAAAGACAAATGAGAACTCTACTATCAACACTCGCTTTTTTTCTGATTATTACGAGCGTGGCGATTGGCCAAAACCTGGCCATGCTGTACAGCAGTAGCGGCATGGAGTATGGCAAAGCCATTGCCGTGGACAGGAGCAATTGCTACATCAATGCAGCGCTGTTTCAGAACACGATCAACGTGAACCCAAATGGAACCACCAACCTTACGGCACCAGGAGTTACTACCCAGGTAGCGGTTACCAAATACTCGGCAGTTGGCAACTTGTTGTGGGCCTTCCACGTTGGGGGAGCTACCACCAGCGAGGCTCCACACGGCGTGGCTACAGATTCAGATAACAACATCTATCTGACAGGGTATTTTGGCAGCACAACAGCCACCGGGCCCCTCACAGCAAGTTTCAATCCTGCCGGTGGCGGCTTGCTCACTACCGAAGGTAATGAAGATGTTTTTGTGGCAAAATACGACAGCAACGGAACGTACCAATGGGCTCTGAGCATGGGAAATAATGGAGCAGAAACACAGGAACGGGCCTGGGATATTGCTGTTGACAACCAAGGAAATTGCTTCGTAACCGGAGGATTTCATGGCACCATGAACTTCAATCCCTTGGGTGAAGAGATGATACATTCACTCGGGGATAACACCGCGGGGATCTTTTTGGTCAAATACAATACCAATGGCCTTGCACAGTGGGTTATCGTGTTGGATGTAAAAGGAAACGATGTGTTTACAGAAACCTACGGAGCGTGCGATGCGGATCAGCACGGAAATGTATTTCTGGCAGGTAATTTCAGAGGCAATGCGGTGAATTTCAATCCGCTTGGCATAGCAACATCTCTTTCAAGCCAGGGGCAAAACGACATTTTTATCGCGAAATACAACACCGAAAACGGAATGCTCTATTGGGTAAAACAAATTGGAAGCAACATGCAAGATTTGGTTTCACCGGGTGCTTTGCGGTGCGACAACAACGGAAACCCCCATTTTACAGGGAGACTGAGCGGCACCAACAGCGTTGATTTCGATCCCGAACAAGGTAGCTTTCCAATATCCAATTCATCGCTCTACTTGTGCTCCTTAGATACCGATGGTCATCTGCGATTCGCAACTGGGATGAACAGTGGAACAGGCGACGGAGGCCACAGAGTATCATTCGACTCACAAAACAATGTTTTTCTGGCTGGTTGGATGAACCAAACTGCAACTTTTGGACAAACAAGCCTCACAGCCTTTGCTCCGACAGCAGATTGCTTTCTGGCGAAATTCACAAACAATCTCGATTCGACTTTTTGGGCTTTAAACTTTGGAGGAGAAAGCTCTTCTGCCAATAATATCGTGGCAGGACTATCTGTTGACAGGAACGACAACCCCGTGATCACAGGTCAACTTTATGGCACCAATGCCAATGTTGATCCATTGGGACAACAGCCTTTTCTGCTTTCAAGCGTCGGCAATAACGATTGCTTCCTGATAAAATACGATGCCGGAGGATGGCTTTGGCAATACAACCCCGTGGCTGTAGCCAACGACTACCACCCAACGGATGGTGTTGTATGTCCCAACCCTGCATTCGATAAAATTCTATTACCGGTTGATGTTGAACCACTGGTTTTCATTTTCGATCAACAAGGCAGGAAAACAGAAACAAATGCCACAGAGAGACAGGTTGAAGTAAATCACCTTGAGGAAGGCTTCTATATCCTGCAGTACACAAACAAACAGGGTCGTATTTGCAGATCAAAGTTCATTAAACTCTACCCGTAAATTCCCGAAATAATCAAATTTGGTGTTGGCAGGTACCTGGTAGTGTACTTAGGATTGAGATTCACCCTTGTTATACCGCGTCTTAGTGAAAATGCGAAGCATTTGAGCGTAGAGGCGGTTATCCCGATAGCTATGCGGGACGAACTATCTCAGCGAAGCTAACTATTCTCAGCGAAGCTAACTATTCTCACCGAAGGTAACATCGTACCGAGCCACCAGATGCAAGCTATTTTCGCAACTAGCGCAGCGATCTCATGCACGCCCGTAATAACTATTTTGTGCATAAACCCAAGTTGATTCTGTATATACGGCGTGCAACCCATGCCATACCACGCGAGCATACCCCACACTGCTCAGGCTCCCGGTTGCGCCAGTTTTTTATAACTTTTCCTGTCCAGATTTTGTGGTTATTTAGAATAGTTCTACATTTGCACCATTAAAGTATTCTGGTGCCAAAAATACCACAATGCCGATTATCAATAACATAACAAAGAAGCTGGCCGTAGTGGCACTCACCGCGGTGATCCTGCTGATGCAGGAAAGCCTGGTGCTTTACCGCCATGCCCACCAGCTTCCCGACGGCACAGTAGTTTGGCACTCACACCCTTTTGGCGACAGCCAGAATTCATCGGGAGGCAAAACGCACCAGCACGCACCAGGGAACCAGTCGGCTCTCGATCTGGCCGCTTCTTGTGTCCCCCTTACAGGCAAAGTTGTACTGGTTTCTCAACTAAAACCCCAGCTCGGGCAAGGATACTATTTAAGCAACAATCAAACCAACTACCAGACGCGCCACGGTGTGAGTCAACTCAGGGCTCCGCCTGCAAATGTGTAACAGACTGGCCGCTTAGGGTATTTCCAGCAAAGAAAACGTGGTGATACCAACTCCTGAAGGCGGCAATACAATCCACATTCGTATTTAATTATTGCCGCGAGGCAAACAGAAATCCTATTGTCATTCTTTAAATATTTTATTGGAAATGAAACACAATTATCATTTCACAGCGATAGCCATGCTTTTCGCTTTAGTCGTCAATGCATCCATCAGCTTCGCGCAGCGCACCGATGCCAACATCGTGGGCCACGTGCTGTGTTGCGGCGATCACATCCCGGGCATCACCGTTCACCTTAAAGGAACAGGACGGGGGACTGCTACCGATAAAACCGGACATTACAAGATGAACAACCTGCCCGAAGGAGTTTACATACTCAGAGCACAAGGAGTTGGCTACACTTCGCAGGAGCAGCGTGTTGAGCTCAAATCGGGAGTCACCCTCGAGGTGAATTTCGAGTTGCAGGCCGACCAGATTGAGCTGGACCAGGTGGTGGTGAGTGCCAGCCGTAACGAGACCAGCCGACGCGAAGCACCTGTAATCGTGAACGTGATTACTCCAAAAACCTTTCAAAACACCCAAAGTACCTGCCTGGCCGGCGGACTGAGCTACCAGACAGGGCTCAGGGTTGAGCAGAACTGCCAAAACTGCGGTTTCCCGCAGGTGCGCATCAATGGCCTGGAGGGGCCCTATTCGCAGATTCTGATTGACAGCCGCCCGATATTCAGTGCATTGAACGGGGTGTATGGCATTGACCAGATACCCGTTTCGATGGTAGAAAGGGTGGAAGTGGTGCGAGGCGGCGGATCGGCCCTGTTTGGGTCGAATGCCATTGCCGGCACCATCAACATCATCACTCGCGAACCCTTGAGCAATACATTCACGGCCGATTACTCGGCCTCGGGCTACGACCAGGGCTCTGTCGGGCACAACTTCATGCTGAACAACTCCACCGTTACCGACGACAAAAAAGCCGGTTTGATGACCTACGGGATGTACCGTCAGCAAGACCCGTGGGATGCCAACGGCGACGGCTTTTCGGAGATCGGGAAAACACGGGGTGGAACCCTGGGCCTGAGAAGCTTCTATACAGCTACAGACCGCGACAAACTCATCCTCGAGATGCACTACATCAGCGAAGACCGCCGTGGCGGCAACGCCTTCGACCTTCAACCCCATGAGGCCGATATTTGCGAATCGGCCAGGCACAACATCACCGGCGGCGGGCTGCAATGGCGCCACTATTCAGCCGATAACCAGAGCTATTTCAACGTGTATGCCTCCGGACAATACACCGACCGCAACTCGTACTATGGCGCTGGCAAAGACCCAAATGCCTACGGCCACACCACCGATGTGAACGTGGTGGGCGGAGCCCAGTGGACGGCCAACCTCAACCTCGGGCTCCCCTCCTACTTCACTGCAGGCGCCGAATACCAGATCAACCACCTCAAAGACGGCATGCCTGGCTACAACAGACTGATTGATCAGCAGGTAGAAATTGCAGGCTTTTTCGCACAAAACGAATGGCGCTACAGCAACTGGAGCTTCACGGCAGGAGCCAGAGCCGACAAGCACAACCTGCTCGACGAGGTGGTAATCAGTCCTCGCGCCATACTGAAATACGATGCCGGCAAGTGGATGCAATTGCGGGCCAATTTCGGCACCGGGTTCAGGGCACCGCAGGCCTTCGACGAAGACCTGCACATTGCTGCCGTGGGTGGCGAGGCCCAGATCATCAGATTGGCCGACGACCTGGGTCCCGAAAAATCCTATACCATGAGTCTGTCGTCGGATATATGGTTTGCCGGTGAACACGTCAGCGGCAATTTTTTGGTTGAGCTCTTCCGCACCCACCTCACCGATGTTTTTATTCTTGAAGATGCCGGCACCGATCCGCAGGGCAACAGGTTGCTGGAGCGTCGCAACGGACCCGGGGCCACCGTGATGGGATTGAACCTCGAGGGGAAACTGGCACCTTCGCGATACCTCAGTTTCCAGGCCGGCTTCACCTGGCAGAAAAGCGAATACGAAGAGGCCGTGCTTTGGAGCGAAGACCCTGATGCCGAAGCTGCCAAAAACATGCTCAGGTCGCCCGAAACCTATGGCTACCTCACGGCTCAATATGCTGCCTCCAAACGATGGAACATTTCGCTGTCAGGAATCTACACCGGCAGCATGGAAGTGCCTCACTATGCAGGCTATATAGAGAAAGACGTGTTGGTTCACTCCCCCGATTTCTTCGACATGGGAATGAAAGTGGCCTACACCCAGCCCCTTAATGGTACGATGAACTTACAGTTTTATACAGGGGTGAAAAATGTTTTCGACAGTTTTCAGACCGATTTCGACATGGGCGAATACCGCGATGCAGGATACATTTACGGACCTCGCGAACCCCGCACTTTGTATGTGGGAGTGAAGCTTAACTACGAATAGTCGGCAGATTATTTCCACAAAAAAAACGCCCCGGAATCCGGGGCGTTTTTCTATTAACTACAGATACCCATTCAGAGCGAATCAACGCCACGGGTAACAATGTCGTAGGTATCGTTTGCAATCACCAGTTCTTCGTTGGTGGGGACCACCATCACCTGCACTTTTGAGCCTGGGCGGGTGAGGGTAACCTCTTTGCCTTTAAGTCCGTGGTTGAGATCGAAGTCGAAATCGATGCCCATCCACTCCATGTCGGTCATCACCTCGCGGCGGGTGTTGAAGTCGTTTTCGCCTATTCCGCCGGTGAAGAGGATCAAATCCACGCCACCCATCGCGGCAGCGTAGGAGCCGATGTATTTTTTCACGCGGTATTGATACATTTTCAGAGCCACGCGGGCTTTTTCGTTGCCCTCTTCGGCAGCAATCTCCAGGTCGCGCATATCGCTCGACAGGCCACTGATGCCCAGCATCCCGCTGAATTTGTTGATGAGGGTGTTCATGGTGTTGAGGCTCACCTCCTCCTTATCAGCTATGCGCAGCAGCGCTCCGGCATCCACATCGCCGGTGCGGGTTCCCATGATGAGCCCCTCGATGGGTGTCATCCCCATACTCGTATCGAACGATTTGCCGTTTTTAATGGCGGCCACGCTGGCACCGTTGCCCAGGTGGCAAGTGATGATTTTGAGGTCTTCGATGGGTTTGCCCACGATTTCGGCGGCACGGCGCGACACGAATTTGTGGCTGCTGCCATGGAAACCGTAGCGACGGATGCGGTATTTTTCGTAGAGGCTGTAAGGAATTCCATAGAGATACACGAAATCGGGCATGGTTTGATGGAAGGCTGTATCGAACACGCCGGCCTGGGGCACTTCGGGCAGCAGGCGGGTGATGGAGTAGATGCCTTCGAGGTTTGGCGGGTTGTGGAGGGGTGCCAGATCGATGCACTCTTCGAGAGCTTTCACCACCTGCTGGTTGATGCGCACGCTGCCACCGTACATTTCGCCTGCGTGTACAACGCGGTGCCCCACGGCGTCGATTTCGTTGAGGCTTTTCATGCTGCCGTATTCGGGATGAATCAACATGCCGAGCAGGTATTCGATACCGCTCTGGTGGTCGAGGATTTCGCCTTCAACCTTCACTTCGGTGCCATCGGCGCGTTTGTGCTTGATAGAGGCACCACGCAGCCCGATCTTGTCAACCAGCCCTTTGGCAATCACTTCGGCCGAAGGCATGTCGAACAGTTGGTATTTGATGGAAGAACTTCCGCAGTTCAAAACAATAATCTTCATAAGATACTCAATTTTTGATGTTAAACCTCTGTTTACTCCCGCCCCAGATGCGTTATAGGGCCTTTTTTCACCTGTTTGCGTCCGTCAACCCAATGGTAGAACCCTTCGCCGGTTGACAAACCGGTCATGTTGGCCCTTACCAGACGTTTGATGATGGGCGATGGCTTGTATTTCAACTGGCCAAACTCGTGGTAGAGGTTTTCCATCCATTTAAGCATTTTATCGAGACCAATACGGTCAGCCAATTCAAAGGGACCCATCTGGTTTCCTGAAACCTGTTTCATGGTTTCGTCAATATAGTGAACTGTGGCAACACCTTCCATCAGTATTTCGCAGGCTTCGTTCACAAACGGAATGATCATACGGGTAGAGATGTTACCGGGTGACTCGGCCACTTCAACCACCTTTTTACCGATCATGAGGGCAAATTTTTTCACCATGGCATAGGCCTCGTCGCTCGTGCGGGCGCAACGCACCACCTCCACCAGACTCACTTCACGCACAGGCGAAATGAAGTGCATGCCGATTGCACGTGCCGGATGCTGAAGAGATGAAGCCAGATCGCTGATCATCAGCGTAGCCGTGTTGGATGCAATCACACAATCGGGGCTCACCACCGACTCGATGCGGGTGAACACAGCTTTGCGAAGTTCGAGGCTGGTGCCTGGTTTGCGCGAATTGATGGTTTCAATCACCAGATCGCAGGTGGCCAGCGACTGATAATCGGTGCTACCCTGAATTCGCGAAAGGATCAGTTTTTTCTCGTTGGCAGTCATGCCCCACTTGCTGATGATTCCATCGAGGAAAGAACCCATATGAGCCAGGGCATCCTCCACAATTTGCGCGGTGAGATCAACAAAAACCACGTCGATACCGTATTGGCTGCAATGAAGTGCTATTTGCTGTCCCATCTCTCCGCAACCCACGATACCAACTTTATGCAGCGCCCCTTTTTGCGGCGCTTTCTTGCTCAGGGCAAGGTCTTCCAAACGTAAAGCCATCGTAAATAGTTTAATTTAAATATATTATAAAACTCAGTCAATCTATCAGTTCCGCGCGGCAAAGATACAGAAAGTTCGGCAGTTACGAAACCACTCCCTGAGGCGGGTGACGGAGTGAGAGGGTGATGGGGTGAGAGGGTGAAAGGGTGATGGGGTGACGGGGTGACGAGGTGAGGTTTGCCAGAGCTGTTGGCTATTGGCTATTGGCCAACAGCCAAAAGCTAACAGCCAACAGCTAACAGCCAACAGCCCATAACCATCCGCTCAACCCTAAGGCAGTATTCTTCCTGACAGTCGGAGTAATTCGGTTTCTGTTACTTTTAGGTCGTATTGCGATTGCAGCAGGTTGTCGGTAGCGTCGAGAAGTTGGATCTGGTATTGCCGCAGATCAATGCCTGCCATTTGTCCCGATTTGTAGGCAGAAAAGGCCACATCCAGGTTTTTTTTCACCACCAGCAGGTTCGATTGTTGCAGCGATACCAGCCTCAACCCGGCTTCGTAGCGCGAAAAAAGGGTTTGCAGTGTTGCCCTGATGGCCAGTCGGGTTTGTTCGGCTTGCAGATTGGCATTTTGAGTTGTAAGGTCGGCATTGGCTATTTTATGCCGCGATTTAAAACCGTCGAATAGCGTGTAGCTCAACGAAATGCCTGCCGATGGGCCAAAGCTTCGGTTTGATTCGACGAGGCCGGTGGCCGATGTTGATTTGGTATAGCTGTAGCCGGCGGCAAACTGCAACCGGGGGTATTGAACCGACCGGGTTATACGCGACTCGTAGCGTGCAACTTCTGCCCTCACAGTGGCTTGAACAATCTGGGTATTGCTTTCAAGCGGTGCTGAAAGCTCTTCAAAGGTAAGGGGGGGGGTCGCGGGTGTTGTTAGGGTGTCGGTTAGCACTGGTGTGGTTTCAGGATCGATGGCAAGCAACGTGTTGAGGACTATCAAGGAGGCGCGGAGCGAGGCTTCCTGCCTGAGCAGTGCAGCACTGTCGGCGTTGAGGTCGGCCACAACTTTAAGGTAGTCAAGCTCCGATCCCATACCAATCGCCCAACGTTTCCGCGACAGGTTTAGCAGTTGGTGGTCGTAGCGGAGGGTGTTTCGGAGGGTTTCAATCCGTTTGGTTTGCTGCACTGCTTCCAGGTAGGTGGTTGTAACGGTAGCCAGGGTAGCTTCCATTTTATCGCGCAGGATTAATTCTTCTGTTTTTTCGAGCAGATCGAGTTTTTTATCGGTCAGCCACATTCCCAGTCCGTCGAAAAGGGTCCACTGAAGCGAGGCACCAGCAGTCAGGGAGTTGGATCTGGCGTCGGTGGCTTCGCGCAACCTGCCGTCGTAATATTGCTGGCGGCTGTTGCTGATGTTTTCGGTGTAGCCGCTGCTGACCGACAGGATGGGCAGATAACCGGCTTCACCCGCGCTGTTGTTGTTGCGCGCTATCGACAGGTTGACCGAGGCCGTTTTCACATCGTAATTGTTTTCGAGAGCCAACGATAAAGCTTCGGCCAGGCTTAACGATTGCTGTGCCGGTGAGGCAAGCCCCAGCCCCATAACAGACAAGATGGAAAAGAGTATTTTTTTCATGTACTACACGGTTTTCTTCTCACGCGAGACATAAGTATAAAGAGCCGGGATAACATAGAGGGTAAGGAGGAGCGAAAAGAGCAGCCCCCCGATGATGGTGATTCCCATGGGGACACGACTTTTAGCAGCCGCTCCCAGCGCCATGGCAATGGGAAGGGCACCCAGCACGGTGGCCAGGCTGGTCATCAGAATAGGACGCAAACGTTGGGTTGCCGCGTCGAGAACGGCTTCGCGAAGGTTAAGACCTGAGTTTTTGCGTTGGTTGGCAAATTCAACTATGAGAATACCATTTTTGGTCACGATGCCTATCAGCACGATGATTCCAATCTGGCTGAAAAGGTTGAGTGTTTGGCCAAACAACCACAACGACAGTACTGCCCCTGCCATGGCAAGTGGCACGGTGAACATGATGATAAGTGGGTCGGCAAAGCTCTCGAACTGGGCGGCCAGAACCAAATAAATCAGCACTATAGAAAAGAGGAACGCGTAAAGCAGGCTCCCGCTGCTTTCGGCCAGCTCGCGACTGGTTCCGGCCAGACTTGTCGAGAAGTTCTCGGGAAGCACCTCGGCAGCTATTCGGTTCATTTCGTCGATCCCCTGTCCAACTGTAAGGCCCTCGGCAGGTTGCGCGGCAATTGTGGCGGCAGAGTAACGGTTGAAGCGGTAGAGTTGTGGAGGGTTGCTTTGCTCAACCATTTTCACCAGGTTCGACATCTGGATGAGTTCCCCGTTTTTGTTGCGCACATACAGGGCTGCCAGATCGGCGGGTTCATCGCGGTTGGAACGCGATGCCTGGCCTATCACCTGGTATTGTTTTCCATGAAAGATGAAGTAGCCGTAGCGTTGTCCCGAGAAAAACAGTTGCAAATTCTCGGCTATGTCGCGCACCGACACTCCCAATGCGCTGGCTCGGTCGCGATCAATCTCTATGCGCAATTCGGGTTTGTTGAATTTGAGGTTCACATCAACCACCTGAAACACTTTGCTTGCCGCTGCTTTTTCCATGAAACGGGGCAACATGGCTTTAAGACTCTCGATGTCGGGAGCTTGCAACACGTATTGCACGGGCAATCCACTTCGCATCCCTCCACCAATGGTTTGTTCCTGGGTTGCATAGGCACGTGCGAAGTTGTTGCGTTTCAATTCTTTGTTGAGCCAATCGGCCAATTCCTGCTGTGTGCGTTCCCGCTTGTCGGGTTCCACGAAACCAAGCCTCATGAAGCCCGTATTGACTGCCGTGCTCCCTCCTCCGGCTGTCACGGCTATGATAAACTCTTTCTCAGGAAGGGTGTCAACCAGGGTCACCAACTGACTCATGTATTGATCCATAGCCTCGAAGGCCGTCCCTTCGGGCGAAGTAATGATTACCCTCAGGCGGCTTTTGTCTTCCATGGGGGCCAGTTCGCTTTGCAGCAGCGATCCTATTCCAACAACCATCAGCACCGCTACACCCATCACCACCAACGAAATCCACCGGTGCGATATCATCCATGCCAGCGACCTGTGGTAGCCGGTGGTCATGTTGTTGAAAAACCGTTCGCTCCATAAAAACAGAGCGGTGTGGCGCGACTGGTGCCTGAGCATTTTTGAACTCATCATGGGGGTGAGCGTAAGCGAAACGAAAGCAGAAATCACCACCGCTGCAGCCACAACCACAGCAAACTCGCGAAAGAGCCGTCCGGTGAGCCCTTGCAGGAAAATGATGGGCAAAAACACCACCGCCAGGGTGATGGTGGTGCTGATGATGGCGAAAATGATCTCTTGCGATCCTTTGTGGCCTGCCGTAACAGGATCGAGGCCCGATTCAATCTTGCTGAAGATGTTTTCGAGAACCACGATGGCATCGTCAACCACCAGGCCGGTGGCCAGCACAATTCCCAGCAGCGTGAGGATGTT
>JAQVCV010000034.1 GCA_028689615.1 Bacteroidales bacterium | reverse complement strand
GCTACCTAAGAGCAGCAGCACTATTACAAAAACAATGCTCCTAACCCAAAGACACAGATCTATCGCTCAATTATTCGAGGAAAATTTCTGGAAATCCATTTAGGGTGGCGCATTGTCGAAGTCAGGACTCGCTTTTTGCCCGATACCATACCACTAAAACTGGTTATGAGAGAATTCTTAAACAACTTACTCTCACGCCCGATCGATTTGTCGAGGCCTACGATTCGGTAATACAACGGCTGAACAAACTGGAGAAGGAGACCGAATGAAACTAAATTTCCAGACCAAGAAGCGTCAATGAAAACAAAAAGCCCGGGTATGACCGGGCTTTTTGTTTTGCTAAAAAAAACGGTATTACTGTCTTCGATAAACAGCCCTGACTGCTAACTGATTGGCAGAACACCGGCTCCACTGAATCTCTCCTTCGGCAACAAGAGTACCGGCGCCGGCTACTGTCCAGGAATCGACAGTCTGAACAGGAATGGTGATGGATGTTTCTGTGACCACAGCACTAACCTGCACAGAAGACCCCAAGTTCATATAATTTGACAAAACAACTTGCGAACTGTTGGTGCCATCAATTGAAATTTTCACAGTATAGGTGGCGTCAGTACTTTTCAAGTTTGATTCGGTAACCACCCATTCTCCGGTGTAATCAGAACGGATGTCGATAGGGTTTGGATCATCTCCAACTTTTTCGCATCCGGCAACAAAAAACAGCCCACCAAAAAGCAAGATCAACAATCTGTTTTTAGACATCATGAGCTACCTCCTTTTGTTTTTCTGAATTCGGGGATTAAGAATCAACAAGGCATAACCACTAAACACCAACATGGTAATCAACTGAATAGTGAAAGGGGTGGCGAAGAGTTCCATTTGCAACCATCCCAACGACACTACCAGATATTTAACCAAATAGTAGAATACTTTGGAGACAAGAATTGCTGAAGCCATGGCAAAGAAAGGAGAGATACGCCCCCTCAGCAATTGGAACAAGCCCACGTTCAGCAACAACTCCAGGGTAATGATGACCATCTTCACCGGCAAAGGGTGTCCGGAAACAAAATACGAGAAAGCAGGCAGGATAACAGCCAAAGCCCAGGCGTTGACACGGTGGGAGTGCAACAGAGCTAAAATAATCATAACACGCATTGGCTCAATTAAATAGACAGGCAATCCGGAGTGATGCGACAGAGCGGGGACAAAGAACACAAAAACAAGAGCTAACAGGTCGAGCAAAGCAGCAACGACAACTTTACGCCAGGCAACCATCATTTGAAAAGTATTTACCATCATGACAAAGAAAATTTTTGAATATCGTTTACCAGATTATCGGCCAATCGGCTTGCTCCCAATCTAAACCATTTTGGTGTCAGCCATTGTTCACCCAGTACCTTCCTCACGATGTTAAGATAGACCAAAGCATCCTGGGAGCTTACAATGCCGCCCGCAGGTTTAATTCCCACCATTTTACCGGTGGCAGCAAAATAATCGGCAATGGTTTCACACATCACCCACATGGCTTCAGGTGTGGCAGCGGGATTGATCTTTCCTGTAGATGTCTTGATAAAATGAGCGCCCGATGTAATAGCAATCTCGGAGGCTTTGCGGATGTTGGCGATGGTTTCCAATTCGCCGGTTTCAAGTATAACCTTCAGATGCGCATTGCCACAGGCAGCCCTGATAGCAGCAATCTCGCCACCAACTTCGGCATACCTTTCTTCAAGAAACAAACCGCGTGAAATAACCATATCAATTTCGCCAGCGCCTTCTTCTACAGCATATTGCACTTCGGCAATCTTCACAAAAAGAGGCGATTGACCCGAAGGAAAAGCACCAGCAACAGAAGCTACAGCCAATCCCGTATCTTTAAGCTTAGCGACGCATTGCCGTACAAAAGGAGGATACACACAAACGGCAGCAACACCGGGTAAACCCACCGACGTATCGCGCAAAGATGCAGCTTTGACGCAAAGTTGATCGATGGTTGCATTGCGATCGTTACCCTGAAGGGTAGTCAGGTCGATGAGTGAGAGTGCAAGCTTCAGATCATCAACTGTTGTGGTGATGCCGGCTTTAATCTCTTCAACCAGTTTTGACAACTCTGAGTCGGTTCGTTTGTAATCAGGAAATACATTCATCGGGATTCTATTTGAAAATTTTAAAAATATCGTTACCAACAGCAAAAACCATGATACCCAACAAGATTACCATTCCAACAATCTGGGCGTTCTCCATAAATTTATCGCTGGGTTTGCGACGGGTAACCATCTCGTACATCAGAAACATCACGTGGCCACCATCTAGCGCCGGAATCGGCAGGATATTCATAAAAGCGAGGATAAGAGACAACAATGCGGTAATGAACCAGAATTTTGACCAAACCCACTGGCTCCCATAAATCTGGGCAATTCCAATTGGTCCCTGGATAGAATCGGTGGCTTTCTCTTTACCAGAAAAAACTTTTCCAAGTCCCTTTACATTGATTACCAACATATCCATAGCGTCTGAATAGCCATAACCCATAGCAGAGAAGAAAGAATAAGGGGTTGGCTTGTAGGGGATAGCCACCGTGATTCCGACAAAGCCGGTGGAGTCGGCAGAAACGTTGGTTGTCAGCGTATCGCCTCCACGAATGAGGGCCACGGCGTAAGTTTTGCCAGCCATTGCAGCCGCCAGATCGCGAAACTGCCCATAGTTAGCTATGGGAACTGAATCCACAGCGATAATCCTGTCACTTTTTTGAAACCCGGCAAGGGCAGCAGGCAACCCGGGCAAAACGCTATCAACAACGGCGTCAAAATTAAGTGCTTCGACGAAACGGTTGCGGGCACCGCGTGAATCCTTCTTATAGAAGTCTTCAGGAATCACAATATCGATTGGTTTTCCGTTGCGTTCAACAGTTATGGTTGACCCGAAAAGGTTTCGCATGCTCTGCACATCTTTAAAACGTTCAGCCACCTGGCCATTAATTGCCAATATTTTATCGCCGGTTTGAAACCCAACCTCCCGACCAGCTTCGGAAGCGTAAATCCCGTGAAGATTCACCTCGCTCACCGCTACGAACTCTTTTTCATATCTCAACAAGATGAAGGCAAACAACAGAATGCCAAGCACCAGGTTTACCGTCACTCCGCCAATCATCACAATCAGACGCTGCCATGCGGGTTTCGACCTGAACTCCCACGGTTGAGGCGGCTGGTTAAGCTGTTCTTTATCGAGCGATTCGTCGATCATTCCTGCAATTTTCACATAGCCACCAAGGGGTAGCCAACCAACGCCATACTCGGTATCACCCTTTTTAAAACTAAAGAGTTTGAAACCCCACGCGTCGAAGAAAAGGAAAAACTTTTCGACCCTGATGCCAAAGGCACGGGCCGCCAGATAATGGCCCAACTCGTGAAGAATCACGAGGATGGAGAGTCCCAGTATAAGCTGGGCGGTCATAATGAGTGCATTCATATAAGCTTAGAATTGTATTTCAATGATTGTTTAACGAAAAAAAAGGTGGTTGGTTTACACAAGCGACGCAGCAAATTTCCGTGTTTCAGCATCAGAAAGCAAGTAGTCGTCTTCGCCAGGATTCGACAACAGTGAGATGTGAGACATGCATTTCTCAACAATGGATGCAATGCTGGTAAAACCAATTTGCTGATTCAGAAAGGCCTGTACGGCTATCTCGTTGGCAGCGTTGAGCACGCAGGGCATATTCCCCCCCCTGTCAATTGCCTCATAGGCCAAAGCCAGACAGCGGAAAACAGATGTATCGGGGGGTTGAAAACTGAATTGCCCGAGCCGTGAGAAATCAACACGCGGAGCTACAGATTCCAATCTGAAAGGATACGAAAGGGCATACTGGATAGGAAGGCGCATATCGGGCAAACCCAATTGGGCTTTAACCGAGCCATCGGCAAATTCAACCATTGAATGAATCACACTTTGGGGATGAATCAACACCATGATTTGTTGGGGAGGCATTGAGAAAAGCCAATGAGCTTCAATCATTTCAAGCCCTTTGTTCATGAGGGTGGCACTGTCGATGGTGATTTTCTTTCCCATTTTCCAGGTCGGATGTTGCAGCGCAGCTTCGGGAGTCACCGATTCGAGTTGCCGGGCTGTAAAGCCCTTAAAAGGCCCGCCTGATCCAGTTATTATCAACTTGCGGGGTTTGTTAAGCCGCTCGCCGGCAAGACATTGAAAGATAGCTGAGTGTTCTGAGTCAACGGGCAGGATATTCACCTGATGCTGAAAAGCCAGGCGTGTTACCAGATCGCCTGCAACCACCAGGGTCTCTTTGTTCGCCAAAGCCACGTGCTTCCCGTTTCTTATTGCCGATAAGGTTGGTTTGAGCCCTGCGAATCCCACCATCGCGGTAAGAACCATGTCAACCGTATCGAAAGCCACCACATCAACCAGGGCTGAAGTTCCTGTGAACACTTTCACCGGTACCTTGGCCAACATTGAACACAATTGAGGGTAATACTTCTCGTTGGCAATCACCACGGCATTGGGCAGGAACTCTACGGCCTGTGCGGCCAGCAACTCAACGTTTGTATCGGCAGTAAGCACTTCAGCCTGAAACTGATCAGGAAAAGTGCGGATAACATCCAGGGCTTGTTGGCCAATAGAGCCGGTTGACCCGAGAATAGCAAGGCGTTTCATTCTGATTAAAATTGAATAAATTGCTCAGGATCAACGGGCACACCGTTTTTCCACAGTTCAAAGTGGAGATGCGGACCCGTGGTAAATTCTCCTGAATTGCCAATGATGGCTACAGGATCGCCAGCTCGAACAGCTTCACCCTGTTTTTTAAGAATTGCCGAATTGTGTTTGTAAACAGACACTTCGTTACCAGAATGCTGAATCATAATGGAATAACCGGTTTCGATGCTCCAACCGGTATAAAGCACAGTACCGTCACGAACTGCTTTAACCGCCTCATTGTGAGGAGCGGCAATGTCGATGCCGAAATGCTTGGTGGTAGCATCAAACTTGTTGGTAACAAAGCCCTTAACGGGCGTGTAGTAAATCAATGCCAGAGAATTTCCACCGGGGTTTTGTGACGGGCGAAGGCTGTACCTGTCGGCATTTTCAACCTCAACCCTCAACAGCGAATCATCGGCGGATCGCGCGTTGACGATAGCTGAATAATTTGAAGGAGTTTCGCTTTTTTCGGAATGGGTAACAGGCACAACGTCGTTGCCGGTAATCACGGCGCGGATGTTCTGAAGCAACAAATCGCGTGCAACCATTGCCTGTTCAAGCGAATCGGCTTTTTGCTGAAGATCATAAACCCTTCGCGACAAACCCACGTCGGTGTAGCCTGGTATGTACTCTCTAAGTTGGGTAAAAGCTATGATATAAATGGTAAGAAAAATCATGACAATGGAGATGGTACCTGTAGCAAGAAACACGTTCAGAGGCGTGAGTCTGAACGAAATTTTCTGCTCAAGTGTAGCATCATCCATCAACACCAAACGGTATTTGACCTTCAGTTTCCGGATGTACCGTTTCCGGCGGTTTTCCTTTTCATGCAACATGGTAATTTGCAATTGCGTGACACCTGCCATTCGAAGCGATTGCCAGGTTTGAAAAGTGCAAATCTACAACAATCTGCCCGAACCCCGATTTCCTTTGATCGGCCAATTAGCTGGCAACAAAAAACCGTTAGCAACACTTTAAAGGGTACTGATTCAAAAAAATGAAATAATTTTGCGGCAAAGCAGTTATTATGTGTTGACCTTCGCGTTGATTCATATTTAATTCTGAAACATTCAACATTAAAGTCCAGTCGTTTGAAAACATCGGTGACCTTCAATAAATTAATCGTGCTTTTGCTCATAGCATCGGCAGGAATATTGGCTGTTGGCTGCTCCAACAAAAAAAATTCTTTCACCCGCAGGGTTTACAACAATCTGACGGCCCATTACAACACGTGGTGGAACGGCAACGAGGCGTTGGAAGAAGGCTTCACGCATATCGAGACCAAAACTCCCGACAATTACACAACCATTCTTCCGGTTTTCCCTGCATTCACCAAAAAGGAGGCATCGGCGGTTAATCCAAAAGCCGAGAGAGCTATTGAAAAAGGGAGCAAGGTGATTCAACGCAACTCGATGTTTTTCAACAAAAAAGAGCTTAACAGGTGGATTGACGACAGCTACTTCATGATTGGCAAAGCCTATTACCTGAAACAAGACTACAGAAGCGCCAGACGCACCTTCGAGTTTATTCTGACGAAATACAAAGACAGCCCTCTTATTTGGCAGGTAACCCTCTGGCTGGCTCACACCAACAACGCCATGGAACAATTCTCGAAAGCAGGGAACGACCTCGAGCGATTCCGCATAGAGATGATGAGGGTGCAAATGCCACGAAAGGATCTGGTTTTCTTCCACAAGGTTTATGCTGAATTCTTCCTGAAACAAAACAACCTCCCCTTCGCCCTTCCACATGTTTTAAGCGCGATGGAATTAAGTCATAAAAAGATTGAAAAGAACCGGTTGCGCTTTATTGCTGCACAGATTTACCAATCGCAAAACCAATTGGCTGAAGCCACAAAGCTCTATCAGTCAGTAGTGAACCACACTCCTGGCTATGAAATGGAATTCAATTCGCGCATCAACATCGCCAAGTGCTACGACGCCTCTGCAGGCTCGAGCGAAAAAATTGTCAAAGCCCTTGAAAAGATGCTTGACGATGCCAAAAACGCTGATTATCATGACCAGATATATTACGCGCTGTCAGAGGTCAATTTTAAAGATCGCGACACAACTTCCGGGATAAAAAACCTCAGACTTTCGGTTGCTACCAGCAAAGTCAACGATTTTCAAAAAGCCCAGTCGGCTCTTCAACTCGCTGAAATTTTCTTCCAAAAGCCCGACTACCAGTTATCTAAGGCCTATTACGACACCACGCTGCAAGCTACCTCCAAAGAATCACCCCGCTACGAGCAACTTTCAATAAAAACCAAAGTCCTCACACAGCTTGTTGACAATTTGGTGATTATACAAAACGAAGACAGCCTGCAGAAGGTAGCCCCCATGAGCGAATCAGATCGCAATGCTCTGATCGACTCCATAATAGCAAAAATTGTGGAAGAAGAGCGCAAAAAAGCTGAAGAAGAGCGCAACAGGCAAACCAGTTCCATGATGTCGGGAAGCTTTGGCCGCGAACAACAAACCGTGGGAGGAGGATGGTATTTTTACAATCCACAAGCCTTGAGCATGGGTTTCACCGAATTTACCCGCAAATGGGGCAACAGGCGACTGGAAGACCTGTGGCGCCTGAGCAACAAGGAGATCACCCTGGAAGACATGGCTGACAACGAATTACCTGCCGACACCTCAGCCCTTCCATCCGATTCAACAGGAGTTCAGGCAGATGGAGGCAAAGGTGGCAAAGGTGGCAAAGGTGGCTCAACGGATCCCAAAAACCGAGATTTTTACATCGCCAAACTACCGCTCACCCCTGAAGCTCTCGTGAAATCAGACCAAAAAATCATGGAAGCCCTTTTCAAAGCAGCTTTCATATACCGCGAAGGGCTGGCCGACCTCCAATCGTCCAGAGCAACCTTCGAAGAATTGGTGACCCGTTACAGCGACACTGCAATTAACAAAAATTACCTACTCAGTTGCTTCATGATCAGCGATCTGAGCAAAAAACTTGGCGATGACTCAAAAGCCGCCGAGTATGCCGGTTTGATTATAAAAGGATACCCCTCATCTGATTACGCCTTGATACTGAAAGATCCATCCTTTGTTGAAGAGATGGCCAAAAACAATCAGGAGGCCTCCCTATTCTATGAAGAAACCTATGGAGCCTATAAAACAGGACAATACTACACGGTTTTGCTCAACAACGAACTGGCACATCAAAAATTCGGCAACAAACACGAATTGATGCCCCGTTTCGACTACCTGAAAGCACTTGCCATAGGAAATCTGGAAATTGTTGATTCACTTGCTGTCAACCTGCAACGATTGGTAAAAACCTATCCGCGTGATCCGATTGCTTCAGAGGCAATGAAAATCCTCGACAAAATTGCCCGGATGAATCCCAGCCTGGCGGCAGCAACAGGAATTCAAAAACTACCCGACACACCCGAACCGGTTGCCATGACCAGCAAATACAAGATGAATGAAAAAGCAACACACTCCTGTCTGGTTGTGGTAAAAACCGACAGCGTGGATGTGAATGTTCTAAAAATCAGAATCTCTGATTTCAACTCCAAAAGCTATAGCTCAACAAATCTTAGCATCTCGGGATTGCTGCTCGACAACACCTGGCAGATAGTTAACATCACCGGATTCAAAGATATGCTCAGTGCAATGGATTACTACGACGCCCTGATGCAAAACCAATACGTGCTGGCTCCCATAGGCACAACCAACCATTTCGTTTTTGCAATGAGTTCAGAAAACTACCCCATTTTCTACCAATCGAAAGATTTGGAAGAATATGAAACATTTTTCAGAACCAATTACATCAAAAGCCAGACATCTGGCAAATAACACTTTAACTATCACAAATCCTGATCAACGAAATTCGGGTTGGTGTTTTAATTGTAAAATAATTTTTTAGTGTTATATTTACGAAACTGTATTTCACCCTGCTGCTCTTCGGGGCAGTGTTAAAGAACAAGATATGGCAAAGAACCTACCCACCGAAGCTCCCAATATCAACCTTATTGTACAAGGCACAACCATTACGGGCGACATCGTAACCAATGGCGACATAAGAATCGACGGACAACTCAAAGGGAAACTGCTGAGCAGTGGCCGCGTGGTTATAGGAGCCACGGGAGTAGTTGAGGGAGAAATTGAATGCAAAAACGGAGACTTTTCGGGCACCATTCAGGCAAAAGTTAAAGTTAGCGAATTGCTAATGCTTAAAGCATCGGTTAAGTTATCAGGCGATATTACCACATCCAAACTGGCAGTTGAGCCGGGGGCACTCTTTACCGGACACTGTTCGATGGAAGGAGCCCGCAATGGATCAGCAAAATAACCAACGCCTTCGCGATTACGCCCGCTACTCATCGCTTGCCTTCCAGATGTTGGCCATCATACTTCTGGCAATTTTTGGAGGCATCAGGCTCGACAAGTGGCTCGCCTGGAAATTTCCACTTTTTACAGTTATTGGGGCTCTGGCAGGTGTGGGCATGTCAATTTACTTTGCTGTCAAAGATTTAATAAAAAAATAATCCCTGATGAATACATCCTTACCTGAGTATAACCGTTTTCTAAAGCAAATCATTCTGCTTTCGGCTATTCTGGGTCTGCTTTCGCTGGCTGCTTATCTTTTACTGCCGAGGGTGACCCCTGCAATGCCTTTCCTATTGCTGATGATCATGAGTGTTACCATCATCATGCACCACTCACTGCTTAAAAACTCATCCGGAAAACCAAACCGTTTCATCAACAGAATTTTGGCTTTTACCGGGATAAAAATGGTGGGTTACCTGATCGTGATCACACTTTACGCCTTCGCCAACAGAGGCGATGCCGTACCCTTCATCATCACTTTCATGATCTATTATCTGGTGTATTCAGCCTTTGAACTCTACGCCCTGCTTCGATTTTTAAAACAAAGCACCTGATTTACGATGATCTACATCACCCGACGCGAAAGATTTAACGCTGCACACCGCCTTTTCAGAAAAGACTATACCGATGAAGAAAACCTGAAGGTTTTTGGCAAATGCAGCAACCCCAACTGGCATGGACACAACTACGTGCTTTATGTTACCGTAAAAGGCGAAATCAATCCCGAGACAGGGTTTCTGATGAACCTAAGCGATTTGAGCCGAATAATCAGGGAGAGAATTGTAGAAAAAGTTGACCATAAAAACATCAACCTGGAAGTTGACTTCATGGCCGGAAAGTATGCTTCAACAGAGATTTTGGCCGAGTCGATATGGCATCAAATAGCTGATGACATTGAAAACCACGGAGCCCGTCTTCATTGCGTTCGCCTTCAGGAATCGGAAAACAATTACGTTGAGTATTTTGGGGAGTGAACCAAAAGCATTTTTCATCACATTTAAAACTGCATCAAAAATCATTTAATACATGACACCTGACGACAAACTGATCCGCGAGATGATCGACGACAACTCGCTTGAGGGATACAAAAAAATTGACACCTACAATTACGAAACCATCGAAAAACTCTCGTATCACTACCGCGAGATATTGAAACTTATTGGTGAAGACGCTTCACGCGAAGGCCTTTTAGACACTCCAAGGCGTGTAGCCAAATCGATTCAATTTCTGACCCACGGCTACGACCTCAATCCTGAAGAGATATTGAGATCGGCTAAATTTCAGGAAGATTACCGGCAAATGGTGGTTGTTAAAGACATAGAGATCTACAGCCTGTGCGAGCATCACATGATTCCCTTTATAGGGAAGGCTCATGTGGCCTACATTCCCAACGGCTACATCACCGGGTTGAGTAAAATAGCCAGAGTGGTTGACGCTTTTGCCCGCAGGCTGCAAGTACAGGAAAGGTTGACTACCCAGATTAAAGAGTGCATCCAGAACACCCTGAACCCCCTTGGTGTTGCAGTGGTGATAGAAGCAAAGCACCTGTGCATGGCTATGCGAGGGGTGCAGAAACAAAACTCGGTGACCACCACGTCCGATTTCACAGGGGCTTTCACGCGGAAAGAGACCCGTGAAGAGTTTATCCATCTTATCGGGTCTAACCTGTCATAATAGCAGACTGTCCCTTGTTGGCAGATTCTGGTTGCTTTGTAGCACACTTTTTGCTGAAAGCAGGTCGAATTTTTAATTTCATTCATATGTTTGTTCAAAATCAAAACCCGTACGCGGGTTACCAAAACGTTACCCGCGATAATGCTTTCGTTACCCGCACCTTCATGTCGGGTGTATTCTCGTGGATGGCAATTGCATTGGCTATCTCGGCATTCACAGCCTACCTTTTCGCATCCACACCATCGCTTATCGGATTGTTGGTTGGTCCGCAAGGGATGACCATTCTGGGGTGGATCGTGATGTTTGCACCTATAGGCTTTGTTTTGCTCATGTCGTTCAAATTCAATACTATGTCAGCGTCCACCCTTGCACTTTTGTTTGGCGTTTATGCCGTATTGATGGGGGCAAGTTTGAGTTTCATCTTCCTGATTTACACCATTGGAAGCATAGCGCAAACCTTTGTGATAGCCACGGGAATGTTTGGTTTGATGGCCGTGGTTGGTTACACCACCAAAACCGATCTGACCCGTTTTGGTTCGCTGATGATGATGGGGCTTATTGGAATCGTGATAGCGAGCCTGGTAAATATAATTCTGGGAAGCAGCACAATGGATTACGTGATAAGCATCATCGGAGTATTGGTATTCACCGGCCTCACTGCATACGATGTTCAAAAACTTAAAAACATAGGTGCCGAAGGAAGCATGGGAGGCGAAATGGCTAAGAAGGTGAAAATCATGGGGGCATTGACTCTTTACCTCGACTTTATTAATTTATTCTTATTTTTGCTGCGCTTTTTTGGAAGCCGGCGCGACTGATTGGATAGATCGTGTCAAATAAAAACCGAAATGGCCTGACCATTTCGGTTTTTTTCTGATCAGCAAGCCAATATCATAAAGCGAATCAACTCGTTTAACATCTACGGGTTGGCTAATTTAAAAAATGAATTCATGAAAGCTTACGTTTTTCCCGGACAGGGAGCACAGTTTACAGGAATGGGGCAGGATTTGTACGACAAATCAACTTTAGCCCGCGACCTGTTTGAGAAAGCCAACAACATTCTTGGTTTCAAAATCACTGAGGTGATGTTTTCAGGAACAGAAGACGACCTGAAACAAACCAAGGTAACCCAACCGGCAGTTTTCCTTCATTCGGTAATTCTGGCAAAGGTTTTGGGCGACGATTTCAGGCCCGACATGGTTGCCGGGCACTCTCTGGGTGAATTTTCGGCTCTGGTTGCCAACAAAGTCCTCTCCTTTGAAGATGGACTTAAACTGGTTTTTGCCCGTGCCATGGCTATGCAGAAAGCCTGTGAAGCCAATCCAAGTACCATGGCCGCCATTCTTGGACTGGACGACAATGTGGTTGAACAAGTTTGCAAAAGCATTTCGGAAGAGGTGGTTGTAGCAGCGAATTACAACAGCCCCGGGCAATTGGTGATTTCGGGCAGCATGGCAGGGATCGAACTGGCCTGCCAGAAACTTAAAGAGGCAGGAGCAAAACGAGCCCTCCCGCTGAAAGTTGGCGGAGCCTTCCACTCGCCCCTGATGGAGCCGGCACGGGTTGAATTGGCCGATGCCATCAACAACACCAAGTTCTCCAGAGGCACATGCCCGGTTTATCAAAACGTTACAGCCCAGTCGGTAACAGATCCTGAAATCATCAAGGTTAACCTGGTAAAGCAATTAACTGCTCCGGTAAGGTGGACTCAAATCATGCAAAACATGATTGCTGACGGAGCCAAATCGTTTGTTGAAGTTGGCCCTGGTACAGTACTCCAGGGATTGGTTAAAAAGGTGAACAAAGACATCGAAGCGATTTCAGCATCAGTTTAAAACTTAAAGCACCCTTCACAGGGTGCTTTTTTTTAATACCTCAACCCAATCAAACATCATTCAAAAAAACATGTTACTTTTGTATTGAACCCTCATTTTACAATCGAATGCTATACCCGTTAAAAGTTCCGCCATGGATATTGAATGATGCCACACTGAAATCATGCTTTTTCGACCTGTCAGAGGAGGTAATTCAGAAAAAAAAATCGCTGCTCAACAAATTCAATTGCAACAGTCAAACACCTCTTGTATCAATTGTCATCCCTGTATGGAATGAGGAAGATAACCTGCACAAGACCCTTTTCTCGTTGGCCAACAACCATTTCGATTTTCTTTGCGAACTTATTGTCGTAAACAACAACTCCACCGACAGAACCGCGGAATTGCTTAATAAACTGGGAGTCAATACCTTTTTTGAAGAGCGCCAGGGCATTGGTTTTGCCAGACAAATGGGTTTAGAACACGCCAAAGGAAAATATATACTCACCTGCGATGCAGACACGCTTTATCCTGACACCTGGATTCAGACCATGACTGATGGACTCAGGAACAGCGAAAAAGAGGGCTATACCCTTGTTAAAGGAACCTACTCATTTATTCCTTCACCGGGGCAATCGAGGCTGATTATGGCTTTTTATGAAATAATGGGAGATTTGGGACGAAAAATCCGGTACAAAAAAGACCGCAAATTTTTAACCGTTCTGGGCTTTAATTTTGGCTTTATCAAACAAAAAGCAGTTGAAGTTAAGGGTTTTATCACAAAAAAACAACGTGTTGGAAGAAACCTGAAAGGAACTCCCGGTTACGTTGCGCAGAGCGAAGACGGGACCCTGGCCGCCAGATTGGTTAAAAACGGTGGTAAACTCCTGGATTTACGTACAAAAGGAGCTCATGTGTGGACTTCAGACAGACGCCTGCTGTACTCTAAAAACCTCTTTCATGCCTTTGTGGAACGCATAAGAGTTTATTTAAGAGACCTTTAAAAAAAACACTCTCCTGGCTGCTGGGGACTACTCTCAGGTATAGATTCCTTCAGATCAGGCCAGTATTGCTGTCAAAGACCCTCTTCCCCTGTAAAAAAACAACTTCAGCCCCGCCTTCAATCCTGATCCCCTCATAAATATTTGTATCGCAACACTGGAACTGATTTTCAGCACTGATAATACGTTCAGAATGAGTGTTCCAAATTACCAGATCGGCCCTGCCCCCGCGCCTGATTTCGCCCTGCCCGGTAAGCCCAAAAATTTTCGCCGGATTGGAAGAAACAAGACGAATCCACAAACCGGGATCAATCAACCGATTGACAACTCCGAATGACCACAACAATGAAAGACGGTATTCTATCCCTCCCGCGCCGTTGGGTATCAGCCTAAAATCGTTAATACCTTTGTCTTTCTGTCCTTTCAGATTAAAAGGACAATGATCGGTTGAAACCACATCAAAGACACCTTCGGCCAATGCTTTCCACAATCCCGCTACATGATCGCGCGAACGAAGTGGGGGGCTGATGACGCAAGGTGCCGACAAGTTGAACGGACGCCTGTAAACCTCGTCGTTCAACACCAGGTACTGAATACAGGTTTCTGCCATCACGGGTAACCCTTCCGTTTTTGCCTGTCCAATCAACCAGGCAGCCGGAGCAGTGCTGATATGGACGAAATAAACTGCGCAACCTGTTTCGCGAACAAGTTGAATGACCTCAGCCACAGCTGCTACCTCAGTTTCAACCGGACGCGACAAACAATGTCCCAGAGGCGAATGACAGCCCGAAGCAACGATTTCATCGCGCAGCCGGTCGATAACCGTTCCATCCTCGGCATGAACCGCAACTACAGCTTGAAGGCGGGCTGCCTCAACCATAACCCCGCGAAGCTGTTGCATTGTTATACCAATGGTACTGCCATAGGCCAGATATACCTTGAAAGACTTGATGCCAGCCTCTTCAACACACCAACGCATCTGACCCGGAACGGTTTCATCCCACCAGGTGACCCCCATGTGGAAATTCACAGGGACAACAGCCCGGCTAGCCTCGTTTAATCTGTTTGCATAGGCTTCGCTGAGTAGTTGACCTCTCGATGGGGTGACAAAATCGATGAGGGCTGTTGTACCTCCGGCGAGAGCAGCCTTGCTTCCCGACAAAAAATCATCAGACGAAGGGCCAGCCTCTGTTGGAAGCTGAAGGTGCACATGTGGATCGATGCCGCCGGGGATCACCAGCTTGTTTGCAGCATCCATCCTGATCCAGTCGTCAGACAAATTCTCTGAATCAGCAATTAAATCAACTACATTTCCGTGGTCAATCAACACATTTTTTTGACCCAAGCCAGGAATTGTTCCACCACAAATAGCAATTTTTTCCATACTACGAGCACTACAACTTCGACCAAAGACGACGAGCGTGTTCACGTGCTTCGGCCATCACGGCCTCTTCATCCACAAGCTTGCAACGCCCTTTATCCACAACCAATCGCCCGTCGGAAATTACATATTCAACGAACGACGACCTGAGTCCGTAAAACCAATGAGAGGCGAAATTGGCTTGCGAAACAGGTGTGGGAGACTGATAGTTCAGAACAACCAGATTGTTATCAGAATTTCCTTCGAATTTATGAGCAGCAAGATACAAATGAGCCATTTGCATTCGCTGAAAAACCTTATTCAGATTCAAAGGCTCATAGCCTTTGCCGGTAAACCAGGCTGTTTGAGAAGCAGCAATCATATCGCTGTGCATCCCGTCGGTACCGAGCATCACCTTAGGTCCCAACCCGGTGCCTGTAAAAACTCCAACGCCGTTGTTGAGATTTGAATCGTAGTTTGCCACCAACCACGAATCAGATTGCGCTATCAGCCTCCGTTCAGTAGCATTCAGATGAATACCGTGTGCAAAAATATTCCCTTTCAACTGAAGAACCCCGGCCCCGGCAAATCGCTCCACAACAGATTTCCCCCATGTTGACCTGCAATGGCTCTCGTCAATTGCATCCTCTGCCAGATGCACATGGATTCCGGTATGGTATTCTGAAGCCAGGCCAACTGCCTGATGGAGCGTATCGTCTTCGACAGTAAAACTCGCATGAAGTCCAACCAAACCCTGGCGTTTCGACAAATAGCGTCGCGACTCTTCCAACCCGGCACGAGCTCCTTCTTTGCCATTGCGATCGGTGATTTCGTAACACAGCAAATGATGAAGCCCCACTTCTTCAAAGGCTTCCGAAACAAGATCGAGTGATCCGGCAATGACCTCAGGACTTGAATGGTGATCGATTGCAAAGGTGCACCCCGCCTTGGCACAAGCCACGGCTGTTACCAATGCGCTGGAACGTATCATACTGGCATCGAGAGCTCTGTCGAGCCGCCACCAAATTTTCCGGAGGGTCTCCAGAAAATTAATGGGGATTGGATCGGGCATGGGCATTCCGGTTGCCAGAGCCGAATAGGCATGGTGATGCGCATTCACCAGATTTCGCATGACCAACATACCAGAACAATCGAGGGTAACTAAATCGTTTGGAATCGTTGGCGGAGGCTGAAAGCTGAAGCTTTTCCCCAGACCCTCTTCCACCCAGACGTCGAGTTCGATAGGTTCAAAGGTCTGCCATTCGATATAAGTAGCATTTTTAAGATGGATCATTTTACTGGTTTTAAAGGTAAAACAAATCTGCGTTGGCCGTCGAAGGCAGTATATGCGTTGGCTATGGCGGCCGCGGTGGGAACCAAACCTATTTCGCCGACCCCCTTCGCACCATATGGCCCAACAGAATCGGGCACTTCGACTCCAAGCACTTCAATATCCGGTGTTTGATGAGCTCTGAGAACCCCACAATCGCGCAAGCGATCTGAAGCAAGATGCCCGTTGACCAAAGGGAGGTTCTCGGTGAGGGCATAACCCGCACCCATATGCACGGCCCCTTCAATCTGACCTTCGAAAAGCACCGGGTTGATGATGCGGCCTGCATCGTGAGCGGCTACAATTTTTTTCAGAGTGCCGTCGGCATCCAGTACTGCAACCTGAGCAGCATATCCATAGCCATAATGTGTTGGTCCGTCGGGGTTGTTTTGATCGGGTTTCACGGTCCAGTCGCATTGCCATTTTGCTCTGTAGCACCTTCCGGCCAGTGAGTTCAGGTTGCTGTTTTTCAAATCGTTTCGCAAATCACGGCAAGCCTCTTTAATGGCATTTCCAAGCAGCACAGTAGCTCTTGACGAGGTGGTCATGCCGGTGGTGATTCCCGATGCAGTGTCGGTGATCACCTCAACTTTGGAAGCACTGATGCCTGTTTCCTGCATAAAGATCTGGGCAGCGATGGTATGCACCCCCTGTCCCATTTCAGTCCATCCCTGATGGAGCAACACCCTTCCCTGTTCTTTAATTTCGACAACCACCTCCGAAGAGTCAACCATACCGTTTCCAATCCCACTGTTTTTAATTCCACAGGCCAATCCTGCAAAAGAGGCACCCCGAAAAGCCTGTTCAACAGCCTTCAGGCACGCCCTGATGCCGGAGCCTTTCACATGGTCGCCCGTAGCAGTAGGCAATCCGTCAACCAGGGCGTTATCCCAGCGAAATTTCCAACGGTCGAACCCGCCTTTTCGGCACAATTCGTCGATGCAGCCTTCGAGGGCAAAGGCAGCCTGGTTGGCGCCAAAGCCACGCATGGCTCCCGATGGAATGTTGTTGGTATAAACAGTATGAGCCAACAGTTGAATTGCCGGCACAAAGTAGCCGCCGGTGGCGTGTCCGGCGATGCGCTCCATCACCTTGGTTCCCACCGAAGCATAAGCGCCTGTGTCGCCCACAGCCTCCAGCCACATAGCTGTGAGCATGCCCTGCGCGTTGCAGGCAAGCTTCATTTTAAGGAAAACCGGATGGCGTTTGGGGTGCATCCTGATGGACTCGGGGCGCGACAAAGCCATTTTAACCGGTCTGCGCAAAAGCCACGCAGCCAAAGCAGCATGACCCTGAACCGTGAGATCCTCCTTACCACCAAAACCACCCCCGTTAGGCACGAGGGTTACCCTTACAAGCTGTTCGTCGATTCCCAGCAGCGATGCAATCTGCCGACGGTCTTCATAGATTCCCTGTCCACCTGAATACACATGCAAACCGTCGTCTTCGGGAAGGGCAACACACGCTTCAGGTTCCAAAAATGCGTGCTCGATGCGTTGGGTTTGATAGTCGCCTTCAGCTATAAAAGCAGCTTCAGTCAATTCCCTGTCAACATCACCCCTGGTCAACCGGCAAGTTTCAAGCAGGTTGGCTTTATCAGGATGAACCCTCACTGAATCAGGCTTCATGGCCTCGAAGGGATCAGTAACCGGATCGTGTATTTCATAATCCACAACGATGGAATCGGCAGCAGCACGAGCCTGCTCGGCGGTTTGGGCTATCACCAAAGCCACAACATCGCCGATGTAACGTGTGGTTTCACCCTGTGCTATCATCAGCGGCCAGTCGTTAAAAATCAAGCCGGTAAACCGGTTACCGGGAATATCAGCAGCGGTAAACACCCTAAAAACGCCGTCGGCTGACCGGGCTGCAGAAGTATGGACAGCAAGAACTGCTGCACGTGGATGATCGGCGAAACGAAGTGCCCCGTGAACCATACCCTCGAAAAAAAGATCGTTGACAAACCGACGCTTACCCGTGGCTGCTTCCAAGGCCTTGTATTTGTGCATCGACTGACCCACTGCTCCAACCCTGTTCATAGCAGGTGGCCTTGAATTGCCATGAAAGGAGTCGGCGGCCTGGCTAATGGCGCGTTCAATTTTTTTGTAGCCTGTGCAACGACATAAATGACTTTTTAAAGCCTGACGAATTTGTGCAACCGTTGGATTTGGAGTTTCGCGAAGCAAAAGATGGGTCCGCATCACAAAACCGGGGGTACAAAAACCACATTGCACGGCTCCCTCCTCAACAAACCAGGCAGCTATGGCATCGCGAACCGCAGAAGGGATTCCATCGAGCGTAAAAACCACGGTCCCATCAAGGTTCGACATCGGTGTAACACAGCTCAACCTTGGCTTACCGTCGATCTCCACCAGGCAGGCTCCACAGGCTCCCTGGCCAGAGCAACCATCTTTTGCAGAAGTGATCTCCAGATCGTTGCGCAGAAACTGAAGCAGACTCCTTTCAGGATTACCTTGATAATTGATACGTGTATTGTTGATAGTCAGGTTGATCATTCTAATTTCTTTTTAAAAACTCAATAACAGCATCAGGATGGGGTTGCACAGGTTGTGGAAAAGGGAAATTGATAAGTGGTGTTGCAACGTCTTTCAGACCGCTACCTGTGGCCAGGATGACAACATTTGCAGCTGCGGTTCCCTTTTGATTCTCTGACCATTTCAGAAAACCGGCCACAGCAGCAGCACCGGCAGGTTCGGTAAACACACCTGAACAGGCAGCCAACCTGCGTGCGGCGAACACAATATCCTGATCGTCAACAGAGATAGTCGCCCCATTGTATCTGGTTAAAAACGCGGAAGCCATGTGAAAATTACGAGGTATGTCAACCGATATAGAATCGGCCAACGTGGTGGACTGACGGCTCACAAAAGTGGGTTGACCATGATTTCTGACAAGGTTATCGCTTTGTTTGCTTTGGACGGCAACCACAACAGGCATACGACGAAGAATTCCCAACATCAGCAAATCCTCCAACCCTTTATAAAGACCCGAAAGAATAACACCATCGCCCACCGGCACGAAAATAAAATCGGGCATAGCACCACAGGTTTGGCGAAAAATCTCGAATGCCACCGTTTTTTTTCCCTCTATTGTGAATGGATTGAATGCTGTGTTTCGGTTGAACCATCCCAACCTTTGAGTTAACGTGATGCTCAGATCAAAAGCATCGTCGTAGGTTCCATCAACCAACACCGTTCGGGCTCCGTACATCATCATTTGGAGCAACTTGGCTGGAGGGGCCGATGCCGGAGCAAGAATAACAGAATTTTGAGCATTTGAAGCACAAATACCTGCCAACGACGAACCAGCGTTGCCTGTTGAAGCCGCAACAAGTGTGGTGATGTTGTTTTCAGCGGCCCAGGCCGAGACCAAAACCGAAGCCCGGTCTTTGAACGAAAAGGTAGGATTTTGAGAATCGTCTTTGACCAGAACACGCAACCTTCTGTTATCCACTAGTCCAGCCACCTCCACCAGGGGGGTATTTCCAACCCGCAGAGGGCCAAAACTTTCTATATGCTGAACCGGGAGCAGTGGCAAGAACTTTTGCAGATACAACTCATCGAAAAGGTTGGCCGGGTGAGCCGCACCCCTTATCAGGTCGTAATCGTAGAGTGTTTTCAACACACCGGTCGGAGGTAATGAGGGCGAATTCCCTGCAGAACAATCGGGGCAGAGATAGAGAAAATTCTCGCGGAAAACCTTCCCGCAATCGTTGCATTGAAACCAGTATTTCATACAATCAACTGTTAGCTACATCGCGATTGAAATCGGCAATCATTTGATCCCAAACATCAGCTTGACCAAACAACCGGGGCCAAAGAGTACGATCGTACCAGAGTTGGTTCAATTCGTCGAGCGGTTTTTCCTGTTGCTCAATCCATGTGAAATATTTAAGGTTGTGGATCGCTTTACGGTCGGTGTAGGTTAGTTCCTTCAAATGAGCAACCGATTCGGCAAGCAAGCAACCTTCAAAATCGCGGGCAGCCTGCATTTCGGTATAAGCACCACGCTCCTGCTGCAACTCGTTCAGTCGCGATTGATACAGCTCAACGCTGTCGGTTGCCAGGGTCATCACCACATCGTCTGGCGTAAGTTCGAAGTACTTAGCTGTTTTAACAGCACTCAACAAATTGGCAATTCCAGAGATACCAATCAGGTGCAAACTTTCGGCTACCGACTTTTCCACGCCGTTTTGGGTGAGCCATTTTACTCCCTCGGGTTCGTTGAAAAGTCGAAGCAGGCGCATACAGGCTTCATCGTCGATTGCGGTTACCACGTCGGTATTTTTCACGTTGTGAACCCAGGGCACGTGTTTATCGCCAATTCCCTCGATGCGATGTCCGCCAAATCCATTGTGAAGCAGCGTGGGACATTGCAGGGCTTCTGAAGCCACCACACGCAACTGAGGGAAACGGGTGCGCAGGTAATCGCCCGCAGCAATGGTACCGGCCGAACCTGTGTTGCTGATGTAAGCTGCCAATGAAGCAGATGGCCCACCAATTTGGTTAAACACCTCTTCCAGCGCCGGACCGGTAACGTTGTAATGCCACACGGGATTCCCAAACTCATCAAACTGATTCAGAATCACGTAATCGGGTTGAGTGCGTCGCAATTCCCAACATTTATCGTAGATCTCTTTCACATTCGATTCGCATCCGGGGGTGGCAATTACTTCTGAGCCCACTTCGTGAAGCCAGTCGAAACGCTCGCGGCTCATTTCTCGCGGAAGTATAGCCACAGCCGTGCATCCCATCAAATACGAATCGAATGCACCACCACGGCAGTAGTTCCCAGTACTGGGCCACACGGCTTTATGCACGGTGGGGTCAAACTGTCCGGTGATGATGCGAGGCGCCAGGCATCCGTAGGCAGCACCCACCTTATGGGCTCCTGTCGGGAACCATTTCCCAACCAGCATCACTACACGGGCCCTGACACCCGTGAGACTCGACGGGAGCTCGATATAATTAACGCCACCGAAGCCTCCGCCTGTTGCCACAGGTTGGTTTTTCCATGTAATCCGAAACAAATTCAAGGGGTTGAGATCCCACAACCCCACCCGGCTCAGTTTTTCGTGGATCTCTTCCGGGATCAATTCCGGATGCCTCATCTGGGCAAAAGTTGGCAGAACAATGCCCCGCTCTTTAAACCGGCGGGCGGCTCTGGCTCTGACTTCAGGATTGACAATCTGATGAATAATCTCAATCATAATTTTTTATTTATTACTAAAATACAATTCATTACGCACACTCATCAACACCCTCATCGAGGCAGCTTCGCGCAGCAATACCTCGGAACAATGATGGTTGTGAAAGTTGATGGCAGTGGGGAAAAAGGTATCTTTCTGCAGAATGGCAGAGAAATCGGGCGAATCGTAGGTATAACAACCGTCAGATTGTCGCAGCACATGCGTAGCGCCATCTGGTAGTTTTCGTATGATTACCGTTTCATCCGACTGATCAACAAAATACCCCTCGTCGGCCTCCTCAAAGCTTTCACTTGTGAGCCAGAAGGTTGGTTTATCGCGGAAAGGAGATCCTGAGGTTGGGCAAAACGTGGTGCAATTCCCGCACTCGTTGCAAAAGTTCCCTATGTTGAACACCTGACGCGTCTGACTAACAACAAAAACCTCATCGTCAAGCAGTTCGTAGGATTGATCCTCCTTGCGAACAATTTTTTTGAGCGCCAACGAAACTGGGGCAGTTTCAAAACTCTGGTTGGCAAGGTTAGGACAAACCGTTACACAGATATCACAAATTTCGTCGCACAACAAGCATCGAGAGGCTTCGGCAACTGCTTCGGCTGCATTACGTATCAATGGGCTACCCTCCGGAACCCGACCAGGATCGAGGCGACTGAATTCCCTGATCGATTTGCGCAACATCAGGCTCGACAGATCGGATTGACGCTGGTGTTTTCCAAACAGATCGGGAAAGGCTTCGCGGGCATCCTGGGTTATCTGCACAGCGGCTCTCCGGCCATCGGCCACGGCAGTAATGATGTTGGCAGCTCCATTGCGTGCATCGCCTCCAATATAAACCTTAGGAATTTGGGTGGCATAACCTTTTCTGCTGGTTTTGAATAACGCAGGCACGGCAAGCGTGTTTTCTGAAACCTGCCCGATGGCAGGAATCACTGCATCGGCCTGAATTAAAAAATGGGTTCCGTCGATAGCTTCAACCCTGCTGCGCCCATCGGTATCTTCACCCGAAAACCTTGTTCTGACGCACTTTAATGCTTCTACCTTGCCACCGTTGCTCACTATCGAAACAGGAGCAGCCATCTCGATCAACTTCACCCCTTCGGCAAGAGCCATCCTGATTTCCTCTTCTTCGGCAGGCATCTGGCTGATGCTGCGGCGATAAACCAGAGTAACCGTGCCATGCTTCGCCAAAGTGCGCCGGGCCGATCGGGCTACATCCATGGCTGTATTGCCGCCACCCACAACCACCACATGCATCCCGGCTGGCAACACCCTGCCGGCTTTGCATGAGGCTAGAAAATCGAGTGGGTTCAAAACCCCTTCTGAATTCTCGCCCTCGACGCCCAACGGTTTTGAAATTGGCGATCCTGTGGCAACATAAACGTAATCGCCTGATTCAACCAGTTGCCTGAAAAAATTCTCATCAACCTTGTGTCCGTACCTCACCTCAACGCCCGACGATACAATCCGGTGGATATCGGAATCAAGAGTTGCCCTGCTGATCCTGAAGCCGGGAATCGCCTTCGACACCATTCCGCCTGCATCGTCGGCGGCTTCAAACACCGTGACAGCAAAGCCAGACTGCCTGAGATACCAGGCACAGGCCAACCCCGACGGACCCGCGCCAATTATTGAAGCTTTAAGATTCACCTTGGCAGCTCCCCTGCTATCCCCTTTCGCCTGATGCTGAAGCGCAACAAACCGTTTCACCTCTCTTATGGCGATAGGGTTATCGTAATTTATTCTCGTGCAACGGGTCTGACAATCGTGATCGCAAACTGTTCCGGTAACATTGGGGAGCGGGTTGGTAAGCGACACCACCTCGAAGGCCTTTTCAAAGTCGCCGTGGGCAGTATGGTAAAGGTATTCGGGAATATCCTGATTGCCAGGGCAAGTATTGACACAAGGAGCCTGAATGCAGTCGAAGGGAGTGAGATGGCGTGGTGTTTTAACCGAAGGATTTCTGAAAGGCTTTTGGTAGGCTGGATTGCGAACCACATTGCCGGCATAGATCGACAAAAAACCTTCGGGCTGAAGAGCTATCCAATCAGGAAGCGATGTGGCTTCCGATTCACGCACTTTGGCCTCTATATTCTCAACATATTGACTCATACGGGCATACCCCCCTGGTTTCAGCAAGTCAGAACAAACCGTTACCGGACTCATCCGGCAAGCCAAAACATCGGCCACGTTGAAGGCATCGACCCCGGCCGAAAACGAGATGTCGAGTTCAAAACCAAAATGGTCGCGCAGCTTTGCTGCCAGGTTGATGGCTATGGGATGCAGGGCTTTCCCGCTCATATACATCTGCTTCTCCGATTCGGGAAACACCTTCTTAAAATTCAGGCTTTCGAGCGTGTTTGTGAGTTTTACCCCGAACGCTACCCCGTGGTCTTTCGCATGGACCGTCAGATTGTCAAGCAATTGCAATGCATCTTCGTATTTCAGATCATGCTCAAAAGCCTCGTCGGGAACCGGGGTTTGGTAACCCAGTTGATGGTTGAGAATTTGTCGAACCTTTTGAGGGCCCAACAAGGTGGGATTAAGCTTTATGATTGTGTGGAGCTTTCTTTCACTTATAAGATAACGACCCATTTGCTCAATCTCTTCCGGCGGGCACCCATGCATGGTTGAAAGGGTAACGCTGCTTGAGATGCAACAAGGTATGCTGATTTGAGAGATGAGAGGATAAACCTGCGACAACTGATTTATTTTTGCCTCCAGCTGAATCGTGCAATTGCTCATCGAGTTGAGAAACTGCTGAACATTTTCGTTCAAAATACCCTGCATGTTGTAGCCCACACTCATGTTGAACACCATCGAGCCGGATGCCGAGCCTTCAAAGCCCAGTTCGTGGTGCAGAATGTGGATCAGAATCCAGGCGTCGAGGTACTGATCGAACGATTCTTCGAGCGACAGTTCCTGCGACCATTCACAGTTATAACCTTCGTCCTGCATGTCGATGCAGGGTTTGGCAACAGCGATGCGGTCGAGGGTCTGCACCGTTTTGAGTTCAAGATATCGGGCACCGCAAAGCCAGGCAGCAACTATGTTTTGAGCCATCTGGCTGTGTGGGCCGGCGGCCACACCAAGGGGGGTATCGATGGTTTGACCAAACCGCACAACTGAAAGATTGGGCTTACCCGGTCTGAAAAATTTTTTTTCTGAAATACCAAAAAAGTGGTGCCGGCGCACCTGCGCAAGCGCAAGTTCAACCAGATGAGGGAAAGGTATGGGGGCAAATTGATCTGACATGGCAATGGGTTTGCGTATTGCCGGTCAAATTTAGAGATTTCTCCTTATCTTCGGTCGTTTGAAAAAAAATTAGAAAATTTTCTGTCCCATTTTTCTGAATTGCCCCGACACCTTCACCCGCGAAAGTCTCCTGATAAACCAACTTGCATGACATCAGACAAAGCCATAGCCATCATTCTGTCAGCAGGGAACAGCCAACGAATGGGATTACCAAAATGGAAGCTCAGTTTCTCTGATGAACAAACTTTTCTGGAAAGACTAGCCGAGGTGTATTCATTGCCGATGATCAGGAACTTAGTTTTGGTAATTAACCAACAGCAGAAAAATGCTGTAGAAGCCCTTACACTTCCCGCCAACACGCTGTTGGTTGAAAATGAGAACCCCGCTCTTGGGAGAAACCACTCTATAAAGCTGGCCCTTGGCAGAGCTGAGAAGCACGATTTTGCCTTTGTTCAAAACATTGACAATCCGTTTACCACAGCCCATTTGATTGAAACAATGTGGACATGCAGAGCAATTGAAGGGGCTACACTTCCGGTATATGGTCAAAAAGAGGGACACCCGGTTCTGCTGGGTCCGATGCTCTGCACAGAATTGCGACAGAAACCACCTGCTTCGTATCATTTTCGCGAATGGCTTGCCAACCAACACAAAATCTTAATCCAAACCCACAATTCATCCATCCTGGCCAATATCAATACTCAAGAAGAATACAGCAACTTTCAGAATTTTTTTCACAAATAACTTCGATGGATCAAATCCACAAAATCTTAATTACTTTTGAACCGAACAATCAGAGGAACTGCCCCTGACAAATACCAAACCCCATGAATATAAAAGAAATATCTCGCAAAATCAATCAAATAGCAGAATCGTATGCTTCTTACACAGCTGTCAATCTCTCGAAGCTGGTAAGGGTACAATCGCTCAGTGGCAACGAAAAAGAGGTACAGGCACTCGTTGTGGATCTTATGAAGGAAGCTGGTTTTGATGAAGTTCGCACCGATGGACTGGGCAACGTGATTGGCAGAATAGGAAACGGGCCTGTGATTCTGGCTATCGACGGCCACATCGACACGGTTGATACCGGCAACCTGACCAATTGGGACAAGCCCCCCTTTTCGGGCGATATCAGCGATGGTTACGTTTGGGGGCGAGGTACAGTTGACCAGAAAGGGGGGATAGCCTCCTTTATCACAGCGGGCAGGATTTTAAAAGAGATCGGGGTGCCTCCTCACATCACACTCTATTGCACTGCGACCGTTATGGAAGAAGATTGCGATGGCTTGTGCTGGAAATACCTCATTGAAGAGGAAGGGCTGCGACCCCACTACGCCATCAGCACCGAGCCAACCAATCTGAATATCTACCGCGGACACCGTGGCAGAATGGAAATCAGGGTGAGCTTTCAGGGAGTATCAGCTCACGGATCGGCACCTGAGCGAGGAAAGAATGCCATCTACATGGCTTCCAGGGCAGCCCTCGAGATTGAAAAACTCAACGACCGGTTGCGCACCGACGATTTTCTGGGGAAAGGGTCGGTTACCATCTCTGAATTCGTTAGTGGAAGCCCCTCGTTGTGTGCCGTGGCCGATTACGCACACCTGCACCTCGACAGGCGACTCACATGGGGCGAAACCAAGGAGAGCGCAGTGGCTGAGGTGGATCAAGCACTTGAAGGCATCGAACACACCACCGAAGTACTTTGGTACGACGGCAAAGCCTTTACAGGAAAAGAGTATGGCATGGAAAAATACTACCCGACCTGGAAAATTGCAGAGGACGAACCTATCGTAACTACGGGCGCCGAAACTTTTCGCCAATTGTTTGCACGTGAACCGCTTGTTGGTAAGTGGACATTTTCCACCAACGGCATAGCCATCAACGGTATGCATGGCATCCCTACAATTGGATTTGGCCCGGGAAACGAAGTGATGGCTCATGCTCCAAACGAGAAAACCCCGGTTAGCGATCTGGTGGCAGCATCGGCGTTCTATGCCTTATTTACCCATCTGTTGGACAAATAACTCCCACCACCCAAAACCATTGCTTTTATCTGAATTTTGACTGAAAACTATCAAATCGTCACTGTCAAAATCTCATTCACAAAAAAATGTTGAAACCTCATAAAAAAAACACTCCATGTCAAACATCCATCAACTCATCGAAAACGTTGGCCACACAGGAGCTTCGCTCTTCCAAAAAGACTTTTTCCTAACCTGGCAAAAAACTTTACCCGAAATTGAACTGGTGTTGAACGTGGCCGAAGCACTTCGCGCTTTCCATCAAAACAACATCAGCACCCGTTGCTTTGAATCGGGGTTGGCAGTTTCGCAGTTTCGCGACAACTCCACCCGCACCAGATTCTCGTTTGCCTTTGCCGCCAATTTGCTGGGGCTCTCTGTTCAGGATCTCGACGAGCAGAAATCGCAGATAGCTCATGGAGAAACAGTTCGCGAAACAGCCAACATGATCTCATTTCTGACCGAAATCATTGGCATTCGCGACGATATGTATTTGGGCGCCGGCCATACCTACATGAAAGAGGTGGCCGAGGCTCTCGACGACGGTTATTCGCAGGGTGTTCTTCCTCAAAGGCCCGGCATCGTCAACCTTCAATGCGACATCGACCATCCCACCCAAAGCATGGCCGATTTGTTGCATCTTATCAACGTGTTTGGCTCATTGGACGCGGTTCGCGGGAAAAAAATCGCAATGACCTGGGCCTACTCGCCCAGTTATGGCAAACCCCTTTCGGTGCCACAGGGAATCATAGGCCTGATGACGCGATTGGGAATGGAGGTTAGCCTGGCACATCCCGAAGGCTACGGCCTGATTCCTGAAGTGATGCAGGTGGCCAAATCAAATGCCGCACATTCAGGAGGAAGCTTCCAGGTGGTTAACTCCATGGAAGAGGCTTTTACCGGTGCCGACATCGTTTATCCGAAGAGCTGGGCCCCGTTTCAGGTGATGGAACAACGCACCACCCTGTTGCAAAACAACGACCGCGAAGGCCTCAAAGAGCTTGAAAAAGTGTGCCTTACCAACAACGCCCGTTTTATGAACTGGGAATGCGACCAAAAAAAAATGGATCTTACCCGCCATGGCAATGCCCTCTACATGCACTGCCTGCCGGCCGACATCAGCGGTGTGTCGTGTCAGCATGGTGAGGTTTCTGGTGAGGTATTCGAGCAATACCGCATCCAAACATACAAAGAGGCCGGTTTCAAACCCTATATCATTGCTGCTATGATGTTTACCAACCGCTTTGCCGATGCTGCCGGTGTGTTGCAACGCCTCACCGAACGGGGTCAGCCACGAATAAACCGGTAGCTGAAAAAAATTGTACAAACCAATGTTGATAAGGCCTGGCCTGCGTTACACCGTTATGGCACTACAAACCACTGTTTTTCAACTTATCTAATCAGAATTTGTTTCAATGATACATCTGGTAGCCGCCATTACCTTTTCTTCGCTCATTGTTCTGAGTTTCAAACTATTCGACCGCTTCAAAATTGATGTTTTTCAAGCTGTAACGGTTAATTATCTTGTTGCTGTAGCTTATGGGCTTATCACCTCTCCATCGGTACCAGCTCCGGCAGAAATCGCCACAATGAGCTGGTTGCCATTTGCATTGGCTAACGGGTTGTTCTTTATTCTGGTTATAAGCATGTTTGGGCTTTCAACGCAACGTGTCGGGATCGCGCTAACCAGTGTCTCATCAAAAATGTCGGTAGTCTGGCCTGTTTTGCTGGGGTTTCTTATTCTTGGCGAGTCAGCTTCGGGGTGGCGCCTGGCAGGCATCGCGGCAGCCCTCACTGCTTTTTACCTCACTTTTCGGAAGAAAGGGACGCCCCTGTTTCAGACAAAACCGTCGTGGCTGCCCTTACTGCTCTTTTGTGCAACCGGCATCAACGATTCGTTGATGAAATACGCTGAAAGTCACCACATGAACCAACATCAAACAACCTACCTGCTGGTGGTGTTTGCTACAGCCCTTTTGTTGGGGGTCGGACTGCTTGCTGTCAGGCATTTCAAACCAAACAGACCTCATTATCAATGGCGAAACCTACTGGGAGGCATAGCCCTCGGGATTTTCAACTGGTTAAGCACCCTGATGATGATCAGAGCCATGGCCTCTTTCGACAGTTCGGTGCTTTTCCCGGTATTTAACGCGAGCATCGTGACTATTGCCGCCCTGATGGGCTTCTTTTTCTTTGGCGAACGGCTCAAACCTGTTAATTGGGCAGGGATAGCCCTGGCCATTGCAGCCATTGTACTCACAGCGGGATGATGTTGCCGGTTTAAACGATGCCCATTCCCACCAGTGCGAAACCTATCATCATAACCTCCAAAGCCAACGGCAACAACACGCTGCGAATCAGGTAGCCGGTCTCGCGCCTCACGGTCAGGTATTTTTTCAGGTGGAGTAGCGAAGCCTGAAGCAGATAGAAAGCATAACCCAAAACCACTGTCAATTGCGCCACATGTTGCAGATCAGCCGCTACAACCACCACCGCGGCCAGTGCAAAGGCCAGGTTGGCAAAGCCCACCTCGTATTGAAACGACCGGTCGGCGATTTCCCACCCCAGCCGGCGGGCATCCTCTTCGGCAAAAATAACATGCGATACATAACCTGTGAGGCCCATATACACCACTGTTGTGAGCGTCAGAAGCAAATACGCCAGGTTTACTTCTGCACTTCCATAAAACCAGAAAGCTGTAAAAATACCGGCCGAAGAGACTAAAATGCGGGAAAGACTGAGAAAGCGTACCATAATGATGTGAATTTTGGAATTTGAATGCAATGTAACCAATCTTTAGGTAAAACAATTACATTTGTAAGAAAAAATTACGATGATTCGGTGCTTTCCTGTTCTTACAATCTTTTTCCTGATTGGTTGTTTTTTTATTTCTTCAAATGGTCGGGCTCAATCGGAATTTAAAAAGGGTTATGCAATCACTCAAAACAACGACACCCTGTATGGAGATTTGAAAAACGCCAGCATTTTCTCCAATTGCCGCGAGTGTTTCCTGAAACGAACAGGCGAAGCGAATGCGACAATCTACAAACCTTCTGAAATCAAGGGATACCGCTACATTGACGGAAAGTATTTCATCAGCCAACACCTCCCCGGTACGCACGATTCGCTGGTGTTTGCCGAGTTTCTGGTTGATGGAGTTATTGATTTGCTTTATTACGTTGATTCAAAAGAAAACTATTACATCCGCAAGAGCGATAAAGAGATCATCAGGCTCGACTACACCGACACGATTGTCTATATCGAAGGTTCGCCTCATGCTTATGAAAGCACACGCCACATTGGAATATTGAAAGCTCTGATGGCCGACGCTCCACAGCTTTTCAATAAAATTGAAACCATAAAAGAACCCAACGACAGACAAATGATCTGTTTGACGTCTGAGTACCACGATGCTGTATGTCCTGGCAACCAGTGCCAGATTTACCGCAAAACCATGCCTGCTTTCCAGGCATCGGTGAATCCGTCTATTTCTTATCACTCAAAGCTTGGCAACATCAACCCATACACACAATTCAACCTCAACATCCTGATTCAGGCTCCACGGTTCAACGACCGTTTTTACCTGGTTACAGGTTTTGGCTATGCAGAGGCAAAAAACCATAACAACCAAAGGCAGTCCATCGTCACCATCCCTGTTCGTTTCAGATATGCAATACCCAAACCCCTTTTAAAACCCCATTTCGAGCTCGGATGGTCGTTTATGCATCTTGATGACGACAAAGGGAATCAGGGAATTGGTTATATGCTCGATGGTGGCGCCGGATTATCGCTGCGGCTAGTAAAAGGGCTCTGGCTCGATTTATCAGTCTTGGGGCGCACCACCCCCTTCGAGTTCTACCTCTACTCCGAAGAATCACCTTTTACATTCTCATACTCGCTGGAGGCTGGGTTAATTATCGAACTCTGAATCAGCGTGCTTCAAGCCTTCTGCACTGAAAATCAAGGGCGCGAAATCATCTCGAATTCCAGTGTTCCCCCATCTGCTACCATCTGGTGACTGATGGCGTGTCCCTTGATCTCCACGCCATTCATGGTAACCCGCTTCACGTAAATGTTTTTTTCGGTAAGCTTCGGAGCCAGCACCTTCAGTTGCTTGCCGTTGGGAAGAGCTACCACCGCCGACTTGTAGAGGGGTGCACCCAATTCGTATTCAGGCAGCCCGGGACAAAACGGGTAGAAACCCAGCGCCGAAAACAGGTACCAGGCCGACATCTGGCCGCAATCGTCGTTGCCACACAGCCCCGAAGGTGAGTTGTGGTACATTGTTGTGAGTATCTGACGTACGATGGCTTGTGTGGCTGAAGGCTTTCCGGCAAAATTGTAGAGGTAGGGGATGTGATGCCCCGGTTCGTTGCCGTGCACATAATTCCCCATGAGCCCCACGGCGGCAATGTCTTCGGTGTGGGCATAGTATTTTTCGGGAAGATGCATCGTGAACAAAGAATCAAGGTGAGGCAGAAATCTTTTACGACCTCCCATCAACGCGATGAGCTTTTCGGGAGCATGCGGCACGAAGAGACTGTAGGTCCAGGCATTCCCCTCGATGTAGCCCATGTCGTGGGTGGCCAGGGCATCGAATGGTTGGGTGAAACTCCCGTCGAACCGACGGGCCCGCATGAAACCTGTGGCAGGATCGAACAGGTTGTGAAAGTTGGCGGATCGTTTCAGGAAAGTCTTTTCGGTGGAAGTGTCGCCCAGTGAGGCAGCCATACGGCTGATGGTGAAGTCGTCGTAGGCATATTCGAGGGTTACCGAGGCCGAACTTCCCGAGCGATTCGCGGGCACAAACCCTTTATCCATATAATCGGCCAACCCGTCGTAAGGCCTGTAGTTGGCCGTGCGCACCATAGCATCGAGAGCCCGGCGGCCATCGACCCCCCCGATGCCTTTTACCCAGGCGTCGGCAATCACCGGTACGGCGTGGTAGCCTATCATGCACCAGTTGTCGTTGGCGTGGTGCGACCAAACCGGAAGCATGGGCAACGCGCTCTGGTCGAAATGAGCCAGCATGGAGTTCACCATATCTGAAGTTTCATGAGGATACATCAGCGTGAGCCAGGGGTGAAGCGCCCTGAAAGTATCCCAGAGCGAGAAGATTGAATAGTTGGTGAAACCAGGCTGACGGTGAATCTCGTGATCGAGGCCTCGGTAGCACCCATCCACATCGGCATACACCGAAGGATGGATAAGACTGTGGTAGAGAGCGGTGTAGAACACGGTTTTTTGCTCATCGGTGGCATCCAGGGTTATGCGATTGGCTTCACGATTCCAGACTTCAAAAGCATCCTGTCGGTACCTGTCGAACGACCAATGTGGGGCTTCAGCCTTCAGATTGGCTACAGCTCCCTGCTCGCTCACAGCCGACAGCGCCAGCTTCACCATCAGACGGTCGCCCTTTTTAAGTCCGAAGCTGAACGCCGCTTTCACCTTACGCCCCGACCTTTGCGGAAAGTTGTGATCCATCTTCCAACGGCGCCAGAATCCGCCATACACCTCTTTCTCTTCGTTGCGAAGGCTATAATCCGTCAGCGGCTTCGAAAACGACATGGCAAAATAGACAAACCTTTCGCGGGCCCAGCCGTTGGTTTGCCGATAACCGGTTACCAGCGTATCGTTAACCACCCTCACCGAAGCCCAGATCACCTTGCCATCGTAGTTGTAGATGCCGTGAACCATATCGAGGATGAGCGCGCTGGGCTTGTCGGAATTAAAAGTGTATTGGTGAACGCCAACCCTTCGCGTGGCGGTGAGTTCAGCGCGAATGTCGTAATCGGCCAGGGTCACGGCATAATAACCAGCCTGAGCCATCTCTGAATCCTTTTGGTATCGGCTGCGGTAGCCCGACTCGGGATGATTGGCTGTGCCAGGATTCAACCGTGGCTCGCCAACCATGGGCATCAACAAAAAATCGCCCAGATCGCTGTGACCTGTGCCATGCAAATGGGTGTGGCTAAAACCCACGATGGTGGGGTCGGAATACTGATAACCTGCACAATAGCGATACACTCCGGGGTTGTAACCCTGACCCGAAGAGTAAGGAACAGTGTCGGTATCGGGACTGAGTTGAACCATCCCGAACGGCACCACGGCGCCCGGGAAGGTGTGCCCCATGTGATCGGTACCAATGAAGGGGTTGATATAGCGCGCATTATGCTGCGAATAGCCAACTGATGCAGCCAACAATAATGCTAAAACAGACAAAAGAGAGGTCAGTGAATTTTTTTTAATCGTCATCTGGTTAAAGTGAAAAATGTGGGTGCAAGGTAGCAAAAAGGAGAGAGTTGAGTAAATTGATTCATCATACCTGAGGGCAAAAAGAGGGTTGCCAACAGGCAAAAATCGTTTCAGACAGCCTTCCAATCGTTTGAACCGGGTTTTGAGAGCCATTTTTTCTCAATGAATGGGTTCCTGAACCAATAAAACGATGTCGCTGCCAATGCCAAATGAAATGAACGAGCAAACAAAACGGCAGGCAACTAAAAGAGACAGGCCGAACCATTGTTGCCCAGCCTGCCTAAATAGAAAAAACGGGAAGTCGGAATCAAAATACCGCCTGTTGGCTATCCCAGCAACACAGCCAGCCCAATCAACAAATCGGTGGCCAGCACCGTCATCACGTTGGCGCCCATAGCGGGAACCAGCTTCGGTGTGTCGTTATAGGAGGTGAGTGCAGTTGAACCAGCCTTGATGGCCAACGGCAACGGCAACAACGCCAGCAAACCCCAATAGCTCAGGGTTTGGTTGGCTACCATCCATCCAACCACGGCGAAAGTAGCAACCAGTCCACCCACATACAGCCACGAGGCATAGCGACGACCCAACACGATGACCAGATGACGCCTGCCCCCATCCCTATCTACATCAGCATCGGGAAATTCGTTGAGAAACAACAACAGCGCTGTGAGAATCCCGGGTGAAACCGACAACCAGATCACCTCCAGGGGAATGGCTTCAGCCAGGCTCATGCCAGGAGTGGCAGTCATAGAAACATAGCTCCCTACCACCACCAACGAACCCAATGATACGCCCGACACAAGCTCGCCCAACCCTATCCGTGCAAGCACAGGGGTGTAAAGCACGATGCTGAGTGCACCAAAAACCATCATAACTGCCACCGACCAATGAGCTTTGAAACTAAACCACGTGCCAATGACTAAGGCCACAAAAAGTGTGGTAATGGCGGCGCTCAACACCTGACGTGGAGTAGTTTGTCCTGAGACCATCAACCCGGTACCACCGCTAAACGGGGTACGGTTGGTATGAAAATCGATTCGGGTGTGGTAGTCGGAATACTCGTTGAAAAGGTTCACCGAAATATGCGCAGCCACCACCCCGATGGCCAGCAGTGCGGCACTAAACCAGTTGAAGCCGATCATCGCGCCAGGCATTTTCCAGGCAGCAGCCACCCCTATAAACACCAGCAATACAGCCAGCAATAAAAAATTGGCCCTGAACTGAGCCATCCATATTTGAAACGAAGAAGGTTTTGACATAAAATCTGTTTTTAAAAACCATCCCCGCCTTTTCAGGCGGGGATGGAGGTTATTATTCAGAAACAATCGCGACAACAAACGGTTCAGCCATTACCCCGCTCAGTATGTCGATACACAGGCACCAGGCGGGTTTGGTAATCGTTCAATCGCTCTCGCGTTTGGGTGAGCGACTGGGTGAATCCCAAGATAAAACCACCTCCGCCCGATCCGCACAGTTTCAGGTGAAAATCGCCAGATTCAAGGCCCTGTTTCCATGCGGGTACGAATGCTTCAGGAATCATCTCGCTGAAATGATCGAACTGAAAAGCAGACAAAGCCGCGGTTGCCTCAAAAAAACCACGATGGTTTCCTTCAACCAGAGTACTGATCGACCGGTTGATCAACGGCAGGTACTCCTGCTGCATATGTCGGCTGTATGCCTCATCGGAACAGAGATCAAGAAAGCGCTTCACACCTGTATCGGTCTTGCCAGGCGCACCGGTATCTATTAAAAAGATGGCACCGTCTTCCTCGAACTTGTGACGAGGAATCCCCACCAGGGCGATGTCGGTGCTGCTCTTCATATGCAACGGATACTGAAGAAAGGCATTCAGAGGATCGATTCCTGAACTCCGGCCGTGAAAAAACGACTCCATTGAGGCGAAAATTCCTTTCAATTCCAAAATCCTGGAAACCGGAACAGAGGCATGAGGTTCGATTCGGTGCCTGGCATACCGGGCGTAAACGGCTGCAACCAAAGCACCGCTGCTTCCCACGCCATAACCCTGCGGGATCGACGACTCGAAATAGAGTCCATCGGCCAGTTCGCTTACAAACTTTGCTGTATCGAGCTGTGGAAGTTGAAGTGTGTGGCTGTTCTCGATCAAATAGGAGGCAAAAGCCTTGAGGTTGCCATTTGAGGCCAGGGCGGCATTGTAGTCGGTATATTTATCGTCGTTGATAAAACTCAGCTCACCGGCAAAATGGGTGTAAGGGATACTCAGGGCTTCAGAACCCAGAATCACCCCGTATTCACCGAAGAGAAGAATCTTGGCGTAAAAATGTTCGCTTTTAATCATTGTTTTGAACGCTTAAAGGTTGTGGACCGGCACCACAAAAATCGTTGATGATTTTAACTGTACCGGACAGCGGGGCAAGATATTCCCGGCTGAAACGATCCATTTCTGGTTTCATTTCTTCGGGATAGAGAAGATGCACATTGGGCCCTGCATCGAGGGTATAAGCAAGAGGCAACCGGGTTTGCAACCTGAATTGGTCGGCCAGTTGGATCACTTCAACAGACAGGGGATGCAAGAGGTTCACTGGAGGATCGGAAGCCAGCATGAGGGCATGGAGGCCAAGCCCTTCGGCTATGGTCACGCGACTGAAAGTTTCCAGATCGCCTTTAGCCAGCACATCAGGCATCAACGATGCACGCTGTCGGGCCTGCTCGTAGCGCGATCCGGCAAACGGGTGCCGGTTCATCAAAGCATGACCAGCACTGCTTGAAACCTGCTTTTTTTGATCGCTCACCACCACGATCATGTCGTGCATCCGGCTGAAAACCTGGTGAACCGGCTGCAAGGCGATAGCTTCCAGATTGGATGAACCCTCAACCGATGGAGTTTCGCCCCACAGGGCAAACCCACCAAATACCGATCGCGATGCACTTCCCGAACCCAAACGGGCCAACCGCGAAGCCAACGGATAAAACTGCTGCCCGTCAACCAAACCAAGATGCTTGTGGGCATCGGCCAGACAAAGGGCAAGGGCTCCAAAAGCAGAAGCTGACGAAGCGATCCCCGCCGAGTGAGGAAAATTGTTGCGGCTGCTGATTCGCACCCCCACCTGCAAGAGCCAGGGCAACAGACCGGAAACCGATTCCAGGTAGCTTCTGATTCGGGCAGCAAACAGCGGTGCAGGGTTGCCATCAAATTCAAATTCAACAACCTGCTTCCTGTCGGTAAACCAAACAGTGGTTTCTGTGGCACTCTGATCAAGAGTCATGCTCACCGAAGGGGATGCTGGCAACTGCCCGGGCAGTTTTCCCCAGTATTTTACAATGGCAATGTTGGGCGAACAACGCCACCCGAAGGGCTTATTTAAAATTGCGGCTATTTCCATCTAATCAAGTAAAACAGTTTCGTGAAAAGGGAGCAGGGTGTGGTAGCCCCTGTCGAGAAACCAGGTAGCGGCTTCATCAACTCCAACAGAAGGTATGGCCAGTACAAAATCGCCTCCCCATGCTCCAAGCGATTTAACAACTCCCAGGAAACCATCAAACTGTGACTGCTGAACTGTGGGTTGTTTCAACACCGATGCAAGCAAACGTTCATGCTCATGCATGAGCCCTGCAAAAACCTGTATATCGGTAGTTTGTGTGGCTTCCAGAGTAATCTGCGAAATCAAATCTCGCACCGAATCGATCAGATTTCGCTTCAGCAGGAAATTTTTCACACTGGTGGAAGAGTCTTGCTTGCGGTTTGTGTAAACCAGCAGCAATTTATCGCTGAAAGGGGGATGAAACGAAACGGGCTCGTATTTGGGTTGTTTCATGGAAATGCTGTAATGAATGGCATGAGCCATGAGCGAACAAGCCACATCGGCACCCGAACCGCTGGATACCAGCCCGTGCAACTGCAAGGCATCAACTCCGGCCCAGCGAGCCACGTTGACTGTTAATTGAGCACTGCTGCCAAAACCCCACTGAGGGTTGGCTCCCATTACGCTGCGTACTTTATACCCGCCGCTGGTAATAAAACCTGCATCGAGACGGCGTACAGCCTGCAGAAGTTTGGAAAGATAGTTGGCTCGCAAACTATCGCTGCAACTCACCACCGAAAAATTGGAGGTAAGAAAAGTAGCGCTCAAAAAGGTGGTATCATCCCAGGTACTGATCCATTGTATCTTGCCCTCATCACCCTGCGCAACCACCAGATGCTGCATATAATGAACCGGCACCACCAACGAAAGGCCTCCCCTCAACACGGCATACTCACCTGTAATGAAGAGTTTTCCGGGACATTGAAACATCAGCAACTTATTGTCCATTTTGACGAAGGTTTTCGATAAAAGCCCTGACGGCAGCCAGACTAACCGTATTGTTGTTGAACCATTCGGTTACTTTATCGTGTTCATCGCGTGTGGCATTCAACCCAATCAGGATGTTACCCAGATGCATGCGCATGTGACCTTTCTGGATGCCCAGGGTTGTTAATGCTCGCAGCGCGGTAAAATTTTGCGCCAATCCCAAAGCAGCTGTAATCTGCATCAACTCTTCGGCTGATGGATTCCCAAGAATCTGGAGCACAGCACCTGCCACCGGATGCAAGCTGGTGAGCCCGCCCACTGTCCCCAAGGTTAAAGGCAAGGTGAGGCTGAAGTGAAACAAATCACCCTCTATGCGGGCTTCTGTCAGTCCACGGTATTGTCCGTCGCGGGCAGCCCAGGCGTGGGCACCAGCTTCAATGGCCCTGAAATCGTTGCCTGTTGCAATCATCAAAGCATCAATGCCGTTCATTATTCCCTTGTTGTGAGTAGCTGCGCGGTGAATATCGCACCGGGCTATGCGGGTGGCCATCACCAACCTCTCGGCAAAATCGCGTGGTTCGGCTCCCTTGGTGGTCATTCTGTCAACAGGGCAACTCACCGATGCCGTAACTGTGCTTCCGGGATTGAAATTGGAGAGTATGGCCATCACCACACAGGTATCGCTGTCGGGATTCACCTCCATGGTGTAGGCCACCAGGGTGCGTCCCATAACTTCCAGGCAGGTGTTGATGAAATTGGCACCCATGGCATCGGCGGTGCCAAAGGTGACATCCAACCGGTAGTAGTGTGGCATCACCTCGGGGCGGTGCTCAATCTTCCACGTCTTCACGCCTCCGCCACGAGCTTCCATGGCCTCAACGTGAGGGCGAAGTTCGTCGGTAAACCGATGGCCAAGCTCCCTGATTGCAGCATCGAACCAGGCCTGCGGGGCTTTCGACAAAAAATGCACCTGCCCGTTCTTCTCCCGCCCGTTGACCACCGACGTGAATCCGCCCCGGCTGTACCAGTATTTTGCCGATGAAGAGGCGGCAGCAACCACCGAACTCTCCTCGGTTACCATCGGAATGTGGTAAATTTTACCGTTGATCAGAAAATTGGGGGCCACTCCCATCGGCAGTGAGTAGAGCCCCAGATTGTTCTCGCTGAACGACTCAAATCGCTGCCGGATAGCAGGATCATCCGGAAGCGATTGTTCCAGAGTGGTTAAAATCTTGTCGGTCTCGCCTGTTTGTGTGGCAATGATTTGCCTTTTGGATTCAGTGGTTTGGGCCGAAAAGTTATCGATAAACTGAACTGACATGGTTTTATTTTATTTTCAGATACGACCGGGCCATGGCCAGACCCTCGGCCTGTGTTGAAACGAAGCTACGCAGCGATTCTACTCCCTCACGGGCATGAATAAGCATGGCCGATGCTTGCCCATAAACAGCCGGAAGCCGGCTTTTTGAAACCAGATAAAAACCGTCGAGGAAATCGCGAACTCCGCCACTGATGATCAAATGACGGGTAGCCACGCGCATTTCGCTGCAAATACTGTTGATGTTCTGCACCATATCCAATGAATCATGCCCAACTGTGGCGAGTGGCAACAGCGATTCAACACGATTGTCGGAATGACGCAGCGATTCCAGTTTCGAGAAATTGGTACCGCCATAGGCTCCAAACTCAACAGCTTCTAAAGGCAAAGCCAGCAATTGCCGCAACGACTCGGGTCCCATACCCTGCCCTACCTCTTTTACAATCAATTTCATATCAGGAAGGGCTTCCAACAACCTCTTGATTGTTTCAACAGGGGAACTGCGCAACCTGTCGCCTTCGGGTTGAAAAAACTCCTGCATGGGGTTGATGTGTACAATCAAACCATCAGCTTCAAGCTTATTCACCAACGAAGTAAGCAGATGCCAGTCGCCACTGCGGGCTACCGTCTCCACCTGGTTGATTCCCAGGTTGGCATATAGCGGCAAGTCGGGACCTATCACCTCACGAAGTGCAAAATGCTCAAGCCACGTGTCATCGGCAAGGAGGGGCCGGCACGATCCCAAGCCCATTCCCATTCCAAATTCACGACACACCGTAGCCAAAGTACGGTTTATCTCGCCAGCCAAAGGAGTTCCTCCCGTCATGCTCGAAACCCATAAAGGCAAACCAAGTGAACGGCCCATGAATGGAGTAACTAATGATGAAAAACCATCAGGATGAGGCGATAAAAGAGGCTCGTAGTTGAACCTTGCATCGGGCGTGGAAAAACCGGCGTGCGACTTCAACGCCAGCTCAATATGCGCTTTCTTCCGATCGTCGGTCATGATTTCAGTTTTTTTCGATTAAACCCTGCAATCAATTCGCTGTAGAATTCTGAACCTGACCAGGGGTCCAAATTCCAGGTGCTCCTGCGCGACTGTTGTAACCTGCCGCTGAAGAGCGTTGATTTATCTATCAATATACTGTATCGAAATTTTGAAAAATTCACACCAATGACGGGCTTGAGCTCACATACCCCAAAAGCCCACCGCAAAGCTATGACAAAGTTTGTGGTCATCAAAATTAAATGGTTATGGAAACTTCTTCCGAAGCCTTGTATAAACCCCCAACCCAAATGCTGGATTGCCATATTTGCCCCTAAAGTTTGACGCCTGACAGCAAAGTACAACAACGATCTACAACTGCGAAGCCTGTGATGTGCCATTTTTTCCAAATTCATTTGAACATCAAAACACCATTCAAATGGAATTGTTTAATGTTTATAACAACAACATTAAACATAACACTCCTCCTTTCTGATGAAATTATTGGTGGTGAATAACGGCTTGCATTGAAGAGTCTTTCAGCCACGAACTCCAAATTGTTGTATCTGATTTTTAACGCGATGCGTTCAGAAAAAAGAATTTCAGAATGCGGTTGGTTAAATAATTTATTGATTTACACCGGTGCAACAGGCTGCATTTTAGAAACGATTTCATCTGCTCCAATTCCCTGTATTCACCATCGCGGGGTGCACAATAGACTGAAAGTTGCTATTTTTGAAAAAAAACTGAGAATATGTCTAATATTTTTCAACATCTCCACGAAACATCCACCCGGGGGCCGGCTGCCGTGCTGTGCATCGTGGTTTCTACCCTCGGATCGGTTCCACGACGTGCCGGCGCCAAGATGATGGTGTATGCCGACGGCTCCATCGCGGGAACCATCGGGGGAGGAGCTACCGAATTTGAAGTAATCAACAGGGCACTTCAAATGCAACCCGGGGAAGCACCCCAGGTATTGTCGTTCGATCTTAAACCCGAACACGGTCTGGCATGTGGAGGCCAGATGCAAGTCTATCTGGAAAGGATAACCCCTACCGACAGGCTCCTTATTTTTGGAGCAGGACACATAGGTAAAGAGTTGGCCTCAATGGCATCAGGCTTCGGCTTCAGGATAACACTGGTTGACGATCGCGAAGGCATCTTCAATCCCGACGACCAACTCCGGTACCAATGCATAGCCGACTCCTACCCTCACATTCCAGCCAGCCTGAACATTGGCGCCGACGACTACGTAGTGGTTGCCACCTACGAACACCGGCTCGACATCGAAATTACCGCTGTAGCCGCGGCCAATGCCCCACGCTACATCGGGCTGATTGGTTCCAAAGGGAAGATTGCCCTGGCCCGAAAACGATTCGTTGAGGAATTTCATCTCACCGACGACCTCATCAACAGAATTGAGATGCCCATTGGCGTACCCATCGCAACCGAAACGCCCCGTGAGATCGCCCTGGCCATCATGGCATCGCTGGTTGATGCCCGCAACCGCAGCCGTGGCCTGAAACCAAAAAAATAACCAATCCCCAAGAAATCATGTCGAATCAGAATGCTATAGAGTTCATATGGAATCACAAGCCCTTCACCATCGACTTTGAATCACCCGATGCTCCAAGACCATCAACTACCGTGTTGCAATGGCTCAGGGGGCAAATCAAGGGGAAAGGGACCAAAGAGGGCTGCGGCGAAGGCGACTGTGGAGCCTGTACCGTAGTAGCCGCATGGCCCGATCAACAGGGAAAAATGGGCTACCACGCCGTGAACTCATGCCTTATCTTTCTCCCCTGGTTGCACGGCAAACATCTGATAACCATTGAAGGGCTTCAAAATGAGGGGAAGCTGCACCACGTGCAACAGGCTGTAATGAACCTGCACGGAACCCAGTGCGGTTTCTGCACTCCGGGAATCGTAATGTCGTTGTTTGCACTCGAAAAAAGCGGGCTCAAACCAACTCAAAAAACCATAGTAGAAGCCATGAGCGGGAACCTCTGCCGCTGCACAGGTTACGACCCCATCAACACCGCGGCCAATCAGGTGCTAACCACACCTGAACCCGACCTTTTCACCAACCGCGAACAGGAAACCCTGGCCTTGCTAAGAGCCATTGACAGATGCCCCGAGCGACTGGCCTCATCGTTACAAACATGGTTCGCCCCCCGCTCTGCCGAACATGCAGCCGCATTGCTTGAGCAAAACCCAGGCGCCCGCTTGCTCAACGGAGGAACCGATTTGGCCATCGGGCAAACCAAACATTTCGACATCGCAGAAGTCATTGTAAGTCTCGACGAAACCGACGAGCTAAAATCCTGGGAAGAAACCGATTCCTTTTGGAGAATTGGATCAGCCATAACCATAGAAAGCATCCGCGAGCAATGGAACCAGCCCATCCCCATGTTTGAAGACCTGTGCCACAGATTTGCCTCCAAACAAATCAGAGAAAAAGCCACCCTTGGAGGCAACCTCGGAACAGCCTCACCCGTTGGCGATTTCTGGCCGGTTCTGATCGCGCTTAAGGCCACCGTAACCCTGGCAAACCCAACCTCGCGCCGCGAATTGCCAGTTGAAGATCTGGTGGTTGGATACCGTGCTACTTCATTGGCCGCCAACGAGCTCATCGTATCCGTTAACATCCCGAAACCAGAACCCGGATGGCGGTTTGGGTTCAGTAAAATTTCAAAACGACGACAAACCGATATTTCAACCGTGAGCCTGGCTGTAGCACTCCAAACCAACACCCAACAAGGAGTATCCCAATGCATTATAGTGGCAGGAGGAATGGCCGATCGCCCCAAAAGGGCCTCTTTGGCCGAACAAGCCCTCCTCACAAAAACTCTTTCCCGGGCTGTGATTCACGATACCTGCCAGAAGCTTACCTCACAGTTCACCCCTTTAACCGATGCCAGGGCATCGGCAGAAGGGAGATCGCTGATGGCATTCAACGCACTCAACGAAATTCTGCTCACCCTCTCAGAGAATAAACCCAACAACCATGACTAAACTCTGCACCGATAATTTCATGATGCCAACCCATCACGACAGCGCTTTGCACCATGTAACCGGACAAACTGTGTTTATCGACGACATGCCCGAACCTGCAGGGATGCTGCACGGGGCTGTTTATTTTAGCCAATGGGCAGCAGGTCGCGTTAAAGCATTTGATACGTCCAAAGCTCTGAAAGCAAGCGGTGTTGCCGCAATAATTGATCACAATGCCATTCCCGGAGAAAACCAGATGGGACCCGTGGTTGCCGATGAACCCTGTTTGAGCGACGGAACCCTCCTTTTTCGGGGCCAGCCCCTTTGGCTTGTAGCCGCCGAAACCTTTGAACAAAGCAGACAGGCTCTTCAATTGTTCGAGGTTGACGTTGAAGAGGCACCGGCTCTTTTCTCCATCCCACAGGCTGTTGCAGCCGAATCGTTTTTCGGGCCGGCACGCGTTATCAAAAGAGGCCATCCCGACCTTGAATTCGACAACTGCCACCATGTGGTTTATGGCGAACTCTTCACCGGAGGCCAGGAACACTGGTACCTTGAAACCCAAACCGCTCTTTGCGTTCCGGGCGAAGGAAAAGCAATGACGGTGTATGCCTCCTCTCAGAATCCGTCAGAAACGCAGGCCATTGTAGCAGAAGTTTTGGGAGTTAGCCTTAATAAAGTCAACGTGATAGTAAAAAGGATGGGAGGAGCGTTTGGTGGCAAAGAGACCCAGGCCAACCACGTGGCTGCCTGGGCTGCACTGCTGGCCAACCACACCGGTCGCCCCGTTAAAATCCGACTTACACGCGATGAAGACCAACTGGTTACAGGAAAACGACACCCCTTCAGGAGCAACTGGCAGGCCGGGTTCAACAACGACGGCCGGGTGCAGGCCCTGAAAATAAACCTGTTTAGCAACGGAGGCTCCTCTACCGATCTGAGCTGGGCCATCATGGAAAGAGCCATGTTTCATGCCGACGGGGCCTATTATATCCCACATTTCGAGGTTACAGGTCGCGTTTGCAAAACCAACCTCCCTTCCAACACCGCTTTTCGCGGTTTCGGGGGACCCCAGGGAATGGCTGTCGCCGAACAGGTCCTCAGCCGCGTGGCTCTCATCACCGGCCTCGATACCGTAGAAGTGCGCCGGAGAAACTTTTACAGCAACGAGCTGAACACAACCCATTACGGACAACCAGTGGAGCGCAACCCGCTGGAACAAATGACCAACAAACTGCTGCTCGATGCCGATTACACCAACAGGCGGATAGAAGCCACCCAATACAACCTCACCCACCCAAACACCAGAAGGGGATTGGGTTTCATGCCCGTGAAATTCGGGATTTCTTTCACCACTTCACACCTGAACCAGGCCGGCGCACTGGTCAACATCTTCAAAGACGGCACCGTGACGGTGCACCACGGAGGTACGGAAATGGGACAAGGGCTCAACACCAAGATTGCCGCAGTGGTTGCCAGCGAACTGGGCATTCCGGTCCGCCGAATCGAAGTTGAACCAGCCAACACCGCGGTGATCCCCAACACATCGGCAACTGCTGCCTCAAGCGGAAGCGACCTCAACGGTATGGCCGTTAAAGACGCCGTGAGCAAACTGCGCGGAAGACTGGCATCGGTAGCGTGCCGCCTCCTGAGCCACAGCACCCGCATGATTGTTTCTCCATCGGATCTGATGTTCGACAACGACAGCGTGACAGTGGAACAACGCCCCGAGATGCAACTCCCGTTTACCGAACTGGTGAAAGAGGCCTACCTGAGTCAGATAAGCCTGAGCGCCACCGGATATTACCGAACTCCCGGAATCTGGTACGACAAAGACCAAGGGCGCGGAAAACCCTTTCACTATTTCGCTTTTGGAACTGCACTCGCAGAAGTTGAGGTGAACCTGCTTACCGGCGATGTGAAAACCCTTCGCGCAGACCTGCTTCACGATGTGGGCGATTCACTCCATGCTGCCATTGACCTGGGGCAAATAAAAGGGGCATTCGTGCAGGGCCTCGGGTGGTGCCTCACCGAAGAACTCCGGTACGACCATCGTGGAAACCTGTTAAACTTCACTCCTGGAACCTATAAAATCCCAACCATCGACGACATTCCGTTGGTGTTCAATGCTACACTCAACCCATCGGGTTCCAACCCCGGCACCATTCACGGCAGCAAAGCAGTTGGCGAACCCCCGTTCATGCTTGCCCTTTCGGTGTGGCTTGCGGTGCAGGATGCACTCCGTTCAATAGATCCGGGAAAAGAGTTTGCATTTGAACTCCCCGCCACTCATGAGAAAATTGTAAAATGGGCAAAAACACTCAGGGAAAACTCATGACACCCCGGGCAACCAGACATTCAATCCTGCTGCTTCTGCTGCTCTTTCTGAGCACGTCGGCCACACTGGCGCAGCGCGATGTAGCCGCCTACATCCAACGCTACGACTCGGTTGCGGTGGACATCATGCTCAGGCATCAGGTGCCAGCCAGTCTGGTACTCGCGCTGGCCATTCACGAAAGCGGCGCCGGCACCAGCAGGTTGAGCCGTGAACAATGCAACCACTTCGGACTTAAAGGAAAACGGGTCACATCAAAAAAGAAACCTGCCTCACCATCCAAAAAACACCTGGAGTTTGAAACCGACGAGGCCTCGTTTCAACACTTCGCTGAACTTGTTACCAGAAAAAAATTTTACGACAAACTCAAGGGGAACCCCGATCCCGTTGTCTGGCTCAAAGCCCTTAAAAAAGCGGGCTATGCCGCTTCACCTCATTGGGTACCACGGGTGAGCGCCCTTATCAGGAAATACCAACTCACAACCTACGATCGACCCCTCGCCGAATTGATGAAATCCAACACCCCTGAACCCGACTCGCTTGAATCGTCGTTACCACCCCTGCCATGACACCCGACAAACACCCTGCTTCCCCACTGCAAACCCTGCCAAACATCGGACCTGAACTGGCTTCTCAACTCCGTCGTGCCGGAATCGATTCGGTGGATCAACTCCACGAACTGGGAACCGAACAAGCCTTCATCCGTCTGAAAACCATCTTCCCCGATGCCTGCATCCACCGCTTGCAAGCCATCGAAGGTGCCATCAGGGGTGTCAGAAAACACCAACTGCCACCCGAGCGAAAAGCCGAACTCACCGCCTTTTTCCGGCAACTGAAATAAATTCCACGTCGAATCGTCGGGTAAGGTTCACCGATCAATCATGCCCGCAAAAACCACCCCTACTCCATGACCGAACACCCCATTCTGGCTGCCCAAAACCTGAGTAAAAGCTACGCCCGCGTTCAGGCGGTAGAAGACCTGAGCTTCAGCATCGACGAAGGAGAAATTTTCGCCCTCCTTGGCCCCAATGGCGCCGGCAAAAGCACCACCCTGCGGATGTTGCTCGACATCATCCGGCCCGATTCGGGCGAAATCCATTTTAATATCGCAGGAAACCTCCGCCCGCAATTGGGCTACCTCCCCGAAGAACGAGGCCTGTATCCCGATCTGCCCATCATGCGCACCCTGGTGTATTTCGGGCAATTGCGGGGGATGAAAACCAGCGACGCCAGAAAATCGGCCATCCATTGGCTCAAAAAAGCCGAACTGGCCGACCGCGCCAACGACAAGCTGATGACCCTGTCGAAAGGAAACCAGCAAAAAATCCAGTTCATTTCGGCCATCATCCACAAGCCCCGGTTTGCCATACTCGACGAACCCTTCTCAGGACTCGACCCCATCAACCAGGAGCGGTTCATCGAAACCATCCGCGAGTTGAGAGAGGAGGGCACAACCATCCTCCTTAGCTCGCACCAGATGCCGCTGGTAGAAAAACTGGCCGACAGGATGATGCTCCTCAACAAAGGAAAAAGCATCTTTTGCGGAACCATCGGGCAGATCAGGCAGCAATCGGCCTGGGAAGGGAAGCTGATGCTCCGGTTTTCGTCGTCACCGGCAGCCGCCGACCTTGAAGCCATCGAAGGAATTGGCAGCGCCACCATCGACCCGGAAGGAGAATGGACGCTCGACCTCGATCGGCACACATCGCTTAGCCAGGCGCTTGAACGGGTAGCCGCCCGCTTCGACATAGCCGGCGTGAGGAGCAGCCAGACCGATCTGCACGACATTTACCTCCAAATGACCGATCCCCGCCACAACCCAAACAAAGCCAGCCACGATGTTCAATAAAGAAAACCTCCGCCTCACCCTCACCGTAACCCGCTGGGAGTTCACCCATTTCTACAAAATACGCAACGAACTCATCGGGCTGGGAATCATGCTGGTGGTAAGCGTGATCAGCTACTTCATCACCTCCGCCGCTTTGAAGCAACCCGACGAACTGCCGCGTGTTGCCGTAATCAACCTCGCCGGCCTTGAATGGTCGCCCCGGGCAGACATTCTCAGGAATGCCACCCCCATGACCGACACCACAAGGGCGATCGATCTTCTGCGCGATGAAAAAATCGATGGCCTCGTGCTCCTCTATTCAGCCGATCACTGGAAGGTCGTAACGCCGGCACCGAGAAAATGGACATCGGCCATCGAAACCGACCTCCGCGAACAACGCGCAAAATGGCTGCCGGCAGCAACCGGCGTCGCCCCTGCTGTGGTTGCCCGCATCACCGCACCGGCGCGTTCCGAGAAGGTCTATCTGCGTGAAGCACCCGACCGTGCGGGAAAAATCACAGCCATCGTGTTTATCGTTTTCATCCTCATTGGGGTTTTTCTGAGCTTTGCCTACCAGTTTACCGCCATATCGGGCGAGAAGCAGCAACGCATCACCGAACAAATCATCTCGGCAGTGAAACCGGGGGTGTGGATGGATGGTAAGATTTTGGGCATTTCGCTCACCGGATTCACCTCCATCACGGTTTACGGACTGCTCACCATCGTGGGATTTGGCCTCTACCTACAAATTACCGGGGCCGGTTTTGCCGCGGCCCTCGCCATGGTGCACTGGCCTTCGGCCATATTGTTTCTGCTTTTTACTTTTCTGAGCATCGTGATGTGGAATGCTTTTCTGGCGGCCATCTCGAGCATGATCACCGACCCCAACAACTCGTCGAAGAATGGCCTGCTGATGCTCCCCATTCTTCCGGCCATGAGCGGCTTTTTGGCACTGGGCGATCCCGACACAGGCTTCATGCAGTTTCTGTCGTTGTTTCCCCTCACCAGCGGCTCGGTGATGCCGGCCAGGTTGGTTCTGGGCGATGTGAGCCCCTGGGAAGTGCTCGCCTCGATCGTGCTTCTGGTAGCTGCCATCTGGCTGATGCGCAAAGTGGCCACCTTCATTTTCCGCACTTCCATCCTCATCAGCGGGAAGGAGCCGTCGTTCAGAGAGGTGTGGCGATGGGCACGGGAGTAACCCGGTTCATCCTGCAAGACAGGCTTTAACCGATTAAACCGTTTGGCAGAAAGAGCAGGATTGCAGAGGCAACCCTTTCCATTGTACTGAGTCTTGTAGTAGAATCATTACTCAATCCCCCTCAACCATGAAAACAATTGTTGCAATACTTTCATTCTTCTTTACCACGGCCACACAGGTTGTAG
>JAQVCV010000033.1 GCA_028689615.1 Bacteroidales bacterium | reverse complement strand
ATCACGTCGCTGCTGTTTTCAGGAATATCAATTTAAAATCCTGAATAACTCAGAAAGATGTTTTAGATTTGCCAATAATTACAGTTTTTTAGTTTAAATCTGTCAAGTAATTTCAGGAAGCGACACTCTTTCCACAGTTGGGGAGTCTCTTTCCCTGGTTGCGGAGTCTCGTTCCCAAGTTGCGGAGTCTCGTTCCCTGGTTGCCGAGTCTCGTTCCCAAGTTGCGGAGTCTCGTTCCCTCGTTGCGGAGTCTCGTTCCCAAGTTGCGGAGTCTCGTTCCCTGGTTGCGGAGTCTCGTTCCCTGGTTGCGGAGTCTCGTTCCCTGGTTGCGGAGTCTCTTTCCCAAGTTGCGGAGTCTCGTTCCCTGGTTGCGGAGTCTCGTTCCCTGGTTGCGGAGTCTCTTTCCCTGGTTGGGGAGTCTCTTTCCACAACTGCCGAGTCTCGTTCCACGGTTTCCAGGTACCGTTCCCGAACGGCAGAAGAGCATGAAGAGGCGCCAGGACGTACTTCTGGCATGATCCGGCGAAAATTCGGTCAAAGAAAACGCGACGGACAACGCGGAGAGGAGGGATCAAACAGAGGCAGCGAGCCTGAAAATGGTGGCACAAAGCCTTCTGAAAAGTGAAATACAATGATTTGGATTGCTCCGGGACCCCGAAGATGGTTTTTCACACTCCGAAGTCTCTGAAAAAGTGGGTCAAAGAAAGACAGACCAATTGATTGCATCATAAAAAAAAGTAGCTGAAACAGTAGTAGTAGTAATAAAAGCAAAAATCAATAAGTACCCATGATCAAGATGTCAAAGAACTGCGCAGCAAGCCACGTGCACCTCTTGTAGAAGAACCGGACGGTGGTGGTTGCTCACGCAACGAAGGAAACGGCACCTGACATTACTGTTATTCTTAACGCTAAGAGCGAAAAGTGAGTGACAAAGATAGTCACAAAACAGAAAAAGTCAAGAGGTTTTGCGTGTTTCGCAAAAAAAATTTGGAACAATTTATACCTCGTCTTAGTGAAAATGCGAAGCATTTGAGCCTTATAAGTGCCGACCCTGAGCCATTAGAGGCGGTTTCCCGAATCGCTACGCTCTCGGGACGAACTATTCTCACCGAAGGTATCCCGAGTCGCTACGCTTTCGGGACGAACTATTCTCAGCGAAGCTAATCCCGAACTATTCTCAGCGAAGCTAATCCCGAACTATTCTCAGCGAAGCTAATCCCGAATCCCGAATCGCTTCGCTCTCGGGACTATAGTCGCTTCGCTCTCGGGACTATAGTCGCTTCGCTCTCGGGACGAACATCGTACCGAGCCACCAGACGCAAGCTATTTTCGCAACCAGCGCAGCGATCTCATGCACGCCCGTAATAATTATTTTGTGCATAAAATCAAGTTGATTCGGTATAAAAATTCAAAGATCTGATAAAAACGGTGCCTTTGCGTTTCCGATAGCCCATGAAGCTACCGGAGGAAAAAGGCAGGGCTTTTCAGGCATTGACCCACTCCCCACTACCCACTCCCCACTACCCACTCCCCACTACCCACTAAACCGCGGTGTGGCACCTGGCCGGAATCACCAGAGGGCAGCAAAGAGAAACCTCCACCGCTGGTTTCCTGTTTGGAAAAAAGGATGGAGGTTTGGGGCCCGTAAAAGCCGGCCTTAGTCTAACGCGAAACTATTATTCGCTGGGTTGAAACGCCGTTGTTGGTGGAAAGGCGACAGAAATAGATGCCATTTCCAAGCTCTGAGGTGTTGAGCACCAGGTTGTAGTAACCGGCGCGGTAGGTCTTGTTGGTAAGGATCAGCACCCGGTTGCCGGTCAGATCGTAGAGAGCCACCAAAACGGGCGATGTATCGTGCAGTCCGAACTCAAGCGTGGTTGACGAGGAGCAGGGGTTGGGGCTGGCGGGTTTGAATACAAACCCCTGAGGGTTGTCAATCCCGGTGTAATCGGGGTTGGCGGCGCCTGGTGTGGGGGTTGTAAAGAAATACCACCATTGGCCGGCGTTGGGCGACAAACCCATGGAGACGTCGGTGGTTTGAGCGCCGTAGGTGAGGGTGTCAACCACGGTGGTTTTGTCGGGAAGCCACAAGCCAATGTGTTCGCCCGAGCCACTCAGTTTGAAATCGACGTTGAGAACACCGGCGGCGGTGTTGTCGTTGGCAACAATCAGCAGGAAACCACCTGGCTCAATGGTGGTGATCTCGGGATTGGTGGCCGGAATCTGGTACCGTTTATCGGGTTCGTTCAGGTCGTCGCAAATCCAATAGCCGCCAATATCCACGGCATCGGCACCCGGGTTGTAAAGCTCTATCCAGTCGGGGTAATCGCCCTGCGGACCGGGAAAAGAAACATCGTTGCTGGCCAGAAACTCGTTGATGCGAATTTGTGCAAACAGCGTAGAACCAGCCGACAGAGCCAGCAGCAAAATCAAAAAGGTCGAAATTTTTTTCATAACGATTTGGTTTAAAAAACGGGTCTAAATTACGGGAAATACAGCTTTGATTCCCTTCTTGTATGAAAGTTTAATTTATTTCAGCCCCAGCATGGCTTTTTTCACGGGCGACACGAGGTTTTGAAACACCTCAGCGGGCGAGCCGGTTCCGTTGGCTTCTACCACTGGAACCTGACCGGCGTAGTAATCAAGCACAGGCAGGGTTCGCACCTGGTGTTCCTCGAGGCGGTTGACGATGGTTGCCGCGCTGCTGTCGTAAGGCATTTTGGCTTCGGTACGGCTGCGGGCATCGAGGCGACGGACCAGCTCGAGTTGAGGCACATCGAGGTTCACCACGGCGGTGATTGAGGTTCGCTGCTTGCGCAACAACCCGTCGAGTATGTAGGCCTGAACCAGGGTTCGGGGATACCCTTTGAAGATGTATCCGCGGTTGTTTGCCGATTCTTGTTCGAGTTTTTTCTCAATAAGCCTGATCACGATCTCGTCGGGAACCAGCAACCCATTCTCGAGGTAGCGGCTCAACTCGCGCCCGGTGGCCGAACCGCTCAGGCGCTCCTCGTGCAACAACCCGCCTGTGCTGATCACCGTGAGGTGCAGCTCTTTGGCCAGCAGTGCGGCCTGGGTAGCCCTGCCCGAACCGGGATAGCCAAAGAGGATCAGGTTGGTGCGTCGGCGGCTGATTTCAACTGCCATTTGCTGATCGATGCGGGCGAACACTTCATCGGTGGTTCCGAGGCCGCTGATGCGGGTAAGGATTCCGGAACTTTCGTAGAAATCGAGCAACGGCAAGGTTTTGTGGCGGTACTCTTCGAGGCGGCGCCCAATCACCTGCTCGTTGTCGTCGGCGCGGTTCTGTTTGCCGGCTCGTTGCAACAGCCGCTCCATGCACACCTCATCGGGAACGTCGAGAATAAAGATGCGGGTAAGGCTTGTTTGAATCCGGTTGAGGAGCCCGTCGAGAATGTAGGCCTGCACGTAGGTTCGGGGAAAGCCATCGAAAAGAAACCCTTCGGCTTTGTTCACGTTTCGCATGAAGTTGCCCATGATCTGCACGATGATCTCGTCGTCAACCAGTCCACCCGATTCGATGATGGCTTTGGCTTTCATCCCCAATGGTGTTTGCTTCCTGATCTCTTCGCGAAGCACTTCGCCGGTGGAGATGTAGTTGAGGTTGTAACGTTTCATGAGCATCTCCGACTGGGTTCCTTTGCCAGCACCCGGAGGACCAAAAAGAATGATGTTGAGCATATCAAAAGGGGTTTAAAGTTTCACGAACGGGAGCCTGACCACCTGCTGGCCGAGCAGCGCCACGGCAATGTAACATCCCGACGGGAGGGCGGCAATCGGTATAGGTTCACCGGCAACAACATGGGTTTCGAGAACCACCGTGCCGGTAATTCCAACAAGGGTGATGTGCAAGCGACGGGAGCAACCGGGAGCCTCCACCCTGATGCAATCGGAAGCGGGATTGGGAGAGAGCGACCAACCAGCAGGTAAAGCGGTGTTTATGGCGGTGGCCGCAGGAAGGGTTACCTGGTAAAGGTGGCCGCCGGTTCCCGAAGCCCCCTCTTCGGTCATGTAAAGTTTCCGGGCGGTGACGAAAGCAATGGCTTCGTTCTGACCCGGGAGGGTATTGAAGAAATACTCCCTCATCGTACCCTCGAAGAACCGATCGGAAGGGTAATGGGTGAACGATATCAGCCTGTTGTGTGTTAGCAGCACCATTTCGCCGGTTGCGCGGTTGCAATCGGCCGAGGTCACCCTGTCGGTGTTGGGATCGGAACCGGTGAAGAGGGTGGCTTCGGGCATCAGGAGGTAGGTTCCAGGCTGATCGGCGAGTTTGTACATTTTGGTAATACCGCTGAACGGCTCGCTGCGGTCTTTGGTAAAGAGACAAAGAGAGCCCTGGTGCCAGATCACAGCTTCTACATCGAAATTGCGCCCTGAAGGAGGGGGTGGAAAGGCCGTCTGGTCGGCAAAGGTTACATGAAGCTCTTCGGCGGTCGCAGAGTTGGAGGTGAGTGTGGAGGGGTCGGGAATCTTGTAAATCACCAGATCGGTGCGGGTGTTGCTGTTGTTGCCCAGATCGGCCACAAACAAGTTGCCGTCTTCGTCGGAGGCCAAATCCTCCCAGTCAACATTGGAAGCATTGGTAAGGGTGATGGTTCGGGAGAGGTGCCCCAAGGTGTCGAACCCGAAAATTTTATTTTCGTTGCCCGAGTCTTCATGCGACCAGATAAGGTTCGATCCGGCGACGGCCACACCGCTGCTCTCCATGATGTCGGCAGGAAGCCGTGTGACAACACGCAGGGTTGCCACCTCATTTTGTGCCACCAGACGGAGGACAAGAACACACAAAATAATGACAACGGTGATAAATTTGATTTTCATTGAAGTTAAAATTTTTCTATTTCGCGAATTCCCTTTCTATTGAGCACAACCCTGTAGCGACGCAGGATGGATTCTCCTTCGTGGCTGTATTGCAACACGATGTTGATGTAATAAATTCTCTCCCCTTTGTATATCTGGTAATGGTTGTCGTCGTCGGGGAGGAAAAGAGGTACCACAGGGTTGTCCATCTTCTGGATGTAGTTCATCACGTTGAGACGCACGATGTCGTTCATCCCCGGGGTTGAGTACTGACTGCACTCGTCGAGGCTTTTACGGTTGAGGTGCACCAGCTTCCGGTAAAGAATTATTTTCTCGGTATCGAACCTGTTGTTGGCCTCGAGAATGGCCGATCTGTCGCGCACTTTCATCACCGCGGGCGGAACTTTCGGGCTTGGAATAAAATCCATGGCCTCCTTCATAAACCCAACGCGGGTGTTGCTGAGGGTAATGTCGGTTTTTTGATCGAAATACCGTTTCCCCAGCTTGTGGGCAAAATAATAACGACCCAGTTCTTTGATGCGGTCTTTAAGCATGTAGCTGATCACCAGAGCCACGAAGAAGGGCATGGTGAAATTGCCGTATTTCTGCTGGAACGAGAAGGCTATGGCTGTAGCAAACACCATCGAGATGCCGGCTGCCAGACTAAAATAGATTTGCTCAACCAGCAATCCGTCGCGTTTTTTATTTCCTTTCAGAAACAGCTCGCTTTCGGCATATTTCTTCAGCAGGTTGAACCTGAAAATCAGGTCGCGGTTGCGTTGCGGGCACTCTTTCTCGATCACCGGGTAACGCTTTTCGCGCCTGTAGGCTATTTCCGACCTGATGAGGGTGGTGAGGGTTGTCCATTGCCCTTTCTTCACCGGTATTTTTTGCTCTTTCAGCCCCTGCATCAGCCTGAACACGTGCTGCTCGATGATGTTGCTCATAAACTCATCGCCAAACATGTAATAATTGCGTGTATTTTGGTTGATGGTAGGGGTGTTGATAACGCGCGAGAGCGACCGGTACCTCTCGGCTACCACGCGGGCATTGTTGCAAAACGAATCGATTAACCAGACCAGATCGTCGGTGTTGTTTACCTGGATGATGTGGTTGATCTCGTCGCGCAGCGAGCTCTTGAGTATCGAGAGAAACATCTTGATGTGGTACTCGTATTCGGCAACGCGACTCCGGCTGGGTTGCGAGGCCATATTCTGCATGGCTTTTTCGAGCAGTTTGAGCGGCGACGACTCCGAGGAGGCGATATCGCGCAAAAGAAAAACCGGTGTAATCAGGCGGATGTTCGATCTGATGTCGCGGTAGAAGTTCTCTTTGGAATAAGTATGCCGGTTGATGTCGAGACCAGAAGGGATGAAAATCCAGGTGTTAACCGTGAAATCGCTCACGGGCAGCTTCTTCCTGGCCTGAAACCTGAGTTTGATTTCGACCGAGAATTTATCGTGTATTTTTACAAGTTCGTCAATCATGATCTCGCTAATTTTCTATTGTATCAAAACTTTCGCTGCCTGTGCCTCGATTAGAAGCGGGTGGGATGATGCGGTACGATTCATTCCTACGACGGGCCCAGGCTGTAAAACGTGTTTGAACAAAGGTAGCAAAAAATCCCGACCCCAAGGCGGGCAAATGCCAAACCTGCTAAAGAGGCAACAATCAGCCTGTTGAAGCATTTGGCTGCTGACGGGTGGATGGTTCACACAGAGCCTCAAAAGAGGACCCCGTGGGGGGTAATTCCCAATACCCTGAACCAGGTATCGCCAGCCACGATGTTGATCAGCCAGGCAATCACCATCATGGTAAAGCCAAACCTGAAGGTGTCGGGGAGGCTGTACTGGTCGGTTTCGTAGAGCAGAGCCGCCGGTTTGCTGTTGAAAGGCAACACGTAAACATGCTCAATCATGAAAGCCACCGGCAAAGCCAGGCTGATGGCAGCATAGCCAAACCGCTGGGCCACACCCAGCGCGATGGGGACAAATATCATGGCCCTCATTGTTTTCGACTGGAAAAGGAGGGCGCTGAAAACCATCACTCCCGTGAGCAAAAGGTAAAGCCTCCAGAACGGGGTCTGTTGGCCAATACCCAGATGATCGAAGAAAGCATTGACCGAAAGGGCAGGCAGATCGGTAACGGCAAAACCGGCACCCAGCGCGTAAGCACCTGCCGAGAAGATCATCAGGTGCCAGGGAATGTCAACATCGTTCCATTTCAGGATGCCAATGCCGGGAAGCAGGGCTACGATAGCGCCGGCAAAAGCAACAGCAGTGGCACTGATGCCATGCCACCTGTCGGTTGACCACAGAGCCAGAATCGAAACAAAGATGATCACCGATTTGACCTCCTGCCTGTTGATGCGGCCCAATTTCCGGTACTCCTCCTTCAACCGCTCCATCCCCCCTTCAATTTGCGGGACTCTTTCGGCGCGGCTCAACGGGAAATAAACCCTCATAGCCAGCAGGTAGCCCAGCAACATCAATCCAATAGAAACGGGAAACATGGCCACAAGCCAGTCGCTGAAAAAAACCGACGACCCCGTGGCTCCCACTATCAGCGAAACGGCCAGCAGGTTGGCCCCCGATCCGGTCATGAACCCACTTGCACCAATATTGATGTAGAGCAGGTTTTGCAGCACGATGCTTCTTCCAAAATTGTTGCGGTTCTCACCTCCGCGGGCCCCGTAAATAGCTGCAACCACCATGAAGATAGGCAACAAGATGGCAGCCTTGGCGGTGGTGGCCGATATAAAAGCCGACAACACCACGTTGATGGCTATAAAACTCAGGAACACCGTGGAGGCGTTTTTCCCAAACCTGATGATAAACCACAAAGCAAACCGCTTGGCAACGCCGGTAACAACCAACATGCTGGCCAGCACAAACGACATGATGTTGAGCCACATCACCTCATGACCCAGTTGGGCATAAGCTTTCTTTTCGGGCAAAACCCCGGTGAGCACCAAGCTGATGATGATGAGCAGCGAGGTGAGGTAGTTGGGGATGGCCTCGGTAATCCACAGCACGATGGCAGCCAAAAAGATGGCAAGCATCCAGGCGTTGTTTCGGGCAAACACCTCTGCCCCCGATTTCTCAAAAGCCTCGCGTGCCGCGTCGCTCAAAGCCGACGGGTTGATGGTTTCGAGAAAAGGGAGCTGAATCAACAGACCAAACAAAAGAAACAGGATCAGAGCAACCGGCGGGCCCAACAAAGCCAGCCACTGTTCAACTTTTCCTTTGGCCCGCCGGGGCAGCTTCTCAATCCGGTACTGGTTCATGTCGAGCGGATCGAAAGATTGGGTAGGAGGAGCAGAGTTCATGGTTCAAGGTATAGGAAAACCTGAACCTGGCAGCAAGGTATCCCCTGCCAGGCTCAGGTTGTGAGTTAAAAAATTACCATTTGGTATAGGGATTTTTCATCAACATGGAGTTGAAGTAGCGTGCATCGCCGGTCACCTCTTCGCCAAGCCAGGCCGGTTTCCCGAATTGCTCCTCTTCAGCCGACAATTCTATTTCGGCTACTACCAAACCCTGGTTTTCGCCATAAAATTCGTCAACCTCGAAGGTGTGACTTCCTTCGGTAACCAGGTAACGGGTTTTATCAATCACGCCGGGCTCGCAAAGGTTGAGCAACTCTTCAACCTCCTTCACCGGTATCTCCTTTTCCCATTCGTAACGACTGGCGCCCGAGGCGCTGCCGATCCCCTTGATGGTGATGTAGCCTTTGTCGCCTTTGATGCGCACCCTCACGGTTCGCTCCGGTACCGACGAAAGGTAACCCTGGGTGATGCGGGTCTGTTTGTGGCTCTGCGACTTATAATCGCCGGTAACCAAAAATTTGCGTTCAATCTCTTGTGCCATGGCTATTCGTTTGCTAAGGGTTTGTTAATCATACCAATCACCCGTTTGATGGCTTGAAGGTAGTTGATGTTTTCAACACCTGCCAGTCCAACATCAGCAATGGTTTTTTTAATATCGTCAACCTCGGTGCTCTCGGAGTTGATGGTCATCACTTTGGCACCGTTGATCAACACGGCGCCGTATTCGCAAATGGTGCCATTCACCATGTAGCCAAAACGCTGCTTGTGCACCCTCACGGCCTGCAGGTCGGGGTGAGCTTCAACCATTTGCATGAACTCCTCGTAGGTATAAACCTCCTGGGTAAACTCAGGCATTACAACCCTGAAGGCGGTGAAAACTTCATCGCGAAGCATCTTCACGTTCATCGGGAACTCACCCTTCATCAGGGGATTCCATTGTTCGAGGCCGTCAACCGATTGCACGAAGGTTTTGATGTCCATCTTGCCATCGCGGATCTTGGTGTTGTTCACATCGTTGGTTCGTGAAACGATGTAGATCTCGTCGGAATGGCGTTCCCACACCTTTTCGGGAACCGGCTCCGACAGGCGAGCCAGGCGGTGGGCTGCTTTCCCGAAACACTGCCCGAAAGTGCGAAACTCGAACCTGGGTTTTGAAATCTGTCCGATCTCTAAATTTTCTTTACTCATTGCAATTCTATTTAAAAAGGTTAAAACGGGGATACCGTTCGATTGAGGCATCCCCTGATCAAATATTATTTTCTTTTGGGAAGGGTGGCGGCGTTGTTGTTGGAAGTTCCGCGGGTGATTTCGGTAAAGATCACCATGTTGTCGGAACCGTCGGGCTTGCGGCCATACGACTGGCCATCGACCATAGCAGGGAACACCGCGTTGTCGATAACAGCACCCGAGGCATCTTCAAGCCACACCTCTTCGCCGCTGCTGCTCAGGCCAAAGCCGCTGGCATCGGCATCGTCAACCACGATTACGAAAAACCCTCCAGCCTCGATGGTGGTGCCAGCCGGAAACTCTTTCTTGGGCTTCGATCCGCTTTGTCCGCCACTGTCGTAGATTTTGTACCCCGACAGATCAACGGCAACAGTAGAGGCGTTGTAAATTTCGATCCAATCGGGATCTGTTTCAACACCTTTCGAGAACATCTCGTTCATTTTAACGATGATTGCAGGCGGAGGGGTTGAGTTGTCGTTGGCAGCGCCTTTGGTTACCACGTTAAGCACCTGCCAGTTGTCGGTACCGTCGGGGTAACGTCCAAACGAAGTATTTTCATCAAGAGCGGGGAATTCAACCGAATCAACCAACGTTGACGAGCTGTTTTCGAGCCAGATCTTCTCACCGTTGCTGCTGAGTCCAAAACCCGAAGCATCGGCATCGTCAACCACGATGATGATCCATTCGCCGGGAGCCAACACGCTGCCGGCAGGGAACTCCTTCTTGGGTTTGCTTCCGCTTTGACCGCCGGCATCATAAATTTTCCATCCCGACATATCAACACTCCCGGTTCCGGCGTTGAAAACCTCAACCCAGTCGGGATCGGTTTCCACCCCGCGCGAATACACTTCGTTGAGCTTCAAGTTGGCCACGGGTGTGGGGTTGGAGTTGTCGTTGGCAGCCCCGGGCGTGGGTACGAAAAGCACCTGCAGGTTGGGCTGACCATCGGCATAACGGCCAAACGACTGTCCCTCTTCCAACGCTGGAAATTCAACAGAATCTGTCACGGTTCCATCGCCTTTTTCAAGCCAAACCTTCTCGCCGTTGCTGCTGAGCCCGAAACCCGAGGCATCGGCGTCGTCAACCACGATCACGAAAAAGGCACCAGGAGCCAGCGAGGTGCCGGCAGGAAATACCTTTTTGGGCTTGGAACCCGATTGTCCGCCCAAATCATAGATTTTGTATGCAGCAAGATCAACAGCGGTTGTTCCGGCGTTGTAAACCTCTATCCAATCGGGGTTTTCGGCGGTTCCAGTGGAATAAATCTCGTTGATTTTTATCTTCTCGGGAGCTACGCCCGGCGAGTTGGAAGTTCCGCGGGTGATGGTGTTGAGCAACTGCACATTGGCATCACCATCTGGATAACGGCCGTAACTTTGAGTCTCCTCCATGGCAGTAACGGTGAGTTGGTCAACCACTTCGCCGGCAGCGTTGGCCAGCCAAAGCTGTTCGCCTGTGCTGCTGATACCGAAACCACTTTCGGTTCCATCGTCAGCCACTATTACCAGGAACCCCTGCGGCTGAATAACCGAACCAGCCGGGAACTCCTTTTTTGGCTTGGCACCCGATTCGCCACCCGAATCGTAAATTTTATACCCGCTGATGTCAACCTGAACATCGGAGTGGTTGTAGATCTCAACCCAGTCGGGTGCTTCGGGTGTACCCCTTGAATAAACTTCGTTGATCACCACTTTGTCTTCGACAACCGGGGTGGGAGCCACTTCATACTTTTCGTCTTTCACGCAACCATTCAGGAGCATCAGCGAAAGAAAAGATACCAGCGCAAAATTAATTTTTTTCATTTTATTATCTATTTTTCTATTAGAAATCAACTTCAATTCTGAGGCTAAACATGTTGTAATCCTCGCCGGCCTCGCCAGAGGCTTCTACCACGTCTTTGGGATTGGTTGTGAGGTTGCCGGCAGCATCGTGTCCAACGTAGAGTTTGCCTTTACCGTTGGCATAGCGGTCGTGGTTGAGCCAGGCATAGTTAAACATAATTTTTACATTGTTGTTGGCATGAAAATTCAGGCCCAGGGTGTAACCTTCGCCGGCACCACCCATGATCCCTTCGGGGCGGCTGTTCAGGTCGAGGTAGTCGTAGCGCAATGCCAATTCAAGGTCGCCCCATTTCTTTCCGCGACCGGGTTGGGTAAACTCCCCTTCATCGGGGTTGTAGCGGTACTGACCACCAAAAATCATCCAACTTCCAAAGAGATAATAGCCATTGAATTTCTCGGTTTCCATGCCAAATTTTCTTTCCACATTGGCCATGATGTATTCGCCCTGCAACTTGAAATTCTTATAATAACCTGCAAGTTCGAAGCCACCCAGCAAGGTGTGGTGAACATCGGTAATGTCGTCGGTATCGAGGTATTTTTTCCTGTTGATAGAAGAGAGCGACCGGGTGCTGTAACGCATGCTGCCAATCACCTCGTTGCTGGTAAGCGGCGTGCGGTAAGAAGCAGCGGCACCCAGGTGCAAGCCGTAATTGGTCTGGCTCACAAAGGGCATTAAAACCATTTTACCGGTAAACGAATACCCTTCGTCAACACCATAATCCTTGTTCTTGTCTTTGGAGAAGGTGCGCTCCTCAACACCGCCAATATCCTGAAAATGGATGCCCCCCACGGCCATAAACCAATCTTTCTGGTAATGCAGGGCGTAGCCAATATGGCGCGACGGGGCAAACGCTGACACCACGTTGGGGCGCTCAATAAAGGTGAGGTACCTCGATGTGGTGGTTGACTCCATGGAGAATCCCTCTTTGAAATTTCCGGCTTTCATGTCGAAGCCGTTCAGGAAATCGTATTTCAGGTAAGCATCTTTCAATTCTATTTCAGAATTGGAGAAATCGAGGTCGATCTCGGCATACCAGTTTTTTCTGAACGAAGTTTTCATGGCAAATCTGGCACGGCGCACCGAGAGGCCATTCCCGATTTCGTTGTAAGTATCGCCGGTAAAAACAGCGGCGTCAACCTGAACGCGAGCATCGAACCAAACCTTGTAGTTAAGGTCTTTGCTTTCGAGCACCAGAATACCACCCCGGTTTTCGGCCATCATTGGGGTTCTTTCCACCGCCACACCGTATTGATTCAGCCTCACAGCCGTATCGGGATGCTCCTGTGCGGTTGCTGGTGCAAACACATTACAGCAGAAAAAAGGAATCAGAAGAAAATAATAGAACTTTTTCATGATTTAATTATAAATTGTTTATGAATTGATACAGGTTTTCACCCGTAGGGATGTTTAATCGTTTGCGCAGCCTGTAACGAGCCGTTTCGGCACTTTTGGGGGAGATGTTGAGCAAAGCTGCAATCTCTTTGGTGGACAGGTTGAGTCGCAACAAAGTGGCCAGTTTCTTCTCCTGATCGGTAAGACCGGGGAAGAGGGCGTCGAGCTTGGAATGAAAATCCTTGTGAATCTGCTCAACCTGCCCGTTGAACGCCTCCATATCGCGGCTGAAGGTCATACGCTGGCTCACCAGCACCGACAAGGCCTTTAGATCGGCAACCAACCCGGGCTGCTGATTCTTTTCCTGCAAACCAGCCACAAGCGCGTTCACCTTCTCCAGAAAACTCCGCTGATCTTCGATGCTCAGTGCCAGGTTGATCAGCTCCTGACGCTTGGTCTCCAGACGGCTGTTCAGAATTTTATTTTCCAACTGAATGGAATGTACCTCGAGCTTGTTCAGGCTCTTTTGCGCTTCAAAATATTGATTCTGCTCGTTGAGCAGGTCGTTTTCGGCCTTCAACCTCTTCCTCTGCTGCTGCCATAAGTAAGCTGTCAGCGCGGCAATCACCAAACCGGCAAGCAGCAGCAAACCGGGAAGAACCATGTTGACAGCGTGTTGCACTTTGCCAGAAGCCACCGCATCCACCACGGGCTCCGACACGCGACCAACCTTGTGAAGCGTCACGGTAATGTTGAACACATTCTGGGCGAAAAACAACAGAAACCAGGTAATCAGTCCGGCCAGCAGCGGAGTCATCACCCATCCCAGGGCAATCCCCCCAAGGATTTTGGGTTTGATCTCCCTGGCCCCTTTCACCAACCCGATCCCTACAACAGAACCAATCACCACCTGTGTGCTCGAAACAGGAACCAACGGAATGGGAGGCAAACCCATGGAGCTAATCAGGGTTGAAAGCGACGAGGATGAGAAAACGAACAACACCAAAGCCTGCGACAACACCACTACGATGGCGGCCTCGGGTGTTAACGACAGAATCCCTTCACCCACAGTGCTCATCACTTTCCGGCTGTAAGTGAAAATGCCCGTGGCAATGGCCAGCCCCCCCAACAAGAAGAGCAACTGCACCCCGTCGATGGTGAACAACCCGAAATGGAGAACCAACTGCGGAGCCGAAGGGATAAAAACCCCCATCACATTGGCTATATTGTTGGCACCAAGACTGTAAGCTCCAAAGGCACCAGCCAGAATCAAAGCCATTCGGATGAGCGAATCGAGGTAAATAACATGCACCGACGACCGCCGGAGCCACCAGCGCATCAACAGGAAAAGGGCAGCCGAAAAAACCATTCCCAGTATGGGCCCTGTGATCCAGGTGGCCACAATCTTAAACAAAACTGTATAATCGGCCCGGTTGCCCGTGAAAACGGCCCAACCCATGATAGCGCCAACAATGGCCTGCCCCGTTGAGACCGGCAAACCCTTGCGCGTCATCATAAAAACGGTGAAAGCGGCGCACAACGAAACCATAAAAGCACCACCCAGGGCATCCACACGGCTGAGGCTCGATAAAGTATCGGAAGCACCACGCCCCTGAACAACAGCACCCAAAACCACGAAAACCGAAGCTATCCAGGCGGCTTTCCTGAAACTAAGCATCCGCGATCCAACCGCCGAACCAAACACGTTGGCTGCATCGTTGGCCCCTAGCGACCACCCCAGAAACAAACCACTCGTGAGGGCTAAAAGCAAAAACATAGCTGGTTGGTATTGCTTATACAGTTCGTTTTATAGCCATGATAGAAAGGGTATCGGCCACCTTCTGCGCCTCGTCAGAAAGCGTCTCGATGTGCAGGGTGAAATACCGCAGGTGAAACTTCTCGCTCAACTTCATCTGGGGCATATCATGAAACACACGCCTTTTGATGGAATCAGCCAGCTTATCGGCCTCCTTCTCGTAAAGGTAAACCCTGTGCAACTGTTCCTTAACCATCTCGGGGTTGCGAAACCAACTGCGCGCCGCCGGTATAACCGACTCGATTGCAGCAGCCGACAACTCCGTAAGCTTCACCAAATCAGCATTCAATTCGGCCGGAATGAAGGGAATCTCAACATCGAACTGAAAAAGATTGGTCTTGGCCAGATTGATGATAGCATCCAACTCTTCCATCAACCTCAGAATATCGCCTCTGAGCTGAGGCATCAGCGACTGCGTGTATAGAATTGTTTCTGTTTTCCGCTTGAGGATATCTGCCTCTGTCTCCAAATTCGAAAGAGTTCTCAGGTTGTCGGCAAATTTCTCGGGATTGTTGTAGAGGTAATTGTACACTCCCTCTTTGAAAATCAAGGCTCCCTGATCAACCGTGTTCAGGAACTTGTCGATATGGTCGATGGTTTGACCTGCTTGTTTGAATTGAAACATATCAGTTAGGGATGATTGGGTGTATCCACCCCGCAAACCTATAAAATAAATTCGGAATCCAATAGGGAGGCCCGGCTGTGTTATGCTTTAAAATGTAGTGGTAGTTGTTTTTGTTATTCCACTTATTAACAAATTATTAAAAATTCTCTGTAGTGGACGCTGTACCAAAAAGGAGCTAAAAAGAGCCATAAAGTCGTGTTTGAATGGTGATTTTTTTCGTCGAAAAAAAGAGAGTCAGGGCACAACAACCCAAAACCCAACCCCATGACCGGGTTATTTTTAAGCAGAACCAAGAAACACTTAAACAGCTCATTGCTGCGTTTCTGCGCGCTACGTTCTGCTAAACAAAGCCTGATAAGGTTGAAAGCAACTTTTTCAACCTTTAGTGTTAAATTTGTGCTGTTCATTTAAAATAATTATGTCTATGAGGCGAATTCTACCCATCATCCTTTTGGGGATTTTTACCCCGGCATGGTTGCTGTGCCAAAACATTTACCTGACCCAGGGAACCGACGGCTCAAATGCCGCTGCATTCACTGGTGTTGTTTGGAATCAGGGCGGACAACAACTTTGGGTTGCACCCGAAGCCCCCCATACCGATGCCATGTTGCTTGCCACCGACCCGTGGTCGGACAACCACGAAGTGGTACTTTTTTCACTTGCCCAGAGCTTCGACCCTGGCAAACTCAACCCTGATGTTCCCGGACAATTGCTGTGGAATTACGGACAAACTGCCCTGTTCAGGGTATCGCACGAAAACTTTGTGACCCTGCGCGAAAAAATCCACGGTGTGGTAAAAAGAGTGCCACGTCAAACCGCACAAACACCAAAAACAGTTATACCCGCAGTTGACACCAACCAACTCGTTTACGAGATAGTGGATCTGGTTGACACCGCAAAAATCATGGCTACCATCAGAAGGCTTGAAGCCTTTAAAACCCGTAAAGCCATGACCGATTCGGCCTATGCCGCCTCAGAATGGATCGGGCAACAATTTGAAGACATGGGCTACCAGATTGAGTACCAAAACTTCAATATTTATGGTTCCCCGTCGAGCCCCAACGTGATAGCCACCAAAACCGGAACTGCATACCCCGATAAATACGTTGTAATAGGAGGGCACTACGACAGTTACACCTACTTTGGCAACGCTCCCGGTGCCGACGACAATGCCTCGGGAACTGCCGGGGTGATAGAAGCCGCCCGCATCCTTGCCGATTATCCTACAGAATGTTCCATCATCTTTTGTGCCTTCTCGGGTGAAGAGTATGGACTGTTTGGATCTGAGGCTTTCGTGGCCCGATGCAAACAACAGGAAATGAACATACTGGGTTACTTCAACCTGGATATGATCGGTTACAGGCACCCTGGCGACGACATCCATACCGACATGATCTACCCCCTGTCAGCCAAACCATTGGCCGATTACTACAAAGAGATTGCAGCCATTTTTGTTCCTGAGCTTGGCGTTTTCGATGGCTTCCTTACCGGTGGCGACAGCGATCATACCTCGTTCAACAACCATGGCTACATGGGGATTTTCCCGTTTGAAGACGATCAGAACTACAGCCCCTACATCCACTCGGCACAAGACGTTACCGGACTGAGTGTTAACAGTGCCGAAATGGCCGGAATGCTTACACAGGCCTCGCTGGCAGGGGTAAGCTCGATGGGCGGAGTTTTTACCTATGCTTCTGCCGGTGAAGCCGACGGCTCAACCTCCTTGAGGTTGATTCCCAACCCGGCTACCGACAAAGTGAGGATTGTTGCACCAGGCATGAAGTCTGATATTCACGTTCAGGTGGTTGCTCCCGATGGCAGAACAGTAATTGCAACCCGATTGCAAGGTGCCGACAAGGTGCTTTCGGTTGCTCATCTGAGCCGGGGGATTTACATCGTGAGGCTGACCGACGGGACCGTTGCGGCTGAATCAAAAATGATGAAATGGTAACAACGGCCGTGTAAAGGTTGGGGGTGTGGCTAGTGGGAAATGGCGGGTTGCGTTTTAGTCGCTCAACGGAAATACCCATGCGGGCATTACCGAGTCGAAATTGCAAATCCAAACCACATTGGCAACACCCCTTGTTATAGCCTGTTTCTTAATTTCTTACGAAATTACTATCTTTCAGTAGTTGCCTTTTTGGTCGTTCTTTTTGATCCAGATGATTTCTGTTTTTTAATTGCTTTTCTCTTTTTAAAGTAATTACATTTGGATTCTCTTATAAATCTTTATTAAACAAAACTGAACTTTTGGAGAATCCGCTGGCTCGACTTCTCTGTCTTCGACCTTGTGCACCCGCGCTTCGCGCTGGTGCTGTTTTAACCGCTAAGTTCGTTAAGATAGCTTCACGCTAAGTTCGCTAAGATGTAGGACTCGGATTTTAATCCCGCGAAGGCACTTCGTGCAGCTGGACGTGCAATACCCGTTAGCATCTGCGTCCGGCAGACGACGTAGGCATCTCCGCGGTCAATTGATAACGAAATCTAATCCTATATTTTCTTTGTTGTCACACTACAAATTTACGAGAAAATGCCTGAGGATCGTCTGGCATTGGCTACAACATCTGAATTGTTGCTTAACCGAATAGCGAGCCACCGTAGTAAAAATTCTGGGTGGTTCGCCTTTCGGATACAAACTGGTATGGGGCACTCAGTGCAACAGGGCTATTCAATCCAAAGAATCGAGTTGCCTGTGTCGTACTGGTTGTTTTCCCAAAGTTTGTTATCGGGATCGAGTATCCATTTACCGTCAACAACAAATTTGTAGGAGTGCTTCCCCCTGCTCAGATAAATAGGGAAAATCCAGTTGTCGCCTTTGCGCACCATCCTGTAACCCGATTTGGACCAACCGTTGAACGAACCCGATACCATCACCTCACGGGCATCTTCGTAACCATGAAGGCGGAACACGTAGTTGGGTTTCACAGTTAAAATTGAGTTTGTGGCATCACCATTTCCAGTCGTAAACGGGTTGTCGGGATCTGTTATCCAATTGCCGTCCACTATAAACTTGTATTCGTACATGCCCGGACCCAGCACGTAGGGGAGTTGCCACCCTCCTGAGATTTTGGTCATGGCCAGTTCCTCACGGTTCCATACATTGAAGTTGCCCGCCACCATCACCCTGCGGGCTCCCGGGAATCCCCACAGTTTAAAGAATAAAGTATCGCCAATACTCATAAAAGAGTTGGCGTTTCCCGCTCCATCGGGTCTGTTGACTTTTGCACCGGGGTCGGCCATCCATTCTCCGTCAACTACGTATTTATAGGCATGAGTCCCCTCACGCACCCACAGATCGAGTTCCCAACCCTCATCGGTCTTGTTCATCCTTGGCGATCGGGGGTTCCAGCCATTGAAACTGGCAGCCAGGGTAACCCTTCGCGCCTTGGTGAAACCTTTCAATTTAAAAGTATGGTTGTAAGCATAAACCACAGAGTTTTCGCTCCCTGCATTGTTGGGGCGCTTCAACTCGTTTAACGGATCGGTGGTCCACGCACCGTCAACAATGTATTTGTACTCGTATTCGCCGGGTTTCAGGGGCAGGGTAACACACCACCACCCTTTCTCGTTCTTCTGCATCGGAGTAAGCATCGTGCTCCAGTTGTTGAAAGTGCCTGATAAAAACACCTTCTTCGTGTTTCGTCCCCCTTTAAAACTAAAGGCAGCCAATCCATCGGAATAAGTAAATGCCACGGGATCGTTCAACTGGTTGACACCCCACTGAGTCATCGATACAGGTTCAAAACCCAGGAGACTCCTGATCCAGGCATCATCTATCATAATCACATCGGCCTGTATGGAAGGTTCTTTGGAAGAATCGTCGCCCAAATCTTTCGACAAGATAAGCTTCCCATCCGAAGGCCTGATGGAGGTCCACAATCCGTCGGCCGTTACAATTGCGGGAACCCCCGACAAGGCCTGCCTCAGAACAGCGGTATCGATATCGAACCGGGAAGCCTGCGTGTAGAGGTTGGCCAGGGTTTGCCGCAGATCGATATCAAAAACCAAGCGGTTACCTTCCACCTTGCAAACAATTCCGTTGGGATCGTCGGCCGGGTTGATTTTCTGGGCAAATAAGCCAGGAGCCAGAACCCAGACCAGCAGGTTGATGATGAGTATGTTTTTTTTCATGCTAATTTTCATTGTCCAGAAATTTAAATGCTACTTCTTTCTTTTTCAGGTTAATGCACACCACACAATGCTCCAGGAAACTGAATCCCAGCATCCCGTCAATCCGGGTTCCATACACTTCGCTCAAATGATTGAGCGGTGTGATTACAACATCGAGACTGCCAAACTTCCGGGAACCAATAATTAGATTGCCGAGGCTGCCAAAGAGCACCTCTTTGCGCGAGGAGCCTGCTCCGCGCAAAGTTGACCGGCGTGTGATGGTTACCTGATTCAACACCTCATCATCAGCTCTTGACGACAAGGCATTGGTTTCGGCACCAGTATCAATACAAAATTGCAACTTCTTGCCTTCTATCTCACCCTCAACAATCACCACATCGCGGCGACCTACGACCGGAAGGGTGCAGTCGCCCCCGAACCGGAGACTTTGATCGTCGAGTCTTGTCCCCTTCTTATCGGTTCGGTGAAGCCTGAGCTGGTTGTTCCCAAAGTCAATCTCTATCTCGAAAGCCTTGATCATATCGAAACCAAACAGTCCTAAAATTTTAGCACCACGCTGGTTCTCAATATGTCCCAGATCGGCCATATCGGCCGTTTGACGAAGGTAATAAAGCCCCCCGATGTCAACACGATCAACCTTAACCCTTTCAACAACACCAAGCTGCCCAGTGATGCCGTTGGCCGTCTCCTGATTCATAGCATGATAATCGCGAAAATAGGTACGGTTCAACACCAATCCGGTGGCTCCCGTATCGAACACGAAATTGCCATTCTGGCCGTCAACAGTTGCCTCGATAAGAAGCAGGCGACCAGCCCTTTTGAGAGGAATGGTGAGCGACTCGAAATCGCCCAGCGGCTCGGCTCGGTAGATGATTTCATCGGGAAAAAGGGGAGCTGGCGATGAACCATCAGGCAGACCGAAACCACTGTCGGTCAGCACAACCAACAAAACCAGCCAAACACCTGCAGTTAACCTCCTTTTTTTCAGGATAAAGGGTGAAAATAAGCTCGACAACCGTTTCATATTCAACAATTACTGACGATGAGACTTCACGCAAGCCCTCGTGCAAATTTAACAAAACTCAGACGCCCGACAAGCGTTCAGGTTACTTAAAAAAAATGGTTTGATAAGAGACTCGGAAACAGGCCACGATGGGCTCCTCCCCTGGTAGCATGGCAATGGGGGCGGCTACTACCATTCACGCCTCAACAAATGCACTTAAACGAAGGTTTCGACCGTCTGCCGAATCGCTCTTTCCACTGCCAGGGGCTCACTCTAATTTTGAAAAGTGAATTATAAGACTCATTTATGGTAAATGTTAGAACTCCGTGCATGGCAAACCGACTTTTTAAGGTTTTCGTGCTCCTGGCAAAGCCCTTTTCAGCGCGGCAAGATGAATGTGCTCACCATTCGGAGCGCACATATCCGGGTCATCCAAACACCACAAAAATGGAAGGAAAAAGAAGATCGTCCGGAATCCTGATGTGGGAAAACAAATGGAACCATGAAAACATGTCAAACAAAACCTCCTGAATACAAATCATCAAAACCATTTCCATGAAATTCAAATCGCTTTTTTTTATTTTCTTCATAAACCTGTCAATCCAGGTGGCGGTTGCCCAGGGTGACGCCTCATCCAAGACCATCAAGGCTGTGAGAACTACCGAGCGCATCAAGATCGACGGGATTTTAGATGAGCCCATCTGGCAACGTGAGGGATTCGACGAGTTTTACCAGCAGGAACCACATCAGGGAGATCCAGCCACTTTTCGTTCGGAAGTGTGGGTGGCTTTCGACGACGATGCCATTTACTATGCTGCACGATATTTCGACCCTCACCCCGACTCCATTTTGGCCCGTCTGGTCAGGCGCGACTTTGTTTGGGGTGACCCGTCGGACGGCACGGTATTCTATTTAGATTCGTATGGCGACAAAAGAAACGGCTATTTTTTCTACGTGAACGCTGCCGGCACCCTGGCCGATGGCTTGCTTGAGAACGACAGCAAGCAAACCGACTTATCGTGGGATGCAGTGTGGGAGGGGGTTCCCCGAATCGACTCGCTCGGATGGTGTGTCGAGATCAGGGTTCCTTTCTCGCAGCTACGCTTCAGACGCAGTGAGCAACAAGTATGGGGAATGAACGTAGAACGCTATACAAGCCGAAGAGCCGAAACCGTGATGATAGCCTTTACACCCCGCAACGAAAACGGGTTTGCTTCCCGCTTCCCTTCACTTACCGGCCTCGATGGCATCCCCATGCCGCTTCATCTTGAAGTACTCCCCTATCTGACAGGCAAAGCAGAATATGTTGGTCACGATGCCTCCAATCCTTTCAATCCGGGGCACCGCTACAAGGGATCAGCAGGCCTCGACATCAGGGCTGGCTTGGGAAGCAGCCTTACACTCAACGCCACCGTTAACCCCGATTTCGGACAGGTGGAGGTGGACCCCGCTGAAGTAAACCTGACCGATGTGGAAACAGCCTTCAGGGAAAAAAGGCCCTTTTTCACCGAAGGAACCAACATCTACCGCTTTGGAAACGGCGGTACCAACAGGTTTAGCAGCTACAACTGGCCCGGAGCCAACCTGTTCTACAGCCGACGTATCGGACGCACACCTCAAGGCTACCTGCCTCCAAACGATTATGCCGATGTACCCAACGGAACCACCATTCTGGGAGCCGCCAAACTGAGCGGACGTGCCGGAAAAAACTGGAAAATAGGAACTTTACACGCTGTCACAGCACGCGAAATGGCCGACATTGAACTTGAAGGCGAGAGATCACAAGCAGAGGTTGAACCCTCAACCTATTACGGGGTAATGCGTCTGCAACGCGATTTCAGCGCTGGCAGGCATGGAATCGGCGTCCTGTCAACCTTCACCAACAGATTCTTTCACGATTCGCTCCTGCGCAACACCATCAACAAAGATGCTCTGGTAACCGGGCTTGATGGCTGGACCTTTCTTGACGCCGGAAGAACCTGGGTAATCACCGGATGGGCCGCCGCATCAAGGGTTACAGGCAATACCAACAGGATGGTAACGCTGCAACGCAACGGAGTGCATTATTACCAGCGCCCCGATGCCGACTACCTTGGGGTTGACAGCTCAGCAACTTCACTCACAGGAATGGCCGGACGCATCATGCTCAACAAAAACCGTGGTCGCTTCTCGCTAAACGCCGCAGTCGGATTTCTTAGTCCCGGATTCGAAACCAACGATTTAGGCTATGGAGCTTACAGCGATCTGATCAACATGCACATCCTGGCAGGCTACCGCTTTATTCAACCAACTAAATTGTATCAAGACGCGGGTTTTACAGGAACCACCTATTTAAGTTCCGATTTCGGGGGTAATAAAGTGGCACAGGGATTCAACCTGTCGGGATACATGACCTTCAGAAACCTCTCAGGCTTCAACCTAAGCGCCTCCTACAGGCCACAAACCTTCAACTCACGACGCACACGGGGCGGCCCTCTCACCATCAACCCCGAAGCTTTCAATTTCAGCGTGAATGCAAATTCCGACAATAGAAAATGGTGGGTGGTCAATGCTGGTTACGGTCACGATGCAAGCAACAATGCCTACATTCACAGCATGTACATGCAAGTGGAGTTCAAAATCTCAACCACCCTCACCCTGCAAGCCGGCCCCACTTTTGAACTGGGCGATTACAAAGCTCAATGGGTAACCTCCTACGCCGATCCCACTGCAACAGAAACTTACGGCCGCCGGTACGTGTTTGCCAATCTCGATCAACGCACTTTTGCAGCCGATATTCGCGCCGACTGGATCATTAATCCCAACCTGAGCTTCCAGGTATATGCCCAACCCTATCTGGTGGCAGGAAAATACTCAAAATTTAAACTGCTCCGACGGTCACGATCGTTCGACTTTGTTGAATATGGCTCAGAAAACACTACCCTCCAGGTGGCCTCCTCAACCACAGGGGGACAACCGGAAGCCTATTTCCTCGATGCCGATGCTGAAGGCCCTTCAGCACAACGCATCATAGGAAACCCCGACTTCAATTACATCTCGCTGCGCGGAAATGCCGTGCTGCGATGGGAATACCGCCCCGGATCAACACTCTACCTGGTTTGGACTCAAAGCCGCGAAATGATCAATCCCGATGGAGAATTCAGGTTCGGAAATTCTTTGGGTGATCTGTTCAACTCAAAGGCCGACAATATTTTTATGGTTAAGCTATCGTATTGGTTGTAATTACAGCAACCTTTCTACTTTAAAAACAACGCGAACCAACGGGGGCTGCTCAAAAAAAACTGCAATACGGCTGTGGCAATTACAGTTTTGAGGAAGTTTTAGCACGATTGACAGATGTAAATTTGAAGCAGTTCCCGAAGGTCGCGGTAATTTCAACCCTTGAATGCTTGCTCATTAACAAATTTAACAATCAGGCAAAACGCCTACCTTTGGTTCTTGTTGAAATGTTGTCTCAGTTTAATCTGCCTAAGTATGAAAAACCTCCTGTTCATCCCTGAATGTCACACCAACCCCTTTCGCGAAAATGCCAGCACCAGCAAAGCTACCCAAGGCCGTTCGCGTCGCGTTCATCCCGGTTGCCTCTTTATTGTTGGAAAGATCCCACAATATACATTCCTCCGCCAATTGGCTTTCATCGGCGGGTTGATGCTCCTGCTGCCAACGTTCATGTTTTCGCAGGTGACGGGATCGCGCGAAACCTCCACAGAACTTATAGCCGACACGGGACGTATGAATCAACTTCTGACCTCACCACCCTGTTTGCAGGGATACCAGCCCAACCAATCCGGCCCCCTCTCGAAACTCAACAACCAGGGAGAGCCTATACCTGATACAACCTTTGATGTAGAGAAATTGGTTATTGAAAGCGAGGGATATCCTATTACAGGGTGGCTTTATCTTCCAAGGAAACAGGGACGCTTCTCCCTGATTCTATTGGCAAATGGAGGAGGAGGAAAAGTGCTTTCAGAGTGGATAGCCCCTATTTTGGCACATTGCGGTTACGCTGCATTTGTTCACGACAAAAGAGGCAGTGGCGAATCGGGAGGCAATATAGAAACAACCACTTACGACGATTATGCTAACGATTTGGTAAACCTGGCGCTATTTTTTTCGCGTCACTCACGCATCAATGCCTCAAAAATTGGAGTATTTGGAGGCAGCGAGGGGGGCCGTATTGCCTATCTGGCCGCCGCAAGGTCGCCCCTTATTCAGTTTGCAGCCAGTTACGCCGGCGATATTACCTCCACATTCGATAGCCGCTATTATGCCACCCTGGGCTGGATTAAATTAAAAAATCCTCCCGATTCGGTTTATCGAATTCTCGATTCTTTGTGGGAAAAATCGTTGAAAGCCTGGGATGAAGGCAACAACGCCAAAATCGACGAATCGGAAAAGGAGGTCAATAAACTCGAAGGAAAAATAGAAAAAATTCTGTTGCCTCCCTCCCGCCACGAATTGCTGACAGTTCCGGCTCTGAAAGGGTTGTTACCAACATGGAATTCAATGAAAAACGACTATCTGTCAGTTCTGTCAACCTTCCGCAAAAGATGGCTTACTATTTTCGGTGCCGACGATGTTGTAGTGCCTACTCAAAAATGCATCCTCAATATTCAGAATTTTACAAAAATCAGCGGGAACAAGCAGGTCGAAATTGTTGTATTGCCCTCGTGCGGCCATTCGCCTGTCAATTCCAAAACCAACGAACTGGTAAGAATAGACCACATGCTGATCAATTGGCTTCACGAGATTGATTTTTAGAAGTGCCGATCATCGTGAGCTCCAGCATTTTTCTGCTACAACCAGGTCTTAAAGGGAGCTCCCATCACAACCTTTGGCCTGATCGCAGCCCGAAAATTGTTAAAAAGCAGTGCAAATATTTATTCAAAAACGCGATTTGAAACCATAAACTGCTATTCGAATCTGCTGCTTTCCTGTCGTTTTCCTGACCTTTTTAAAGAGGTTTAAACCCTTTTTAAAGGTCAATAAACAACAAAAGTACTGGTTAAGCAACCAAAAGTCACGCTATAACATACTAAGAAACAACGGATTAGTATCCTTTCCGGTGCAAAGAGGTACTAAGGCTATGTTTACCAATGAGTTAACCCTCGCAAACATAGCCTTGGTATAGCGTTGGTACGGCGAAGGTACCCTGGAGGTTTTCCAAGAGTGATCTTCTTCCTCATAATAGGAACAAAAGTATAATAGAAATTCTGAAGAAAACAAAGGCAGGCGACGCGCTGCGCCGCCTGCCTCTTCACCAAGGATCTGCCTCCCGGCAGTTACTATACCGAATCGGCTTGAATTTAAGGTTTTACCATAAGTCATGCCTCTCGGTACGATCTTCGTCCCGAGAGTGAAACGATTCGGGATTAACAGCTTCTATGCTCAATGCTTCGCATTTTCGCTAACAAGCTGTAAAACTAAAAATTCACTACCGCATGATTTTCCACCATACAGTAAACTACCTTTTAATGACGGGTGAAAAAGTGGTTTGGTTTTGATTTTTCGGCCAGCGGCTCCATGGGTCGTTAAACGGCACCGCTCAGGCCGTTCAACGGCTGAGGACACCACTTGGCGACACGGTGTTTTTATGAGAGGGATTGTTTAGTAATTTTGTAAAAAATTGTCGTTGAATTGAAAAAAGATACAAAATGGTCGTTCTGGCATTTCCAGCTATCGGGGTGGGTACTCCTTGAGTTGCTCAGCCTGAGCCGCAATTTCTTTCACATCACCTTTTTTGGCAACCAAGAGATTGATTACGGGTTGGTTGCAGAGTCGTTTTCTTTCTATATCCTGTGCGATTTCGTGGCCATGTGGGTAACAGTTGCCATGCGCTACGTTTACCGTCCGCTTTTCCGTTCCGATCCAACGCCTGCAGTTCTGTTAGCGGTGGTCCTGGCAGTTTCAATAGTGGCATCTCTGGTAAGCAACACCTTCGATTATTGGGTAAGCCACCTTCTCCCCTTACGCAAAGAGGTTTTCAGCAATGGCATCTACTCCATCATCTACAGTTCGCTGTTCAACATCCTGATATTCGTGTCGTGGAGTGTACTCTATTTCGGAATAAAATTCTGGCGGCAATGGCAGCTCGAGAAACAGCGGGCCGAACGGTCGGCTTACATGGCCCAGACCGCTCAACTCCAGATGTTGCGTTACCAGCTCAACCCCCACTTTCTTTTCAATTCGCTCAACTCCGTTTCGGCTCTGATGGATGAAGACCGCAAAGCTTCAAAAGAGATGCTTCGCCAACTGGCCGACTTTCTGCGCTACTCCCTCATCAGCCGGAACTTCTCCATAGTACCCTTGCGCGAAGAACTGGAAGCCATGACTTTATACCTTGCTATCGAAAAACGACGCTTTGAAGATAAACTCGAAATTGAATACGACATTGATCCAGAAGCTACCGACTTTCCTGTTCTAAGTTTCATCCTTCATCCTTTGATTGAGAATGCCGTAAAATACGGCATGGGCACTTCGACTATGCCATTGAAAATCAAAGTTACAGCAGCTCTGAGCGACAACCAACTCACCCTGCAGGTCGAAAACTCGGGTCGCTGGATAGATAAGTCTTCTGAAGCCGATGAATCGCGAACCGGAATAGGGCTGCGAAATGTAGAACAGCGCCTGGCCAATACCTATCCCGGAAAGGCAACCATTTCTGTAGCCCACGGCTCGGGAAAGGTGTTGGTAACCCTTGTTTTTGTCACACCCGATCATGGAATAACAACCCTATGAAAACCGAAAAGAAAATTACGTCGCTGGTGGTTGACGACGAGCGCCTAGCTCGCAAAGCCCTCACAACCCTGCTATCGGAACTGGAACAATATGAAGTAATTGGCGAAGCCGATACCCTTCCATTGGCAGCTTCACTGGCCAACAGCCTTAAACCGCAAATCATCTTTCTCGACATACAACTCCCCGGCGAGTCGGGCTTCGATCTGCTACCCATGCTTAACTACAAGCCTCATGTGGTTTTCGTAACCGCATTCGACGAGTTTGCCGTGAAAGCATTCGAGGTGAACGCGCTTGATTACCTGTTAAAACCCGTTTCACCCCAGCGACTCGAAAAAGTTGTGTCAAAACTGTTCGAAAAGGAGCAGCCAACCACAAACCCTCCCAGAAAACTCACCACCGACGACCGGTTGTTCCTTCAATTCTCGGCTCACTATATTTTTCTGAAGGTTGACCAAATCGCGGTAATAGCTTCTTCAGGCGATTACTCTGTGGTAACAACCAAAGATGGGAAACAAGGGCTTACCAACAAAACCATGCAGGAATGGACAGAAAGGCTTCCGGGGGGATGCTTCCTGCGAATTCACCGCTCAACCATCATCAACCTCAATTTTGTGGCTAAAGTGGAGGAGTGGTTCAACAACAGTTTCAGGGTTTACATGATGGGAATTGCCGAACCCTTTATCATGAGCCGGCGCTACGCCACACTGATCAAAGCCAACCTGGGTTAACAGGCATTGAGCAACGAAACACCATCAACAACCATCGAAAAACAACAAACGGAGAAACCGATCAGGCATCTCCGTTCGCTACGCATCAGCAATGCTTCATGACCCTATCTCATGATCTTCACAGGTTGAATCATATTCTCAGGCTTCAGCACCTCTTCGAGTTCGGCTTTCGACATCAACTCTTTCTCCAATACCAACTCATACACCGACCGCCCCGATTCGAGAGCCTCTTTGGCAACCAGGGTGGAGGCCTCATAGCCAATGTAAGGATTCAGAGCCGTTACCAACCCGATGCTGTTCTCCACGTACTCGCGGCACCGCTGCTCGTTGGCCGTGATCCCCCTGATGCAACGCACCAGCAGAGTCTCCATACCGTTTTTCAACATTTCTATTGATTCAAACAAGCTGTAAACAATCACCGGTTCCATCACGTTGAGTTCCAACTGGCCGGCTTCGGCGGCTAAGGTAACGGTGAGGTCGTTGCCTATCACCCTGAAAGCAATTTGATTGACCACTTCGGGAATCACCGGATTTACTTTACCTGGCATGATGGAAGAACCGGGTTGCATGGGAGGCAGGTTGATCTCGTTGAGTCCGCAACGCGGTCCGCTCGAGAGCAGGCGAAGGTCGTTGCATATTTTCGACAGCTTCACGGCAAGCCTTTTCACAGCCGACGAGTACATCACGAACTGCCCCGTGTCGCTGGTGGCCTCCACCAGATTCTCGGCCAACACCACTTCCATGCCCGTTATCTGGCGCAAATGGGTTATCACCTTCTCGCTGTAGCCTGGTTCTGAGCAGATGCCGGTTCCAATGGCGGTGGCTCCCATGTTCACCTCCAGAAACAGGAGGGCGTTTTGGTTCAGCCGCTGAATCTCCTCGGTGAGGGTAACGGCATAAGCCTCGAAGGTCTGCCCCAGGGTCATGGGCACCGCATCCTGCAACTGGGTGCGCCCCATCTTGATCACGTGAGCAAACTCCGCAGCCTTCATCCTGAAACCTTCTACAAGGTGGTTAAGCACCTCTACCAGCCTGATGTTCATGCGGTAAAGAGCCACACACACCGAGGTTGGATAAGCATCGTTGGTTGATTGCGAAAGGTTGACGTGGTTGTTGGGATGGCAATAGTTGTAGTCGCCCTTGTCGTGCCCCAGGATTTCGAGAGCACGGTTGGCAATCACCTCGTTGGCATTCATGTTGGTGGACGTTCCTGCTCCTCCCTGGATCATGTCAACCACGAAATGGTAGTGGTATTTCCCGTTGATAATCTCTTCGCAAGCCTGCACGATGGCGTCGGTAACGGGTTTCGAAAGCAAGCCCAGGTCGTGGTTGGCTTTTGCAGCAGCCATTTTCACCATGGCAAGCGACTCGATGAGGGTAGGGTAAAAATTGAGCGACACACCGCTGATGTTGAAGTTTTCCAACCCGCGCAGGGTTTGCACACCATAGTAGTTTTCGTAGGGCACTTCGCGATCGCCCAGCAGGTCGTGCTCGGTGCGGGTGCGTCCCGACAGGTATTGAGCAGCCGAATTCACCAGACGGTTGTTGGTTTGGCGCATCCGGCGCGAGATCACCCTGGCCACATTCGAGAAAACCTTCAGCGCCACGGAGCCATTGTCGCAGAAAAACTTGCGATGGATCACCATCACCGTCGATTCGGTGACAGTCTTGGCCGAGGTGCTGTGGGGTGCATCGTCAGAAAGGCTCCCTTCGCCCAAAAAATCGAACTTGCCGAAAAAGGCCAGCCGCTCCTCCTTGCCATATGGGGTCTTCTTGTACAATTCTACCTCCCCTTCGTAGATCAGGTAAATGTATTCACGCGGACTACCCTGGGCAAACAAGGTGGTATTCAAGGGAAAACGCTTCACCTCGATGCTGCGGGCCACGATATCGAACTCCGGATCGACCAACCCTTTAAAGAGTTCGATCCGGCGTAAAAACTTATTGATGAGATTTAAATCCATGATGGTGACTTTTTTTGATAATTTTTTCCGGTAAACCGGACTGCAAAGATGCAAGTTTTTGACCGAACGTTGCTTATTCCTGTTACAAAATTAACATTGTTATCATGTTAACAAGCAATTGGGTTGTAAAAGAAAATGAAACCGGCGGGTTTTAAGAAAGGGTGTATCTTTGCCGCTTAAAAATCGCCTTATGATCAGGTTAAGTGTAAACATCAACAAGATAGCCACCCTGCGAAATGCCAGGGGTGGCAACGTTCCCGACGTTTTGAAAGTGGCCGTTGACTGCCAGAAATTTGGCGCGCAAGGCATCACGGTACACCCGCGCCCCGACGAGCGTCACATCCGTTATTCCGATGTGCGGCAACTGCGCAAGCTGGTATCCACCGAATTCAACATCGAGGGGTACCCAAGTCGTGATTTCATGGATCTGGTGTGCTCGGTTGTCCCTGAACAGGTTACACTGGTTCCCGACCCACCCGATGCCCTCACCTCCAATGCAGGTTGGGACACCGTGGCTAACGAGGGTTTTCTGAAGGAGGTGATAGCTGAATTCAGGAGCAAGGGAATTCGCACCTCCATCTTCGTGGGGACCGATCTGAAACTGGTGGCACACGCGGCCCGTTGCGGTACCCACCGTGTTGAGCTCTACACCGAACCCTATGCCCTCGAATACCCTGAAAATGCCGCCAGAGCTCTGGCTCCCTTTGCACAGGCAGCCCGTGTGGCTCATGAAAACGGCCTTGGCATCAACGCCGGACACGACCTCAACCTGCTCAACCTTCGTTACTTCGCCCAGGGCATACCCCACCTCGACGAAGTGAGCATCGGTCATGCCCTCATATCAGATGCCCTCTATTTCGGACTCGAAAACGTGGTACAGATGTACCTGGACTGCCTGCGCTAACCCGATCAAAAACCTTTGATTTTCATCGCTGTTGCAGTTGGAAGTTCCCACTTTCCTCAACTCTTTGGCGGAAAATACCTACCTTTGCCCCCCGAATTAATACCGAACTTTCTATGCTCGAAAAACTTGAAGCCATTTATCAGCGCTGGCTCGATATCGAACGTCAGATCAACGATCCTGATGTAATGGCCGACATGAAACGCTACGTGAAGCTCAACAAAGATTACAAAGACCTGATACCGGTAGTTGAGGCCTACAAGAAATACGACAACATCACAGCCAACCTCGAATCGAGTCGCGAGGTGCTTTACGGCGAAAAGGATGAGGAGTTGCGCGAAATGGCCAAGGAAGAGATCAACATGCTGATTGAACAGAAAGAACAGCTTGAGGAAGATCTCAAGGTGCTGCTGCTTCCCAAAGATCCTCAAGACTCGAAGAATGCGATACTCGAAATCAGGGGTGGCACCGGAGGCGACGAAGCCAGCATCTTTGCAGGCGACCTTTACAGGATGTACCTGAAATACTGCGAAACCAAAGGATGGAAAACCGAACTGGTGGATGCCACCGAAGGGACGCAAGGGGGCTATAAAGAGGTGATCATCAACGTTTCGGGCGATGGTGTTTACGGCAACCTCAAATACGAATCGGGGGTTCACCGCGTGCAGAGGGTTCCAAAAACCGAAACGCAAGGCCGAATCCACACTTCGGCTGCTTCGGTGGTAGTGCTTCCCGAAGCCGAGGAGGTGGACGTGGAACTGAAGCAATCCGACATCAAAAAAGAGACCTTCTGCTCTTCGGGTCCAGGAGGACAAAGCGTTAACACCACCTATTCTGCCGTGCGCCTCACCCACATCCCTACCGGCATCGTGGTATCGATGCAAGATGAGAAATCGCAGATCAAAAACCTCGACAAAGCCATGCGAATCCTCAGGTCGCGCATCTACGAAATCGAATACCAGAAATACCTTGACCAGGTGGCCTCCAAGCGCAAAACGATGGTATCAACCGGCGACCGCTCCGCGAAAATCAGAACCTACAACTACCCGCAAGGACGCATCACCGACCACCGGATCAACGTTTCGGTTTACAACCTTCCCGCCTTCATGGACGGCGACATTCAGGAAATGATCGATCAACTGCAGGTGGCCGAAAACGCCGAACGCCTCAAAGAAGATTCCGTCTAAAAACAGATAACCAACCTCCATTTTCACCACATGAACCGCCAACAACTCATCGAACTCATACGTCGCAAGAAATCGTTCCTGTGTGTCGGGCTCGACAGCGACATCAACAAGATTCCCAGGCATCTGCTTTCTGAACCCGATCCGGTGTTTGCATTCAACAAGGCCATTATCGATGCCACCATCCACCTGGCCGTAGCCTACAAACCCAACCTGGCTTTCTACGAAAGCCGTGGTGTGAAAGGGTTGCAATCGCTTGAGCAAACCATGCAATACCTCAACCGCTTTTCTGACCAGGTATTCACCATTGCCGACGCCAAAAGAGGCGATATCGGGAACACCTCCGAGCAGTATGCCCGCAGCGTTTTCTGCCCGAAAGAGTCGGGGTTTGAATTCGATGCCATTACAGTAGCCCCCTACATGGGCGAAGACTCGGTGAAACCCTTTCTCGGTTTCGACGATAAATGGGTAGTTTTGTTGGCTTTAACATCCAACAAAGGGGCTTTCGACTTTCAAATAATAGAAAACAAAGCCACCGGACTCCGGCTATTTGAAGAGGTGCTCACGCGGTCGAAAAACTGGGGAACCCCTGAAAACATGATGTATGTGGTGGGAGCTACCAAAGCCGAAATGTTGGCCGACATCCGCCGCATTGTCCCCAACAACTTCCTGCTGGTTCCAGGCGTGGGAGCACAGGGAGGCAGCCTTGCCGAGGTGGTCAGATATGGAATGACCCCCGAATGCGGTCTGCTTGTGAACGCCTCACGAAGCATCCTGTTTGCCTCAACAGGAACCGACTTTGCCGAAAAAGCCCGCCAGGAGGCTCAATCGATGCAACAGGAAATGGCAGCCTGGTTGTAGAATCCACCTTGTCATTCCCTTTTCTGCCAGTCAGACCAGAGCGTGACATTCCAAAATAATAGAAAAAAAAGGGGAGGATTGCATCCTCCCCTTTGGTATTTCAACGACGGAACTCTTCGAGCCGTTCCATAAAACCGGCCTTCAAATCGTCCATCACCTCTTTTACCGTGGTAATGGCCTTAGCCCTGAAAGCATTGCTTCCGGCAAAAGCGTATCCATTGTTTAGATTGCCACGGTAAGCATTCATCAATGCCGAAATGATGCAATAGGGGGTATTGGTAATATCGCAGGTTTTGATGCATTTCACAGGGCAACTCACGGGATGTTTCAGTCCCAGTCTCACCTTGTCGATAAAGCTGTTGCGAATAGCCCGGCCAGGCATCCCGACAGGACTTTGGATGATCTCGATCTGGCTCTCATCCGCATCGATATAAGCCTGTTTAAAACCGTCGGAGGCATCGCATTCGGCAGTAGTCACAAAACGGGTTCCCAACTGAACACCACTGGCACCACGGGCAATCATGTCGTAAACGTCGGCTCCGCTGTAAACACCACCGGCTGCAATCACCGGAATCGATTTGTTGTATTTCTCCTCATACACACGCACCTCGCGCACCACTTCAGGCACCAGGTTTTCGAGGGCGTAACCCGGATCGTTGATCTGTTCAGCCTTGAAACCCAGATGGCCACCGGCTTTGGGCCCTTCCACCACGAAAGCATCGGGCAGGTAGTCGTAAAGGGTTTTCCACTTCTCACAAATCAAACGGGCAGCTTTACCCGATGAAACAATGGGAGCCAGCTTGGTGACGCTGTCGGGAGTAAGAAATTTGGGCAGATTGAGCGGCATTCCGGCACCAGAGAAGATGATGTCGATCTTCTCGGCTATAGCAGTTTTAACCATATCTTCGTAATTCGACATGGCTACCATGATGTTCACCCCGATAATTCCTTTGGTTTTCTCCTTCACTTTTCTGATCTCCTCTTTGAGACCCAGAATGCTGGCTTCCAGAAAATCGGTCGAGAAATTTCGATAGAGAAGGCCAAGTCCGGCACTCGATATAACACCCACGCCGCCCTGGTTGGCAACAGCAGCAGCAAGCCCCGAGAGGCTCACCCCCACTCCCATCCCTCCTTGTATGACGGGAATTGGTACAACCAAATCCCCTATTCGCAGTTCACGCATAAATTCGTTGGTTAATAAATGGACTGCAAAGATACAACTTAGCAACAAGCAATGGTTATAATATTTTGAAAACGAGAAGATTTAGCACCAACATTGTTGTTGATCGCTGAAATTTAACCATTTGGCTAATACTGGTTTAACGGTTGGTATCGCGGTTAAGATACGATGAAAAATCGGTTTGCCTGGGCTGGTAGGGGTGTGTCATTAAGGTTGATGCGATGAGGTAATCGGCCGTAGCACGGTTGTTGGCTGTAGGGAGGTTGTAAACCACGGCAATGCGCAGGAGGGCTTTCACGTCAACATCGTGAGGCTGGGGTTGCATGGGGTCCCAGAAAAAGAAGAGCAGGTCGATCTTTTGCTCGGCGATGAGAGCCCCCAGTTGCAAGTCGCCGCCAAGTGGTCCCGACTTGAGCCTGGTAAGATGCACTTGAGCATCGGGTTCTGATTCCAACAGGGCCTGTTCTATCAGCCTGCCTGTAGTTCCGGTGCATATCAGGTTGTGTTTCAACAGCTCGGCAGAGTTCCACCGAACCCATTCCACCAGGTCGGACTTGCAATTGTCGTGAGCAACCAGGGCAATGGTTTTGGGTTGGGCAGCAGCAACAGTTTGGTTATTCATGGTAACGAAATTTCTGACAAAGGTAAGCCACTTTTTTATGAAATTTTTATCCGGGCAATCCAGTCGGGTTAAACCTGAGATGGGTTTCAGGGTCGATATACCGAATCGGCTTGATTTTACGACTTTTCTATAGGTCAAGCCTCTCGGTACGATCTTCGTCCCGAGAGCGAAGCGCTTCGGGATTAACCGCCTCTATTGCCGAAGGGTCGGCACTTATAAGGTTAAAATGCTTCGCATTTTCACCAAGACGCGGTATAAAGCGTGAATGTTGAAGTTGCCCACGGGTTCTCCACGGGCACTTCAGCCCGCGTAAAGATAATGCTCAAACGTAAAGCTAAGCTGGAGATGCTGACGTTTTTTGCCGGGAGGCACGAGGCGGCCGATCCAATCCAGACTGCTGGTTTCTGGTTAATTAGGGTTGGAAGACACTACAAGTAGTGGTTTTTTTCAACACAAGCTCTGCCGGCAATGGCAGAGCTTTTTTTTAATGTTCGGGTATTTCATGGGGCCCTGTGACGCAAAGATCCAGATCGGTGAGCAGACCGTTGCTGATGCTGTAAATCCAGCCGTGAACGGTAAGCTGGTACCCGTTTTCCCAGGCTTTTTTCACGATGGTGGTGTTGCAAACATTGACAACCTGTTCGCGGATGTTCAATTCACAAAGGCGATCGAACCTCTCGTCGGGATTTAGCGGAATGAGCGTAGCGGAATGAAAGCGCTGGACATCGCGGATGTGTCGCAGCCAATTATCAATCAAACCATGATCAGTCTCCTCCATCGAGGCTTTCACTCCTCCACAACCGTAATGACCACACACCACGATGTGTTTTACCTTCAACACCTCCACGGCATACTGAATCACCGAGAGGCAATTCAAATCGGTATGAACCACCAGGTTGGCGATGTTGCGGTGAACGAAAAGATCGCCGGGAGGGAGGTTGGTGATCTGGTTAGCCGGCACACGGCTATCGGCACACCCTATCCAAAGAATGTAGGGCGACTGATGTTTGGCCAGGCGACTAAAAAAACCTGGGTCGGCTTGCTTAATAGAATCGGCCCATTGGCGGTTTTGTTCAAAAATGTTGCGCAGTATCCTCATTGCTGGCTAAGGTTTGTGTAAGCATTTTTTTTATTGCAGCAGCTTTCAGCGGCCTCGATGCATGATAAACTGATGACCACACGGTGGTAAGGGCAGCAGGCGGGGCCTCCTGATGAAGGCAGATGGTGTTTTTAAACATTTGCCCAAGTGCTTGCTGATCGGGGAAAGCCTTTTCGATTTGCCAAAAGTCGGCAATCAAAAGATCGCCCTTAGGGCGCGCGTTCATCACGTCAGCCCAATCGGCAAAACGGCGGAAGGAAACCACTTCAACGTTGAATTTTCTCAGATGCATATCAAGCAGAACCGCTTCGTTTTCATCGGGTAAAACCAACACAACAAACGGTTTCTTACCACCGTTTTCAGCATCAGCCACCCGATGCCGCGGGTCAGGCAGGTAAGGAATGTTGAAATAGAATTCTGAGCCAATGCCGGGTTCGCTTTTCACTCCAATAGAACCGCCAAGCATCTCAACATAGGCTTTGGCTATTGAAAGCCCCAGGCCCGATCCCTGCCTGGCCTCCTTATCGGCTATATCGGCCTGAACAAACCTGTCGAAGATAGCATGCTGACGGTGGTATGGAATCCCTATGCCGGTATCGGTTACATAGAAATAAAGGGACTCTTCAACCACTTCACAGGTCAAGGTTACAGAACCGTATGAAGTGTATTTAAAGGCATTTTTAATGAGGTTGATCAGGATACCGGTTAATTTATCATGATCAGACACCAGGGGCGAGCGGCGCGACGGGAGGTTGTATTTTACTTCAAATTTTATTTTTCTTTTAACCGCTTCGGCTTCAAAGAAATCGAAAATACCTGATATAAGTTCCTCTAAAACAAAAGGCTGATTGTTTACCTCCACCAAACCGGCTTCAATTTTCGAAATATCAATAATATCGTTGATTACACCCAACATCCTGATACCGCTGGTTTCGATGAGTTCGATATAGCTTTTCTGTTCATCGCCCGAGAGTCCGGGTTCTTTCAACAAATCGGCGAAACCGAGTATTCCGTTCATGGGGGTTCTGATTTCGTGGCTCATGTTGGCCAGGAATGCCGATTTTAGCCTGTCGCTCTCTTCGGCCTTTTCTTTAGCCTTGATAAGTTCCTCCTGCTGGATATTCTTGTAGTAAGCCGCGCCTATGGTATTGGCAGCTACTGCCAGGATGTTGGTTTCATCGCGGTTCCATTCCCTGATGTTGTTGCAATCGTCAAACCCGATGAAACCCCAAAAGGTGGTGTTGATAAAAATGGGGGCAACCAACATCGATAAGATGCCCTGTTCAAGCAGCAAAGGCTGTTCAATTTCAGGGAATTGATGCACATTCCCTGCCAATACCCGTCCCTCGGAAAGTTCCTGATGCCATCGCGGACAAGTGGTTTCGTAGGGAAGGTTTTGGAGTTGAGGATTCTTGATTTGTGGTTCAACGCGACCATCGGTCCACTCGAAAAGCTGACTCATAACTGGCAAGGCATAAGGGGGCAGGATTGAATTGCGGAAAATATAAACCCTGTTTACCTGCATGGAGGTACCCAAAACACCAAGTGCCCTGTTGATAGCTCTTTCCAGATCGTCGTGCTGCAAAAGGTGCGTAACGGCCACAGCAACTGCGTTGAGCAACTGCTCCTTCTTTCGTAGAGCCTCTTGCCCTGCCTTCTGCTGGGTGATGTCGCGGCCGCTTCCCACGATGCCCACCAGCTCGCCTTTATCGTTGATAATGGGTGCTTTCTGGATGCTGTAGCAATGAAAGACCCCTTTGATGTAGCCCGACTCCTCGTAGTGACAAGGTGCCAGCGTGGTCAGAATCTGTTGGTCGTAGTGTTCAATGTTGCTTCCAAAAGTAAACCAGTCGGGCCGGTGTTTTTGAGGCCCTGTGGAGCGGTCAATAAAATATTGTGTGGGTTTACCCAAAGGCTCGTTAGAATCGGTAGCAAAGAGCAATTTTTCGCAAATGGCTTTGTTGGCAAAGGTGTAACGTGCATCAAGGTCTTTGGCCCACACCCAGTCGGTCATGTTATCGGCCATCAACCTGAACATGCTCCACAGCGATTCATACCGCTTGCCCCAGTCGAGAATTATCCGCTGCTGTTCGGCCTGATCAGAGATATCGGAAATGATCAGCAGGCTGGCTCCCTCTTGCCCGGGGATGGGTTTTCGCTTGATGCTTAGAACTGTTGGAGGAGTGTCGGCAATTAAATCAACAGCCCCCTCAAACGTCTGATCTGTAAGAGCCGCGAGCAGCCGCGGGTGGCATTTTACCACTTGATCGAGGGTTCTTCCGGTGGCTTCTATAGATTTCACACGCAGCCAGATGGCGGCAGGTTTGTTGATGTCGATAATCCGGTTAGCGGGATCGAGAACTACGATGCCGTCGGGCATGGTCTCAACCAACATGGCTCTTGCTACCGGCACCAGATACAAAAACCAGTTTTTGAGAATGGCTGTGGCAAAAAGGAGGCCACTCAGCACCATGCTCATGGGTACAATGTCGATACCGTGAAGAAAACCGACTCCGCTCACATAAAAGAAACTGCTTATCCAGGGCGATGCAGCAGCCACCAGAATCAATACGGCCTGGCTCCTGAAGTGGCTGTTGTGCATCATCAGGTAACGCGTCAGCAGGATGGTGGCTGACAGCAAAAGAGCATTGGAATAGGCAAAATAACCCAACCAAAAAGCAGGGCCATGATGATAGGTTACAACATTGGTCAGGGGATCGATGGCCGACAGGGAGGGCCACACCAGGTGGTGGTAGTGGTTGGTGAAAACTGCCAGCAGTGTAGCACCGGGCAAAACCCACAAAATCGACCGGCGCTGCTTGAGCCACGAAGGCTCAAAACCCGTGAAACGGGCCACGAACATGAAATAAAACACCGGAGTTGAAACCGCTCCCACGTAAGCCACCTGCGACCAGAACACCTTCATGGGAATGCTGGCAGCAGCGGTCTCGAAAACAAGCCAGAAAGTCCAGTAACCGGCTGCCACCATGAGATGCGACAACTCTACAGCCCCTTTCACCTGCTTCCGTTTCCAGGCAAGGTAAGCCACCCACCAGGACAGGCCGGTAGCCAACAAAAAAAGCATCGAAAACGGGGTCAAAATCCAAATCATTGCTTCATGATTATCCTATGATTCATCCAATTAAAAATTGCCTGCAAAAAAACTATCAATTCGTTTTACAAATATACTACAGTTGTGGGGGAAAATTGTTTTTGTTGGTTTATTTGGTTTGGTTGGATTGGTTGGCTTTTGGCTTTTGGCGATTGGCTTTTGGCTTTGGCTTTGGCGGTTGGCGATAGCGACCGGATTGGCGATGGCGTTGGGGCTCCTCACGCCTTCTCCCTCATTCTGAACGGGTGGAGACGCACTTGAAAGGTTTGAGACGCACGGCCGTGCGTCTCTACAGAAACAACCCAACGCCCCTTCGCCCTGAATCCTCATTAATCAACCTATTGGGAATGGTTTGAGACGCACGGCAGTGCGTCCCTACAGGAACCACCCTTCGCCTCCCGATCACTATCCAGGACGCCCCTTCGCCCCTTCACCCCATCTCGCCTCTCTCCTCTCGCCTCTCGCCCCTTCTCCTCTCGCCTCTCGCCTCTCTCCTCTCGCCTCTTCTCCCCTTCTCCCCCTCTCCCCTCCCGATCACTATCCAGGACGCCCCTAATCCCGGCTGCTTAAAATGAAAAGAAGTCCGAACTGGAGCCCGCTCCTGTCGAGTCGGGCGCTCAGATAATCCTCTTCTTCATAAAGGTTGCCTGCGGCATCGAAAGCGCGCACGGAGTAATTGATGCGGTGACGTGTGGCGAACAGCACAGAATAGGAAACGGTTACCCCGAACCGGTTGTTGAAGAGAAACTGCAGTCCGGTGCTGTAACCGGCATATCCCATCACATTTGCACGGCTCCGGTAGCTGATCTCTGTATATTTATTCTCGAGTTCGCTGTGGAACAAATCTATATCGGGAATTGTGTAACTGCGCAATCCTCCGTTGAGTTCGGCAGTAAGGTTGAGGGTAAATTTATCGGGAATAATCTCCAACGGAACGTTCATCAACAGGTTGAGTCCCATACGACCCGATAAAAACCCGCCCTTGCAGGAGTACGTTTCAGGGGAAGCTTCGGCCAAAAAGGCATCTTGGTTTAGTCCATAATAATCGAGGCCCAGGTTGAGTCCAACACCAAAGCCGTAGGCCACCATATAATTGTAATCGACATCGGCCAGAAGTCCGTTGTTGGCCATCAGGCCGGGCGACACACTCGCGGCGAGATCGGGGCCGGGAGAAGCCGGCCCTGCTGCAATAGAAAGGTAACCTTTTTGGTACCAGTATTCAGAACTGTATTGTGCTGAAAGAGAACAGGCTGAGATCACAAAAGCAAGGGTCAGGAGGGAGCGGCAGATTGGGTGGTTCATTGTTTCGGGTATTAATAGCTAAGGTATAGGTCGATAAACAGGTCTCTGACCTCTGGAATGGGCTTTACTGAGAAATAGGTTTTTGGATAGAACTTGTTTTGAATATCGGCAGAAGAGAGCATAATCTCGTTGATGAAATCGGGATATTGGGTGCCGTTATCACGCAGTATCGCGAACCGGAAGGTTTCGTTGGCCGTGAACTGCACGAAGTCGAAATAGCACGATTGTGGGAAGTGCCGCGGACGCTGGAATTTCACCGGGAAGCTGCTCTGCGAGGTGGTGCTTGTTCGTCCGATGTAGGTGGTGTTGTGGTAAAACTCGATATAGACTCCCGAGGTTCCATACGACGAGGGGAGCATCAGTGATAGTGAGTCGATAAAAACCCGCTGGGGTTGTGGGGCAACAAACACCTGCTGGGTGTATTCATCGGCTGATTGGTTGGTGCACGTCCCCCGCAACCTGATGGTATAGGTGCCGGGGGCGGTAAAAACATGGGTGGGGTTTTCGTCGGGCGACTCCGAACCATCGCCAAAATACCAATAGAATTGGTTTGCCCCCGACGACTCGTTGCTCAACTCTATTTTAGCCGGTGCAAAATTGTTGTTGTTGAAATGGGCCATCGAAAACCGGGCTACAACCGGGTTTGAGTCAAGGCTAAGACCATCAACTTTGAGTTTCACGGTATCGGCACCTATCTCGTTCGACACGATGAAGGTGATGGGATAATCGCCGGGGTGTTCAAAAATATGAACCGGGTTTTGGTCGGTTGAGGTAGTCCCGTCACCGAAATTCCAATAATAACGCACGTTCCCCAGCAGGTTCTCGGTTTTTTGGGTGAAGCTTACGGGGTAAGGGGGTTCACAGTTTCTAAGCACGGGCACCACGCTGGTGATTTTGGGTGGCGGAGGGGCTTCGTGAAGGTAATGCCAACCCCGCGCCGGTTCCTTCTTGCATCCCGACAGCGCCATCACCACCAAACCGCAAACAACGAAAAATCCTTGTAAGCCAATAGAAATAGAATTTCTGCCTCTTGAAGTAGTTATCATGCAATACTAGTTGTAAAAAATTAACAATCTGTTTGAGTTCAGCCGTTTCTCGAGCCACCGCTCAATTCTTGCTTTCTCGTTTTCGGTAAGTGTGATGCGTGTTATCAAAACAACCACAACGCGGGGTTCGCCTTCCCCTTGGTCGGTGTATTCAATGGCGTCAGAAACAGAACATGAGATGGTTTCGGGGTAGAGTTGTTTCAGTTCCTGAAACACGCCGGCACCCAGTTCGTCGATCTCTTTGAGTTTTTCTATTTGCTGATCCTTTTCCGAAATCAGCTTCTCAAGGCCAAATACTTTTTCGCGCAGTTTAATGGCTTCGGTCATTTGCCCCAGGTCAGCATCCTTAAACGAGAGCCCCTGCCTGATCTCAAGGGAGGCCTCCCCTATCCCGAAATCGGCAAGTTTCTCCTGAATGGCCTCTTTCTGGTTGTTGGTGATTTCAACACCACCGTAAACCAGGGTGATTTCGCGTTGCGATGGTTCCACCTTGCTGTTGAGCAAATAGTTGCCTTCAAACATCTGCACATTGGAGATAAAGCGGGCAGCGCGTTCGCTGAATCGCTCCTGCTGCACCAGCCCGTAACCGAAATAGATGCTGGGCAGAGCCACCAGCATGATGACGGCCGTTATCAGCCTGTTCACCCTTTTTTTCTCCTTCTCTTCGAGAATGGTGCGGATGGGGAATTTCAAAATCTGGGAAATGATAACCGACGAGAGGGCAATAAAAACGGTGTTGATTGTAAACAGGTAAATAGCACCGAGGAAGTAGCTGAGTTGGGCCGTAGCCAGACCGTAGCCTGCTGTGCACAAGGGGGGCATAAGGGCAGTAGCAATGGCCACACCCGGAATCACGTTCCCTTTTTGGCGGCTGCTGATGGCCACGATGCCCGCCAAACCGCCAAACAGTGCTATCAACACATCGTAGATGGTGGGCGAGGTGCGCGCAAGCAATTCGGAATGGGCAGTAGAGATAGGGCTCAGAAAGAAATAGGCCGTGGAGGCCACAAGGCTGGCCATCACTGCAAACGAGAAGTTGCGTATCGATTGCCTGAAAAGGGCAAAATCGTAGGTTGCAATGCTGTAGCCCATACCGTTGATGGGGCCCATCAACGGACTGATGAGCATAGCCCCTATGATCACCGCGGTAGAATTCATGTTGAGCCCCACCGAAGCCACCACGATAGCGAAAATCAAAATCCACAGGTTGGTTCCCTTGAAAATGGTATCCTTCACAATGGCCTGATGAATGCGATCGTAGTCGTCGAGATCGGGTTCGAGGTTGAGGTAATGAAGCCCCTTTTTTACATATAACGCGATGGTGTTCATAACAGCGACAAGGTATTGGTGAATAAAAAGGGAATGAGATAATGTGAATCTGGTAACCCTGAAAACTATTTTTTACCGGGAGCTCTCCCGTAGCGTCGTTTTCGGAGCCAGGTGATAAGCAGGCCGGCCAACAAAACCAATCCCACGGGGGTCGCCACGTTGATCAATTGCCACTTCAGTTTCTCCTCCTCGATAAGCTTACGGTCGAGCAGCCGGATTTTCACCTCGCGGCTGCGGATGGTGATGAGGCGGTTGTCGTCAACCAGGTAATCCATGGCGTTGAGCAAAAAATCGCGGTTACCGAAGGTTTGGCGTGTATCCTGATCGTAACCCACCGGCATTGGGGCTCCTGTTTTCCGGTCGAACTGGTTTCGGGCAACATCGCCGTCGGCTACCACTATCATAGCAGTTTCGCGCCCCTCTTCCATGAATCCTATCTCACGATCGTTGGCAATAGCAGGTGGCATCCTGTTGGCATAAAGCGACTTGAATTTCCCTTCGAGGAGCAGTGCAACCGGCACACGCTTTTTGTTGAAGAGCGACGGATCGGGCTGTTTGCCCGCGATGCTCAGGTCGATGATGGCCGGGGTGGGTTGAATGAAAGTGTAATCGGAAGTGGTTAGGAGGATGGTTTTTTTAATGCCGGGGGCAGAAACGGTGTCGATGCTGCTGGCAAATTGTGCTTTGATGGCGTTGAGGTTGTTGGAGATGGGGTGAGGAACGGGGGCCGGGTTGAACAACGGGAAATAAGGCCAGGGCATCATGTTGAACTGGGGCTGGTTGCCTATGTTCCCTGTTACCATCATTATGGGGAGGCATTGCGCGTCTTGCAGCAGGTTGTAGTTTACTCTGGCACCATACCTGAAAAGCAAATCGTCGAGTTGCAGTTCTTTGGCCAAGGCAATGGCGGTAGGTTTGTTTTTCAGGCTGTCCATATCGGCATTCACGCCGTCGAGGAGCCACAACACCCTGCCTCCGCGCATAACAAATTGATCGATGATAAACTTGTCCTTCTCGTTGAAGGCCGAATCGGGTTTGGCCACGATGATGGCTTTGTAGCGGTTGAAGATGTTTACATTGCCCGAAGCTGAATCGGTGACACGCTGTGTAAGTGCGTCGATCCGGCCATTGATCCGAACCCGCTCCAGCCCGTAATGCTCTGAGAGTGCCAGGGCAAAGTCGTAGACATGCTCTTCGGTCATCTCGCCATGTCCGGCCACGAAACCAACTTTTGGTTTTTGGCGGGCAATGAGTTTTCGTATGGTGTTGGCGATGTTGTATTCCAGGTTCTGAATCGAGTTGTTGAGTATCTGCTCAGGACCGGTAGTGATTTGATTTTGCAGCAATTCCATCGAACTTGATTCTGTCCGGTAGGTAACAATGGCGCCTGGAAAAACCAGTTGGGTTTCGGTACCGCTGTTGGTTTTCACCTTCACATCGGTGGGGTTGAGCCCCTGTTCAACCAGTTGCCTGTAAATCTTCTCGCGCTCTTTCTGGTCGGAAGTGGCGCTGGGATTTATAAATTCAAACACAATCTTTTTGTTGTAGGCCCTGAATTGAGCCAGCATCTCGCGGGTTTCGTTGCGCAGCCTCTTGAAGCCTGCCGGGAATTCTCCTTCCAGATAGACCCTGAAATAGACATAATCGTCAACTTTATCGAGCAAGTCGCGGGTGGCAGGCGACAGGGTATAACGTTTTTCCGACGTGAGATCGAAGCGGGTGAAGAGCTGATAACCAATGAAGTTAACCAGCACGATGATCAGCAGGGTCAATCCCAGCTGTACCAGGTTGTGGCGGCGATTGTCACGCTTACCGCTGGCTGGCGACTGGTTTATCTTTTTCTCGGAAGAGGGCTTCATCTGTTTAACAATTGAGGTGCAACAACATACTTACAGCAGCAAGGGTGTATGCCACTGCTGCAAATATACATGAAATCGCCTTTACACACAGACGAATAAAAACCGAACCAGTGGATTATCGGTTAGTTCAGGTCTGTTATAACAAGGATTAACAGGAAGATGTATTTGCCGGACGGGTATTCTTTTACCGCTAAAAACGCTATGATAAGACGCTAAGAGCGCTAAGATTTTTCGACGGGTATGGTTAAGACCGCTGAGATGCCTACGTCATCTATCGGACGCAGATGTAGAAGGGCATTGCACGTCAAGTCAGCACGAAGTGCCTTAGCGGTCCCAAAATCCGAGTCCAACATCTTGGCGATCTTGGCGAGAAGTTATCTTTGCGGTCTTAGCGGTTAAAAAAACACCAGCGCGAAGCGCGGGTGATGAAAGCTGTTTCCTGCAAGAGACGGGTATTCTTTCACCGCAAAGCTCGCTAAGACAAGACGCTAAGAACGCTAAGATTTTCCGACGGGTATGGTTAAGACCGCGGAGATGCCTGCGTCATCTATCGGACGTAGATGCTAACGGGTATTGCACGTCCAGACAGCACGAAGTGCTTTCGCGGTCTTAAAAATCTGTGTCCGGTATCTTGGCGATCTTAGCGGTAAAAAAACACCAGCGCGAAGCGCGGGTGCTCAATGTCGAAGACAGAGAAATCGAGCCAGCGGATTATCCAAAAGTTCAGTTTTGTTTAACAACGATTTATAGGAGAAAGGTATGAAAATATGGTACTGTTAGGTATGTTGCTTCAGAGTTCCAATCCACTGAGCACCCTGTCCACATTTTGGCACAGTTCATCCACGCTGCCGTTGTTGGTAAAGGTGTAATCGGCCTGATGGATGCAAGCCGACAGGTTTTGGTGGTTGGGGTCGGTTGAGGCCATCTCGCGTTGTTCGTTGGCGATGAAAGTATCGAACGACACGTGGTCGGTTGCGCTACCCCGCAGTGCAATGCGCTGGTAGCGTGTTTTGGGGTGTGCATCCACGGCAAACAGCACAAAGCGGCTGCTGCGACGCAACGAGGCTATCTCGCCCGGTGTGCGAATGCTCTCGATGATGCAGTTTTTTCCGGTTTTCTCGGCCTGTGCCAGCAACTGATCGGTGACGAACGAGGGGGAGTTGTCGGCTCGCAACTGGTTGGCTACCTGGGTCATGGTATCGCGGTTCACAGGCAGGCCCCGGCGGGTGATCTCCAGGGTGAGGTAGTCGCGCACCGAGAAATGGAGAAACCCCTTTTCGCGGGTCAGGTAATCAACTATGGTGCCTTTTCCGGCACCCAGGGTGCCTGTAATTCCTATCACTATCATTGCTTTATGAGTATTGGTTTCGGGTAGCCGGCCACTCCGGTGCCTGTTTCACAATGCCACACCGCACCAGATGACCCGAAAGGCGAAGGTACGGTTTTTTGGCATAACGGCGCTGGCGCTGGCGCTGGCGTTGGCGTTGGCGTTGGCTTTGGCTTTGGCTTTGGCTTTGGCGTTGGCGTTGGCGTTGGCGTTGGCTTTGGCTTTGGCGTTGGCGTTGGCGTTAGCTTTGGCTTTTTCGATAGCGATCGGGATTGGCGTTGGCTCTCACCCTTCTCCGCTTTTCCCCATCTCGCCTCCCGCCTCTTGCCCCTCACCTCTCGCCCCTAATAAATAGTTTCCCGCTCACGCTTGTATAGTCGAGTTCTACCCTCCAAAAGTAAACCCCTTCCACCAACTTTGAGCAATCCACAGTGGAGCGCGTCTCGGTAAGCGTTTGCCTCAGCACCACGCGGCCCGAAAGGTCGCTTAGGATCAGCGTAGCGGGGAAAGTGGCGTTGGCAGGGAGTTGCAGATTGAAAATGGTGGTGGCGGGGTTGGGCCACAGGCGCAGGCCCGAGAGGGGGTGGGTGGCGATGCCGATGTTGTTCTCAACGGCAACTTCCAGGGGTGCCGACCAATCGCTCCACCCGCACAGGTTGGAGGTGCGGGCCGACACCCGGGCCGTACCTTTAAACCCCAACGACCAGTGAATGGTGGCTTTCAGCCCGAGGTTCTTCACCCATCCTGCCGTGTCGGGATCGAGCTTCCAACCGAAACCCCAGGCGTTGGCAGGAGGAACAATAGAATAGTCGCTCGTTGAATCAACAGGGATAATCACCTGCTGATCCCCGGCAGGCACATCGGGAATGCCGGGTTCGTAGCTGTCGCAACGCGCTACCTTTTGAAGCCATAATCCATAATTGGTAAAGGGGCAGGCCACATCGCCTGTCTGGTTCGATTTGCTGTTCGCAGCCACGATAAATTCTTTTTCGTTGGTCAACAACACCGAAGTTTGAGTCAGCAACAACTCGTTGTCGTTCCCTCCTAAGCAGTGGCTTGATATCACTTCACCGTTGTCAGCGATTTTCAACATCCAGATGTCGCTGCTCTGCCCTGAAAAGTTGCCATGGTTGCCCGAAACATCGTTGTCGTCGGAATACGCCTGGCTGAAAAGGTAAATCCCGTTGTCGGAATCCACTACCAGTGAAGCGGGCGTGTCGTCATAAAACCCTCCCAGACACTTTTTCCAGACAATAAAACCCTGGTGATCGGTTCTGACCAGCCAAATGTCGGAGGTTGGAGAATAGCCACCAGCCTGTTGGTGATACCCTTCAACGTATTCACCTTCGCCGTTAACGGTTGCCACCATCAAATAGCCATCGAGGTATTGCACCACGCTTCCGCCATAGTCGGTGCCCCAACTGCCATAGCAACGATTCCAGAGGATGTTGCCCGAGGGATCGCTCTCAAGAATGAAGATGTTTTGGTTTTCGGGGCTGTAGCAACCACTGAAATAGTCAGCTTGGTTGGTTCCGGTAATCACCAGGTTGCCCTTGGAGTTGACGATAAAGCCGGTGCAGTTGTTGTAGCCTTCGGCACCGTAGGTTTTTTGCCAGACGATGTTGCCCGAAGCATCGCAACGGCTCAACCACACATCACCGCCACCAAATACAGTGTCCACATCGCCACCTGAGGCCGAAACGTTGCCGCCAAGATAGAAACTGCCGTCGGGCATGGCCACCAGGTCGGCCAAGAAATCGTAGGATGGGGAGCCGTAGGTCTTTTCCCAAAGCAGGGTGCCGGTGGAATCAATAGCGAAAACCCACAGGTCGTAAGCGCCCTTGTTGCCCGATTGCACATCGCCGTTGGATGATTTGGTGTGCCCGGCCACATAATAGAGGTTGGGGTGAACACAGACTATCTTTACGCCAAAGTCCCTTGACGATCCGCCATAATCGTTGGTCCACAAAAGGGTTCCTGCCGTATCGAATTTCGATACAAAAATGTCGAGAACTCCAGTTGAACCAGAATCCACATACCTGCCACTACGCATCACCAGGTAGCCACCCGGCGTATGACAAACAGATGAGGTGTATTCGGCTGAAGAGAGCGTCTGGCACGATTGCCACACGATGGCCGGCGATTGCGCCAAGGCAGCACCGATAACCATCGTTGAAAAAAATACAGCCAGGATCCATTGTTTGAATGCGTTTACCATTTTGTTTGATCGTTTATTATTTTTAGATAATTTCCTGATTATGGAGAAGTGATGAGTGGATAGTGGATAGTGCCCTTCTTGTTTACTTTAGGTGAGAACAGTTCTTGTTTCTCGCCCCTCATCCCTCGCCCCTCACCTCTCGCCCCTAATTATTAGTTTCCCGCTCACGCTTGCATCGTCGAGTTCTACCCGCCAAAAGTAAACCCCTTCCACCACCCGCGAGCAATCAATGGTGGAGAGCGTTTCGGTAAGCGTTTGCCGCAGCACCTCGCGGCCCGAAAGGTCGCTCAGAGCCATGGTGGCTGGAAGCGTAGCGCCAGACGGGAGTTGCAGGTTGAAAATGGCGGTGACCGGGTTGGGCCACAGGCGCAGGCCTGAGAGGGGGTGGGTGGCGATGCCGGCGCAGGTCTCCACCTGGGTATAAAACGGTGCCGACCAGCCCGACTCGCCGCAGTCGTTCACGCCACGGGCCGTGAGGGTGGCCGTCCCCTCGAAGGTGGTTGT
>JAQVCV010000032.1 GCA_028689615.1 Bacteroidales bacterium | reverse complement strand
ACCCCTTTCCCCTGCTCGACCACAATCCGGTGAAAAAGGAAAAACAGCAACGGGGACGATCGCCACGAGTTACCTCTCCAAACCACACAGGCAAACCCTCTTCACATCAAAAAAAAACATCCCCTCAGGGATCGAGGCCTTTAAGCCGGTAGCCTGGTATCGTCGGGAAGCTCCGGCCCCTGTCGCGTCGAAGGAAACACCAGCCTCACGGTAGTTCCCCGGCCCACCTCCGACGAAAGGGAAATATCGCCCCCGTGGTGCAGCATCACCTGCCGCGCCATACTCAGGCCGATACCTGAACCATCGGGCGAGGTGGTAAAAAACGGGAAGAAAACCTGATCGAGGAGGTCATCCTCAATGCCGCAACCCGTGTCGGATACCTCGACGATCACCGACGAAAAGGTCTGAAAAGCATGAATGTTGATCGTGCGAACCGCTACGTGCAACAAAGCCCTTGTGGCGTTCTTCAGCAGATTGATCAACACCTGAACCACCTGCTCGTGATCAGCATGAATCGTAAGGTCGGGGGGGGCGATGGTATGAATCAGCGACACCTCTACCTCCTGAAATTGAGGTGCCAGCAGCACAGCCGCCTCCCCAACCACCGATTCTACCTTCACCGGCAGGCACCTCGGGGCAGGCATGAACACCAACTCCCGGTATTGGGTGGTGAAGCGAAGCAACCCGCGCGTACGGCTGTCGATCACCCCGAGACCTTGTAAAAGCTTCGGCGCTATGGCCGAGCCCGAAGAGTTGGGAAGCTGCCCGACCAGTGTTGAAAGTGACTGAGAAAGAGAGACAACCGGCGAAAGCGAATTGATGATCTCGTGCGTAAGAATCCGGATGGTTTTTTGCCAGGTGACGGCCTCATGCCGGTCAAGTTCAACGGAAATCTTCTGCAGCGTTACCAGCGAGAGGGTGGTATCGCGATCGTGGTAATAAATACAGGTGACCGAAAGTTTTTCATGCTGTCCCGACAGGATTACCTCCAGGCTTTGCCTCGAGTGCGAACGCAATCCGAGAAAAAAACGGTCGAGCCCTTCGTGTATCTGATCAAATTGTTTGAGCTGCCTTAGGTTATCCAGACCAAACAGCGTAAGCACATATTGGTTGGCCAATATTACCTTTCCATCGTTGCTAAATGCCATGATTCCCACCTGCACCTGCTCCATAACAGCCCCGAAAAACTGGTTCTTCTTTTCGGCTTCAACCCGCAGTTTCAACAGTTGATCGGCCACAAGAGCCATCTGGTGCGACAACTCCCTGCCAGGAAAAGCACTGCCGGGAACGGCCCGGGCCGATTGAAAATCGCCTGCTGTGAGTTGTGAAAAATACCCCGCAATTCGGCTGTTTACACCATTCACCAGCCGGAAAAGCCAAACCACCTGCGCCAACAGCAAAAACACCAACGATCCTTTCAAGTAAAGATAGCCTGCAACACCCCATAAACCAGCTATGCCCATGCAATTGGCTAGCAGGAGGGTGATCCTTAAAACCAGCACCCAAAATAATTTTTTAAAGACCATACTTCTTCATTTTGTTGTAGATGGTTTGTCGGGTGATGTTCAGCTCCCGTGCGGCTTTCACCTGGTTTCCGCCATGCTTTTGGAGCGCCTTCACGATGGCGTCGCGTTCAATCTCGTCGAGCGACCGGGGCTGGCCATTATCCGGAAGAACCTCAACCCGACGGTCGGGCATCATCGTGGCGGTGATCTCGCCATCCGAAAGAATTACAGCCCTCTCTACGGTGTGCTGAAGTTCTCTGATGTTGCCAGGCCAGGGATACCGAAGCACAGCCATCAGGAAATCATCGGCAAACTTTAACGCTGGCTTGTTGTATTGTTCGGTAAAACGTTGCAGAAAACCTTCGGCGAGCACGGCTACATCCTCGCGCCTCTCGCGCAAAGGGGGTATCACGATGTCGATCAGTTTTAGCCGATAGTAGAGATCGGCGCGAAACTGCCCTTTATCGACCAGCAAAGCCAGATTGTGGTTGGTGGCGGCAATCAACCTGAAATCGACGGAAACCACCTCGTTGGAGCCAAGCGGGGTGACCCTTTTTGTTTGCACCACCTGAAGCAATTTTGCCTGCGACTCGAGAGGCAGGTTGCCAATCTCGTCGAGGAAGAGGGTGCCACCGGCAGCCTCTGCCACCCGCCCCTTGCGATCGGTGGCAGCGTCGGTGAAAGCCCCTTTGCGATGTCCGAACAATTCACTCTCGATCAGATTCGGGTGAATCGTGGCCATATCAACCTCCACGAAAGGGCCCTCTTTACGCAGTGAACGTTCGTGAATGAATCGGGCCAGCGCGCTCTTGCCTGTTCCGCTCTCGCCTGTCAGCAGAATGGTGACATCGGCAGGGGCTACCTTCTCAACGAGCGACATCATGGAGCGGGCGCGCGGCGAAACGAAGCTGATGGGTCGCCGGGTAACAGGTACCGACGGAGTGTCAGAGATTGCCGCCAGACCTGGATTCGCCTTCCCTGCAGCAACACACCGGCGAAATGCTGCCTGTAAAACGCTGGTCAGCCCCTGGTTATCCCACGGTTTCAGGACAAAATCAGCGGCTCCCTCCTTCATCGCCCTCACTGCCAATCCCACATCACCCCACGCAGTGAACAACACCACCGCCACCGAAGCATCATGTTCCAGAATACGGTGCAGCCAATAAAGTCCTTCGTTGCCCGATTGAACGCGTGCTGCAAAATTCAGGTCGAGCAGCACCACATCAACCTTTTTCTGCCGAAGGGTTGACAGCAGTTGAGCGGGATTGCACAGGGTAATCAATTCGTCGAACTCGTCGTCGAGCAGCAAGGCAAGCGAGGCCAGCACATCTTTGTTATCGTCGAGGATAAGCAGTGTTCCTTTGGGTTTCATCGGCAGCGGATAGTAGGGTAAAAGTACAGAAAACGAACGCCAGTGTAAAAATATTTGACAGTTTTTTGCAGAACTTTGCGGTCAGTGCCAACAAAAAGCAACGTTGTCAGTCACTTACTATACCGGCATGAAGTATGAACGGCGTGGCGTGCCCGGCCGTCGGGTAGCGACGGATTTGGGCGATGAAGCTGGTATCATCCTTTAAAAGAATAGTTATGTTCAGAAACTTTGTATTGATGGCCTGGCGCAACCTTCGGCGCGAAAAGATATCAACCGTGCTCAACATTACCGGTCTCGCGCTGGGTATGGCCACAGCCCTGCTCATCATGCTTTGGGTAAACGACGAGCTGAGCTACGACAAATTCAACCTGAATTACGACCGAATTCACCGCGTAGTAGGGCGCTTTGAATTGAACGGTGAGAAATACGAACATCCCAATGCCCCTCCAGCCATGGCAGAAGTGATGCTCAAAGAATTCCCGGGGGTTGAACTCGCTTGTCGGTTTCGGGATTTTGGATCTGTAGTGATGACCATTGGTGATAAAACTTTTTCTGAGCCCAGCATTATTTACACCGACTCCACCCTTACTCAGTTGTTCACTATTGCCACTATAAAGGGCGATCCTGTAAAAGCACTTTCGGAGCCAAACACACTGGTTATTACGCAAAAAGCGGCTACGCGCTATTTCGGAACCGGGGAGCCAATCGGCCGCGAAATTTCCGTTGATGGCAAAAGCATGGTGGTTGGTGCCGTGATTGCCGATATTCCCGAGAACTCCCATTTCAAACACCAGGTATTTGCATCACTCGAAGGAACAGAGGAAAGCAAAAGCAAAAATTTCTTGTCAGATAATTTTTATACCTACATTCTATTGTCGCCGGGCACTACTCCCGACGAAATCAACAACCGTTTTCCAGCCTTTATTGTAAAGTACCTGGGACCAGATATCGAGAAACTGCTAGGTAAAACACTCGATGAGTTTATGAAGAATGCAAGTGCCACCTACGAGCTTCAGTCGTTGGCCGACATTCACCTCTACTCGAACTTCAAACAGGAAATGGGTCAAAATGGAAACGCGAGCCAGGTGTGGTTTTTTTCGTTTATCGCTATTTTTATTTTGGTAATTGCCTGCATCAATTTTATGAACATGGCCACTGCCAGTGCCGAACGCCGGGCGAAAGAGGTGGGTATCAGGAAAGCCACCGGGGCGATACGGTGGCAGATCATGGCTCAATACCTTACCGAATCTGCCCTGATTGCCATCATAGCCCATGTTGTAGCCATGATACTCGTGGAACTGTGGCTGCCCTGGTTCAACGTTTTGGCTGATAAAAACATTGAATTGCACTACCTTTCTGCTCAGACCCTGGCAGCCATTGCCGGCCTTATACTGCTTACCACACTGTTGGCCGGAATCTACCCCGCGTTCTATTTATCGGGGCTGAAGCCGATCGACGTGCTGAAAGGGGGGATGGGTACGGCCAGAGGCAAAGGGAGGTTGCGCAACGTATTGGTTGTTTTTCAATTTGCAACCACCATTGTTCTTCTGAGCGGCACCATCATCATTTACCTTCAATTGAATTTTATCAACAAAAAAGATGTAGGGTATTCAAGGGAAAACCTCCTGATGGTTTACAATACAGGGTATCTCGAAGATAAAGTAGCGCTGCTGAAAGAAGAGCTGCTGCAACACCACGAGATTACCGGAGCCACCGTTTCATCTTTTTTACCCGTTCCCTCAACCAGAAACAACTCCGCCGTTTTCCCCGACGATAACCGCGATGCCACCATCTCGCTTCAGCAATGGCGCATCGACTACGATTACCTGTCAACCATGAATATAAAACTAATCATGGGTAGAAATTTCAGCAGAGAATACGGTACCGATACGGCCACTGTGATTATTAACGAAGCCGCTGCGAAACACTTTGGATGGACCGACCCGTTGAATCACTACATCAGCAATTACCATTGGAATGCCGAAACCAAAGAGACATGGGCCGTGAAATTCAGGGTGATCGGGGTGGTCAAAGATTTTCATTTTGAGTCGCTTCACGAGCAGGTGCGGCCACTTGTTTTTTTTCTCAACAAAGGCAAAGGCTGGATATTGACCTGCAAACTACAACCTGGCACCACCGACAAGGTGTTGAAGCTGCTTGAAGAAAAATGGAAAAGCTACTCCACCGGCGAGCCTTTCGAGTATGCCTTTGTTGATCAGCAATTCAACGCTGTATATAAGCGCGAAAAGCGAATGGGAAAAATAGTAACTGCGTTCTCGTTGCTGGCCATCGCAATTGCCTCCATCGGAATTTATGGCCTGGCCACCTACGCCATGCGACGACGAACCAAAGAGATTGGCATCAGGAAGGTGAACGGAGCCACCGAATGGCAGATTGTTTTCATGCTCACGAGGCATTTCTCCTGTTTGGTTGCGATAGCCTTTGTGCTGTCGGTGCCGCCCGCCTGGTATATTCTTGATCAATGGCTCAACCAGTTTGCCTTCAGGGTTGGATTGAATATCTGGATGTTTCTGATCGCAGGGTTGGTGGCCTTTTTCATAGCCTTTGCAACCACTTTAGGCCACTCCTACTTTGCAGCAACCCGAAACCCTGTAGATGCCCTGAAGTACGAGTAACCAAAACTGAATGGTAACGGGTGAGTAAAAATTTGTGGTTTGGTTTCCAATTGTTAGTTTTGTTCGATTTTCAGTTATCCCATGAAACACTTCACACAAATTTGCTTACTCTCCTTCATGACCTGCAATTCCGTTGCAGCCCAACCCTTCGGAGACCCCGCCAAAGGCTATCGCATCGTGCGGCAGGACTACCGCAACGGCAGCGGAGAGGTGAGCTTCACCGCCTTCGACTACAACCAACAGGGGATTCTCTGGCGCGCGTTCTGGTGCCTGACCGACAGCAGCCGGTACTCGCTAAACCACTACACAACCGATGAACAAGGCAATCTGGTGGCAGCCTTCCGCGATTTTTCCGACGGTGTGACCACCTTCGAGTACTTCGACTCCGACAGCCTGGGCCACAAAACCTTCGAATCGTTTCACCGCTCCGACGGGGCATCGGGAAACGCCCGCTATACCTGGAACAACGGGCTGATGACCAAGGCCGCCTTGCGGAAATTCAAGGGCTGGCTCAGCGGCGACCTCATCCCTGCCTACGACGCCAACGGACGAAAAACCGACGCCCGCCTGATGAAAGACGACACCCTGGTGGCCACCATTGCCTACACCTACGATGAACAGGGAAACCTGAGCCACGAACGGTGGGATTTCGGCAGACGGTGGTTTCAGGAGTTTGCCTATACCTACCAAAGCACAACCACACCGGGGCACTACTACACCTCGCCCCTCACGAAGGTGGCACCCGGCTTCAGGATTTCCGAAGAGGGTTACACCTTTAATAATGAGAAAGGGGGGCCGTCGGGATACACTTACGACCAGCATGGGCAAATGGCCACAAAGCTGTTTGAACGATCGGACGGGGTGACCACCACCACCCGCTACGAACACGACAACCACGGCAGAATAACCCGATCGGTGAGGCAGTTTGAGAACGGCAACACCGAAGAATTTCGTTACCGCTACAACACGGCCGGGCAACTCATCTTCAGGGGCTGCTACCTGGCCGACAGCCTCACGGGCTACGAATCGTGGCGCTACACGCCGGCAGGCGATCTGGAGGCCGGACGCCTTGTGAATGCCGATGGCTGGCTCACCGGCAACCTCACCTTTAAAGGGAAAAGGCCCGGGTATCCCGACCAAGCCCTATTCACAGCCGACAACGGGTCGTCAGCCTCCATCCGCTTTCGGTACGACAGCCACGGCAACACCACCACCATCCATTGGCTCTTCTCTTTCGGTAAATTCCAGCGATACACCTTCATGCTCCAACCCGATTAACCTTCATCAGATGCACCTTTTCAAAACGATGCTGGCCTTCACAGCCGGCCTGATGCTACTGATGCCTCTCAGGGGCCAGCACACCCTGGCGATACACGCCGCCTCATGCGACAACGAAGTGGACTACCTCGGCATGAACCTTCGCAACATCAGCTTCTTTGATCAAAACGGCTACTCGGTAGCCTGGCCCTCCGACACCGCCATGACTGCCATCATGGCTCATGCACGCGAAGGCCACTTAGCCGATGCCGATGCCCGAAACCTCTCGGAACTGATGCACCAACGGGTTTACAACCCCGATCATTACCAGGCGGGCCTTCGAAAAATAAAACAGGCTCAACACCTTGCCGATTCGGCACTTCGACTGATGCAGCGTTTTAAAAGCTGGGGCTTCGTGATGTTCGACAGCTACCAGGTGGTGCTCACCCTCTACGGCCCGGGCGGGAGCTACGACAACCACACCGGGCAGATCGTGATGCTTACCACACCCACGGGCGGCTTTAAAGGTTATGCCAATCCGGCCAACACCCTTATTCATGAGCTGTTTCATATTGGCATCGAAGAGCCTGTGGTAAGAAAATACGGGCTGAACCACCAGCAAAAGGAGCGGCTGGTAGATCTGTTCGTAAAGGTGTGGTTTGGCGAAGTGCTGCCCGAATACCGGCTGCAAAGCTTCGGCGACAGCCGGCTCGATCCCTACTTCACCACCCGCTCCGATTTTGAAAACCTGCCGCGCCAGATGGAGCGGTTTATTGGAAAACAAAAAGACAACAACACAAATAACTGATTACAGAAAAACAGCATGGGTATCTTAAACAAAGACAGACAATCAACTACCGAAAATCCAATTAAAGAAAAGCAAATCACAAGCAATCGTGTAATATTGCATTACTTTTCAATACTTTTACACAACCATTCAAATCTATCATTAACATGAAAAAGGTAATCTTTTTTCTGTCGTGTTTTTTGATCAATGTGGTTATGCAAGCCCAGACCAGCGAACCCATGTTAACCATGAATACCCAGATGCACACATCTCAGATATGTCGCATCAGCACAGATACTTCAGGAAGATACCTCCTGACAGCATCGTTTGACAAAACCGCACGGTTGTGGGATGCTGCCACAGGAGCCTTGCTGCAAATCTTTCGCCCCCCAGCAGGTCCTGGTAACGAAGGGATGCTCTATGCATGCGCCCTAAGTCCCGACGCGAAAACAGCCACAATGGGGGGATGGAGTTACTTCGACAAGTCAACCCTTGATATTTATGTTTTCAACACATCCACAGGTCAGCTTATTCAACGAATAGGTGGCCAGAGCAACGTGATCGACGACTTGGAATATTCGGCTGATGGACATTTCCTGGCAGCGTCTCTGGGCAATGGAGTTGTTAACATCTTCAAAAAAAATGATACCGGGTGGACATTGCATACCACCTTGACCGACAATAGTTCTGATTCTTACAGTATTTCCTTTGCCCCCGACGGCAGATTTGCCACCGTTTGCTACGATGGGAAGATTCGGTTATACAGCAGTAATTTCGCCCTATTAGCGCAAACCACAGGATCAGGAGCAAAGCCTCAAACTCTGGCGTTTTCGCCTGATGCAGAAAGAATTGCTGTGGGATATGCTGATGTGGCAGAAATTGACGTATTTGACGGCAAGAACCTAAAATTGCTATTCAAACCAACTGTAAAAAAAATGAATGAGGCAGGTGGGCTAGACAAGGTTTGCTTCTCATCTGATGGCCGGTACCTTTATGCAGGGGGGAGTTTTTCACAACAAATAAACCATTCCTGGTGGAACATTATAAGACAGTGGTCAAAAGGAGGAAAAGGAGCCTTCACCGATTATCCTGCTTGTGGAAGTGGCATTCAGGATATAAAATCAATAACCAATGGCGACATGATTGTTGGGGGAGCACAACCCGACTTCTGTCGATTGGATTTGAATGGCAACAAAATCAACTATCGTGAAGGTGAAATTCAATCATTTAATGTTACAGATCGATCGCATTTAAAGACAAACCTTACAGGCGATAAAGTGGCCTTCACACCCTGGAGCAAAAAAGCACTCCAATTTTCCATATCAACAAAATCACTGACTGCATTTCAACCCGATGCTGCTATGCAGCCATACAGCGATAAGCGACCAGGTGTTGTTGTTTCCGAGTGGCAAAACTCCGTCAAACCAAAAATCAATGAAACCCCGATTCCCTATCTTAAACAACATGAAATCTGTCGTTCAGTTGATATCGCGACTACCAACGACAGGGTTGTTATAGGCGCTAGTTGGAGCATAAACTGTTTCGATCCTAAATCCACCCTTCTGTGGAAAACCGATGTACAGGCAGAAGCCTGGGCCGTGAACATCAGCGGCAACGGGCGGTGCGTGGCGGCAACCCTGGGCAACGGCCTCATCAACTGGTACAGCATGGCCGATGGCAAACTGCTGCTCAGCCTCTACGCCCACCCCGACAACAAACGGTGGGTGCTTTGGACACCCTCAGGCTACTACGACTGTGCCCCCGGTGCCGAAGACCTCATCGGGTGGCACCTGAACAACGGCCCCGACCACGAAGCCTATTTCTTCCCGGCCTCCAAGTTTCGCGACAGGTTTTTCCGCCCCGACATCATCGAGAACATCCTCGTGACCTACGACGAGCAGCAGGCCATCAGCCTGGCCAATGCCGCCGCCAACCGCGTGGTGGCGCAAACCACCCTCAGGCAGAGCCTGCCACCCGTGGTACGCATCATTGCCCCTGCACCCGGCGAGGAGGTTAGCTCCACCACCGTCACCCTGAAGTACTCGGCCACCTCGCCCAACGGCGAACCCATCAGCGACGTGAAAACCCTCGTGGACGGCCGCCCCGTGGAGAGTCAAAGGGGCTTTAAGCCCACCGGCAACACCCACGAGATCACCCTCACCATTCCGCAACACGATGCCACCCTCAGCGTGATGGCCCAAAACACGCATGGTTGGAGCGAAGCCGCCACGGTGAGCCTGAAATGGAAAGGGGCCGCCCAAACCGACCTGCTCAAACCCACCCTCTACCTGCTGGCCATCGGGGTAAGCCAGTATGCCGACCCGCACCTGAAACTGGAGCTTGCCGCCAAAGATGCCCGCGACTTCGCCAGCACCATGCAGCTTCAGAAAGGGGGGCTTTACAAAGAGGTGGTGACCCAGGTGCTCACCGACGGGCAGGCTTCGCGCGTAAACATCATCAAAGGGTTGAAATGGCTGCGCACCAACACCACCTCGCGCGATGTGGCCATGCTCTTCATGGCTGGCCACGGCATCAACGACAATGCCGGCACGTTCTATTTTCTGCCTGCCGAAGCCGATGTGGAGGAGATTGAAGCCACCTGCCTGATGTTTGCCGAGATACAAAACACCGTGGCCACCGTGCCGGGCAAAATCGTGGTGTTTGCCGATGCCTGTCATTCGGGCAACATCATGGGGGGCCGCCGTGCCGCCGATATGAACGGCCTGGTGAACGAACTGGTGTCGGCCGAGAACGGCGGCGTGGTGTTCACCTCAAGCACCGGCAAACAATACTCGCTCGAAAAAGCCGAATGGGGCAACGGAGCCTTCACCAAAGCCCTGATAGAGGGGATGAATGGCAAAGCCGACCTGTTTGGCAAAGGAACCATCACGGTGAAAACCCTCGACGCCTGGGTGGCCGACCGCGTGAAGCAGCTCACCGCCGGCCAGCAGTCGCCCACGGCCATCATTCCCAATGGAATCCAGGATTTCCCCGTGGGGGTGGTGAGGTAAAAAATGAATCGAACAAAAGAAACCGAATAGAACCCAAACGAAATAGCGATGTACCGATGAGCCTTGTGAACAACAGAGCTCGCTGTATCAAATCCTCAAATCTTCAAATCCTCAAATCCTCAAATCATCCCCCCAACCGGGATACTGCTCAAGTAAACCGCAGCCAACGCTGCACAGTTGTCTAAATTTTTAACTTTCAAAAACCGTTTTTTATGAATAATCAAATTGAAGCTGCCCTGACAGCCGACGTAAAACAGGCCATCATGCAAAAGCTCGCCTCGGTGGGCGCTGATTTGCCATTCCTGATCCACCTCAACCCCGACGATCAGGCTTCGATGCAACTGCTGGCCGATGGCCGACGCCCTTTCGTGGCACGTGCTATCGAGATAGCCCAAATGAACCCCGAAGCCAATCCCGGTGAGGCACTAACCCAAAGCGCACTCAAAGACCTGAACCTTTACAGCGACCTCGAATCCATCGAGCGGGAGTTGAGAAGGCTCACAGAAATGGTGCGCGATACCCGAATGATTGCCGGTGCCGAGGCTTATGAATATGCCCGCATCGTGTATAAAAAGGTGAAATTGGCCGACGCCCTCGAAACTCCAGGCATGAAAACCCTGCTCGAAGACCTTGGCAGGCTCTACAAACCCAACCGCGCGTCGGCTCCCGAAAAAGGGGGACAATAAACAGCAATCCACCCCGTGGATTCAACCGGCATCACACTGCCGATCTAATTCAGAAGGTGAAAGGAGGCAGGGTTGGGCTGCCTCCCCACCTCTTCAAAAGCCATCAACAAAGTAGCACACCTGCTGCAACAACGCCACCAACCCCGAACAAGAGACTGCTCACACCCCCTTTCGATACGCCAGGCCGTTAGTACCACCCAGCCCGTCGAAACCCGATCGTTCCAATAAGCCAATACATCGCTTTGATGCAAATTTGTATCATTTTGCTGCGTTATTTGATCATGGAAGTTAAAATCCCACCATTTTGATCAAATATTTGATCTCTGAGGTCAAATTTTTCACCTTTTTGCTGCGATGTTTCACCTCAAAGGTCAAAATCCGACCAAAAACATCAAATGTTTGATCTCTGAGGTCAAATTTTTCACCTTTTTGCTGTAATGTTTCACCTCAAAGGTCAAAATCCGATCAAAAACATCAAATGTTTGATCTCTGAGGTCAAATTTTTCACCTTTTTGCTGTCATGTTTCACCTCAAAGGTTAAAATCCGACCAAAAACATCAAATGTTTGATCTCGGAGGTCAAATTTTTCACCTTTTTGCTGCGATGTTTCACCTCAAAGGTCAAAATCCGACCCAAAACATCAAATGTTTGATCGCGGAGATGAAATTTGGCAGCGATGAATTCGGAATTCAAGGGAAAACCATCAATTGTATAATTCTGAAGGTTGTGTTACGGAGTAAAAACAGTTGAATTCAAAAAAGAACTAACAGCTATCGGGATGAATCCTTGAATCCTTGAATCTTTGAATCCTTGAATCCTTGAATCTTTGAATCCTTGAATCTTTGAATCCTTGAATCTTTGAATCCTTGAATCTTTGAATCTTTGAATCAGCAAATCACTCTCTAGGGTCGGCCTGCAATGGCAATTTGGCCATCCGCTGCACGGTGACCGAGGGTTGGCCAAATTCCGACGTGACGGTACCTTGCAGCAGATAGACGCCGTAGCCTCTGAAAGGGTTGGCCCGCAGGCTGTCGGGGAAATGGACAGTGTCGAACACCTCGCCGTCGGGGTCGAGGAAACAGCCGAAGTGCATCAGTTCGCCTTTGGAGGTTCGCACGTATTTGATGGTTACGAGGTTGCCCAACATCTTCACCGTGAGTCCGACGGCCTGCGGCAGGTGGGCTGCACGTGCCCCACCACGGAAACGGGTCTGCAACAGGTCGAAATGCGACAGGGTGATGGGAAATCCGATGAGGTTGAGTTCGTCGTAGGCGTCTTCCAACGGGCTGGTTTCGAGTGGTGGCAGCGAAAAGCTCTGTCGCGGTACGGCAAACAGCGAGCCCTGCTCCGTGGCGCTCTTTCCGCGCCCCAGGTAGAGGTGGGCCTCCCACAAGAGCGAAGCTTTGCTTTTTGCCGTGAACCGAAAGGCGCCGCAGCGAATCAGCAGGGTGATCTGCTCGCTGCCAACTGGCACCCTGTTGATGAAGTCGAAGAGATCGGCGAAGAGTCCTCCGCGCTTCCGTTCGGCTACAACGCGCTTGCACAAAGCCGTTTCGAGCCCTTTCACATGAATAAACCCCACGTAAACCTGGTTCCCGGTCACGGTGGTGAGGTGGTCGCCGTGATTTACGCACGGGAGTTCGAGTGAGGCACCCCATCGTTTCGCCTCGTTGAAATAGACCCAGGTGTGGTAGAAGCCGCCGAAATTGTTGATCACGGCTACCATAAACTCTATCGGGAAGCGCGATTTGAGGTAGAGGCTCTGGTAGCTCTCCACGGCATACGAGGCCGAATGGGCCTTGGAGAAGCTGTAGCCGGCAAACGAGGCTATCTGGCGCCACACTTCGTGGCTCACCTCTTCGGGGCGGCCCAGTTGCCGGCACCCCTCCATAAACCGATCTTTGATCCGTTCCATCTCTTTAGTTCCCCTGAATTTACCGCTCATGGCCCGCCGCAGGATGTCGGCATCGGCCAGATCGAGGCCGGCAAAGTGGTGACACACCTTCAGCACGTCCTCCTGATACACCATCACCCCGTAGGTTTCTGCCAGTTGCTTCTCCATCACGGGGTGGATGTACCTGAATTCGTCGCGGTGATGAAACCGCCAGATGTACTCGCGCATCATGCCGCTCTTGGCCACGCCGGGCCTGATGATGCTTGAAGCGGCTACCAGGGTGAGGTAATCGCGACAATTCAGTTTCCTGAGAAGCCCCCGCATGGCCGGGCTCTCGATATAGAAACACCCCATGGTTTCGCCTTTGGCCAGCAGGTTGTTCACCTGCTCATCGGTTTTGAAGGTCTCCACCTGCCTGATGTCAATTTCTATTGCATGGTTTTGCCGCACCAGCGCAACGCAGTCGTTGATATGGCCAATGCCGCGCTGGCTCAACACATCCAGCTTTTCAAAGCCAAGCTCTTCGGCGGTGTACATGTCCCATTGGGTGGTAGGAAACCCTTTGGGAGGCATATCGAGGGCGGTGTAGCACGTCACCGGCTCTTCGGTGATGAGGATTCCTCCGGCATGGATGCTTCTGATGTTAGGAAAATCAATCATGAGCGCGGCCACCTCCACGATCTTTTTTGCAATAGAATTTTCTTTGGCTTCACGGTCGGGGTGGTCGGCAAGACGGTCAATTTCATCGGCAGGAAGGCCGTACACCTTGCCCAGTTCGCGGTACATGGAGCTGTCGCGAAAGGTTGACATGGCTCCCAACAAAGCGGTGTGGCGCGGACCGTAGCGGTCGAAAAGGTATTGTTGCACGGCATCGCGGTCTTTCCACGAGTAATCAATATCGAAATCGGGAGGACTGGTGCGCAGGGGATTCAGGAAGCGTTCGAAGTAGAGGTCGAGGCTTATGGGGTCCACGTCGGTAATTCCGAGGCAATAGGCCACCACGCTGTTGGCTCCGCTGCCCCGCCCTACGTGGAAAAAGCCCTGTTGCGACGACCACTTCACCATGTCCCAGGCAATCAGGAAATAGGCTGCAAAGCCCAGCTTGTCAATCATGGCAAGCTCCTTTTCAACCCTGGCGATGGCTTCGGCATTGTCGCGACCGTAACGCTTCACCCGCCCCTCGTGCGCCAGGCTGGCGAGCAGAGCACGGTCGGCGTCGGGCGTCTCGGCGAACACCCGCTTGTTTTTCAGCTTTTTGAATTCCAGTTCAAACGAACACCTTTCCAGCAAGGCATCTCCAAGGGTAACCAAGTCGGGGTTTCGATCAAACACCCTGCTAAGGACTTCGGGTGGTGCCATCACCGACGATGGGTGGGCCAGCCACGAGGGCTCGAGCTTGGTGAGGAGGGTGTTGTTGTCAATGGCTCGCAGGTGGCGGTGCAATTCATAGCCGGCTTCGTTGGCAAACACCACGGGTTGCATGGCCACCATCTTCCCCGACAACAGCTTCCATGCTTCGCCCAGCCACCGCCCAGCCTGATGGGGCTCCACCCCGATAAAATGCAACGGGGGCAGCGAGGCAGGCGGTTTTTCGGGCAATGGAAGCAACACCGTCACGTCGGGAAGTTCGGGGGGCTGAACGGGGAAATCGGGTCGGCGCACGGCCCCTTCTTCGGTTGACGCGGTTCGTCGCGAGGCTGCTGTAAGGTTCACGCTGGTCAGAAACTCGTTGATCTGCCTGAAGCCCTCGTTGTGGTGCGCCAGCAAGGTGTAAAGAATCTGGTTGCCGTTGGCCACCGTTACCCCCGCCACCGGCTCGATGGCCGCCTGGCGGCACCCCTTCACGAAGTCGGGAATCCCCGCCACGTTGTTGATATCGGCCAGCGCCAGCCTCTTCAGCCCCACCTCCGAAGCCATCGAAACCAATTGCTCGGGCGAGAGGGTACCATAACGCAGGCTGAAAAACGACCGGCCAATGTGCATAACCCCTCCTGAATTCTATTGAGCGCGTTGTTTCGGACGAAACACCTGCTGGATGAGTATGCCGGCGACCACAAGGGTGAGTCCCGTGAATGTGGAGAGGAGAATGGCTTCGCCCACAAAAATGCGAATATAAACCAGCGAGATAAAAGGCGACAGGAACACCAGGTTAGAAACTCGGGCAGTGTCGGGGGCCAGCCTGAGAGCCTGCATCCAGAGAAGGAAAGTAATTCCCATTTCGAAAACGCCTAAATATAGGGCCCCTGCAAAACCTTTGGCCGTTGGGAGCACAAACGCACCCGTGACAGCCATGTAAACGGCCAGCAACACCAGGGCCACCACGAAACCCGAGAGGAGCTTCACCTCTTCGGGGCGTTGGTCGCGCATGGCAGCAAGCCAATAAACTGCCCAGATAACTGCGCTGCCGACAGCCAAAGCAACCCCCAGCGGGTCGGGAAAACGGAGAGAGAGCGGGTGGCCATGTGTAGAGATCACCACCAGGCCTGCAAATCCCAGCGCGATACCAGCCAGACCGCCCCATCCCGGACGCTGCCGGAGTATGGGGATAGAGAGCAGCACCAAAGCTACCGGCCAGAAATAGTTGAGGGTACCGGCTTCCTGAGCGGGAAGCAAATCGTAGGCCCTCAGCAGCACGATGTAATAAAGAAAAGGGTTGAGCATCCCGGCCACCAGAGTCATACGCCACTCACGCGGGCCACGGGGAACCACCCGGGCGAGAAGTCGCTGCCGGCTAACAGCCACTCCATGCACCACCACAGCCGTTACCACGGCCCAAAAAAGCAGGTTCAGCACATCGGTATGGCGCAGGCTCAACTTCATGGCCGTGCCAATGGTTGACCAGAACAGCACGGCCAGCAGTGCCAGCGGCAAATAACGGGGGATGGTTGCAAAAATTTTCATGAGGTTGCCCGGGATGCGTGCAGGTTAAAAAATAGCTTTGAGCAGGTCATCAACCGTGATGTTGTTGAAATAATCGTTGATGGAAAAACCCTCCAGACAAGCTCTGATGGCCTCCTCGTGGTGCATCAGCCCGGTGAGGGCTTTCTCGATTTCGTCAACATCGGCCTTTCCGAAGAAATCGCCGAAGATTTTCACCTTCTCGATGCGCCCTTTGGTCACCAGCAGATCGAACTCCACTTGTCCGCCGCTGGTTCTGATCACCTTGCGAAGGTTGTACTCCGGCGACTGCCCGAAGTTCCACTCCCAGGTTTCGTAGCGGTCGCGGGCCAGCAGGTTGATCTGTTCCACATCGGTGGCAGAGAGTTCGTAAGACTGGCTGTCGGCATACATCTCCATGATGTGGTGCATGATTCTATCTTTGAATTCGAGCACGGTGAGGGGTTGGTGAAGGTGTTCGCTGATGTTGGTTACACGGCTTCGCACCGATTTCACCGCCTTGTCGTCGAATTTCGCGGGGTCCACGTTGAGGGCAGCCGAGAGGTCGGGCAATTTGGCGCTGAAAAGGAGTGTGCCGTGGTGCAGAATCCTGTTTCGGTGCACGTGTTCGGCATTGCCCGAGAACTTTTTCCCCTCGATGGTAAGGTCGTTGCGTCCCTCGAAGCGGGCATCGATGCCCAATTTTTGGAGCACTTCGAGGATAGGAAGGGTGTATTTGCGGAAATCGATGGCACTGGTGTGATCGCCGGCCGTGTTCATGATGAAAGTGAAATTGATGTTGCCCAGATCGTGAAACACCGCGCCACCCCCGGTGAGGCGGCGAACCACATGAATGTTGTTGGCCTTCACGTAATCAATATTGATTTCGGCCAGGGTGTTTTGGTGCTTCCCGACGATGATAGCCGGTTCGTTGCGCCAGAGCATAAACACATCGTCCTGAAAATTTTTGAGGAAGTACTCCTCAGCAGCCAGGTTAAACTGCGGACGCGTAAACGGATTATAGATACAAAGCATTTGTTTGATAACAATTAATAACGGGCGCAAAAATAGCACAAAGTTTTGCACTCAAATCCCGGAATTCACAACGCACTCAAAACCATTAACACCCGACAGGAAAAACTCCGTCCTTGAAGGATCAGGAGCCAAGACAAACGGGCAAGAAAATGGTTTATAGACAACTTGTATGGTATAGTCGTTGTTCGTTATGTTGATGTTTATCGTACTAATTAACTGATATTTATAATTCTAATCCGACTGCCTGTAGTGTGAACCATCTAAACTCATCGGCGATATTAATTGCTGTTTCCAAATCGTTGGCAGTCAGCTTCACGATAGAATTAGGGTACCTGATTTGCACTGAAAAGTTATTCAAAATGAAAGCTCTTTTAAATCTGCTCTCATCAATTACAATACTTCCCGACAACGCATCAAGCAGATACAGTAAATCGTGCGATTTAAGAAAACCTACCTGATGGTAAACCAACAAGGCCTTAATATATTTTTCCACAGCTTGCTGGCAATGAAAAGCCACGATTTCGAAATATTCGGGTAGATGCAAAAAGATAATCTTTGCAGAACCCAAATCATGATCGGCCTTCTCAATCCATGGTTTTACAGCCTCAATCTGCGCGTTCATACATTACTTTTGCGTTTTTCATTGCCGAATTCAGGAACGATGTGCTGTTACCACACTCCTTTTCGAATTCAGAGTTGGTAAATACCATCAGATCAATAGGAATTCTGGTTCCGAGTAATGCCATTCGAATCTCAAATCCGCGTGACTGAATCGGCTGATCGGAGTCCTGCACCACGATCAAATCCACGTCGCTGTCCTCATGAGGAAACCCGGAAGCATACGATCCGAACAAAATAATTTTGTCGGGATTGAACTTTGAGGCAATCAGTTCTATCGCTGCATCTATTTTATTAAAATCAACCATGTTTACCGACGCTTTAACTATAGAATCTACAACTATTATAAAATATTTATACAAAGATACATGAATTTACCCGATGGCAAATATACCGCGTCTTGGTGAAAATGCGAAGCATTTGAGCCTTATAAGTGCCGACCCTTCGGCATTAGAGGCGGTTAATCCCGAATCACTACGTTCTCGGGACGAACTATTCTCACCGAAGGTAACATCGTTCCGAGAGGCTTGACCTATAGAAAAGTCGCAACTAGCGCAGCGATCTCATGCACGCCCGAAATAATTATTTTGTGCATAAAATCAAGCCGATTCGGTATAGTTCAAAAAAATCATGCAACCCTAACCGACTGCCCGCGTTGGAAAGAAAACGGTTCAAAACTACCAGCAGTAAACTCAAGCAATTGGAAGGCTCTTCCTGCTAACTAACAAATAGCACCAGGATGCGCTTCCTTGCCAAACACCAACAACGCAGCCGGCCTTTTCAGAACGCCTTGAAGTGAACCTCCTGCCCACCGACCGCCTCCTCCCGATTCAGTTCAGGTGAGAGACTCGAGAATGTTGAATAGAGGCAGACGCTCGATTATTTCATCGGAAGCCGAATCTTCTTGATTTTGTGCACAAGAAAGTCGGAGTACTGCAATTTCAACAAAAGCTCATAAGTTACCCTTTCCAGGGTTAATCTTCCACAAACACCGCTGAATCAACCATCAATAGTTTGAAAAGCAGTCATCCAGGCTCCCGCCGATGAAACTTTGATTTCATTTAACACACCCTCCCCCTGTCCGGTTCCCTGAAAATCCGTACCTTTGCCCAAATTTTTACGATACCGACTCAAAATGCAAGAAATCAGAAATATAGCTATTATAGCTCACGTTGACCACGGCAAAACTACACTGGTTGACCGCATCCTGCACCAATGCCAGCTTTTCCGTGAAAACGAGGACGCAGGCGATTTAATCTTAGACAGCAACGACCTGGAGCGGGAACGCGGCATCACCATCCTGGCTAAGAACGTCTCGGTGCGCTACAAAGGGACGAAAATCAACATCATCGACACGCCGGGTCACAGCGATTTTGGAGGAGAGGTGGAGCGGGTGCTCAACATGGCCGACGGTGTGCTGCTGCTGGTTGACGCCTTCGAAGGCCCCATGCCCCAGACCCGTTTCGTGTTGCAAAAAGCGCTGGAATTGAGACTGAAACCCATCGTGGTGGTGAACAAAGTTGACAAGCCCAACTGCGATCCGGAAGGTACAGCGGAAGCCGTGTTCGAGTTGATGTTCAACCTCGACGCCAATGAAGACCAACTCAACTTCCCGGTGGTTTACGGCTCGAGCAAGCAAGGCTGGATGGGAAAAGAGTGGAACCAACCCGCTGAAGACATCAGCTTTCTGCTCGACACCATAGTGGAAACCATCCCTGCAGCCAAGTACGAAGAGGGATCGCCCCAGATGATGATCACTTCAATTGATTACTCATCGTACGTGGGGAGGATTGCCGTGGGGAGGCTCTCGCGCGGCATCATCAGGTGGGGGATGCCCATCTCGCTGGTGAAACGCGACGGCACCGTAGTAGCATCGAAAATCAAAGAACTTTACGTGTTTGAAGGACTGGGCAAAGAGAAAATAAAAACCGATGTGATGGCCGGCGAAATCGTGGCCATCATGGGGCTCGAAAGCTTCGATATTGGCGACACTGTAGCCGATGCCATCGAACCCGAAGGGCTCACCCCCATCAAAGTTGACGAACCCACCATGAGCATGACCTTCACCATCAACAACTCACCGTTCTTTGGCAAAGAGGGGAAATTCGTTACTTCGCGCCACCTGCGCGAAAGACTTTACCTCGAGACCGAGAAAAACCTGGCGTTGCGGGTTGAAGACACCGAATCGGCCGACACTTTCCTGGTGTATGGCCGTGGAGTGCTTCATTTGAGCATTCTGGTTGAAACCATGCGCCGCGAAGGGTACGAGTTTATGCTTGGGCAGCCCAAGGTGATTCTGCACGAGGTGAATGGCGAAAAACACGAACCCGTGGAGTACCTCACCGTGCACGTGCCCGAACCGTTTGCAGGTAAGGTGATTGAACAAGTAACCCAGAGGCGTGGCGACATCCTGAATATTGAACATCGCGGCGACCGCACCTACATGGAATTCACCATCCCGTCGCGAGGCCTCATCGGGCTTCGCAATGCACTGCTCAACGCTACGGAGGGTGAATCGGTAATGGCCCACCGCCTCAAAGGCTTCGAAGCCTGGAAAGGCGACATTGCCGGACGGCGCAACGGGTCGCTCATCTCGATGGAAACCGGTACAGCCATTGCATATGCTATTGATAAGCTGCAAGACCGCGGACGGTTCTTCATTGAACCTGGCGAAGAGGTATATAACGGAGAGGTAATTGGAGAACACATCCGCCCGGGCGACCTCAACATCAACGTGTGCAAAACCAAGAAACTGACCAACATCCGCGCCTCGGGTTCCGACGATAAAGCCATCATCACCCCGCCGGTAAAATTCTCGCTCGAAGAGGCCATGGAGTACATCGCCGACGATGAATACCTGGAAGTAACTCCCGCGGCATTCCGGATGAGGAAGATCTACCTCGATGAAAACGAACGGAAAAGGATGGCAAAGTGATTTGCAGATTTGATGATTTGCTCATTTGATGATTCTGGAGCGCAGCGACAGTCGCGCGAATACCGGATAATGATTGACGCCGCTGCTGCAGCAAAGCAGAAGTACAGCGAATGCAGAAAAATATTTCACCATGACTGATTATTCAGGAGCCCGTGGTGATTGACAACAAACCAATTCTTTGATACGACGCCCCTCCCGATGCCAATCGAGAGGGGTGTTTTTTTACAAGCGGACGAGCCAACAGAACTCAGGCACATCTTCGTTTCGGAGCGCCCGAGCCAACAGAACTCAGGCACATCTTCGCTTCGGAGCGGACGAGCCACCAGCTCTCAGGCACATCTTCGCTTCAGAGCGGACGAGCCACCAGCTCTCAGGCACATCTTCGCTTCGGAGCGGACGAGCCACCAGCTTTCAGGCGAATCTTCGCTTCAGAGCGGACGAGCCACCAGCTCTCAGGCGAATCTTCGCTTCGGAGCGGACGAGTCCCCAGCTCTCAGGCAAATCTTCGCCCACGGGCGGACGAGCCACCAGCTTTCAGGCGAATCTTCGCTTCTGAGCGGACGAGCCACCAGCTCTCAGGCAAATCTTCGCCCACGGGCGGACGAGCCAACAGAACTCAGGCGCATCTTCGCCCACGGGCGGACGAGCCAACAGAACTCAGGCGAATCTTCGCCCACGGGCGGACGAGCCAACAGCTCTCAGGCAAAATTTCGCCCACGGGCGGACGAGCCACCAGCTCTCAGGCAAATCTTCGCCCACGGGTTCATTACCCACTAAACTTGACAACACGAAACAACACGGTCCTAACAACCTAACCATAAAAGCATCGGGGCAGCGCGGCAAACAATTGCACCCCGACGCTGTGTACACATGGCTCCCCTTCCCTATCTTTGCAAAAAACAGGGTTATGACATTTGTTGCTGATTTGCACATTCATTCGCACTACTCGCTGGCCACAAGCAAGGAACTCACACCCCCGATGCTCGATGCCTGGGCTCGCAAGAAAGGGATCGGCATGCTGGGTACCGGCGATTGCATCCATCCGGGTTGGATGGCCGAACTTGAAGAGATGCTGGAAGAGAACACCAACGGGTTGCTGCGCCTGAAAGACGGGTTCAGGCCACACCACGATCTCACCCCCGGTTCCACAGAGCCTGCTTTTGTTCTCACCACCGAAATTAGCAATATTTACAAGCGCGATGGCAGGGTGCGGAAAGTTCACAACATCCTTGTCTTCCCCACTTTCGAAGCAGCCAAGAAGCTTCAGTCGCGGCTGCTTCGCATGAAATTCAACATCACCTCCGACGGTCGCCCGATTCTCGGACTCGATTCGCGCGATCTGCTGGCCATGCTCCTCGAATCTTCGCCCGATGCCCTGCTGATACCAGCCCACATCTGGACACCCTGGTTCTCGGCCATGGGCTCCAAATCGGGGTTCGATTCTATTGAAGCGTGCTACGGCGACCTCACCAGCCACATCTCGGCAATAGAAACCGGATTGAGCAGCGATGCCCCAATGAACTGGCTCATCCCGTCGCTCGACAGGTTCACCCTCCTCTCCAATTCCGATGCCCATTCACCCGAAAAACTCGGACGCAATGCCAACCTGTTCCATTGCGAACCCACTTACGAGGGTCTGACAAAAGCCATGCAGGAGGGCCCTTCGGGCGGTTTTGGAGGAACCATTGATATGTTTCCGCAGGAAGGAAAATACCACTACGCGGGTCATCGCAAGTGCGGTGTGGTGATGAATCCGGCTGAAAACCTGCTTCACCGGGGGATTTGCCCCGTTTGCCATAAACCCCTTACCGAAGGGGTGGTTGACCGCATCGCGCAACTGGCAGGCAGAAGCAACCCACTCGACCGACCAGTGAAAGCCCCGTTCCGTTACGTCATCCCCTTGAAAGAGATGCTGGCACAACTGCTTCAATCGGGCGAAAACAGCAAAAAGGTATCGGCACTCTACAACCAATTGCTTCAACGTTTAGGTCCGGAGTTGCAAATTCTATTGGATATCCCCCTCGAGCAGATCGCCACGGCAGCGTCGCCGCTCATCACCGAAGCCATCAGGCGGATGCGCCACAACGAAGTAACCATCAGCGAGGGATACGACGGCGAATATGGAACCATCAGGGTTTTTAGCGAAAACGAAATCAATGAATTTGGCACCCATCGCGCCCTTTTCACCACCCAGGAACCAGAGGCTCCAATCGCAAAACCCCTCCTGCGGTTTGATCCGGAAGCGTTGATGGAAGCGAAGAGAATGCTTCAGGAATCGGCCAATAGCGCGGCCGAACCCGAATCAATCTACTACCCAAATCCGCCAGCGCACAACCTCTCACAGCAGATGGCCGTGGAACATAGCGGCACCCCCGCGCTGGTAGTGGCAGGGCCTGGAACAGGGAAGACGCGCGTGCTCACCCAGCGAATAGCGTGGCTTATCAACCACCAGGGCGTGCCACCCCAAACCATCGTGGCCATCACCTTCACCCGCAAGGCTGCCCGCGAAATGACAGACCGGCTTGCACAATTACTGCCGGCAACCGCAGCATCGCAGGTTCAAGTCAACACCTTTCACAATTGGGGACTGGTCTGGCTTCAGCAACACACCACTGAGGCAGCCCTCCCCAACCCGTTTTCTATTGCCGGCAACACCGAAAAACTGGCCATACTCAATGAAGCTGCCAGCCTGCTAAACCTCTCGCTGCCCAAAGCTTCAGAAACCATCTCGCGCCACAAACAAACCTCTGCCCCCCATTTTGGTTCGGATGACGAGAAACAACTTTTCGATGCTTACAACAGAAAACTAACAGAATACGGCCTGACCGACGTGGACGACCTGGTGCTGAAACCGCTGCTGATGATGAAGGGAAACGAGGTGCTTGCCACCAACACCCGTCAGAAAATTAACGCATTGCTTATTGATGAATACCAGGACATCAACCAGGTACAGTATGAATTGATCAGGCAATTGGCTGCCGACAACCCTGCCAAGATCTTTGCCATTGGCGATCCCAACCAAAGCATCTACTCGTTCAGGGGTTCCGACTCGAGTTACATCAACCGGTTTCAGGCCGATTACCCTGAGGCCGTTATGCACACCCTCCACCAAAGCTACCGATGCCCCCTGACGGTACTCACGGCTGCCAGCGAAGTGCTACGATTGCCCGACAAACCAGGCAGTTTGTGCCCAGGCACGAGGCTGGTTGTGGCCACCAACCCCACGGCAGCTTCAGAAGCCGAATACATTGCACGTACCATTGACAAGCTTACCGGAGGCACCCGTTTCTTTGCCATCGACAGCGGCGTGGCTTTGGCCGGCGATCTCCCATCCGACACCGATCCGGCACAGATAGCCGTGCTCGCCCGCACCCACCGACAATTGAATGGGGTGTGCAAAGCACTCGACGATCATGCTATTCCCTGGCGGCTCTACCACCATGCCCCACCATTTGCCAAAGGGGCAGCCTCCCGGATCATCGTGCTGCTTAAAGCTCTGATGCAACCCTATAGCATTTTCCACCAGCAACAGGCTGACAAAATAATCCACCCGCGAACCTTCTCCGGTGCCATCCGAAAGGAAGTGGAGTGTCACAGCACCCTTACCCAAACCATTGATTACCTGTCGGGGCTCCTGCCTGAACCACCCGACGACACCCTGCACAACCTGCTCCAGACAGCCTCCGATTTTGGCAGCGACTACACAGCATTCCTGCACTATCTGAATACAGGAACCCCCATCGACACTCATATGCCCGGAATTACCGCCGTTTCACTCCTCACGCTACACGCCTCAAAAGGGTTAGAATTCGATGTAGTTTTCATCGCAGGCTGCGATGATGGCCTGATCCCATACACCCTTAGGCATGGCGCTGAAACCAACCTGGAAGAAGAGGCCCGCCTGCTATACGTGGGCATGACCCGTGCCCGTAACATGCTGTTCCTTACCCATGCCACCGAACGAACAATCTTTGGAGAGGCCCTGCGTTTAAACCCAAGCCGGTTTCTTGAAACAATCACACCTGCGCTGCTTCGCCAGCAAAAACAGGTGATGAAAGCCAAACCAACCGACACCCAACTCAGTCTGTTTTAAAACATCCGATATGGTTCGCCTCCAAACACACCTCTTCGTTGCAGTGCTCATACTGGCAGGAAGCACCGTTTTAAGCCAAAACGTGTTCTATTCGCAATACCGCAGGGCGGGTCAGGCCATGAACCCTGCCCTCACAGGCCTCACACCAGGAAGCTGGGAAACCGGAGCTTTGTGGCAACAACGCGGCTACGGAACCGATACCAGCCAGAACACCTACCTGTTGCAAGGAAGTTATCGGTTCGATTTCAGGGGGTTGAGCGACAAAGGCTACGGACTAAAAGTGGCTTACGAAGACAAATACAGCATAGCCGTGGGTGCCATGGGCGAGATGCGAAGAGCCACCCTGGCTTACGAGCAATTTACATCGGCCTATGGCAGTTTTGCCGTGCACATGAAAACGGGCTACAAAGACCTGATAGCAGCCGGGATACAGGTGGGAGCATTCATGCAACCGGCTTATTATCCCGTAACATCGGGCAGCCCCGTACTAACCGGCGATACGATATATTTCCCGGGATCGCCATCGGCCACGAAATTGGACATCAACGCCGGAATTCTATTGGGATTCGGTAAAATGGAATGCTGGAACGACGATCAGCTCTACCGGCTGCAAATTGGATTAGCTGGAAGCCACCTGCTCGAACCTTGGCTGCGCGACAGTCTGCCCCGCGTGGCAGGCCGCGAAATACGGCTGCATGGAAGCTATTTATGGGAGGTAAACCGGGCCTTGGGCATCATCCCGTTTGGTTTGGTGCAATATGCCGATTCGGTGATGGTTCAGGCGGGAGCCACAGCTTTTTATCGCAAACATTATTCCTATATTGACCGAATTCGTGGCGGGCTCTACTACCTGTCGGGCGGATACCTTTCGCCATCGGCAGGCCTCCGTTTCTATTGGGGAGAGCGAGCAACCTATGGACTCGATGTAGAAATCAGCTACGACATAGCCCTGCGCGACCAAAGCCTGACGGGATGGCACCACCGCGGCTTCGAGATCAGCCTCAAATTTGGGCTCATCAACCGGTGTTGGTCCGGCGATCCCTGCTCCGGAGCCTATCAGTATGAAACTTATTGACAGTGGTGACCCTTACGGTGCATCACGACCTTACACCTCTCTGATGTCGAAAGGGATTTCGGTCAGATCGCGATAATCTTCGCCGGTTTCCATCATCTCCTCATCGTCTTTGTCGTAATACCACACCACTTCCAGTTTTTTTTCGGGTAGTTGATCGATTTGACGAAGTTTTCTAAAAAGTTCGAGAATAAACTTCGAGGAGCTTGTATTGAAATATTCCAGGTGCACTTCAAAACGGGTAGTGTCGGCAGGCTGTTTCACGTACTCATCAAGCCAGGCAATAATAGATTCGTAAAAAGCGAAAGTATTTTCCGGAATAGAACGTCCCCCGATTTTAAACAGGCCATTTTCAGGATTGAAATCAACATATGGAGTTTGACGTGTTTTTTCGATAAGCAGAGTTTTCATAATCTTTATTGTTATATTTTAATTTTAGCACTAAATTCAAAAAAGCAAACATCGTTGCTCAGATCAATAAAATTGTATTGCAAAGGTTCTTCCGATTTTCGGGCAATATCAATGAAGCCAAGGCCGGCTCCACCTTTAGCAGTAAAGCCATTGTCTGTCATGATGTTTTTATAGTACTCGCGCACCTGCTCCTTCGACAAAGAGTTTATTTTGGAAAGATGAGCTGTAAGTTTTTCTTTTACAGCAGTGAGCAGATAATTGCCGGTTTCAACGTAAAAGGCCTCATCATCGCGGCGCAATTGCACCACCGAATCGCGGGAAGGCAGGTTGTTGCCTGGCACAACAACTGTTTCGGCATGGTGGTAAAGGTTTTGAAGGCATTCAACCAGAATATGAAAAACCCGTTTTCTTACACCGCCGGTTATCTCGAGAGCATCGAGTTTGTCTTCGGCTAACTGGAGAAGCCGGCTGATGATATCAGGGTTAACCTCACCGCTGTAAACCAGCAAGGCTCCTTCGTTTTCCATTTTTTTTATCGTGTGATATGTTCCTGACATAGGGCACCATAATTTAGTCCAAATCTATACCAATCAACAATACGTCATCGGTTTGCGAAAGGTTTCCTTTCCACCGATCGAAAGCCTTGTCCACAGCTTCCGCCTTTCTATCAGAAGGCTGACCAGCCAGGCCACTGATTAGCTCACGCAGCCGTCGGGCCATAAATTTTTTTTCACCCGGGCCACCAAACTGGTCAATAAAACCATCGGTTGCCAGATAGACAGAATCGCCCGGGTTGTAAGAAATCGAATGGAGTGTAAAAGGCTGTTCATCACGCAACGAGGTTCCTACAGGCATTTTATTCCCTTTAATTTCCAACAGGTTTTGTGTGTGCAAAATCTCATCGTTACCCACCTTGTCAAACGGGATCGTGGTGTTGGTACGGCAAAAATACAAGCTGTTGAAAGCACCTGAATAATGAACAACCCGGTTTTTCTGGTCCACTGCCACAAGAGCAATGTCCATTCCATCTTTGGTTTCACCTTCACGGCCTGTTTGTTGCAACACGCTGATGATGTAAGCCCTGAGCTGATCAAGCACCTTAGCCGGGTTCACCACTTTGCGTTCGTTGATGATCTCGTTGAGATAGCTAATTCCTATCATGCTCATAAACGCGCCCGGCACACCATGGCCGGTGCAGTCGGCGGCGGCAATCAGTCTGATCCCTTTGCGTTCGGAGAACCAATAAAAATCGCCGCTGACAATATCCTTTGGGCGGTAAAAAATAAAGGACGACGGGAACATAGCCTGCAGATCTTTTTCAGGACGCATAATGGCAAGTTGAATCCTGCGGGCGTAATTGATTGAATCGGTAATGTCGCGGTTTTTCATCTCAAGCTGCGAGGCAGCCGAGGCCAGCTCTGCAGTTCGTTCGCGAACAGCAGCTTCAAGAATTGTCTTTTCCGTTTTCAACTTACGCTCGCGGTATTTAAAAAAGGCCACTACCATAGCTCCGAGAACAACAACTACCACGACCGAAAACCAGGGAGTTTGCCAGAAAGGCGGATTGATCTCGAAAGCGAAACTTGCCACCGGTCCCCTCCACTGGCCGGCTGCATCGCATGTTTGAACCTCAAACCTGTACTGGCCAGGACTAAGTCCGGGAAAACTCACAAACCGCTGGTTTACCGGATTGCTCCATTCAGGTACAGCCCCCACAAGCCTGTAACGAAACCGCATCTGATCGGGATAGGTTACTGATATGCTTCCAAATTCAAAGTAAAAATTATTATGCGAGTAGCTAACATCAAGGTTTTCTATCTTTTCTACCGGCTTCATATTTACCTGTACTTTTAGAATAAAAGCTTCCGGGGCCCTCCATGGGGGGCGGTTAGCCATGGGGTTGAAGCAATTAATTCCATGCGCGGTTCCAAACCACACAACACCACAACGCGAAACGGCAACAGCATTGCTTTTTACCTCCACCCCCGTGAACCCTGTTTGGCGGGTATAAGTTTCCACCCGATTGCTATCGGGATGAATTCTGTTCATCCCCAGTGTTGTTCCCACGTAGAGCCATCCTTTATCGTAGGCCACCGAAGGGACAAAATCGGAAAGCAGCCCGTCGGCCCGGGTCAAACGCCTCACTTCGCTACCTCCCGACAATTGCACCACTCCCTGACCTTCGGTACCCACCCACAAATCGGAGCCAGCCCCCGGGCAGGCTGACAGAGGGAGCAAATGAGTGGCCAGATTGGACTCGGGCTTCAGCGAAGGCCCTATGATGGTTAATCCTGCCGATCGGCAAACCACGTGCAACACCTTGTTGTGAACTACCAAAGCCAATATATCATTCCCTGCCAAACCGTTGGAGCGGGTAAACCGCTCGAGAGCCCCCTGAGGTCGGTATTTGTAGAGTCCTTCGGCAGTACCAACCCAAAGATGATCGCCAAACCAAGCGAGCGAGGTGACCAGTTGGGGTTGCGGAAGCGATGCATTGACCTCCATTACAGGAACAAAACAATTACCCCTGGCATCGTACCGCCAAAGGCCGGCGTCGAGCGTCCCTACGTATATGCTTTCACCGGCCGCTTGGGCCATGCAACGTACCTGAAAAGAATTCTGCAACGGGAAGACCGGTTTTACCTCTTGGAAATGCCCTTCGGAATTCATGGGTTTAAAAGCTACACCACTCTCGGTTCCAGCCCAAAGGGTGTTGTCTGTGTTTAAGATTGCCCATACCTGATCGCCAGGGAGACCCCACTCTTTGCCAAAAGAAAAAAGATTGCTGCCTTTAAAAACAAACAACCCGTTGTCGCGCGAGCCTATGAGCAAATTCCCCTCCCTGTCAGGACATACCGCATTCAATTGTTTAGCCTTCAATCCATTGAATTCGTTGTACCATACAACAGAACCAGTTGGATCGATGGCTACCAAACCTTTTCCACTGGTGGCTCCATAGAGAGTACCATCCCATCCGCAAGCCAGATTGAAGACGTAGGATCGGCCATCGCCCTCGACCAGCAACTCAGTTTTTTTCGACGAGGGATCAATTTCGACGATATTGCCCATTGCATCTCCTGCGATAAGTTGCCCGTTGTTGGCCACGCAAAGCGAGATGACGAGAGCCGGATTGATCTCGTTACCAACATTTAAGGGCTCAAAATGGGTTCCATCAGAAGTTGTTCGCAGGCCGAGACCATAAACGGCACAAACCAATGCTCCATCGGGCATTCGCACTGCAGCTGCAATCTGGTCGCCAAGCCCTTCAGCACCTTTTAAAAACGTAATATCCTCAAACTTGCCCGATGTAGGCTGCCTGAAACGAACCAAACCGCTGCCAAAAGTGCTGATCCACGAATAACCTGCCGCGTCAAATACGAAACCATAAACATCGCCTTTGATGAACAGGGTTGTTGAATCAACGGTGTTGAAAGCCGAATCGGTTCGACGACTGATGGCTCCTCCCCAGTGCCCCACCCACAAAACACCAAAAGGATCCGTTAAGATAGTTTTTACACCAGTGCCGGCAAGTCCGTCGGGAGTTCCGAAAAGAGCAAAATCACGCCCGTCGAAACGGGTCAATCCATTTGGCAACCCGAGCCAAACGTATCCCGAAGGATCCTGGTGAACTGCATAAACCCTCGAATGGGGCAGTCCCTCCTCGACACCGTAATGATCGAAAAACCAGGTTTGAGCCTGCGCGTAAGAAGCCCATAAAAAGCTCAGGAATAAAAGCCTCCTAACCCATTTGCGACTTATCGTATTCTTCATTCAGAACTAATTTTTCTCCAACCTTCGGAACCAATCAGCCCTGATCACGAAAAGACGTAACAAAGGGATGACAGCGGGAGGAAGATTTTATTTGGATTTCTTCATGAAGAAAAAGGTTCCACCTTCGTGTTTGAATCCCTGAAGCTGACCAAACTGGGGTTTTTGGGAAGCGTTCTGTCCCACTCCTTTAATCACCCGTTGGGCAATTTCGTCGATCGAAATACAAGTTAGAGGGCAATCGAGCAAACTTTTAGCAAAAAGCGAGGTGAAGGTTGAATTGTCAACTGCCAATTCGTATCCGGCCGAAGAGAGTACCTGTGCCGAACGGGCTTTGCTCACTTTCCAGTCGTTGCAGTCGGGCTTATCGGCTGTGGAGCGCATTGCCAGGAAAAACGAGGGACCCGACTCGCAGGCATCGGTAACTATGAGCATGTGGTTCACGCTGTTTTGATACGGTTGCAAGGCGCCCTTAAGCATATCGGTATTGAAGTAGGAGAACTCGTCGCTGCTTGTTCCATCCACCGGAATCCAATAACCGGTGCCGGTATTGGAGAAAAATTTCCCATGCCCGGCATACCAGATAATCAGCGAATTGACCCGATTTTTCAGCACATAATCGCGCAACTCAATGGCGAAGAAACGCTGCATCTGATCGCGGGTCATGTTGCGTTTGTGAATGATGTTATGAATCTGATAATTGGCCAGGGCGTTGCGCATCATGGTTACATCGCGCGCGGGGCCCTGAAGGCTGGCCAGGCTGCTGTAATCGCTGTTTTCGATGAATACCAGCCAGGTTTTTCCCATCGGGTTGTCGGCAAACATGGCTGCATCGTCGCGGTTAATAGTGAATTTTTTGGTGGCTGTATTGCCCAAAACATCAGTCACTACCACCGTGATGGCATCTTTGTTTAACAGATCGAGATTTGCAGAGAAATTGGGATTGAAGACCGACGGGTTGAAGCCGGCATTCACACCGTCGATGGTGATGGAGGCAATGAGGCTCTCGTCGTTGATAGTTCCTTCAAAAAACTGAAACTGTGCATTGCGTTCGATGAACAATTCGCCATTGTCGGAGGCCATAGGGTTCATCATGAAAATCACCGGTGGGTCGATCTCGGTACGACGGATGTTGTACCTCTGGCTAAGCACGTTATCATAAATATCCGACACTTCAATCACAACATCAGTTTGTTCGCCCGGCTCAAATGGGATTGAAAAAGTGTTGTTCTTTTCCACAACACCGTTCATCAGCTCTATCCGTTTCCCATTAATGGTCATATACTTCACCTGACTTTCGTCGATCACCTTCCCGGTTAAAGCAATGGTTTCCACCCCTTTTATGATATCCAGCGTCCCTTTTTCACGCTCCTGCGGATCGGTAAAGCTCAACGAGGGCTTGTTGGACTCTTTATTCAATTCGAAGACCCGTTTTTTGGCCAGTTCGTTTTGCTCTGCAAAATCCTTTTTCCCGTCGGTGAGTTCGATGAACTTGTTGAAGTCTTCGGTGGCTTTCTCTTTTTGAAAAATATCTTCATAACAGGCGCCACGCAGGAAATAGGCTTCGGCCGATGCATGTTCGGTCGAAAGTATCTTGTTAAGATCGGCAATTGCAACAGTTTGCTGGTTGAACTCGCGAGCCAGAGTGGCCCTGTAGAAGTACATATCTGCAATATCCGCGGCATCGGGATAAAGGGTCAGAATGCGGGCCATATCGGTAAGGGCATTCACGTAGTCTTTCTGCTCGTGATACACCTGAGCTCTTGTGAACAAAGCTGTTCGGTCGTTCTCCGACAATTTCAGTGCGTCGTTGGCAGTGTTCAAAGCCTGAGAATACTTTTTTTGAGCATAGAGAGCCTGTGACAAACCATTGATGGCTTCCAGAAACTTTGAGTTTTCACCAAGCGCCAGCCTGTAGTCAGCTTCTGCAAGGCTGTAATTATTTGTAAGATAGTAAATCCGGCCCCGGTTGTAATAGTTGATGTAGTTTTTTTTGATCGTCAGAGCCCTGTCGGCTTCAGTGATAGCTTCATCGTATTTTTTCAATTCAGTGAGTGAAACCACCAGGAGGTTAATGGCGTTCAGGTCTTTATTTTTCATCATAAGGGCCTTGCGAAGTGAGATAACCGCTTCGTCAAAGCGGTTGATTTCGACATTGTATTTACCAGAAAGAAATGGCCAATCGAACTCCTTGGGATCCAAAGCCCCTGCCCGATCGTAGTCTTCAACCGCTTTTCTTTTTTCAGATAATGCTAACCAAGCCTCGGCGCGGGCCACGTAGGCGTCGGTCATGTTGGGATCCAACTCAACTGCTTTGGTAAAGGATGCAACAGCCTCAGTCGGATTTCCGGCCTTCATAAACGCTTTACCAGCTTTAAGCTGGGCTTTGGCGGTTTGCCCATAGCTGAAAATTCCAGTCAGCAGAGCAACAAATAAAAAAAGAACTCTCCTTAACATAATTGGATAAATTTTAAGGTTTTACACAGTTTTTAAAAAGTAAAAATACAACAATTACAACACAATTACACCATTTTTTCAAGAAATCACCATTTTTACGCAACAGCAACACACACAACACACCACAAACAACTGTAAACAAACCACATACAATTGGAACTCACAATTCAATTCAATTGTTGCTATTTTTGTAAGCGAATAGCTATTCATTATTCTACCATGACACACAAAATTTTCACTTCAACCATTGCTGCCTTGTCAACTGCATCAGGTCACGGGGCCATAGCCATCATCAGGATGAGTGGGCCGCGTTGCATTGATGCTGCAAACACGCTGTTTGTTCCTGCCAATAAAGGCCTCACATGCAACACCATGACATCACATCAGGCGACATTTGGGCAGATCAGTCACCCCACCATCGGACTTCTCGACGAGGTGGTGGTTACCCTCTTCAGAGCCCCCCGGTCCTATACAGGCGAGGATATGGTTGAGATCAGTTGTCATGGCTCCACCTACATTGTTTCGCGGCTGTTGGAATTGCTCTACAACCTTGGCATTGAACCAGCAAAGCCGGGCGAATTCACCCTTAGAGCCTTCCTCAACCACAAGCTCGATCTGTCGCAAGCCGAAGCCGTAGCCGACCTGATTGCCTCAGAAAGCGAAGCCTCCCATAAATTGGCCATCAACCAATTGAGAGGAGGTATTTCAAATAAAATTGTATCGATGCGCGAACAGTTAGTACAATTTGCATCCCTTTTGGAGCTGGAACTCGATTTTAGCGAAGAAGATGTGGAATTTGCCGACAGGCAAGGTTTTAACAACCTGTTGCGATCTATCGACATCGAAATAGAGACCCTGGTCCAATCGTTTCAACTTGGCAACGCGGTGAAACGGGGCATACCCGTAGCCATCGCAGGCAAGCCAAATGTAGGCAAATCGACCCTGCTCAATGCCTTGCTTAACGACGAACGATCCATTGTTTCAGAAATCCCTGGCACCACCCGCGACACCATTGAAGACACCCTGGTGATCAGAGGCTACAATTTCAGATTTGTTGATACAGCTGGCATACGCCACACCAACGACACCATTGAAGCTATAGGAATAGAAAGAGCCATGAAAGCTGTTGAGCAATCGATGGTAGTGATTTACCTGTTTGACCTTACCACCACCACAGCCGAAGAGCTGGAGGCCGAGATGGATGTTTTAAAAACCATTCCGGGACACGAAAAGCGAACTTACCTACTCGTGGCTAACAAAGCCGATATGTTGACCGAAGCCCCTCCCCATTTGCGTTCGTGGCTGGAGCGCGATATCGTGTTCATTTCGGCCAAGCGGCACGAAAACCTTAACCTGATCACCGACAAGCTAATTGAAGTAATTGACCAATTAAACCTGAGCGATAACGCTACCCTTTCGAGTGTAAGGCATTTAGAAGCCCTCAACAAAACCAGGTCAGCCATCAAATCCATGGAGGATGGATTTCGCGACAACCTCACTGCCGACCTGATAGCCGTGGATGTTCGGCAAGCTTTGCATTATTTGGGCGAGATAACAGGCACCATCACCACCGATGAGCTGCTGGGCAATATCTTCTCAAAGTTTTGTATTGGGAAATAGCCTGTCAATAGTCAGGCAAACTTTCTGCAACTGCTTTTGTTCTCTCTCCAATCAATTCAAACGCTGAGTTTTGACTAAGAAAGAGATTATTTTCATTGTGCTCGCGGGCTTTTTCATCACCAATGCCATTGTTGGGGAGATGATTGGAGGCAAACTTTTGCAAATTGGGCCCTTCACCATGAGTATCGGCATTTTACCTTGGCCCGTGGTTTTTCTCACCACAGATCTTATAAACGAGTTTTATGGCAAAAAAGCGGTAAGGCTGATCACATTAATCACAGCGGCGCTGATAGCTTACACCTTTCTCATCCTGTTTGTTGGGATGAACATCGAGGCGGCTCCTTTTTCGCCTGTCACTAACGAACAGTTTCGGGCAGTTTTCGGCCAATCGCAATGGATCATCGTGGGAAGCCTCACAGCCTTCCTCTTCTCGCAACTTATTGATGTGGCAGTATTCAGATACTTCAAACAACGAACAGGCGGGCGGCATATCTGGCTCAGGGCAACCGGTTCAACAGTTGTTTCACAACTAGTTGACACATTCGTTGTTTCGGGTATAGCCTTTTGGCTTCCCGGAAAAATAACCCTTGCAGAGTTTTTACAAGTATCGCTCACGGGTTATGCCTTCAAGTTTGGAGTGGCAGTAGCCATCACTCCTCTGGTGTATGTAGGGCACCGAATTGTCAGCTCCTATGCCCCTCAAAGCGGCTTATTGGGTGATACAGGACACCCAAACAACAATAATTAATTCTGAATCAAAACAATACACAAGAAAACAAGTACACATTTCTTACGGTTTCTTTTCTGACTGAAGATATCGACAAAGATCACACAACTACAACCTTTGGTTCAACGATTTGAGAATTTTCCAGACAACGTTCCTTTTTTTTTAAAAAAGTTTTCAACAGCAACCGGTTGCGCAACCGGTTGAACTCAGAAAACGTTTGCAATTGCCAGAAAACACTGATTTTTAGACCACAGATGATGTACATTTGCCTTCACGGTGAAAGCAAAGATGTTGAACCGCGAAACATTTTTTATCAATGTCCAATTTTTAACAGGTTATTTTTTATGAAAAAAGCTTTACAAGTATTGATGATGGTGATGGCACTTTTACCGGGTATTCTTTTTGCTCAGGGAAAAGGAGCCATCAAAGGAGTTATCACCGATTCGAAGAGTGGTGAAACACTAATCGGAGCAACAGTTCTGATTAAAGGCACGACGCAGGGAACTATAAGTGACATCAATGGAGCTTACAACATTGAGGGGCTGGCATCTGGCCGTTATACTCTTTCCGTATCCTTTGTGGGTTACAGCAATCAGGAAAAGGAGGTCGAACTGTCAACCGGGCAGCAGGTGGAGATGAATTTTGCCCTTGCCACCGATTTTATCGGGCTCGATCAGGTGGTAGTCACCGGGGTAGTCAATGCCAAATCGGCGTTGAATTCCAGCATCAATGTTTCTACCATGAAACCCAAAGCCATTCAGGAATTTGGAGCCGTAACCACTGCTGAGCTGTTTAAGGCCATACCAGGCATCCATTCAGAAGCCACAGGAGGCGAAGGCAATGCCAACATCTCAGTAAGAGGCATTCCAATTACTTCGGGAGGATCAAAATTCCTTCAACTACACGAGGATGGGTTACCCGTGATGCAGTTTGGCGACATTTCGTTTGGCAATGCCGACATCTATCTCAGAGCCGATGCCACCCTTGCAAGGATCGAGGCCATCAAAGGAGGCTCTGCATCTACCTTTGCCAGCAATTCGCCGGCCGGCATCATCAACTTCATCAGTAAAACAGGCGCGGTGGAAGGTGGAAGCATAAGCACCACACTTGGCGTTGATTACAAATCGCTTAGAACCGATTTTGAGTACGGGGCACCCATAGCGAACGACATCAGTTTTCACATCGGAGGATTCTTCCGTCAGGGCAACGGACCTCGCGATGCCGGTTACGCCGGTAATTATGGCGGACAAATTAAAGCCAACCTTACAAAGAACTTCAAGTCGGGATATGCCCGCGTTTATTTCAAATATCTCAACGACAGGGCCATCAGCTACATGCCCATGCCCGTGAAAGGAACCGGCACCGCCGATAACCCCACGTTTGAATCCATAGCCGGTTACGACGCGCTGCACTCAACCCTGCAAAGCCCCTATTTTCAATTGATGGCCGGTGTTGATGGCAATGGCAACCGCCGAACCAGCAACATTGCCGAAGGGATGCACCCCATCTCCTATGCCTTTGGAACAGAGTTCTCATTCGACCTTGGCGATGGATGGAATGTTAAAAATAAAGCACGGATGGCTTTCAACAAAGGGAACTTCAACTCTCCATTCCCGGTATCTATTGGAGCGGCCGATGCAATTGCCAGCTCTATTGCCGGAGCAGGTTACACAGCAAGTTATGCCAATGGCGCTAATGCAGGCACACCATTCACTGCCGATCAATTGAAAAATTTGAACGGCAACGGATTGCTGATGACCATGCATTCGTTCGATGTGGAAATGAATAGCCTCGACAATTTCACCAACGACGTTTATCTGACCAAAACATTCAACGAGAACATCCATTTAACCGCAGGTTATTACAAAGCCTATCAACGCATCGACATGACCTGGCTGTGGCAAGCCTTTGTAACAGATGTTGCCGACAATCCACGGTTGATAGATCTGGTGGATGCAAACGGAAATCCTTTGACAGAAAATGGATTGTATGCTCACGGAGTACCAGCCTGGGGCAACTGCTGCACCCGTGGCTACGATATGCGCTACAACATTGACGCCCCCTATGCCAATGTTGGCGTGGATGTTACCGACAACCTGAATGTGGATGCAAGCATAAGGTTTGACAAAGGAGAGGCCTACGGTTATTATCTGACCAACAGACAAACCCCTACCGATGTAAACAACGACGGCATAATGTCGAAAGTTGACTCAACCACCACTGTGCTCGATATTGCCAATCCACACCCTGTAAACTACGATTACAGTTATGTATCTTATTCATTGGGTGTTAACTACAAACTCGATGAAAGCAAAGCACTGTTTGCCCGATACAGTAAGGGTGGACGTGCCAATGCCGATCGATTGCTCTATTCTCCATACATCACAGCTGAAGGAAAAACCATAGAAGGACTTGATGCTGACGAGATTTCACAGGCTGAACTGGGTTTCAAAATGAAGGCCGATAACTATGCTGTTAATGTCACTGCTTTCTATGCCATGCTTTCGGAGCAAAACTCAGAATTTGAGAAGGTGTTCAATATCGAATACGAATCGTATGGAGCTGAATTTGAAGGAGCTTTGCAACTTGGCGGATTCGAGCTAAATGCCGGAGCCACTTTCACCAAGGCGAAAATTGCCAAAAGCAACAACGAGGATCAGGTTGGGAATGTGCCTCGCCGAGTTCCCGATCTGATGTTTAACATCAGCCCAAGTTACCGATTAGGAAAAGCCTCTCTAGGCCTGAGCCTGATAGGAACCACCAAGGTGTTCGCGCAGTTCGACAACGTGGTGGTGTTGCCTGGCTTCACCTACATAAATGCTTTTGCTTCCTACAAGATCACGAAAGGGCTGACTGTGCGGGCAAATGTCAACAATTTGCTCGACACCTTTGGACTAACCGAGATGGAAGGTGACGGATTTACCGATGGAGCTACCAACTACATGCGTGGCCGCCCCATTACTGGTCGGGCTGTTGATATGACCATCAGCTATCAGTTCTAAATCGAAAATAATCAGTAGAATAATTCTATAAATTTCCAAACCCGACGATGCTACTATTCAACGAAAAAATGCTGAAGAAAAATCGTTGGGTTTGTTTTAAACACAATCAGCGAAGGTTGGTTAGTAATTTGAATAGTGATCCGGTGGTGGATTCTCACCACCGGTTTTTACCCTCTCCAACCAAGCATGTTTACGGGTCATCTTACAAATTTTATGTTGAATAAAATGGACAACAACCTCTCTATTGGGAATAAGAGCCACCAGACAGTAGCGGCAGAGATTATCAGCCATTTGCTGCAACAAATCCGACAAAAAGAAACTGTTTACATTCTCTCGGTTGCCGGTGAATCGGGATCAGGCAAAACTGAAACCGGAGCCGCTTTATACCAGAAACTGGAACAGACTGGAATTAAAGCATTGGTTTTGAACCAAGACAACTACTTCCACTACCCTCCCGCTCAAAACGATGCACACCGAAAAAGCGACCAGCACTGGCTTGGGCCACACGCGGAGGTAAACATGGATCTGTTGCAACAAAACATCAACAATGCCCTTGCCGGAGCGCAGGAAATTGAGGTTCCATCAATTGATTATCATGCCAATACAAAAATATCTCTTCGATTGAGCCTCACAGGCATCAGGGTACTCATATTGGAAGGAACTTACGTTTCGCTGTTGAAAAACATTGACGCACGAATTTTTATCACCAGTACCTATATCGACACCCTGCCCTATCGCCGCAAACGCAACAGAGGGAATGAAGTTAACGATCCGTTTGTGGAAAACATTTTGGCCACTGAGCATAAAATTATTGCCGGGCATAGATACCTGGCTGATTATTTGATTTCTCCCAAACTTGAGGTCACCAAAACCCAATAGGCCATGAGCATTAAAAACAAAGTCCAGTTAATCACCTATCCCGATTCGCTGGGGGGGAATCTCAGCACGCTGCAAGGCTTGCTCAACAATCAGTTTGCAGGTGTTTTCGATGGTGGCGTTCACATTTTGCCCCCATACCCATCGTCGGGCGATCGTGGGTTTGCTCCAATATCGTATTTCGAGATAGACTCCCGATTTGGCAGTTGGGGCGATCTGAAAGAAATAGCAAAAACTCATGATGTGATGCTCGACCTGATGGTAAACCATGTATCCCAAAAATCGGTGTACTTCGCTGATTATCTCGAAAAAGGGGAAGAATCAGCGTATTCACGGCTTTTCATCCCGGTTGAAGACGTTTGGGAGAACAAGGAACCTGATGAGACTGATCTGGAGAAAATATTTCGCAGAAGAAAGTTTCCATGGTCAACCTATGAGGTGGGTGCCACCCGGTCAGCAAAAAGAATCTGGACCACCTTTGGCAAGGAAGAGCCGTCGGAACAAATCGATATTGATGTAAAGTCGCATGAAGCTCGCGAGTTGCTTGCCAGCATCCTGCAAAACTTTCGTAACAACAACATCCGCCTCGTACGATTGGATGCAATAGGCTACGTGATAAAAAAAATGGGCACCAATTGCTTTTTTGTTGAGCCTGAGATAAACGAATTTATTGACTGGATCGTAGAAGTTGCGAAGGAAAACAATCTGGAATTGCTGCCCGAGGTGCATTCCCATTTTTCTATTCAACGAAAGCTTTCAGACAGAGGGATGTGGATCTACGATTTTATTCTTCCATACATGATTCTTGAAGCCATAGTAAACAAAGAGGGACAGCGGTTTATTGATTATTTGCGCCACAGGCCCGCAAGTCAGTTTACCATGCTCGATTGTCACGATGGCATCCCGATTAAGCCCGATCTGGATGGCATTGTTTCCTCTGCCGATGCCCGAAAGGTGGTTGATCATTGCTTGCGCAACGGAGCCAACCTGAGCCTTGTATTTTCTGAGAGCTACAAGGATACCGATGGATTCGACGTTCATCAGATTCGGGGAACCTGGTATTCGATGATGAATTGTAACGACGATGCCTACATAGCCTCCAGGGCTTTGCAGTTTTTCACACCAGGAATACCCCAAGTGTATTATGTGGGCTTATTAGCGGGAGAAAACGACACTGAATCAGTGCGACTTACGGGAGAAGGGAGAGAAATTAACCGCCACAATTTCACCTCAGAAGAAATAGCGCAAGCATTAAAAAAACCGATAGTTCAACGTTTGATGAAGCTCATTAAACTTCGCAACACACATGAAGCATTTAATGGCTCCATACAATCAATGGATTATGAAAACGGCCAGATTATAATCTATTGGAAAAACGAAAGACACTTCTGCCATCTTCATTGCAATTTACAAACCAACCAAACACAGGTTGAATATTCAGGAGAGAACAATTCAATTATCAGTTACAACCTTTAAAACGAGAAAACCATGGCACCTACAAACAAAAGTCTAAAACTAATCAAGTGGCTCACCTACCTCATGTTTATGATGTTTGCCATGACCACCGATGCCGTTGGAGAGATTATAAAAGAGGTGATGAAACAATTTAACCTGAGCATGACAGCAGCAGGATTGCTTCACTACGGCCCGATGACGGCCATTGCCATTGGCGGAATAGCACTGGGGTTTCTTTCAGATAAGATTGGAAGGAAGAAAACCATCATTCTGGGGCTGGCGCTATTTGCCATTAATTCTTTTTTATTCGTGCTCGGAAACGATTTTTATTTTTTCTTATCTCTGCTTATTGTTTCAGGGATGGCCATTGGCATCTTTAAAACAGGTGCTCTTGCATTAATTGGCGACATTACCAGGTCAACAAGAGAGCACACTTCAACGATGAACATGGTTGAAGGTTTTTTTGGTGTAGGAGCTATCATCGGCACGTTTTTAATCTCCTTTTTGCTTAACCAGGGGATTAACTGGAAGTTTTTGTATATTATTGCAGCAATCATCAGTGTTATTCTTATTTTATTGGCATTAATGGTTGAGTATCCCTCGTTAAAAAAAACTGACGATCAAAAGGCCGGTCTTCGCAATACAATCGGAATGATGAAGAACCCTTACGCGATAGGATTTTCGATGGCAGCTTTTCTTTATGTGGCTGTTGAATCAGCCATTTATGTTTGGATGCCATCGCTGCTGGCAGGCTACGACGGCTCGTTGTTGTTGCTGGCTACCTATTCGTTACCGGTGTTTTTTATTCTCAGGGCAGGCGGACGTTTCATGGGAGCCTACATTTTGAGCAGGTTTAACTGGGATGTGGCTATGGTTTTGTTTTCTGCTGCAATTTTTCTGTGCTTTCTGGGCAGCATTCTTTTTGGGATAGGGGCGGCAGTTGTATTGCTTCCTTTGTCAGGGTTGTTTATGTCTGTAATCTATCCTACCATCAATTCAAAGGGAATCAGTTGCTTCCCTAAGTCACAGCATGGAAGCGTGGCAGGAGTAATTTTATTTTTCACTGCAGCTGGTGCGGCCATTGGCCCGTTATTGATGGGAGCAGTTAGCGATCTCTTCAATCAAAATGCCCGGTATGGATTCATTTTGTCAACCCTCTTTGCTGGCCTTCTATTTTTAGGATTCATTGCAAATCAAGTTTACAAACCAACACAAAAAAGGCTCGACCAGATCAACGAATCAGAATACACCACTCACTAAAAACTGGTAAAGCCTATTCTGCCGATTCAAAAACCGATCTTTCAGGTTGATTCTCTAACAATTAATTCAGCAGGAAGATCTATTCTTACAGGGGATGAAAAGGGATCGTTGTCGGCAATACGTCGAAAAAGCAATTCTGCGGCAGCCTTGCCAATCTCAAAACCCATAGGTTTTATGGATGTAACCGGAGGATTGTACATTGTACTGAAGGGTTCTTCACAAAAACCGATCACAGAAACCTCCTCGGGAATTTTTACTTTCAATTTGTATAAGGCCTTCATAATACCCGACATGGTCAGATCGCTTATGGCAAAAATAGCATCCGGACGGCTGTTGGTTGAAAAGAGTTTCAATGCAGCGTCCTCTACTTCTTCAAGGGTGTCGCCCCTGATAATCAACGAATCATCAACTTCTACCCCACCAGCAACCAAAGCCTCCTGGTATCCCATCAACCTGTTCTTGCTTATCAACAAATTGGGATTGCCCAAACAAATGGCCACCCGCTGGCATCCCTGAGCAATCAGATAATCAACAGCTCTGTAGGCACCCTGTTTATCGTCGAGCAAAACTTTATCAGCATTAAAACTTTCAGGTACCCTGTCGAAGAATACAACCGGCAAACCTGTTTGCACAATAGACCGAAAATGATCAAAATCGGTGGAAGTCATTGAAACTGAAGCAAGAACACCCTCTACATTGGCCGACATCAATACGTTACAAGCTTCCACCTCCCTCAAAAACTGTTCGTCTGATTGCAGAATCATCAACTTGTAGCCATGCTTAGAGGCTACATCCTCCACTCCTCTAATCACTGAGGGGAAAAAGAAAAAAGATATCTGTGGAACAACAAGCCCTATTATACGGCTTTTACGATGCCGCAGCGACATTGCGACCTCATTGGGCCGATAATTAAGCTTTTCTGCAAGCAGTGCAACAGCCTCTTTGGTTGAGGCGCTTATATCAGGATGGTTTTTCAGAGCACGACTTACTGTTGATTTCGAGAGGTTCAGAAGCCGGGCAATGTCTTTAATAGTTACGGGAGTAGTTGACATAACACTTAGATTTAATATCCCATACAAGAATCACAAAAAACAGCCTGACCGGCAACACATTACACCGATCAGACTGCAAAGATAAGAAAATATGAATCAAAGGATTGATTATTTCCCCAGTAGAAACACCAACGGTTTATCGAGCCGTGCAGCCCATGATTTCTCGTTATGTTCGGCTCCCTCGAACTTCAGAGAAACAAAATGGCGATTATCGAAACTATTGGCAGCAAAAAGACTGTCGATCATTTTTTGATGAGGCTCATACCAGGCATCAAGGGTGGCAGTTCCAAAATCAAAATAGAATTTAGAGTCACGCAGACGAGGGAGGCCGGGCGCAAGATACTGAATGACAGCTTTCGTGAAACAGGTTGAATTGCCTTTCAAACTAAAGGGCCAATGAGTTGACAAGCAAGCAGCACCACCAAACACATCGGGGTATTCGGCCACTGCATACATCGAAATAAGCCCTCCCATGCTCGAACCCATAATAAAGGTGTTATTTTTATCTGGTTTCGTTTTATACCTGGTATCAACAAAAGGCTTTAATTCCTCAACAATAAAGCGCAAATAGGCATCGCTCAATGGAGTGCTGTCGCCTTGAAATTCAACACGGGCATCAATTTTAACCTGATCGGGAAGGAGATTGAACGGCTTCTGCGGGGCATATTCAAAGAAGCGCTTGGGAGTATTCCATATTCCTACAACGATGCAACTGTCAGTTTTATTCTCGGCCAACAAACGGCTCATCATTTCATCAACCTGCCACTCCTTGCCACCGTATGAAGTGGTTGTATCAAACAGATTCTGTCCGTCGTGCATATACAACACGGCATAGCGCTGTGCTGTAGTGGAGTCGTAGCCTGCCGGCAACCAAATATCCACATTGCGGGGCAACACGTTGTTGCTCACGAAAGCTTCAAAATGATCTATGCGAGCTTCGGGCACCGGCTTCGAACACCCGAAAATAGAAATAATGATTCCCCAAAATAATAATCGTGATTTCATAATGCTATTTTTTAACTTTTAATACAAGAGCCTCCAGCGGAGCCAAAATCAACTCCCCGCCTTTAACCGGCCGATCTGTTAAGAGATTTACCCAGTCGCCTTCGGGTACAATTGCCATTTTTTCATCCAAGGCAACATTGAAAGCCATCACCATTTGCTCATCATCGGCAAAACGTTTATACACAAGCACAGAGCCTTCAGTTTGCAAGAATTCTATTTCCCCGGTAATCAGCACCGGATTGGATTTACGAATGGCTATCAGTTTCTTCAGGTAATCGTGATGTTGTTGGTTAAATCCCACGGGTTCAAATTGTTTTTCAACTGGCTGAATGTTGGTTCTTGTTTCCTGGTCGAATGATAACTCAGGCCACCAGAGCGGCTTGCGGGTATCGGGGTCGTCGCCGCCGGTCATCCCCATTTCATCACCAGCCCAGATGGAGGGAGCCCCTACGTTGGTAAACTGGTGAGCCAGATAGAGCCTCACTCTTGCGAAAACCTCGTCGTCAGGAATTCCACTGATGTGATCAGGATTTTCGTAGGGGGCATTGTGAAACTTGTACTTCCCTTTATTGGCAAAACAAGTCAGCAAACGCGGGGCGTCGTGTGTTGCATTCACGTTCATCTGGGAGTAGCGATAAGGCTCTGAAAGGCGGTTCCACTGGAAATGGAGGCTGTCGGCAAAAGCCTTGGCATCCATAGCCTGGTCAGGCTGGCCGAAAAAACTGCGAGCCGGCCGGTAGATCTGGTAGAACATCACGGCATCAAACACATCGCCACTGCAATAAGGAACCGGATTCATCAACTGGTCAGGCCATTTCTCCCACCAGATTTCGCCCACGAGGTATGCCTCAGGATTGATAGATTTCACATAAGTTCGGTATTCGCGCCAAAAGCCCATAGGAATCTGGTCGGCCACATCGAGCCGGAACCCATCTATACCGCGGCTGGTATCGCCATCAGGAGCCAACCACCGGCGCGTTACATCGAAAATATGCTGCTTGGGTCCCTGTGCAATATTACCCTCGAAAGGGTGCCCCGAGACCCTGGGAGCCGGCATGTCAACCTTTTTAAGTTCAGGAAGACTCATGATGTTGAGCCATCCTTTGTACTCAAACTCGTTTTCGGGGGTAGCAGGATTGTCGAAATTCACGATTTCGTACCAATCTTTGTAGGCCGATTTTTCCTGGTTTTTCACCAGATCCTGCCAAGCCCAGAAGAGCACCCCCGTATGATTCCACGAATAATCAACAATCACGCGGATACCCCGGCTGTGGAGCGAATCCACAAGATCGAGGAACAAACGGTCAGCCGAAGTCCATTTCCATGTTGCCGGGTCGGTGGGGTTTTCCGTTGCCATGATTTTCAGGTCGCCTTCGGGATCGGGGCCGAAATTGATATCAATATGGTGATAATTTCGGGCATCGTATTTATGCAGCGAAGGAGCATCGTTCAGAGGATTGAAATAGATGGCAGTGATACCCAGATCGGAGAGGTAATCGAGTTTTTCCATCACCCCTTGCAGGTCGCCACCATACCGGCGGTGCTGGGAGGTTTCCTTGAGGTCGCGACCCGAATGAACGGCCCAGGGTTCCTGTGCAAACCAATCGCTTGTCCAGGGAGTTAACGCCCAATCATCAGGCACCGGGAAAGAGGAAGTTGGGGTAGAGATGGAGGCGATTGTGGGATCGTTGGCAGTATCGCCATTGGCAAAACGTTCAACAAAGATTTGGTACCAAACCACGTTTTTAGCCCATTGGGGTGGTTGAGAAACATCGGTTTGTTTAACAGGCTGCTTGCAGCCACCGATAACACCCAGGGAAACAACTACAAATAGGAGGAATTTTATTTTCATCGAGAAAGGGGTTAATTAATTAAAAAGGGCCGGCCATTCGGCCGGCCCCAGATGGTAATCACTACAAAGAGTGATTAGTTTTTAACGACAGTGTAGGTGAATACACTACCCATCATATTCAAGGTAATTGTATAGTTACCATCTTCTGCAATAGCGATGTTCGGACCGTTGTATTCGAGGGTTCCGTTTGAACCTCCCAAATTGATAGCCCAGTCATCGTTAGCGCGGAATTTAATTTCACCGGCGACGAGATCAACAGTCAGGGTCATCACCTTATTGGTGGCATCCCAGGTCATGTTCTGGTCTGAATCCCATCCACCCGGAGTAGCACTGCCTATCACACCCCACCTGTTGGCTGTATAGGTGTAGGCATTGGGGTTGCTCAGGTCGAGGGTGAAGAAATAATCGTCTTCTGTAGCTACAGGGATGTTAGCACCACCGGCATCGAGAGTTTCGTTGCCTGCTGTGCTGCCGTAGTTCAAGCCCCAGTCATGATTAGCCCTGAATTTGAACTCGGCGGCTGTCAGATGCATACCACCCTTCCAGGCACGGCTAAACATGTCGTATTCAAGAGGAGTTTCATCGTCCCAGTTTAGGGGGGTAGCACTTCCGATCACGCCCCAGTTGGTTGCCACGGCAGTATATTCCAAGGTAGCGGCATTGACATTGATTTTGTAGAAACCGGCACCAGCAATCAGGTTGCCACCTGTTGTACTGAGTAAGCCTGCTCCACCGTCGCCATAGTTAGTTCCATTCCAGTCGGGTTGAGTAGTGAGTTTCCACTCGTTAGCGAAAGTTGACATATACACGTATCCTTCCAGCTTATCAGGATCTGAAGCAAGACTGGCAATGAAGGGTGAATTAGCCGGGCTCCAGTCGGTAAATGTGGTACCGGGATAGCTGGCAGCCACATAATTACCAGGCACGTACCATGTTCTGATAGGTATGAGTGTTGTAAACTGAACCTCTTCGCCATAAGAGACCCCTACCGAATTTTCAGCAAAGGCACGTACATAATAGGTCGTCAAACCAGTAAGACCAGTCATCTCAGCTTGGTATTCACCAAGACCGGCTCCTGATTCAACAACAGAGTCATTCAAGGTCGGAATAGGAGATGTGCTGTAGCAAACACCACGACGTATTACATCAGCACCTCCTTGGTCTGTAACATTCCCCCCTCCAGTAGCCGACATACCCAACACATTGGTCACGGCCGATGTTGTAACAGAAGGTTTCACAGCAGCAAGGGTCGTCAGGTCAACAGGTTCGCTGTATCCAGTTCCGGCACTATTGGTAGCATAAGCTCTTACGTGATAGACTTTACCACCAACCAGGTTTGTTAAAGCAGATTCAAATGCACCTGTTCCATTGCCGTCAACAGTTTTCATGCTGTCAACAGTTGGAATGCCATAATAACTATAACACAAGCCTCTGGCAGTAACTTCAGCACCGCCCCAGTCTGCAACATTTCCACCGCTCTTAGCTGATGAACTACCAACCTCGGTGAAGGCTGCTGCCGTAACCGTTGGGGTAGCCACGAGCGTAGTAAAACTATACTCCTCACCATACAATACACCTGCTGAGTTTTTCACATAAGCGCGGGCATAGTAGGTGGTTGTGTAGTTCAAACCAGTTAATGTAACATTGAATGTAGCAGTAGTAGCCGTACCGGTATATTTCACAACAGTCTTACTAATGGTAGGATTCGCAGCAATATCATAGCAAACTCCCTTTTCAGTTACACCTTCACCAGGGTTTACTACGAACCCGATTACAGTGGCTGATTCGGAAGTAATGTCAATAACCTGCGAGGTAGTCATAGCGGGAGCTACCCGCACATCTTCATTTTCCTTCGTACAGGATGGCACGATGACCATCGCGAAAAGCGAAAGAAGCAAAAGACCTAATATACTTAACTTTTTCATAGAAATCTATTCTTTATTAATTACGATTAATTGATAATTAACACAACTCAATTGATCTATACAACAGTTTCAAGTATCATTTATATCGGATCAATTGTGCAAGTTCCGGTAGCATCATTAATAATGGTAAGAGTGATGCGGTATCTGCCAGCAGCAGAAATGGGAATATTCGCTCCGCCTTGGGTGAGGTTGTCCTTCTCGCCGCCAAGATTCCAGGCCCATCCATCGTTTTTACGGAACTTCACCTCACCCACGATCAGATCGATCTCGATGTACCACTTACCCGATTGGGCATCATAATCCATTTTCTGGTCGGGAGTATCCCAACCATTGGGGGTAGCTGAACCTACCAGACCAATCATGTAGGCGCTATACTCGAAAGTGCCCGGCAAAGAACTAATATCAGCAGTCATGCTATGCCAACCGTCTGCTGACGGGGTTATAGCTGCACCATTTTCGATAAGTGAACCGCCACCACCATCACCATATACTTTGCCATCATCAGGATTGGAGAAAGTGAAAGGGGCAAGAGGATCAAGTTTCACATAACCACTATACACGCCATTGCCGAGAGGAGACTCTATTTTCTGAGTTGCACCCGAGCTTAGCAGGTGATCTGGAGCATGCCGGCCGGCAGCAACTCGTGATGCTGCAGCAAAAAGATGATCTGCTCCGGGTAAGAGCAGAGCAATTCGAGCAGAAAGATGCCGAGATAGATCGTTTGAATGCTGAGATTAACCGTTTGAATGCTGAGATTAACCGTTTGGCTTCCCTTCTTGATCATAGCCGGGCTGGATTCGATGCGCTTCGCGCCTCCGAGCATTATCTGCGAAGCCTGCTTGATCAGGCCAGGGCAATAAGTGAGATACGCTATCGGCGTATTCGTCCGGTTCGCCGAGGGCTTCGTTTGTTGCAAATGGTGGCCTTTCCTCGACGTGAGTGGACGTATTATTCATTTGAACACCTTGTTCGTAAATCGAGTTTTTTTGATGCAAACTACTATCTTGGCCAGAACCCTGATTTGGTTTCGAACACCATTGAATTACTCCGGCATTTTCATTTTTGGGGTTGGAAAGAAGGGCGGAATCCATCGCAGAGGTTTGATGTTCAGTTTTATTTGGAGCAGTCGCCTGACGTAAGACAGAGCGGAATGAATCCTTTGTTCCATTATCTTAAGTTTGGCCAGACAGAAGGGCGGATGCCCTTGCCGCCCACGCGGAGGGATGAACGTATTGTTTTGTTACCGGACATCAAGGATGGGCACTATGATCGTATTGTTTTTGATGCGTGTTCGAACGGGGAGAATGTCGATGTAAGCATTATTATACCGGCTTATAATCAGTGGAGTTATACCTATAACTGCTTGCGGTCGATCAGGGCGTTCACGCCACCCTCGATATGCTGTGAAATTATTGTTGCCGATGATTGTTCGACTGACGAGACGAAAGAATTGGCGAACTTTGTTGAGGGGGTTTTGCATGTGCGTAATTCAGCAAACGTCGGGTTTCTTCATAATTGCAACGGAGCCGCTAAAAAGGCTCGCGGCCGTTATATCCTTTTTTTGAACAACGACACCCAGGTTCAGAAGGG